>JAVEVB010000077.1:0-12766 GCA_034005265.1 Lentimicrobium sp.
GCATCTTGGAGTTTCAATAACTCTTGCGCTGGTTCATTCTTGTACTGAATTTTAGGAACATCTGCACCGCCAAAAGCACCAAACACCTGCGATAAGGTGCTAGCCGCGTTCGTATATCCCTGCACCTTGCCTGCACGCCTTAATTGCCTCTCGCGGTCAACATCGCGCTTAGGCTTAGCAATACCCATGTAGTCTTCATGCAATGTAGTCAGATAATCCCTGTAAGCTTCTTGCGACTGTTGTGCTGTCATATCTTGCTTGCCTGCATCCTCCGGCTTTCCGGTTACTGTTTCACTTGTAGGAGCTTGATATCCTGCTACCTGCTGTGAATAAGATTCAGCATCGTTAATCTGATCTTCAACTGTATCAAAATTAAACCGCGAAGTATCTATCCCGCCAATAAAGTCAAGCATCTTTTCTTTTCTGCTTCTCTGCTTTGAAGGATCGAGTGTATCTGAATGTGATATTGCTAATGTCATTGCCTGATTATTTAGAATTGTTATGAATAAGGTGCGAAACACCAGTAAATACGGGAAATTTGAAGGGGGATCGAAGGGGGTTCGAAGGGGGTTCAAAGGGGCTTGGAAGGGGGTTCGAAGCCCCTTGCATCCAGCTTAGATTTGAAAAAAACTGAAACCCCTGTAAATACGGGAAATTTGAAGGGGGTTCCAAGGGGCTTGGAAGGGGGATCGAAGCCCCACAAGTATAAGTATAGGTATAGGTATAAGTATAAGTAATATATATACTTGTTACTATATAGTAATACTTGTATATGTAATTTGTCAAAATTTTGAAAATTTTCATTTGGATTTTGGATTAAGAAATTACCTAATCATCGTCTCCACCTAACAAACTTGATAATCCAACCCCTACATCCGCAGCGTTACCCATCAGATTGCCCCATGTAGCTTGTTTTTGTGCGTGCTGCTGGTTCATATTGTTCATTTCTACATTGAACAGCTGCCCTAACTGATTTTGATAATCGCGCCTTAAATTATCGCGGTATTGCGTTCCGTAAGAGGTAAGGTTACTAATCGCATCGTTGTACGAGCTATTTGCAGCCTCTCTGCTGGCGTTTTGTGCCTCTACCGTTCCTCCCCCCTTAGCGACATTGAGATCGTTCGTCTGAAGGCTTCTATCGTAGTTTTGCGTAATACCTTTAACTGCATTTTTTGCCACCTCGGTATCAAGGAAGTCTCGGCTATATTCGTTGTTAAAGATGCTTGTAACGTCCTGTTTTCTGTTGTTTAACAAAGCTGATTGCTGCTTCTCATACTTCTTATTCTCTTTCGCGCTACCAAATAGGCCGGCAATTGTTCCAAGTAGTTGAGTTCCAGCGTTTACGTAAGGTAATGGGTCCATAATATATATTTTAACACGTTGTAATTCAAGTGGGTAAATTAAGGCAATAAGCCGCTTATCTTACTGCTTAATAAGCGCAATTTTAGGCTTATCCAGATAAATTTTAAATTATTTTCAAGCAGTTGATAACTTTTTTATTACTGATTTACAGATTGTTACATGGCTTATCGCAAAAAATAAGACGAAGTGGAAGAAATACTTCTTGACACGTATAGACGTTTGTATTATCTTTGTGCCGTTAAACGTTCAAAAAAATATTAAACTTAAAAATTAAAGACATGAAAAATCACAGAATTGCAATTACAGAAACCGGTAGAAAAACTGGAAGATGGTTTGACGTTTCAAAAGCAGAAAAATTTAGTGAGGAAACCTATTGGGATGGGAGCAATCACATCTCAAAGGTTACCGGATCACAATGGGAACATGAAGCCCTTTATTTAACAAATGGTGGAGTTTTTATTCTAAATCACTGGTCGCAATACCAGGGAACTACTGAAAGTTTTGAAATCATTAGCAAAGATGAAGCTGCTGAGTGGTTCGTTATAAATGAATATTCGGATAACATGATTCCGGATATTTTTAAAGAAACAATAAAAGGACTTGAAGTAGTTTAATCAAGATAGCTGCGCTATCGGCTACACGGGCTAAATTTAAATATCAAACACATAAAAATTATAATCATGAAAACTAAAAACATTTACGTTGTTTGCGAAGAGAATTTTTGGGCTGATAGCGGGACTTCTGCAATAGCAAGTTTCACGAACAAAAGCGAAGCCAAAGAATATTCAGAGCAAAAAGAAGATAGAACAGACCTAAAGCATGGTTCACAATGCTTTGTCGTTAGTCGCTCAGATTTTAATAAAAAATACGGCAGCAATTCTTATAGCCAGGTCGAAAGGCTCATGATTGAAGCTGATGGAAGTTTAACAGAGCCGTCAGGCGTAGGCTGTGGACCAGCAGAATTTATCAATTTTTGCAAGTTTTACACACTTTTAAAAACTTAAAAAACCATGGAAAAGAAATATAATTTCAGGTTCGACAGTAACCTGATGGCAGAGCTGAGTAGGTTATACGGAACGCAGACCTACGGCGCTGCCCGTGTAGCTGATTTATACCTCGCGATTCGTCGAGTAACACTTGAAAGCCTAAAAGGTAAATTCAGGCGCAATGAGATGTTAGCCATTGTGGATTGCTTCAACGGTATCAACATGAAGGATAGCCGGTTAATGACTAACAAGGCGGTGTTTATTGCCACACTGGAAGATAGCAACAAGTACAATTCTCTGTATGAGAAGCATAACATTGATCCAGATACGTTCACGCAGAAAGTGGAGGATATGACTATTGCAGAAGTTGTGGTACTTGTAGATGAGCTCTGGAGGCTTAGGAATGTAAAGAACAGCTACTACTCTAACATAGAGGTGTTCTTGATGGAAATTGGGAGTATGTAACTATTTTCTAAATAGTGAACATATCCAACAAAAGCCAGACCTTTCCCGGTCTGGCTTTTTTATTCTAGTCCTTAATTTCACTTTAGGTCGAGAATTTTTTATTTTTTTTTGATTTATAGTGCGCTGATGTTTAATGTTTTATGCTATAATGAGTAAAATATTTTGATATTGAACGATATTTTACTTGCTTTTTTAAATCAAATGATATATTTTTGCAAGTCTAAATGTTTAAAGAATTGTATAAATATATATCAAAATGACACAAACGTCAAATAAAGAGATGAAGCAGTTTCAAGACTTATTGAAAAGCATGGTGCCGTCGTCAGAGATAAAAACTGCAATTATCTCAGATACTTCATTCATTAATAAGGTGGCCGAGCTTGTTGCTGCCAAGATGATAAGCGAAGGTATGGTGGAGGATAAGCTACTCAGCCGCAAGGAAGCGATGGATATACTATCCATCAAAAGTCCTCAAACTTTTGTAAAGCTATTAGATAAAGGCATTACTCCCGTAAGGCTAACCGGAAAAACCGGACACCCACGATTCAGGATGTCAGAAATTAATAAATTCAAAGCAAACCAATAAAAAATGAACATCGAAAAAAACAATGCAATGAGCAGTCGTGAGATAGCTGATTTAACCACAAAGAGACACTCTGACGTAATGAGAGATATAAGGGTATTGGTGCATCAGCTTAACAATCAAACCGAACGCAAATCTGCGTTGAGCGATTATTCGTTTAACGAAATTAGCTATCTGGACATTAACGGCATAAGCAGGCCGGAGTATTTGTTGTCGAAAAAAGAGACGTTGTTGCTCGTGTCAGGTTATAATCCCGTCTTGAGAGCTAAAATAATAGATAGATGGGAGGAGCTTGAGGGTAATCATCAAAAAGAGATAGCGCAAGCAATTCTGAATCCCGACTATGTAATCAGTATGATGGAGCTGATAAAAGCAGAACGAGCAGAAAAGCAGTTGCTGTTATCAGCAAAGTCAAAACAGGATGAAGTGATCCGGCAGCAAGCCCCGAAGGTTGAGTATTATAATGAGGTCCTGAATAGTGAAGGATTGATTAGTGTTACGCAGATTGCGGCTGACTTAGGACTGACAGCTATAAAGCTCAATAAGTGGCTATTCGAGCAACAACTACAATTCAAGGTCAATGGATCATGGGTCCCGGCTGCTAAAATCAAAGACAAAGACTTCATGCGCTCACGTACTTACACCTATACCGACCATACAGGAGTGATAAGATCAAGCTTGCTCTACTACTGGACTGAAAGAGGTCGCCAGTATATCATACAGCTTCACAAGAAGTTAAACGCAAATACCGTAGTATCATGTTAATATCAATCGTATTCCTCCTTATCGCTGGTTACGGAGCCTACCAGACCTATCAGGCCATTAAAAACGCTCCATTAATTGAAGATGAACCCTTTAACATCAATAAACCATGAAACACTTAAAAATCAATTATCTAAACATCCGAAACTTCAAAGGCATCGAGAACCTTGAAGTGGCCTTCGAGAAAAACACAACCATTGCTGGAGCTAATGCCACCGGAAAGAGTACCCTACTGGACGCCTTTACCTGGTTGCTGTTCGGTAAGGATAGCTCGGAGCGAAAAGACTTTAATATCAAGAACACCGTAAAAACGGATCTTAACCGCGCAGATCACATCGTGCAGGCTGGTTTACAGCTTGGCAGTGTAAGCTATGTTATACGCCGTACCTACAAAGAGAAGTGGACGAAGAGACGCGGATCGGAAGAAACGGAATTTACGGGACACGAAACGGAATTTCATTGGAATGAAGTGCCGGTGAATCAAACGGAGTTTCAAAGTAAGGTAAATTTTATTCTGGAAGAAAGCCAGTTTAAGCTACTCACAAACCCCATGTACTTCAACAGCCTGAAATGGCCAGCACGTAGAGATATGGTATCAGCACTTGCAGGAGATATAAGCCTGGAAGATGCTGCCGGAAATGACAGCGAAATGCTACAGGTTGTTAAGCGGCTGCAAGAGGAAGAAAAGTCTTTGGAGGACCTACTGAAACAGTATGCAGGCTCAAAGAAATTACTCAACAAACAGCTTGAAGCACTCCCTGGTCGTATTGATGAAGCTATGCGTACCAATGGAGACAACCAGGAGGAAATTGATATTGCAGCGCAACAAGCAAGGCTCAAAGAACTGACGGATCAAGTTACAACAGCCTCAGCTTCCTTTGAAAGACAGCGTAAGGATATCGAGATAAGAAAAACCACTGTCAGAACCCTCGAAGCGCAGTTGATGGAGGTAGAATCAGCTATCAAAAGCGAATATGCTAAAGAACATGAGGTAATTGATATTGAGATTTCGTCTCTTACGCGCGAGTTTTCAAACTTGTTGCGCGAGAAGGACGAAATAATTAGCGAAATTTCTTCCTTACATGAGGATGCCGCAGCGAAGGAAAAAGAGGTGGAAAAGCTAAGGATTGACTGGCATAAGATTAATGAAAAGACCCTGCAACTAAATGATGAGTTGAAATGCCCCGCCTGCCATCAGGACTTGCCGGATGCTAAGGAGCGCGAGCATGAGTTGGTTGCTAATTTCAATACCGACAAATCCAATCAGCTTAAAGCCATAACCAAAGCAGGGTCAAGCATTAACACCTGGCTGAAAAATGAATATACCACGGAGCTTGAACGCTCTACATCACGTGTCGGGGAAATTAAAGACCGTTTGTTAAAAATCAACAAGCGCAAGGGTGAATTGATGAATCAGGATGAAAAACAGCAAGCTCTTAAAGACGTTATCAGCAACAACGATGATGTTAAGCGTATCAATAAGGAGATCGAAGAAATTGAACAGGAGGTTGTCATGGTACCATCAAATAAAAACCTGGTTGAGCTTGAGCAGGAGCGTGATACTGTTATCAGAACGATAGAACGCTTTGAGCAGCATCAGAAAGCTATCGAAGGCCGCAAAGCGCGTGTGGATGAGCTAAAGAAGCAAGAAAAGGACTTAGCGCAGGAATTGGCACTGCTTGAAAAGCAGGAGTTCGTGATTAACCGCTTGCAAGCTAACAAGGTGGAAATGATTGAGCAGGCTATCAACAGCCAGTTCAGCATGGTTACATTTCAAATGTTCGACAAGCAAATAAACGGAGGTGAGAAGCTGACTTGTGAAACGCTGGTCGATGGAGTACCTTATCAGGATGCTAACCACGCAGCTCAGATAAATGCAGGGATTGACATTATTAACACCTTCTCAAAACATATTGGAATGACAGCTCCTATATGGGTTGACAATGCCGAAGCTGTGAACAAGATCATTGACACAGAATGCCAGCTAATAAAATTGGAAGTAACATGGGATAAAGGCTTAATAGTAAAGTGATTAACTGACAAGAATAAATACGTCCGGTCTGACGTATAGTGGTTCAGATGCTTGTGAGAGTCGGTTAATCATATTATGTTTCATAGCCTCTCGCTAATCTGTTCAGGACTGACAAGCTGGAAAGACAGCTTTTTCAAGAAATTTAAAATAGTTCAAGGCGGCATGGTGTGAGCCGCAGAGCGAGGCGTTCTTTGATAATTACACTACCTCATTTATTGTGCTGCCCTTAATCATAAATTTTATATGCAGAATTTTAGGTTGAATACTCCGGGCAGCACTTTCTGGGAGGTTAGCTCACTGGCGAGAGCGGTTACAGCAGTTCTTAGACACTTCTGGCTGAACCAAGCGGGTTCGATTCCCGCGCCTTCCACTAATTATTTCTCACTTAAATATCAACAAAATGGAAACAGAAATCTGGAAAGACATAGTAGGCTACGAAGGATTATATCAAGTAAGTACCCATGGTAGAATAAGAAGCAGTTACAGAACAGGGGGATATAGATACAGGTATTTGTCTATTTCAAAAACATCAAGATACCCTAAAGTTATATTAGCTAAAAACAAGAAACATACACATTTTTCTGTCCATAGGCTGGTAGCAATAGCATTTATTAAAAACCATAAAAAGCTGCCATGCGTCAACCATATAAACGAGATTAAGACTGACAACAGGGCTGTAAATTTAGAGTGGTGTACTCATCAACAAAATACAAACCACGGTAATAATAGGAAAAAAATATCTGATTGGCACAAAAAGAATAGCCCACTAAAAGGAAAGTCAGGCTTTTTGTCAAAATCATCAAAACCAGTTATACAGCTTTCAGAAAACGAAACTACCTTAAACATATTTGGTTCAGCTCGTGAAGCAGGTAGATATTTAGGGGATTACAGAAAGTCAGGTCATATAACTCAGGTTTGCAGGGGAGAAAGGCCGGTAGCTTACGGATACAAATGGAAATATGCAGTTTAAATAATAACTCTTAAATCAATAAAATTATGACACAAGTTAACTCATCTAACAATAAGTTAGATACGGTAAAAAAAGACATATCTACTCAGGTATTGTCTAAAATTAATGAGTTTCAATCTACTGGCGAATTGAAGATGCCAAAGGATTACTCTCCTGAAAATGCATTAAAAGCAGCCTATTTAGTTCTTTCAGATCCAAAGACAAATCTGCTTATGAAATGCACAAAAGAAAGCATAGCTAATGCGCTTTTGAAAATGGTAGTATGGGGTTTGTCTCCATTAAAAAAACAATGCGACTTCATTGCGTATGGCGATAAGTTGGATTGTAGTATTGAATACACAGGAAATATTGCGCTTGCAAAGCGGTATGGAAACCTTAAATGGATTAAGGCGAAGGCGATTTTTGAACAAGACGATTTTGCATGGAATGTTGATGCTGAAACAGGAAGGAATAATATAGTCAGCCACAAACAAACACTTGATTCTATTTCTGAAAAAGCTATTAAAGGTGCTTATGCTATCTACGAATTGAAGGATGGAACTCGTGATGTTGAAATTATGAGCATATCACAGATCAGAGACGCATGGAATCAAGGGGCAATGAAAGGAAATAGCCCTGCTCATAAAAATTTTCCAGATCAGATGTCCATTAAAACAGTCATAAATAGGGCGTGTAAGATTCTTATCAGAAGCTCGGATGATAGTGTATTGGTTGATGATGATGGAAGTGAAGCGGATAAACTGAAACAGGTAGTAGATGAGAACGCAAATTTAAATACGATTGATTTTGAGGATGCCGAACAAGTTTACGATGATGAGCCTAAAATAACTCATGAAAAGGAAGATATTGAAGAAGAAGATAAAGGCACGGACAAAAATGCCACTCCCGGATTTTAAAAGGAGGCTATAAGATGATGTTAAGCATATTAGGAAGTTCGAGCGCGGGTAATGGCTACTTATTTAAAGCAGACGATGGCGAGGCGTTGGTAATTGAGGCTGGTGTAAAGCTTGCCGCACTTAAAAAGGAAATCGGTTACAACGTAAACAGGATTGCCGGTGTGATTGTTACACACAGCCACCACGATCACGCAGGCCAGCTTGGTTACTACTTGAGGGAAGGAATAGATGCCTACCTCTCGGCAGAAACAGCTAACGAGGCTGGCTGTTCTTCGCATCACAACACCCATATCATTAAAGCCGGCAAATCTTTTTTTGTCGGTGGGTATCATGTACTGCCTTTCGAGGTAGTGCATGACGTGGCCTGCTTCGGCTTCCTAATCCATCACCCTGAATCCGGAAGGTTTGTGTTTATCACCGATACGCACTACTCACCTTTCAGGTTTAAGGGGCTTAACAACATCATCATCGAGGCTAACTACTCCCAAAGCATACTGGAAAACAGGCTTGAAAACATCGAAATAGACCGCTCTTACTATGACCGGGTGATGCGTTCGCACATGAGCCTTGAGACAACAATGGGATTTTTGAAAGCTAATGAGCTGGCGCAAGTGAATAATATTGTATTGATACACCTGTCAGACGGCAACAGCAATGCAAAGCAGTTTAAGGCTGATATTACAGCAATCACAGCAAAGCAGGTGCATATAGCTGAAACAGGAAAGCAAATCCCATTCAATAATAAACCTTTTTAGACTATGAACCACGCCAGTTTATTTTCAGGAATAGGAGGCTTTGACTTAGCCGCTGAATGGATGGGATGGGAAAATGTATTCCATTGTGAAATAAACCCATTCGGACAAAAAGTACTGAAATACTACTGGCCTAACGCAATAGCTTATGACGATATTACCAAAACAGACTTCACTATTCACAAAGGAAGAATTGACATTCTCACAGGCGGTTTTCCCTGCCAGCCGTTCAGCCTTGCCGGTAAAAGACTTGGAACAGCAGATGACAGAAACCTCTGGCCGGAATATTATCGAGCAATCAAAGAGATTCAGCCGACTTGGGTTGTCGGGGAGAACGTTCCTGGCCTTATTAATTGGTCAAACGGGATGGTTTTCGAGCAGGTCCAGACTGATTTGGAAAATGAGGGGTACGAGGTCTGGCCGGTTATACTTCCAGCTGCAGGTGTCAACGCTCCCCATAGACGAGATAGAGTTTGGTTTGTTGCCTACTCCAATCTGTATGGACACAAATTGCGGGAATTTAACGAAAATCGATCAACGGAGAGAGAAAGCAAAAGCAAAAAAAATCAATGGGAACGGGTTTGGAATGTCAGTTGGAGAGCTGGCGAATCGCGGGATGCTGCCAACACCACAAGCCAGGGACGAAAAGAATGGGAGCAAAATTCAGGACGGACGAACACAGAGGAAATTAAATCAGGGATGGAGCTTCGGCCTGAACGATTACGCAGCGATGAAAATGCTCCCAACCCCAGCAACAAGCAATTACAAGGGGGCAAGTTCGATAGAAGCGTTAAAAGCGAGAGGCAGACTAAAACTGAAAGCCGACAATTTAGCGGATCAGTTTGCGGTAAGTGGGAGCAGTTCCCAACTCAATCCCCGATTTGTAGCGGAAATGATGGGTTTTCCTCCAGATTGGACGGAATTACCTTTCCTAAGTGGCGAAACGAAAGTATTAAAGCCTACGGAAACGCCATAGTGCCACAAGTAGCATTTCAAATATTTAAAGCAATAGAAGAATTTAACACCTCACATCATGGTAAACGTACAAGTAACAGAAACAGATAACGTCTATATCGTCAACGGACGTAAAGTAAAAGTATTCGGAGGGCAGATGTACTCAGAAACAGAGCTATCAAATTTTGAGCGTAAGTGCCTTCGGGAAATGGTAAACGCAAGGAGGAGAGGGATGATGATTAGCAGCAGCATCAACACAGAAAGGAGCAAAGCATGAAGCAGCGCATGTACAAGGTGGTTAAGATGCAGCGAAACGATATAACCTACCTCAAAAACATAGATCAGATAGAAGAATTTTATGTCTTTGAGCCGGAAAAGCAGCAGCATAAGATAGAGGAACGTATCTACACAGAAAAAGAGATTAAGATAGAAGGCCGATACGCATACTATCATCCACTATCAAGAGCTGATAGCCTGCTTGTTAAATCAAAAAGATTACGCAGCGGCTTATTAGCAGCTTCAATGAAGTAAAAAAAATAATAACATGGCTTACAGATTCACACAGACGGATAAATGGAAAGATGGTTGGTTTTCGGAATTAACCACAGAGCAGAAGCTATTGTTTATCTATATCACCGATACATGCGATATTGCCGGATTTATAGAGTTCACCCCTCGTATATGGTCGGCAGAAACAGGTATTGACGAGAAAAAGATAATCAATATTGTCAATAGCATGCGCAAAGCTTTGGTGTGGTCTGATAGCCGGGACTGTCTCTTTGTCCGCAATTTCCTAAAGCATCAAAATAACCTACCCCTCAATCCTAACAACAAAGCCCATGTTGGCGTGCTGAAACGCTTCAAGTACTATGCAGCTAAGTTTGATCTTACGCTAAGCACGCATAGCGACACAGGCAAAGAAGGCGTTGAAGTAGATCAGATTGAAAAACTTATCAATACGCAGCAGGAACAAGAGCTACCACCAGCACCCGAAGAAAAAAAGCCGGTTATTAATAAGCCAAAAGCATTTGAGCCACCAAGCGAGCGGGAAGTGATAGACTACTTTACAGCAAACGGATTCAGCAAAGAGACAGCGCAAAAAGCTTTCAAGTATTATAACACCTCCAACTGGAAAGACAGCACCGGAAAGCCGGTAAAAAACTGGAAGCAGAAAATGATCGGCGTGTGGTTTAAGCCCGAAAACAAAGAAGGAGCTAGCAACGGAAAAGAAAGTAAAATGGATAGCCTGGCACGTAAAGCTAACGCGCTGGCTGGGATGTAAAAACGAATATGGAAAGAAAAATAATAATATCAGAACAACCAAAGTGCAAAACTTGTGGTAAACTAATGTATGAATGGGACGCATGGGCTGATGAACACGAACACGTTGAATGTATAGCAGAACGTATCTCCACAAGTTTGATTGAGATAGTTAAAAAGCAATTGGGAACGGTAGTAAATTAATTTTTTATACACGGTGTTAGGCACAGGTTTTTAATTTAAAATTTCAAAATATGAGAAAAATACACGTAAACAATGATGATAATTACGCTACACCACCTGAATTTTATAAGGCATTGGATAAGCGATTTAATTTTGACTTTGATCCATGCCCATATTGCGAGGGGGAAGTGATTGACGGATTAAGTATTGAGTGGGGAAACTCAAATTTCGTAAATTTTTTTTGGGATAACGATATTTTTTGTAACTTTGTAGAATGGAAAAAATTAAATGCTCTTGTTGTGGAGAAGAAAAATCAACAAATCAATTTACAATCCGCTCAGATAGAAAGAGGGGATTCCTATCTCGTTGTAAGAAATGTCAATCTCAGAAAAGTGGAGAAAGAATTAAAAACAATAGACAGTCAAAGTATCTCAAGTCAGAAAAATATAGACTATTATCCACTGGTTTTGCAAGATGTACAAAATGCAAGATTATCAGACCACTTGATAAAATTAATTTTACTATTGAACCAAGATGTAAATCAGGATTTGGTTCACATTGTAGGACTTGCCAACGTGAACACGCAAAAAAAGTTATGGCAAGAAAACGTAACGATCCTAAAACAAAAGATATTATTAAGGATTCAAAGACTAAACATAG
The DNA here is from genome assembly GCA_034005265.1 of Lentimicrobium sp. Taxonomy (GTDB): domain Bacteria; phylum Bacteroidota; class Bacteroidia; order Bacteroidales; family Lentimicrobiaceae; genus Lentimicrobium. The sequence continues at coordinate 11,866 of JAVEVB010000077.1, forward strand.
AAAATCTGATAAAGGAAGAGAAGGACATAGAAAAAGAAATGCTGTCAGAAATCATTTATATAGAGGAAATACTTTTGAGTGGACTTATGAACAATGGGAAAGATGTAAATTATATTTTGGAAACAAGTGTGCGTATTGCGAATCCGAAAAATTTCTTACTCAAGACCATTTTATCCCTTTATCAAACAATACTTGTATTGGAACAGTCGAAAAAAACATTGTACCAGCCTGTGTTAAATGTAACAGTTCAAAAGGATCTAAACACCCAAAAGATTGGTGTGATATTAAATCAATTACAAGGATCACCGAATACTTCAAAACTTTCGATTAAATTAAATCACAAAGCTCGATGTTTTGTAAATCCACCATACAGCCAAAAACTAAAGGAAGAGTTTGTAAAGAAAGGAATTGAAGAAATGCGAAAAGGCAAAGTTTGCGTTTTTCTAATACCTGTAAGCACTTCGACAAAACTATTTCATAAGTACATTAAACCAAATGCGACCGAAATAGAATTTATTGAAGGTAGAATAAAGTTTGGGAAGTTGGATGCAGATGGAAATTTTTATTTACCATTAAACGCAAAAGGCAAAACCCAGAGCGGAACAAAAGATAGTATGGTAGTAGTTTTCGATGGGCGATCTTAAACTTGTGCCTAACGTATCGAGGCTAAGAAACGTAGCCTATTAAAACGCTCTAACTTTCAAAATTAAAAAGACATGAGTAAAGAAAACAAAACTTCGGACAAGCACGAAAACGGCAATGATTTTTTAGCCGATGTTAACGGTTGTTTTTCATTAGCAAGATACATTAACGGTTATTACGAATATTCAGATAACACAAAAAATGGGGATATTTATATGAATGTGGTTACAAGAAAATTTATGACTGAAACCGAAATAGT
>JAVEVB010000027.1:0-56118 GCA_034005265.1 Lentimicrobium sp.
TGGCTCTGTTTTAAAGGGGGCTTACTTTTAAAAAACAGCTAAACATAAATCAATTGTTGCTGATAATCATAAGGTTGCATTATGCAATTTCTTTGTATTGGTTTTTACCGGACAACAATGAAAAAAAAAATCTTTTTTTTATATTTCTGTATTAATATATAATTTCCTAAAGACATGGTATTTGCATGCTATTCAAAACTACCCGACATCAAAGCCCTTAATGAAGGATTGGCCTAACCAAAATCATGTTATAAAGGCAAAAAAATCAACAAAACAGAAAGATTTGAAAAGCCCTCTTCTTTAAGCTACGAGCACAGAAACAGACTATCATACATTGGATTTCAATACATTACAAATTCTATTATATATAAGAAAACCACCATTTTACCTTAAATAACACACACACACCCTTGAAACTAAAGAATGCTTATTCAACATTCTTAAAATAAAAACACACAGATTTCAAATCTGTCATTTTTGGATTCATTCAACGCTGTCATTATTTAGAATCCTTATAAATTAAATTCTGAATTTTAAGTTAATCATTAGATTATTGAGTTTAGTGGTATTTAATTGTATATTTGAGGAACGACTGCGCATTGCTTGTGGATTTTGAATTACGCCTCAACAAATTCGATAAAAGCCCAGGTTTATGAACCTTCAATGCCGCCACCAACTCAGGTGTAAAGGGCCCGAAATGACCTATGCAGCCATTAGCATGGAAAAAACACGCTGGTTGATCGTCCTGTTTACCTTCTGCCTGAGTTTTCTTCCATCAGCTCATGCTCATGCCCAACAGTTGGAAAACATCAGGGACCAAAAGCCCATCATACTATATGGCAACATGGGTGTAAACCTGATGTTTTACCATGCATCCGGTATACCTGAAAGAATGCACCCTTTTTCCTATGTACTTTCAGCAAACGCAACCGCCACGCTTTACGGCATTGCCATGCCTTTCTCTTTATCATTTTCCGACCGACAGCGAAATTATACCCAACCTTTCAATCAATTTGGTATCAGTCCAACCTACAAGTGGGCGACTGTTCACCTGGGTTACCGCAGTCTCCGTTTTTCGGACTTTACGCTAGCCGGCCATAATTTTCTAGGGTCCGGGGTTGAACTAAATCCGGGGAAATTCAGGTTTGGATTTGTATACGGACGCTTCAAAAAAAACACCGAAAGCAACCCTCAGGCCATTGACACCATTTCCTCCTTTAAACGCAAAGGATTGGCAATCAAAATAGGCGTTGGTAGTTCAAAGAACTTTGTGGACATCATTTTTCTGAGCATAAAAGATGACACTACTTCATTAATTGGCAACGAAGTAAGTAGTCTGGCTGCCCCTGCCCAAAACCTGGTTGCAGGGCTTAATTCACATTTCACTTTTTCAAAAACACTTTCATTTGAAACTGAAATAAGTGGCAGCCTGTTTACACATGATATGAAAGCCCCTTCTCTGGGCGATTTGAATGATGTACCCATTTTATCGGGGTTGGAAAAGTTATTTGTCATCAATCAATCTTCGGCATTTTATACAGCCATTCGTTCATCATTGCTTTACAAAACCAAGAGAGTTTCAACCAGGTTGGAATACCGCCACATAGACCCGGGCTACAATTCCATGGGCGCCTACTTTTTTAACAACGACATCGAGAACATCACCCTGTCACCATCATTTTCACTCTTTAAGCGAAAGCTAGCGCTTAGGAGCAGTATTGGAGTGCAACGGGATAACCTTCGCAACACTAAAAAAGCAACTGCCAGACGGGTTATTTCTTCGTTGAATGCATCTTACAACCCAAACCAGAAATTCGGAATCGACGTAGCATACAGCAATTACAGCAACAACCAGCGGGCCGGGAGGGTACCTCTGGTCGACTCACTGAAAGTGTTTACAACAACCAGCAACCTGAGCATATCGCCACGGCTAATGTATGCAACTGCCGAAAGAAACCACATGATAATGCTACTGTTCAACCGCATGTCGCTGAACGACAGAAATCCACAATCCACGCAATTGGCAGAAACACAGGCTACCCTATTCAATGCTGGCTATAACCTTTCATTAAATGCCTCCATGCTTTCTTTTTCCTTATCGCTAAACCATACCCTGCTCAATAACTTCCTGATGCAAAGTAAAGCTACCGGGGGCTCACTGGGCATTTCAAAGTCAATGCAAAAGGGCCGGTTGACGGCATCATTCAACAATACCTTGCAACGCACCAATCAACTTGAAGAAAAAGGATGGGTGACCAACTCTTCCCTGAACCTGACGTGGCGTTTTATAAAGAAAAATACCTTACGCTTTGGCTTGTTTTACATAAACACATCATACCCTGATGGTTCCGTTAATCCATCGTTTAAAGAATTTAAAGGAGACCTGAGTTATGTGTACACTTTCTGAAAATAAAAACAGCCATTCCAATTGTTGTGGGTGGTTCAGACTGGCCATTTTATTGGCTATGTTTTTGCCGGCCTTAACAACCATTGGCCAAACCTATCCTGTAAGGATAACCATCGCGGTCAGTCCGCCCTATTCAACACGCATCAGCGATTACACCTCACAGCCAAATAAAATTATGGCCACAGTACAAAGCATGGCGCCTGATCAAACCCTGAGCGTTTACCTTCATGGCAGCATAAGCAGTGAGGGAGGAATCAGCGTTTCAACCAGACCGGGACATAAACCGGCCCAACCCATTTTATTACGACCAGGAATGCCTGTGATGTTAAACATAAACAACATTGGGGATATTTTTAATGAGAATAATCTTGTTTATGAGGGGATAACGCCTGAAGAAATCATTTATGGCAATGGTTTACCTGAAGATCAATACGTGATTTGCCTGCAGGCTTTTGATTATAGCACAAATCAGCCACTTTCAGAAGAAGAACCTATTGGTTGCAGCGCGCCCTTTGGTATTACCAGCCTTGAACCTCCTGTGATCCTGCAACCGCTTTGTCAGGATACCATCAGGGCATTGCAACCACAAAATGTACTGATTTCATGGACCCGGCCGGTGGGCGCACCAGTAAACCTCCAATACCGGCTTTTGATGATTGAAGTACTGCCATCTGACATGGATATCAACGCAGCTATGAACTCGGCATCTCACCCGGTATTTTATGAGACAACCATCATGGCCAACGCCTTTGTTTACGGGCCCGCACAACCAGCATTGGTTGCAGGAAAAACTTATGCTTTTCAGGTAACGGCCATTGACCCCTCCGGGAAAGCATCTTTCAGGAACGGGGGAACCAGTGAGGTGTGCAGTTTCACCTGGAAAAATAGAATCATCCGGGATATTGACACTCAACCGAATTACTTCCAGGAAGCCAATACGCATCTGATAAATATTGATGGGGTCCAGGTGGTCGCCCCGGTTCAATTAATAACAACAACAGTAAAAGGCAAGCTCAAATACAAGTACAAAGAAACCGGGGGGGCCAACAATTACGCCCTGGCCGGCGCGACGATAAGGCTGGTAGTTGCAACAGCAGAAATAATCAGGGATAAACCACCCATAGCTCAAAATGTACATAATATTTTTCTGGAAGACACCGACCCGAACCCCGACCCGGATATCGGGAAAACACTGGGCATAACACAAACAGATGCCAACGGAAACTACACATTTAGTTTCCTTCAGAATATCGCCTATGGCCAAACCTATAACGCCAGCGGCGAAATGGGCAATGATCGTTATAAAGTAGCAGTAATTGTCATTGAAGCGCCCCACAAAAGTTTCTATTTTAACCCTACGCATATCATTTTGCCGGAAAATGGATCAGTAAACGCCCTTCCCGACATCACTGCACTGGTAAGAAGTTACGAATTGGATATAACAGTGAAGCCGCAAACCTATGGAGATGACCAAACCCATGCGGTAGGAACGGATATATTAAGCGGCATTAATGTCTATTTATGCCGTAAGATTGATTTTTCATACCAATTGTACCCCCTCGAAGATGGGATGCTGAAAGGCAGGAAGCATGAAGTAGATCCATCGGTAGCCAATAAATTCCCCGGTTTTTCGGTGGTAGCCCATGGCACAACCAACAATCAGGGCATTGTATCCTTCCAGCGGGTAGTGTGGCACAACAATAATACCTTCAAATACTACTTGGTTACCGACATTCTGGAAACCAGTGACCAATATTTCACCTCAACAGCACCCATGTGGGTTTCTCCTCCATCAAACCTACCTTCACCCAGTGGAAGTGGAACCATTAACCCTGCTAACATTGAATTTCCAATTTTCTACGAGTATTATTCCCACCCGCACACAATTTTTCTGCAACCCAAATATCCACGGATTTTTGGCTTAGTGACAGGTACACCTGATCCTCATCCGGTAGCAGGTGTTTCATTAGAACTGCGCGAAGTGTATATTTTCAATCAACAGGATGAAGCCACATTGCTTTTCTCTTCCCAGGGCAACATTCCTGTATCACCCCTGATTGATTGCATCAACAATAGCACTATTGGTATATGTCTTCCACCAAAATTAACTTTCATTACGGCTTCTGACGGCACCTTCGCATTCAATGAACTTAACCTGCTCTATAGCCGGGCACAAAAATCGGTTATTGGCCCTGAGCGTAAATTAAAACTTAAAAAGACAGGCTACAAAGAGCAGAATATTGACATTCCGCTGTTGATGTTTGGCAAACAAACCTATCGGAATTTCACCCTGGAAAAAGGTGCCATGCTAAGCGGGTATGTCAAGGATGCTGAATCCGGGCAAGCACTCAATGCTTATGTGCGGTTGATTGGAGAAAACAGTATCCAATGCGGAGCAGGAGGCCATTATGCGATGCCCGTGCCTAAACTACCGGGGCAAACCCAACAACTTATCGTTGAGAAACAGGGCTATATTACCGATACCATTAGTTTTGTTGCTGGCCAGGACCATCAATCCCTGAATATTGAGCTCTTCGCTTTAAAACGCAGATTAAGGGTAATTGTCCATCAGGAAGGGAATTATTTCCTTCCCGTTAGAAATTGTCTGGTACAAATTTTAAACCTGACCAATGGCCAAAGCACGGACTTCACTGATGAGGATGGCGTTGTGCAAATGAACTTTACCAATGCTGGCATGAATAATGACCAGGTTTACAGGGTCAGGGTCGGAATGTTTAAAAATACCGACCGGAACTTCGAAACCAGGTACTTTAACCTGAAAATCCCATATGGCAAAAATCCCACAATCATCAACTGTGCCTTAAAACCAGCCGCCTGTATCACAGGCCATGTGTATGCCGGAAGTGGCTCTGCTTCACCTGTTGGTATAGCCACGGTGCGTTACAATGGTTCCGCAGACACCCTGACTGGCACTTCTGACCCCAATGGTTATTACTACATCAACAATTTCCCCGTTCGGCTTTACAAACAAACCGTTACGGCTTCAAAATCACAATCCAATTTGATTGGTGACGAAAAGAAAATTCTGATCAATCATGCCTCAAATGAATGTGTGACCCATGACTTTAACCTAACGGTATATGACGATATGGACATTACCCAATTGATGGGATTTCCGATGGAAGTGCTGAAATTAACTTCAACGGATGATGAGGTTTCGATTAATGGAAACATCACCAGTATACCGGGGAACGATCAGTTTAAAACCGATGTTTCAACAGTTATCCCATTCAACAACGTAATCATTGTTCCGGGAGCTTTAAAAAATGCAAAAAACATCCCCATTGCTGAGCCAAAAACGCTACCGGTGAACCTCGCCATCAGCAGTCTCGATAATCTCAGTGTACTCAACACCTTTAATGGAAAACTCTATGCGCCCCAGGCATTAGTGATTGACCGGTACAAATCCGGGTCCAACTACGGGGCCATAAAAGGCAGGGTAAAAGTTCCTTCAACTGAATACAATTCACCGTTGGTTGAACTGCCTGATTTATGGCTTGCCGCAACCACAGGAACCGGAACTTCCAAAATGATGCTTACGGTATTTGTTGCTGATCCAGGCATAAAAAAACCACTTTCCCTTCCGGCATCTGGTTTTTACGTTTGCAACAGCAATGGAGGGGAATTTCAATATTCATTCCCGCATTTTCCCAATGCCGCCTATGCCGATCCTGCCAAGTCTTTCCTCAACACCAACCATTTGCTGATTAGCACCACTTTATATACAAATTGCAACAATACCTCACCCAGAAACCTGAAACTCAAACTGGGAAATGTGGAAATTACGAAGAGTGAGGTGAAGTTAAACACTAACAGTGCAATCAACTTACAACTGGACAAATGGGCCCTTACATCTTCCGATTGGGAAATGAGTACCAACGGAATATGGCTGAAAAATGCAAAAATTCAGGGAAAAATGGAAGTTGGCATCAAGGATATTGAAATTACATATAATGCCATGCTGGCGCATAATGCCAAAGCAGAATTCGGCACAATGAAAATGCTGGATGCAATTCCGGTAACCGTTACCACCAGCAACAAAGGACTAAACTATATTGAATATGGGGGCAAAATGCAATGGCAATTGTACGCCAATACGGATGGCAGCCCACAGACAGCTTACATTGCCGGACTTCCGGGACTGGATACACAAAAGGTGCCCATTGGTCTGATCTCGATGCTGAGCGATAATTCACCGCCAAAATTTATTGTAAAGGAGTCCACCCTGAAGTTGTTTGGTCTGGTTGATTTCATGACCAGTGTTGGCACTGCAATCAATGTGTATGATTTAAGCACCCCTCCCTATATACAGGTGCAGGGCAAATACATGCCGGGGTTTAAATACATGGAAGAATTCACAGGCAATCTGGCCTGGGAGAAAAAAGGACAAGGCTTTAATTTTTTGGTCAACAATCCGGCTTCGATCAATTTTACCCACAGCAATATGATATTTGAATGGGTGCCTTCGAGCATAAAGCTTAGCAATAACCTGTTTACCGCCACTGGAACAGCCACAGAACCCGGCAAACTCGGCCCGGTGGCTATAGTTTTGAACCATCAGCCGGCAACGACTGAAATATACATTCCACTGAACGAAAAAATATACATCACCCTAGACAAGAGCAAGTATTTTGATGAGGTTGTTGGCGGAATGGTACTGAACAAAGGAATCAACATCTGGAACAATTTCTGGTTCGAGGGCGAAATGGTGGGCATGGGAGGCATAAGTGACAATGCACAAAAAAGCCGACTAAAATTTGTATGCAATGGCGCTATCACCGCTGAGAATGCAAGCATCAATGTCAGCAATCTTGATGCCTTCCCGGGAATGAGTTTTACTTATGACATCCAAAACTCCCGCTTATCGGGCTCAGCAAATGTGGATCAAGATCTGATGGGAATGCATGCCAATGGAACGGTTGAATGCATTTTTGATCCACAAGGATGGTACTTTAACATTCTTGGAATGCTTACCATTCCGGGAATTGGCAGTTGTGATCTGTATGGACTGATTGGCGATTATCAGACCATTCCACCTACCCTCAAAGCCCCGTTTGGTGCGCTTAAATGCATCCCCAGCGGATTTCAGAACAGCGTATCGGGCTTCCTTTTACAGGGAGGATTGACCAAGCAGTTAATCGCGCCTATTGAATGGGGCGTTACTTTACCACTGATTGATAAATTCATTGGGGTAAACCTAAGCGCTGATGTTTCATTAAATGCGCGCACCTGGATGAGTTTTGCCCCGCAGGTAAATGAATATGGTTTATCGCTGCTGGCAGAAGGCAACATTGCAGGCGGACTTTCGGGTACTGCATTTAATATTTCTGCCAACGCCAATGCTCAACTCGGAATTTCCGGCACCTATTACTCAAATGGAAATTATAACATAATTGGTTGCGGCAGTGTTCAGGCAGGAGTAAAGGCGGAAGTGTTCTATGGACTTGGATGGACTGGCGTTGATATCACTTCCCCCGACATTGGGCTAAAAATGAAAATCAGCAATTCAGGCTCAGACTTCAACCTTATTTTGGGAAGTTGCGGCGATAATCTCTGTCCGTAAGTTGACCTGACTTTACATCCAAATAATGAAATCGCTTAAAAAATGAAGACATGAAAACGTCAAACATAATATTTCCGGTGGTTTTGCTTCTGACTTTAATGAGCGAGAGCTCGTTTGGCCAAACCGCCGTACCCCAATTTGATGCGCTTAAATTTTACGAAAGCGAGAAAACGCCTGAAATGGTCTATATCAAATGGTTTTCAACCGGAAGTAATCCTGCCCCTGATTTTATGCCCGTTCAATATCAGGACAAACAAGCAGTAAAGATTCGTAGCATTAAATTGAGGTACCTGAAAAATGATACGATTTTTTATGTATTGCAGGATACACTCATGTTTATGCTTCCCGGAGAAGAATATATGCAGTATTTCATTACCGCAATGGATACCTCTGGCAAGGCTCACAACACTTCGGATATTGTAAAAGTTCCGGTAAACAGACCCGGAACCCTCTGGTTTGTTATGACCTCAGCCAAAAAATCAAAAGAGGAAAAATCCATTCAACTAAAATGGGAAATGAATACACTTACCGATATTAAAATGTTTGAAATATATCGAAGTGAAAGCCCGGACAAAGATTTCAAACTGCTGGTTAGTCTTCCGGTTGAACAGCAAAGCTATTCTGACAAAGAAACCCTGCCCGATGTAATGTACTATTATACGATATTCGCCATCAGCATCAGTGGCAACCAACCTGTACAAAGCAATACAATATTTAGTGCTTCCTATAATCCGGTTCCTCCCATACTTCCTTATATTGAAATGGCGAAAGGGGTTAAAAACGGTGCTTTCCTTCAAATACAGGTTACCGATGCCGAGGCTGCCGGAGTACGCATTTACAGGGACAATGGAACTACACCTGAATTGACCCTCGTGAGCGACCTGGTGCCACTCACGCCTGATACCCCTTTTGTTGTTTGGTTTGATACACTTTCAGCACTTTCGGGACGTAAAACATATACCTATGCAGCAAAAACAGAAAGTACCAGCTTTGTTGAAAGTGAATTCTCGAACAAGGCTTATGCCAGACCACTGATCACCACACCCCCAAACAGCCCTGCATCACTTACAGCTTATGAGGAAGATCGCGTGGTTAGATTATTCTGGGAAAATATGGCAAATGATGACATTGCCATCGCAGGTTACCAGCTTTGGCGAAAAAGTGAAGGCATCACAACTGCTTTTGCCGAGCTCTCACCCGATGGTGAAATACTGGAGAACAATTACTACACCGATTCAACCGCACTTGCCGGGCAAACCTACACTTACAAAGTCCATACGATTGATATTGACGGGAACATCAGCCATGAAGGGACAATCACTACAGTATCCCTCCAGGCAAACACACCGATTACACCCTTTGCCTTGCTGGCTTTTTCGGTTGACGAGGGCATTCAACTGGAATGGGGTCAAGCGATTGCCGACGACTTGAAATGGATTATCATATATCGGCGCTCCCAAGGGGAAAAGCCCCTTGCAATCATCACGCTTTCACCCGAAACGCTTGAGTTCCTTGATCAGGATGTGGAACCGGGAAAGCAGTATTTTTATTCCCTTACAACCAGAAATGAAGCGGGCATTGAAAGTGAGCCTTCAGCGGAGAAGAGCGTGATCAGGTAGAATGGTTGTATAGGGATTGCGGCAGTTATTCAATAAATAATATTGATTTGAACGTGGTATAATTTTATATGAACTGCTGTCAACGACGCCGGCAGGTTACTCCTTTAAGTTAAAACGCCGTTGCTATCATTATTTCAACAAATCAGTATCCTCCAATAAGAAATTGCACCGGTTTATTAGCGGCTTACATTGCTTATGAGTTGTTTTTCCCTGGAATCGAAATATTTCAGAGGGACATGCCTCGTGCCATACAGAACCTGGCTAAGTTCTTCAAAAGCTTTCATCTATACGAAGCGGAATAACACTTCATTAAAATTCTGATTTAATCACCCAGTTTCACAATTTTCTCAGTATAAGCAAAATTTATCCCCGCAACCCTCACCACATATAGTCCTGAAGGCCAGTTTTGGCAATTCACCCGGAAAAATCCATTTCCAGCTTGCTGAACTTCAGCAGTGTAAACCATGCTACCCAAAGTGCTACATACCAGAATAGTGCATTTTTCATTGGGATTATCACCGGTTGTAATCATGAGGTGATCTTTGGCGGGATTTGGAAAAATACGTGGTACCACCCGAATATAATCCTCGCGTGTAAGGCTATCGGAACCATAAGCATTGGTCACCACAAGGGTTACCGAATATTGACCAAGTCGGGAGTAGTTCACGGGACCAGGATCGCGCTGTGTGGAGGCAGCAGGTTCACCACCTTCAAAAATCCATCGCCATGAGAAAGGATTACCACTTGAAAAGTCATTAAATTCCAAGCTATTACCAACAACCACTACATTGGTATCAGCCCGAAAACGCGACAGCACCAGTTTATCATTATAGGCGCCGTCAAGGCTCACAACACCAATATTAAGCGGATCGAGCCAGGGAGCCAGTTTTAATGAATCACTTGTTCCATTTGATTTCCATGAGAAAGACATCTTCCCATAATAATCGGGACCGGTAAGGTCATTGCACCCTGATTCACCTCCGGTCAATTGTCCGACAATCCGTCGGTTACTGTTATAAATGGGTGCACCGGAAGAGCCACCTTCGGTGGTTCCATGTCCGTTGGCAGTTTCCGACCAAACTACCCTGAAATGAGTATCGGGATTGCTTCCCCATTGATCATTGATGAGAGGCTCCGTGTAAGTTGAGATTTTTTTTACATCACCAGCCGGGTGGTGTATGCTTACGCCAGAAGGGCTGGGAATGCCAGAAATATCCCATCCTGAATAATAAGGCTCATAATTTGCCGGAATAGTGGTGTTCAACAATACCAGGTAAAAATCACTTCCATTTGTTTCGAGCGGTGTACTGCTGGCAACCTTAATAGCTCCCGTAAGCGTTTTGGTTTCCGGCATCAACATACCGGAACAATCCTCCGTTTCATACTGAAAGTAAAATATCCACTGCTGCACATCATCGACACTGGCATATTGCCCTGAATTATTCTTCGCACAATGGTCGGCAGTGAGTATATATGGCTCATAATCATTGGCAGTAGTATTCAACAACGCGCCACTACACCAATAGGAATTAAACCCACTCTTTATCATTATCTTAACTACACTTTTCACCTGATCGCGCCACAAATCACCTTCTGAACAAGCGGTGTTTACCTGACAGAAACCAGCGTCTTTTTGATTCAATGGCACATCGCCCGGAAAGAGCATGGGAGTATAAACATACAAAACTTCTGAAATTTCAAAACTCGATTCATTCCCCAATTGAGAAGGTTGCGCATATTCAATTACGATTTTTTCTCCCTTCACAACTTCAATGGCGAACAAGCCGGAAGGGTGATTATTATGTGCAGTAAAAGCACCTAGTATATGTTTCCCATCTGAGGAATAAACATACATTTCTGCTCCCTGGGGCAAATTAAAACGATTAAAATATAAGCCTAAGCCGACAGCACCCGGCACTTCAATCTGCAACTTCCAGATACGCCGGTCATTCAGTGTCTCCCATTGACCTGAATTTTCGGTAGTATAATCAGACTTAAGGCTCACACCCATGCGCTCCGGAAGTCCAAGAGAGGCATTGGCTTCATCTTCTGCAAACAACACGGCCAAATCAGGTTTGTCCTGCATTTCAACAGGAATATTTACCATACTTCCCTTTCGGGAAATTCCATCGGGAATACCCTTACGGCTAACCTGACCAAACAACAAAACGGGCCAGATGATGATCAAAATCAGGGAAAATACTTTACTGCTGGTTTTTCTCACGACAATCCTCTGCTTTAAGTGGACTAAATTAGCTATAATAAACAAATGAAGGCCATTGATGGTTAGATTGATGTAAAAAATGAGCAGTAGAGGATAACCTGAAGACACCAAAATCAACACCCAAACTACCTGTAAAATAATTGACCCAGGCAAAGCACCAACACCAACATAATGTTATTCAATTGCTTACAAATGAAGTCATTGAATAACCCATGTGTGTAGCATGTAGCACAAATGCAAAACAATTGTCCTCTCTCCGCAGATAAAATATTTATCGGTCAGAAGCATTGTATTGAGTAAAAAAAATTTAATCCTTCTTCTTTTTTTTCATTCACCAGATTACAAAACGCACTTTTCTTCATTAATAATCAATTGACTCAACATAAATAGAGAAAACATCAGTTTATAAGAATCCAAGCACCTCTATGAGATTTATCCGCAGCAAATTCACCCTGTTACTGGTTCTCACAGGATTAATCTTTATCCTTGGGATCTCACTGATTATTGTGCATAATATTTATACATTCAAAACAATTAAGGCAGCATACATTACAACCCAATCATCTGCAATCAGGAATGCATTTGAAATCCATTCGCGGGTTGCGGAGAAATACCTGAAAAATGCTTCAGCCAACCCGGCCTATTTGCCCTGCAATATTATTACCAATCCACTGCAATCAACCGATTTTAAATCAGAATTTGACTACATTGCGGTAACAGACTCCAACATGTTCCCCCTGGCAGTTTTTCCATTAGAAAAAACTAATTTCATTTCATTACTGCCAGGTTCAACCGCACATATGAACAAAATTCTGAGCGATGGATTAATAACCCGGATTTTTGGCTGGGATAAAGACACCCTGTTGCGGATTTCCTGCATCAAAATTCCATGGTGCACTGATGGAAAAACAAATGCCTATGGCTGGTTATTTGCCGGCGAAGTCATTGACAAAAAGGAGCAAAATTTCATGTCGGCCATGATTGACGGAACCATAACAGTGCGCAAAGAGCCTTCCGGACCTGATTCAGTAGAACTCAGTCCTTATTCACGGGAAAGTTTCATAAACTGTAAGATTCCTCTTTATGGAAGTGACAATATTCCCATTGCCTCAGTTGAACTGGAAACTGCATCAAAACCACTGGCTGACATTGAAAGGTATCAACGCCGTATAATACTGATGCTGATCATTTTATCAGTTTTATTTATCGGGTTTATTTTTGTCTATCTGCGACATTATTACATTCTTCCGCTCAAACGGATCACCCTTGCCTTTAAGTTCAAGGATCCTGAAATGTTAAGACTTTCCAATACGGATGATAAAGACTTTAGCCCCCTGCAGGAATTTATGATGAATGTGTTCAGCCAGGAACAATTGCTTAATGAAATGATCAGCCACAGGTCCGACCATCAGACAAACTCCTTCTATGCAGCCATACTTTATCAAATCACGGACGCAGTATATGCCACCGACCACAACAACACCATAACATTCTGGAACAATGCTGCCGAGGATTTATACGGCGTTAAGGAAAAAGACGCACTTACCCAATCAGCCAATACTTTAATATCAGCACAATGGAAGGACGACAATGAAAAGGAATTCCAGGAAAAACAATTCGCGCACAGCGGATTGATGCGCGGAAAGTTCATTCATACGCTGCAAAATGGCAAAGAATTTACAGTTGATGTGGTTATTAAACAACTAACGGACTGCACCGGGAAACTGATTGGGTACATGAATGTTGTGAGAAAAACGGCTTAATTTCAGGTAACCCAGGCACAAAAAAATACTTCAAAACCGGCTGAATATTTCCTTATCAGGCCAATTTCCACATTTTCCAGAAAACGATACCATCCGGGCAAATATTACTATCTTTGCAAAGCAGTGCAATAAAAGGGTCTTCATAAAGTTTAATTATAATTCAGTATACCTTTGCGGATATTGCACGGCAAATCATTTACACGTATTCATGCATGAACTTTTTTGATTTTATAAGGACACGCGTTTTTGTAAGGCATTTCTTATTGTCGGTAGTGCTCACCGCATTAGCAATTGCCTTGATTCTGGGCGCCCTCAAGTGGTACACCCACCATGGAGAATCGGTTACGGTTCCTTCTCTTGTAGGTTTAACGCCTGACCAGATAGAGCAATTAGAAACCATTTCAGACATTGAAATTATTATCGCGGATTCCGTTTTCGACTCAAAACTGCCCAGAGGGTCAGTTGTGACACAGGAGCCTTTGCCCGGATCCAGCGTAAAGCGCAATCGAAAAGTTTACCTCACCACGGTGGCCATCATGCCCGAAAAAGTGGACATGCCCAACCTTGTTGACCTTACCTTGCGGCAAGCCAGTGCCACCCTCGAAACTTACGGCCTTAAACTGGGCAGGGTGTCCTATGTACCAGATATAGCCGCCAATGCTGTACTTGCACAATTCTATAAAAATCAGAAAATTGATCCGGGCTTTGAAATCCTAAAAGGTAGTGTTATTGATCTAAGGGTAGGGCAATCTTCAGGTGGAGGCCGGTATCAATTGCCCTTCCTTATCGGGAAAACCCGCCAGCAAGCACTAGATTTGCTTAACAGCAACCTGCTTATTCTCGGGGAAGAGGAATATGAAGACGATGCTGATCCCGAAACAGCCAGGGTTTACAGCCAGAATCCTTCTTACACCCCAAACCGAATGCTAAATGTCGGCCAACCGGTTTCTCTCATCTTTAAGGATCCCTCAACTTTTGATTTTGACACTTACCTGCAAGAATTTGCCAACGACACCACAAATACTGAGATCGAACCGGAAAGCAATGAGTTTTAGTGCATCACCACCGAAACAAATGAATAAAACATGAACAAACACATTCTGAATATATTTCTTCTTTTTGCATTTCCGGCCGTAGCATTTTCTCAGGAAGTCATTTCAGGCTTGCAAGTAAACAGCAGGGTAAAGCAACTGCACGCAACGAATTTATCCTCACGTGAAACTCGGGTAACGCTTCAACTTCCTTTTTTCGATGATTTCAGCGACAGTGATGTTTTTCCGGATGCAGCCAAGTGGTCAGATATAGATGCTTTTATCAACAGCGATTACGCTGTAAATCCACCCACCGTGGGCGTGGCTACACTAGATGCCATTGACAATACCGGAAAACTATACTCCAATGCAAGTCCTTACCCTTACATGGCCGACTTCCTTACGTCACAACCCATTCGCCTCGATTCACTTTTTTCACCCGTAAAACGCATCATCACCCGTGCAGATTCAATCTATCTGAGTTTCTATTACCAACCGCAAGGGTATGGAAATACCCCCGCCCGTCAGGACTCTCTGGTTCTTGAATTCCTGGCACCAGGCGAAACAGAAACCTACTACATAAATACCGACACCATTATTAATGGCATTGACACCACCATTACCGACACCATTGTTATTGAAGGCTGGCGCCACATGTGGAGTGCCCCCGGACAAACGCTGGAATCGTTTTATGCCCAGGACAGCAACTGGTTTCGTCAGGTACTGGTACCAGTGGATGACAGTGCCATGTTTTACACGAGTGAATTTCGTTTCCGTTTCAGGAATTATGCCAGCCTGGCCAGTGGAATTTTGCCCGACTGGCAGAGCAATGGCGACCAATGGAACATTGACTACGTTTATCTGAATATCGGAAGAAATAACCGGGATACCCTGCACAAGGATGTAGCCTTCGCAGCCAAAGCTCCGCCAATGCTCATAAATTACACATCGATGCCCTACAATCAGTTTCGATCAAATTTTGTAAACGAAATGAAAAATGAGCTGGACATGCGCATCACCAACCTCGATAATGTAAACTACAATATCTCATACAGCTATTCAGTTACCAAAGAATATCAGGACCCTTTCTATGAATATTCCGGTGGTAATTTCTTTGTACCACCTTACATTACTTCCGGCTATTCCACTCACCCACCCTTTGCTACGCCTCCGGTAAATTTCGTTTTCCCCATAGGCACACAGGAAAAGATATTTTTCACCACCACACATGTTATCAGTACCGAGGCCAATCTTACCCGGCAACAAAACGACACCGTGAAAAATGTGCAGGTGTTTGCTAATTATTTATCGTATGATGATGGCACTGCCGAAGCCGGATATGGGCTCACCCCTACCGGTGCCCAACTCGCTTATAAATTTCAGCTGAACCGTGTCGATTCACTCGTTGGTGTGAAAATGTACTTTAACCAAACCCTCAATGAAGGAAATGTCAATAGCTTCTACCTTAATGTGTGGAATGACTATTTCGGGGAACCGGGCGAACTCATTTACTCGAGGTTTGGCTATGAACCAGCTTATGAGGATAGCCTGAATAAATTCTTCACCTATCAACTTGACAGTGTCCTTAAAATTGAGCCGGGCCTTTTCCCGAACCTAATTTTTTACGTGGGCTGGAAACAAACCACTTCCGACAACCTGAACATTGGTTACGACTTCAATAACAATGCATCTGAGCATACCTGGTACCAAACTTTTGGGCAATGGCAACAAAGCATCTACCCCGGAGCCATTATGATGCGTCCGGTACTGGGAAAATTGACGGTATTGTCTGTTCCCGAAAACTCATCGGCCCAAAAATTGAAGATATATCCCAATCCAACTTCCACTGGATTGATCGTGATAGAACTATCTGGCCTTGCTGAGAAACAGGATATTACCACAACCATCCTTGCAATGGATGGAAAAGTTCTGTATAGGCAGCCTTATCAGCGCGAAGCCAATGTTTCCATGCTTGCCCCTGGATTTTACATTGTTCAGTTAACCGACAAATCGGGCAACCTGGTTGGCCGCGAAAAATTAATTGTTAACCGGTAAGTTGGGAATAGCATGTTGACTCCCGAAGATCTTCATGAAGAGCATGATTCACCAGAATTTGTTGACGATGAAAATGTAGAGAACGAACTTTACGAACACCATCGCATTGTTGCGGATAAACGTCAGGGATTGTTGCGGATCGACAAATTCCTGATGTCAAGGATTGAAAATGCCTCGCGCAACAAAATACAACAAGCGGCCAAAGCGGGGAATATACTGGTAAACGGCTCTGCCGTCAAGCAAAACTACAGGGTAAAGCCGCAGGATGTCATTTCTGTGGTTATGACACATCCACCCCGCGACACCGAAGTACTGCCAGAAAACATTCCACTGAATATTGTTTTTGAAGACGACTACCTTATTGTGATCAACAAAGAACCAGGGATGGTCGTGCATCCCGGGTTTGCGAATTTTGATGGCACCATGCTCAATGCCCTCGTCTGGCATATGCGCAGTCAACCCGGGGCGAAACCCGATGCCATGCCTTATCTTGTACACCGAATCGACAAAGACACATCGGGCATCATTCTGGTAACCAAAACCGAGGAAGCCCAAACCCGCATTGCCCGCAACTTTTTCGACCATACCATACGCCGCACCTATCAGGCCATTGTTTGGGGCACACCCAAAACACATGAAGGGACTGTAGTTGGACATGTTGGCCGTAACCTGAACAATCGGCTCGTTATGGCGGTTTTCCCGGATGGTAGCCACGGAAAACATGCCATAACCCACTATAAAGTATTACAAAGTTTTGGTTATGTGAGCCTCATTGAGTGCCGCCTCGAAACCGGGCGCACCCATCAGATACGGGCACACATGAAATATATCGGCCACCCGCTTTTCAGCGATGAGCGCTACGGTGGAAGTTCAATCTTAAAGGGGACCACTTCAGGATCGTACAAAAAATTTGTCGAAAATTGCTTTTCTATTCTGCCCCGGCAGGCACTTCATGCCAAATCACTTGGATTTGACCATCCGATAACAGGAGAACCCCTGTTTTTTGATTCTGAACTTCCCGAAGATATGAAGATGGCACTTGAAAAGTGGGGAAAATATACTTCTAGACGACCGAATTTATAAGTTATTTTGAAAGGGAAACCTCATCCCCCCGCCCTTCTCCTCAAGGAGAAGGGAGCTAAATCCTACTATTTTTGTAGATTTGCACTGTGTTAAACAACTTTCATGGCTCAAAATATCTCAGTTAACCCAAACTTCGCCCTCTCCTTGAGGAGAGGGCAGGGTGAGGTACTAATGGTAAACAGCTACTATCCCTTTGGCATGAACATTAAAGGCCTGACAACCTCCTATAATATGCCTGTAACCAAGGCTTACCCCCCAAACGAGTACCTCTACAACGGTAAAATGTTCCAGGATGAGTTGGGGCTGGATTGGTTGGATTATGGGGCGAGGTTTTATGACGCGCAGTTGGGGAGGTGGCATGGGGTGGACCCGCTGGCCGAGGAATATTATTCTCTCACCGCATATAATTACGTTGCCAGTAACCCCATTAGGAATATTGATCCTAACGGCAAGGAAATTGTTGACGCAAATGGTAAGAAAATAACATATTAGAAACATGCTGGATGGTCTTCAAATGCCACTGAGAGTGTTAAAATCGTTCATCAATCCTTAATGCAAACTGAAACCGGAAGAGAGCAATGGAATAAAGCGGTCTCATCAGACAGGAAAATGTCGTTTGAAATTTCGGAGGGAGTTGGATATGTATATGGAAAACTGGCAAATGGCGATGTCAAAAGAGAATTCAGTAAAGATGCAAGTACAGGAAATCGGTATCTTTCGAAGGATGAAGTGCAAGAAATCACCGTTTATGCAGGTACAATTGAAAATCATCCAGATGCCAGATATAGTGATTTAACCTTGCGCCAGGCTATAGGGGCCGTTGCAGGACACGAGATTGAACATGCAACCAATGAAACCAACATTAAAGAAAAAGCGATAAACACACAATACAATGAAAAGATTCATAATATTGAAACAGTTCCTAATGAAGTCAGTAAAAAAATTGCCCAAGAAAGCAGGGAAACAAATATCAATAAAATTCCAATTAAGCCCGCAATTATTTATTAACAGGAGGAAAGCTAAATGTACAAAATTATCATTCTATTAACAATAGTTTTAATACTCTCTGCAATAAATTGCGAGGCTCAGGAATTCACTAATCACTATGACTCACTTGGTTTTAAGCAAGGCTTGTGGATTGAGTATAAAGCTGTGCCTAACACTATTGTAGAAAATGGTAAAGAGTCCTACAATGCAGATTCTTCAGTTGTTTATATAGAAGACCTATTCTTGTACGAGGGGAATTGTGATTTTGAAAAACAGGTTGGGGAATACAAAAACAGCCTTCGGGAAGGATTATGGAAGCTGTATTATCCAGAAATCATTCTTTTTGGTCAAATAAATTATTACCATGGGGTTCCTTTGGGAGAAATCATTTTGTTCTATTCCAATGGTAATGTTGCACTTAAAGGTGAAATATCATATGATCTTCACTCAAAATGGGAAACATATGATGAAGAAGGTAATTTGTTGCAATCACTTGAAGGATCAGCAAAAGAAATAGTTCGGGCTATAGATAGGTAGTACAAAACCTGCGAGCTACACTTTTTCGTCAGTTGGACAGGCCCCCATCTTCGCAATACCATTGACTGGTTCAATGCCAACAAGGTTTCTGGATTTCACTTTTTTGTAGCTTTGTTTTTTGTTTAGAGTACTACTAAAAAACTCAAACTTCTCAACTTCAACCCTCTCCTTGAGGAGAGGGCAGGGTGAGGTACTAATGGTAAACAGCTACTATCCCTTTGGCATGAACATTAAAGGCCTGACAACCTCCTATAATATGCCTGTAACCAAGGCATATCCCCCCAACGAGTACCTCTACAACGGCAAAATGTTCCAGGATGAGCTGGGGTTGGATTGGATGGATTACGGGGCGAGGTTTTATGATGGGGTGCTGGGGAGGTGGCATGTGGTTGATCCGTTGGCGGAGGAATACCGAAGATGGTCACCATACAATTATGCTATGAACAACTCCCTTAGACTTGTTGATCCTGATGGGATGGGACCATGGGATATTGTTAAAGGTACCGCTTTAATTACAGGAGGGGCTATTCAATGGGTTGGAGGTGTTGCAGCAATTAGCTCTGGAGTCGGCGCACCTATTGGTGTTGCATTAATTATGAGTGGTTCCGCAACAATAGGATTTGGAACTGCTACTTTGGTTAATAATGGCAAGAAAGATATTCCAACAGGAATGGGACAAGCTCTTGGGAGAGGTTATGATTTGTCAACAAAGAATGGAAGTCACAATGGGGAAAAAGTTGGAGCAATTCTTGATTTTGCTTCGGGAATAGCAACAGGACCAGTAAATACAGGTTTATCAACTACGGCAAATATCACAACATTGGTCAGTGCCGCAAGTACTGTAGAAACAGTTGTTAATCTGCCAACTTCTTCTGAACCCTCAAAAGCTGATGCTAATTCTACGAAAAGTGAATCAGATAAAAGCGTCAAAGGTACACCGGTTAAGGAAGATACAAAAACCCATTCTAATCAAACACCACATCCCTTATCGCCTCAATCCAAAAAGGAAGATAAACCAGTTCAAAATTGGTTAGATTACAAATAGACTGGACCTGTATTACTTTAAACCTTAATGTGAAATGGATAAAATAGAACTGAGAAAGTACCCATATTTAAAGATGTTTTTTTTTCAATTTGGTGATATTCTTACTATTGAGACAGGTGTTTTAATATGCTACATTTTTTTTGATTTGTCTCTTTTTTATATTCTTCAATTGTCTGTATTCCCTGTTTTTTTATATTTGTTAATTTCGAAATATACTAAATCCGTCACAGAAATTATACTCGATTTTGACAAGGGTAAGATTTTCCTTCGGGTTAACTATTTTTTGATGTATAATAAAAGCTATAATATGTCTTTTGATAAAGTTAAGATTAGAATAAGAAACAAGTGGTTGTTGAGATTTTACTATGAAACAATTGAATTTAGGTCAAACAATAAGACTATTGCTGCAATTCCTTACAAAATGTCAATTTGGAATAACGATGAATTGGATAGGCTAAAATTCGCAGTACAAGAATTGGCAAGAAAACCTAATTAACTTAACTCATTCCTCAAGTGATTATAGTGCAATCTAACCCAACCGTAAAGTATCTTCCCAGCATGAGATTCTCTTCAACCCGATTTTGCCGATTAACTTTGTGTTATAAAGATGCCACAAATGAAAAGAGGGTATCCTATAACTAAACGCACCGATTTTATCTCTAACTTTGTCATCATCAACAATGCCCCTGCATGGATTAATTTTGATGAAGGGAGGGTACTTATAAACAAAGAAGGAGTGTACTTCACCGAAACCCACCTTAAGGATCATCTTGGCAACACCCGCGTGGCAATTGGCCGCAGCAACAATGCTTTGGAGGTAAAACAAGTAAACTCTTTCTATCCCTTTGGCATGAACATTAAAGGCCTGACAACCTCCTATAATATGCCTGTAACCAAGGCTTACCCCCCAAACGAGTACCTCTACAACGGCAAAATGTTTCAGGATGAGCTGGGGTTGGATTGGTTGGATTACGGGGCAAGGATGTATGATGCGGTGTTAGGGAGGTGGCATGTGGTGGATCCGTTAGCAGAAAAAGGAAGAAAATGGAGTCCTTATATTTATTGCGCAAATAATCCATTAAAATTTATTGACCCTGACGGACAATGGCCATGGGAAGCAAAAAATGTTAGAGATGCAAGAAAAGAAGGAAGAAGAGCAGATGTGAAACCAGAAATATGGCGTGGTGAAGATGGTAAGAAATGGGCTTCTGTTGAATATAAAAGTGATCAAAACAAAACAGGTGGTGCCTTCGCCAAAGTCTTCAAACCAGAAGGTAAAAGTTGGAAAGAAGCCTATGATTCCAGCATCGGCGAATTCGTTAAAGATGGAAGTAACGATTTGGCAAACCGCGGTGGAACAACAAAAGAAGGTTGGGAAGGGGCATTAAAAATAGTGGGCACAATTGCAACTGCCGGTACTTTATTGGAAGCAGAAGGTTTTGTAGCTATTACATCTGCGGTCATCAGCACACTCAACACGGTAGATGATCTTTGTAATAATGCACAGGGAGAAGGGCTAATTGAACAAAATATATCGAACCCAGAAACGAAAGGTGTCGTAAAAGCCTTTAAGAGTTCAATTTCTACAATTTTTGGAATTAAGGGAGTCAAAAATTACAATAAGACAATCCAGAGTCCTTTTGAGACAGGCTCAACACTTAATGATCTAAACTCTACCTATGAAGATGTCATTAACTAACCAAATTTGATGTAAATCGTGTTATAAAATCCCTGTTTATGAAAACAAAAACTCACTATGTTTGTAGAACTGGCGTGAACGTATGGCCGTTTATTTATGTTATTGGGATACTTATATTTGCATTTATTATTTTAATTATTTATGTTATTAAGTTTTGGATGATCTTCTCATTTGGAGTATTATTTTTTTCAACTATTTTAATTTCATCCCATTATTTGGTAAATATATGTTTATTCTATGATGATAATTTTAAAGTAATTTACCCTTTAAGAATCTTTAAGAAAACAAACACATTTAATTACCATGAGGTTTTAAAAATTAAGTTTGTTAATACGGTATCAAGATACAACCAACCAACTTTGAAGTTGTATATTACAAATTCCACGATTTCATTCCCGATAGAATCTATGAAAAGGCGTAAAAAAGTATTTGAATTTATTAGAAACAAAGGTATAAAATTAAATATTGATTCTGTCTTAGATAGTGATTACAAGATTTAAACTTTCCTGGCAAAGTCAGAGTTTTATCCATCGTTGATAATATTGAATTTGCATTTCAGAAAAAATTCTTAATTTCATTTACACTTGCTAGAAGTTTTCAGTTTTATGGTCAAATCTAAAACCCAAATAACAATAGATGTGTCATGGCAACAAACCAACAGGTTTAACGAAAAAATAAGCGCTTACGACCTCAATGGCAACATTAAACGCCTTGAACGCAATGGCAGCTATAGCAACTGGGCCACGGGAACCATTGACAAGCTGTTTTACTACTACAATGGCAATCAATTGACAGCGGTTGATGACATGGTAAGCAGCGACAACGGTTACGATTTTTTTGATAACGGCAACTATTCCTACGGAATAAACCTTGAGTATGGATACGATGCCAATGGCAATGTTACCATGGATGTAAACAAAGGCATCATAGGCATCTCGTATGATCACAATAACCTGCCCATTGACATTGATTTTTCAAATGACAGCAAGTTGCAATACCTTTACGATGCCGACGGAAATAAATTGCGGCAGGATGTAATACAATCCAAAACTTTGCAAAAGCGCACCGATTTTATAAGTAATTTTGTACTGATAAACAATTATCCTTACTGGCTCAATTTTGATGAAGGGAGGGTAATATTAAACAGGGGTGAGGTGACTTTTACCGAAACCCACATCAAAGACCACCTGGGCAACACCCGTATGGCAATTGGCCGCACTGACAATGCCTTGGTAGTAAAACAAGTAAACTCTTTCTATCCCTTTGGCATGAACATTAAAGGCCTGACAACCTCCTATAATATGCCTGTAACCAAGGCTTACCCCCCAAACGAGTACCTCTACAACGGCAAAATGTTTCAGGATGAACTGGGGCTGGATTGGTTGGATTATGGGGCGAGGTTTTATGGCATATTGATGTGATGGGATTGTATGCTGGAGAATATATTAATAGAAAAGGTAAGGTTATAGGTCATGATGGAATAGATGATGAAAGATATCCATGTTGTTACAGACAAATCAGCTATTATTGAACCTTCAAATAATTGATTCATAACATATTGGCATACGCGAAGCATTTTTTCACTATTTTTACCCCATCGGTCAAAAACGGCATCGGGAAATAAACACATGAATCATATTTACCGGATATTTCTGCTTATTCTTTCACTCTCCGCGCTTTCGTGCGAAGAGCGCAAGCAGCCATTGTATCTGGAAAGTCCAACCCAGGCAATTCCCAGCCAGGTGGTCGATGAATTTTCTGAACCTATAGTGCTTTTTGTTTATCCAGACAGTAAATATGCCGATAGTCTTAAAAAAGCCTGGGGTAATGAGAAGTATTACCAAAGACAAGAACAAGAAGTTAGCTACTTTCATGCCTTGCGCAACAAATTGAAGAATTCAGGGATTAACATCGTAACCAGTGAAAAAAACCGGTTTCGGTTTATCCAATCCAATGGTGCCAATGTTGAGACCGACATCAGTCAGATTGCCTCCCCCTGGCAAATTTTACTTTTCAATGGCAATGAAAGCCCCGTGCTGGCTTCCCCCGGTCATGCACTGTATGAATTGGGAAAAGTCTTTCCTGATGTCACCCCTGCTCAGGAATCAACCCTTCGTAACAAAAAGTTGAGAACTTCCAGACTTCAGGCAGATCGGGAGGAGGAAAAAACCATCATCCAATCCCATCCAATCCATCATGTCGATCAGGGATCAAGAGAAATCACCATCCGCCTGATGATACCACCGGGTAAGGACGCTCCTACCGGACGGGATGAAACCTCCGGAATCCGCATCATCAACAGTTTCATCAGCCCTTCCAGACGATTTTGGTTGATTTTTGACAATGATATATTTTCAAATACTGACCGATATTATACCAACGGCGTGAGTATAGGTATCACCGCACCGCGATTTGTTGGTTTGCCACTAAACTTCTTGATGATCTCTCCCAGACGCAACAATGTGGTTAATGCATCTATCAGCCTGCGCCACGCCATATTTACGCCTTTCAGCACCAAAACCCCTCCCCTGCTTCAAAACGACCGGCCCTATGCTTCCACACTTTTTGTACGTTACAGTCAAACCTCAGAAGATGCCTTAGCGGGCATCAGTATTTCCTCGTCCATTGATGCCGGGGTAATTGGCGATGCTGCATTGGGCAGGTATTTTCAACAAAAAGTTCATTCTGGCCTCCCGACCAATGACGAACCGCTCGGTTGGGAAACCCAGATAAAAAATGACCTCATCCTGAACTATGCCCTGCAACTTCAGAAGCAGTTATACAAAACGTACCGAACCGAGGTCTATGCCCATGGTTTAGCCGAAGCCGGAACATTGCACACCCGGCTGAGTATGGGCATGGAAGCAGCAACCGGCAATTTAGCGCCAGGATTAACACCATTGCCCTATACGTATGATGAATTGGTTCAACATCCGCAAATCTGGCAATTGGGAATTAAAGGCGGGGTTGATTTTTCACTGATCGGTTATGATGCCACCCTGGAAGGTGGATGCTTCAATAAAAACAAAAAGAGCACTTTTGCCCTTAAACCCGACGAAATTGAACGAATGGTTGCACATTTGCATCTGGGAATTTTTGCACGATATAAGAAAGTCGGACTTAATATTTCACAACATTACCTTAGCCCGGAATTTAAAGAAGGTAAACAACACTTCTGGGGACAAATTGGAATTGAATACGGATGGTAAACAGTGTTGGAAATTTGGGCATCAGTCGTTTGGGCAACAACAATAACGCATGTAAAATTGTTATAATCATACATTTAACTAAAATTCACTTCTTTCAATTATGGTTGCTGAATATATAAAATACCTTTTCCTGAGTACTACTATTTTCCTGGGAGCCGGTACCAGCGAAGTTCCAACGCCTAAGCCGCTGCTGGCGCCTGATTCCACCTCCATAACCCTGCTTTTTGCGGGAGACATTATGCAACATACGCCACAAATAACTGCAGCCTGGAATGCAACCGACTCATCCTACAACTACCATCCCTGTTTCAGTTTTGTAAAACCCATTATCAGCATTGCGGATTTTGCCATAGCCAACCTTGAAGTTACCCTTGCCGGGCCACCGTATGCCGGATATCCACAATTCAGTGCGCCCGATGCCCTCGCTGTTGCAGCACGGGATGCTGGCTTTGATGTACTGGCTACTGCAAATAATCATTCCTGCGACCGCGGAAATTCAGGCATACTGCGCACCATCAAAGTGCTGGACAGCCTGAATATCGCCCATACCGGTACATTCAGCGACAGCACCGGACTCAACAACAATCATCCACTGATTCTGAACAAAAACGACATCACCGTTGCATTGTTCAACTATACCTACGGGACCAACGGCCTTCCCTTTTATGAACCCACCATTGTTAACCTGATTGACACAAGCAGAATTGCAGATGACCTTGGTAAAATCAACCGCAATCAGATCGACTTTGTGGTGGTCTTTTTTCATTGGGGAAATGAATACCAGTCTCAGCCATCAAAAACACAAACCGACCTGGCTGCATTCACCCGAAAGCATGGTGCAGATGTAGTGATCGGTTCTCACCCGCATGTGCTGCAACGCATGGAATACGATGCCCCTTCTGATTCCCTGCCCACCGGGCAACTCACCGTTTACTCCCTGGGAAATTATGTTTCAAATCAACGCGACCGTTACCGTGATGGTGGTGCTATGGTAAGCTTTACGCTGGCCAAGACATGGAACAAAAAAATAGTCATCCGGCCTGAATACCACCTTACCTGGGTTTACACGCCCTACGAAAACGGGCATAAACAATACTACATATTACCTGTGGAACAGTTTAAAAACGACACCACAATGGATGCAACTTCACAATCAGCTCTGAAATTGTTTATGCGTGATTCAAAAGAATTGTTTGATAATGAGAATCGGGATGTTCCTGAATATTCCGGATCATTTTGAAACTTCCCTCCAATATCAATTCATCTGCCCTGATGAATCATTGACATGAAATTTCTGCCATTTTGTCCTTACGATAATCCAGGTCAATGAGCCGTACAATAATTCTTCACAACTAAATCGCTTATTTATCACTATTTTATCTTGAGCCAGCCTTATTCTGAACCATAATGGCATGGAAATTGAAAATCTAGTCAAGAAAAAAAATAAACTATGAAACTACAAGCGATAAACTCACTGAATGCGTTGAATGAACTCACCTCAAAGCACAACCGCACCTTCCTTCTGCTTTATAAAAGTGGATCTGCGACTTCGGGTTGTGCCGAAAGTTATCTTGAGGAAACTGCAGTAAAACTGAAAGATGCCGTGATCTTAAAAGCCGATGTCAGTTCAGTCCGCGATATACACCCGGTTATGGGCGTGGATACGGTGCCATCCTTCCTGATATTTGAAAAAGGCACGCTAAAAAACATCATCAAAGGATGCCAGACAACTGATTATTATAAAAACCTGATAGAAAACCAATTGTACCAAAGTGAAACTTCAGGCAAAACCGGCGGCCCCAGTGTTACGGTTTACTCTACCCCTACCTGTCCGTGGTGTACAACCATGAAAAACTATCTGCGACAGCATAAAGTATCTTTTACTGATGTTGACGTCTCTGCAGATCCCGCAAAGGCACGCGAACTGGTGAACCGTACCGGACAAACCGGCGTTCCGCAAGCAGAGATAAATGGAGAAATGGTGGTCGGGTTTGATAAAGCAAAGATTAACCGACTATTGAATATTAACGGATAGTCCTGCAATTTTGGAATTTAATCGTCCTCTGTGTACTAAAGCCTGAGAAATAACAAACAAAGTCAGAAAATAAACAACAACAAATAACCATGAAAGAACTACAACCACTTAATCAAAACGTGCTCCTCGACATGACCCAACCAAGGGGCGAACAGCGCACTTCGGGTGGAATTATCATCCCCGACACTGCTAAGGAAAAACCTCAAATGGCAAAAGTAATCGCCACCGGTAATATTGAAAACAGTGAAATTGCAGCCGGAGATACAGTACTTTTCAGAAAATTTTCAGGCACCGACATTGAGTTTGAAGGTCACAAATACCTGATTGTTCCTTACAGCGACTTACTCGCGAAAATTGTTGAAACAGAGCAAATATAAAAGATTAAAATTAACAAAGGCCAGTCTCAACAACTGGCCTTTGTTTAATTAACTCTATTTTCCGTCTGCCTTATCCCTGGCATCCTGCACAATTTTATCTGATTCCAGCCTTGCTTTTGTCATAATGCCGTCCGATGTTTTTTGAGCTTCAGCAGTAAGTCTGGAAGCTGAAGTTGCAGCCTCTTTCTTGACTGTCTCAGCCGCTTTTTTTGCGGCCATTTCGGCAATAGGGCCTTTCTTTTTTCCTTCAGCAATAAGTTGTTCCGCCTTTTTATCAGCCTCGGTCACCAATTTAGTTGCCGATTCATTTGCAACGCGCATCACCTCATCGGCTTGCTTTTGCGCATCAGCCAGCAATTTCTGGGCTTTTGCATTGGCCTCCTCAATGTATTTGGAAGCTTCTTCACGAACCTTTGCCACGGCTTCCTCCTTTTTCTCCTGTATCGTCTCCTTTATTTGCGTTTTCATATCCTCTACCACATTATTGACTGTGGATTTCAAATCGGTAGAAATGGTAGGATTGGTTATGGTCCCACCAATCAACACCGAAACAGGAACAACATCGCCCAGACTAAAATTCGCGCCCTTTTTATTGGCCTCATTCACCAGATTGTTCAATACATTGTTGGCTGCACCACCAAATTCTGACCGGGGAATGTTCAGTTGCATCACATACTGCATCGTCTGATCAAAAGAATTCCAGCCAGAAATATCGGCTTTTATTTTACCAACAGCTGTTTCAAACGGCTTTACAAACACTTTACCGTCAACCATTTCAAATGACAGATTTATCTTTTCAACAGCCCATTGTTTCAACTTATCGATTTTTAAAGCATCACCGATCTTTTGCATGCTGTTCACGTTGGTAAAGGTCAAGCTGGGTGACATTAATTTTCCGCCACCATTTATTGAACTGTAAACAGGCATCATCTGCCCATCCAGGTTTGTTTTAATTTTAAACTGAGTGCTTATTTTACCAGATGCAGCGCCGGCTATGGGCGCAAGTTTTTCCATGGTATTAAAGGTTTGAAAAACCTTTTTCACATCCATGTCTACAATGTTTATACTAAAGTCAACGTCAGGCTTTTCAGGATTCTGGGCAGAATAAGTTCCATCCACCAGCAAGGTTCCATCTAATGTATTCATGCTTAGGTTGTCAAGCATCACCTTTTTGTCATTTATCCTCAGTGTTCCCTTAACATTACGCAAATCCATATTATCATATATCACTTGCTCAAACGCAGCCAACAATGTAAAATCTATATTATCAGGCACTTCAATAACCCCCATTGAAGAAGTGTCAGATGAAGAAGCAGTTGATGGTGATTCAGTCATTAAATCATTCAGGTTAAAATAGGATGAACTCATCGATAATTGTCCCCGAAGTATACCCTTATCAAAAGCATACGCAAGCATATTCTCAATCTTTCCGCTGGCAGCTATATCATTTTTGCCAATAACAGCCTTCAACACGGGCATTTCAACAAATGCCGGAGTCAGGTTAAGTTTGGCTTCGCTAATACTGATGCCATCAGGCAATGCAGCTGTTTTATAACGCACATCAGATGCGACAAGAAAACCAGATGCTTCAAAAGCTTCGTAATTACCGCTCTCGATTACAGAAAGCCGCCCTTTGGCTGCAAAATCAGCGTCAAGCATTCCGGCAAGTTCATCACCCGCTTCCAGTGGATAAAATTTATTGACATCCGAAAGCTTGAGTTTACCGACAACCTTTGCATCAATATTTGGATCGCTCACCGGTGTGCTAACGTATAAGCGGGCATCAATAGGATTCCCCGCTATTTCCAAATGAAATTTCTGTAAATCTATAATGGTAGCATCCGGTTGACCGTTTGCGCTTGAAATATTTGCAATAAGTGAGATATTTTCGACGGCCTGTGGTAAATCCGGATAACGGAACATGGCATTATCCACCTTGATATTAACGCCAAAAGCGGGCATGGTGGTTTCAGAATACAAACCCTTTACAAAGCCTGAAAGAGCCAGATTTCCATTGGTTTGAACGGAAGCAAAATCTTTGGAATAGATGGCAGGAACCAATGACAGAAAGTTCTTGAAAGTATTTTGAGGAGCTTCAAAACGAATATCCATATCGTAACCAACATCAGGCATGGCAAAAAATCCCTGTGCAGTCAATGCTAAATCGTTTACCGTGAGTTTCGCATCAGGAAAAGAAAACTTCCAGGCAACAAGGTCTGCACCAATCTTGGCATTCAGGCTACCAGTTGAATTATTCATATACCTGATCCCATCGTAATCAACGGTTATGGATTTCGCGGTCAATGCGGTCATCAATTCGGTATAATCAGCAGTGAGATCGCCACTCAAATCAAGCTCAGTGCCTTGCAACAGCATCAGCATAGGCAAAGTAGCGTCTTCATAGATGAGGGTCCCATCCGTAACGTTCATACTTTTAAGCGCAGCACGAAAAGGAGCAGAAGGCGCTTCCTCAACAGAGACAACAGTATCTGCCGAAGGCTTCATAATATCCCAGTTTGCCCGACCATCAGCCAATACCTTAAATTTGAAATATGGTTCCTCCAGACTTACTTTCTTAATTTCATAGCTATCTCCATTAATTACACTCCTCAGGTTAAGGGTAAAATTCAAATCATGAATGTAAGCAAGCGTATCCTGCTTAAAATCATCGATTCCGACGACCGACAGGTCTTTCAACCCAACCGACAGGTTAGGAAAATCGCGAAAGAGTGAGAGGCTAACCCCATCGAAGTCCAACTTCGCATTGAGGCTTTTGTTGGCCTCCTTTTTAATGGCTTCTACAATTTTACCTTTAAAGACAAAAGGTAATGCAACCATTGCCAGAAGAATAGCCAAAACTACAACAGTCAGAATTTTCAAAAATTTCTTCATAAGATCATCAATAAGTTAAGATGGGAATGTGATGATAAAAATACAAATTTCAATGCATCGATCATTCATAAAAATAACAGCCTTATGGGATAAATGTTGTATTACCAGATCAGCAACAAAGGGAAAATACCGGGCAAAAACAATTTAATAAAAGCTCTCCATATAAAAGCACCCCCATAAAACAAAAAACCGTCGGAAATCCGGCGGTTTTTTGTTTGAATTTATTGATTCGTTTCCCGAAGCATTTTCAGTTTAGCTTCCAGCAACTGAAGTTCTTCTTTGGCCTTATCTATTTTCTTTTCAAACTCCTGTTTCAGCAGATTGGCAGTTTTAGATTTCGCAAAGAATCCGATGTTGTTTTCCCAAGTTTTGATCTCATCCTGCAATTGCTGTATTTTACCCTGAACGTAATTACGTTCTTTACTGATAACTCTGCCAGCATCAGGAGAATCTTTGGCCATTCGATCCACCCGGCTGCGATAGTTGGTTGCGCCCATGGAAATACTTTCCATTTTCAGTTTCTCAAAATGCTTATTGATGACAGCCCTGAACTCAGTCTGAAGTCTTTCTTTCTCCTTAATGGGAACATGACCGATCTCCATAAACTGGCGCTGAAAATCCTTCAAAGTCTCGATGGCCTCATTGCGATTTTCCCCAATTTCAAAAACTTTAGCTTTTTCAATCAAATCAAGCTTAAGTTTCATATTTTCCTCTTCGTGTCCTGAAACATTCTTGAAGTAGGCTGACTTGGTCTGGAAAAATTCATCACAGGCTGCCCTGAAACGTTTCCAGATTTTATCGCTCTGTTTTCTGGGAACAGGGCCGATGTTTTTCCACTCGTTTTGCATATTGATCAGTTCACGGGTGGTATTCCGCCAATCGGTGCTGCTGCGCAATGCTTCTGCCTGAACACACAAATCAAGTTTCAGGTTATAATTGTGCATTTGCTGCTCTTTCAGCTTATTATAAAAGTCCTTTTTGGCATTAAAGAATGTATCGAGCGATGTTTTAAAGCGCGCCCATATTTCATTGTTTTGCTTTTTGGGAGCAGGGCCAAGGCTCTTCCATATTTGCAATAGTTCAGTTATCTGATTGGTTCCGTCCTGCCATGACTTAATGGAATCATTATCAACGCCAATCAACTGCTCAGCCTTTTCGCACAAAATGGTTTTCGCCGCGAGATTTTGCTCCAGACCCTCCTGCATTTCATTGTAATATTCCCTGCGTCGCTCGTTGATCTGATCAGTTGCACTGCGGAAACGCTCCCACAACTCATCCTTCTTATCCTGAGGAACGGGACCTATTTCCTTCCAGTCTTCATGGTATTGTTGCAATTGTTTAAAGGTCTTGATGATTGAGGTTTCAAGCAACAACTCCTCAGCCTTCTCGCAAAGCTCCATTTTAGCTTCAAGATTTTTGCGCAGGTCAAGATCTTTGAGTTCCTTATTTATCTTTACCTTATCAAAGAATTTCTCTACGAGGAAATGGTAGTTCTGCCAAAGGTTATTGACCTCTGTTTTTGGCACCATACCAATAGACTTCCAACGATCCTGAAGAATTTTAAATTCATCGTAGGTTTTTTTCAGGGTCTCCTCTGAACTTATAAGTGCTTTCAGCTCTTCAAGAATCAGGTTTTTGGCTTCCAGATTCTGAATCTTAAGCTTTTCCTGCTCCTCGGTATACTTAAATTTATTATGCTTATATATCTGAAAAGCAGCCTTAAACCGTTCCTCAACCTCATCATCAGGCACTACGGTAGGTGTCTCAGCTACAGCTACAGTTTCAGTTCCTTCACCTTCACCCTCACCTTCACTTTCAGTATTATCGCTCAAAGCAACAAGCTTTTGATAGGCTTCATGTTTAAAATCCTTATTCAGCTTAAGAAATGCAACCTTTATACGGGACACATCATTTTTGATCTTCTGAACATCACTATCCTTAACCAGTTCCTCCAGTTTAGATACCAGCTCTTCACGCGTCATTCCATCAAGATCGGCCAGATCATCAACTTCGGTCTCCTCTTGATCATCGGTATCATCATCTTCACTACCATCGCTGTCAAGGTCAGTCAATGCGACCGCAGGCAAAAGGGTTGCTTCATTTCCAGCAACCGGGATGGTAATTTCAGTTTTAGCTTCTGGCATTTCTGATTTCACAACAGGCTCGGTTTGAGTCTGAGTCTCTTCTGTTGGTATAGCTTCCCTGATGAGTTCTATGCCAGGCTGTGTATCAGGGTTTTTCTCTGCCACAGGCTCTTCCACGGCTTCAGATTCCTGTTTTTCTGATACAACCTCAGCAATTTCCTCCTCGGCATGTGCTGGGTTGTCAACCTCGGCAACTAACGTTGAAACATCAACTGGCTCAGCAGTTTCTTCTGTCGCAGTTGAAATTTCAGCAACTACTGAATCCTCGGTTTTGGCCGCATCAACCTCATCGGCTTCAGCAACAGGCTCTTCCTGAATTAAATCTTCAGGAGGGTTGTTTTCCAGAGTGGATACTTCTTCATTGGGGACTGCTGCTTCAGCAGATTCAACGGGAGAATTTAGACTGTTTTCTGCCAACTCGTCGGTTGGTAGGGAATTCTGTTCCTGGGTTGATTTGATTTCCTCAGGGTTCAGATCAGATTGGGGTTTAGTTTCCATGAAGGGTTCAAATGAATGATTAATACTGTTAAAATGCGCATTCCAACTAAATCACACTACTGGGCGGTTCCCGGACAAATAAAAAAGGCTGGAGAATTAACAGAAGTACAAATTTAGCGGCAGGAATATTAACTGGTCTTTGTCAGTTGTTTGGGTTTTCAATTCTTTTTATGGATTGCAAAAATAATAATTATTGCATTAAAAATGGGGTATTCAATGAATTGATTAAGCTTTTATTGCGCAAACCATTCCTGATGAAATAAGGAAGGAATCACGAACCAAAAAAATCAGGCATCAAAAAAAATAATTATTAGGATATCTGTCTGATTATCTGCATCTTGTTATTAAAAAGCACGCTTGTTAAAAATCAGATATCCAAACTTCACGAAAAAGGACAGCGGCTTATCTTCCCCATAGAAATAATTCAGGTTTAAGCTGATGGGACCTATGGGCGAATGATAAACCAGGGCGGAAGTGCCCATTCCATAAAGATATAAGGTTTCTGAGTAATTTGCTTTTCGGGTTGAAGCCTCTTGTTGAATGGTCCACACAGGGACGAAAACATGTCCTTCTAATCTGAAGTCCAGATTCTTACGTATTTCCAATACATTCTTTGTACCGAGGGCAACAAACCGATTGGCCCTGAATTGAGGCATAAAACGTATAAGTGCTTCGGGAAATGGTTGATATGCCTGGGCAGCAAGTATGCTTGAAGTGTAATTCGAGAAAAATCCCTGACTTGAATAATATAGCTGACCAAATAGACCAAAACTGAATGGGGCAAGCTGCTTATAAAAGTTCTCATAGAAAAAATTTAGTTGAACCCATTGATGCTGTTTTGTAAAACCTTGATTGAAAGGCGCTGTACTTCCAGGAGTAAAAACTTCTTTCCCGGTAATAAATTGGGCATCTGCCACCAACTGAACGCCTCTGCTGGCATACTCTTTCCTATTCAATGTATTAATTTCCAGACGCATACCGGGTGTAAAGAAGTTAAATCCGGTACGATCAAGGGTATCCTGACGATTGTAAAGGTTGGTTTGGAAATAATCGTCCCTGTTACGACCCGATATCAATTCTACGGTGAACATTCCGCTATTTTTAACTGGAAAACCAACAGAAAGGGTGACAAAACTCTCACGCTCCATTAAAAAAAACGGATCTTCATCTTCAAAAAAGTAAGTATTTGTTTTGAAATAATTAAACTTATTGAAGATATATCGTGCCTTTAGAAAATAAGGGACATTGCCAGGAATATCAATCCGTCCTTCAACCAGGGCTGAATTGTAAAACCTGCCAAAATAGGCATTTACATTGCCCTGATAGGCATAGCGCCTCCAATAATTGTATTGAATATTTAACAACAACTCATTAACGGAACTTGAGGTAACAGCACCGCCAATGCCCGTTACAACCTGATTTTCTCGCTGAATATCAAGGTAAAGATCGAATGAACCATTCAGAGAATCATATTTAAGTTGGGGATAAATATTCTCAATCTTCTCCTCTGCAATAAGTTTAAAGTACTCAGGTTTGATCATCTCGAGGGAGGTACCCTCATCCCCTTTTGTCTTATCAGCCCCCAGTGAGTGCGGACTCTTACGTAATAAGTTATTGACGTAGTCATACTGACCGCTTTTCAGCCCTGTTACATTGAGCTCACCTACAATAAGTGGAGCTTTTCGCTCGTTAAAGTCAGCCCTGCGCTGATCAATTTCACTTCGGCTCATTTTATCAACCACAAATTTACGTATCTCGGGCATATGCCTGAGGGTCATGACGTAACCGGAATCAATAAAAGAATTGGTATATCTGAAATCAATCACATTTACCTGCATTAAATTGGGCCGAATGAGTACACTATTTTCACACACCACCGAGTATTCCTGCTTTTGCATCAGCATATTCTGCAGCTGCGAAACTACATCATCGTCCTTGGGCTCTGAATAATTGGAGGCAACCTGACTTCCAATGATTATATCCGGGAAAAACTCATCATACATAATATTTGTGGGGAAATTATTGTACATCCCCCCATCAAACATAAGCTTTCCATCTATTCGGATAGGGCGGAAGTAAAACGGAAAAGTCATTGAAGCCCGCACTGCACTTCCCAGGTCGCCCTTATCTAGAGCGACAGCTTCTCCATTAGAAATATCAGAGGCCATACAACGGAAAGGAACCATCAAGTTATCAAAATCATATTTTGCTGCTGCGCCGGCTGCCGCAAATATTTCCATGAAAGCAAAATCCATCAAAACAGGAGAAACAATATTGGTAGGTAGAAATGGCGTTATTATGGAATCAATCCGGAATTTAAACTCCACCCAGCTCGCGTTGGGAGCCGATTTTTTAAAAAGATAGGTATATTTTTCATCTACTTTCCCGGAAACCCAACCTGCAAATTCACTGGAAGTAACAATTTCTTCCATCTGGTCAGGAGAATACCCCGAAGCGTATAAAGCTCCTATAATTGCACCCATTGAGGTTCCGGTAACGTAATCAATGGGAATCCCTTCATCCTCAAGCGCACGAATAACGCCAATATGGGCAACTCCTTTGGCACCACCACCGCTGAGAACCAGACCCACTTTCTGGGCAAAAAGCATTTCTGAACTAAAAAGCAGAAAGCACAAAACAACAAGGGCAGGTATTCTCATTACAAAGTTCAGACTTTAAAATAATATTCTATACATTGGATAAATGCTCCTATAAACTAAAGTATAAACGATCGCCGGAGCAGTTTGTTATCCGTTAAGACTTAAATTTTATCCAGACCTTGTTTCAGGTCGTTGATTAAATCGTTAACAGCCTCAATTTTCACTCGATCACGAACAAGTCCCGCTAAAAATGGAACCAACCGCTTCACCCAAAAAGGAACGTGTGCCATGATCTCCGTCCTCAAAAATAAAAGTTAACGTCTGATATATAGGAACTATAGCTCTTTCCAGTGAGCTCTCAAATTCGCCACCAATTACCAGACGGGATTATATTCCCATATTCTTCATTTTCAATTTACTGTTCTTTTGATGAATGATTATTCTTTCAAATTCTTTAATCTTCCACAGGATGATGCTCCCTGATCATTGGGGTACTACAATAAGGGCAAATAAGGCTTCTGCATGGATTCCCGGCTTGATGGGAAATCCTCAATCCACAACGGGAACATTCACAAAAACCTGTATGATGGACTGCCGGTTTAGGCAGAATACCCGATTCATTGTCCGCATACTGAAAAGTAATTTTTCGAAAATCAACACTCCGGCAAACCGGACAATTCTCAGGTTCATTTTCAACAGCAGTGCTAAAAGAAGTATTGCAATGATCGCATTTGTACCATAGTTCGCTGAAATAAACACTTCCACCATCAATTTTAAACGGCAGACCTTCAACTATTGCCTTGGCAATTTTTTGTCTGGCCATATCATAAACCCTTGAGAAAGTAGGTCGCGATATTCCCATCCGAAAAGCAGCATCCTGCTGTGGCAACCCTTCATAATCAGCCAGACGAATGGCTTCATATTCTTCAAATAGCAAAGAAACACTCTCTCCATTATCCTTTGACGAGCCATAAGGCAGATAACCACCTATCAGTGGGGGCCGAAATATCTTCCGGCTTCTTCGGGGACGTGACATGGGCAAATTATTATTTGACAGTAAACGCTTTCCTATATAGCAGGTATTCAAAAGCACCTCCCATGATTTCTATTTATTTTTTTTCAGCTTAAAAGAGAAATTATCAAACAAGTTTGCTCCCCGGGTATTGATAATAATCCCTTCGTTGATTGACCTTACGTCTTCAATGGTATAAAAGGCATTGGGATTAAACTTATTTATTATTGAAACCACATGTTCAACACTTTTCCGTTTGATAATGGTGAAAACAATATCAACTTCTCCCCTGCTTCCTTCAGCCTTGACGGAAGTTACACCATAGTTGTTCTCACGCAGAAATTGAATCAACTCGCTGGTATCCTTCTTTGGGATAATGCGGATAAGTACATTTCCAATAGACAATCGCTCTTCGAGAACAATACCGATATAGTTTCCCATTGCAAAACCACCACCATAAGCTACATAAGCCAGCACATTATCCAGATGCTTCATAATCTGACTCACTGCAATTAACCAGATAATCACTTCAAAAAATCCAAGCAGGGGTGCAAGTAGTTTCTGCCCTTTTGAAAGAAAAATAAGCCGAACAGTGCCAATACTTTGATCACCAATACGCGCCAGAAAAATCAATAATGGCAGAATAAACCAGGTAAAAAGTGTTGAATCTGTATCAAAAAACAGTGAAAGGTCCATAATTGTATAATTTTAGTAAAGTTAAGTCATTAATTTTCATTCCATAAGAATATAAGCTGTTCCGGCAATGTTACTTACAAAATATACAGGCTTCCCTGATCTTTAGTATCTTTGACCGGATTTTATAGCAACCTGATGGAAAAAGAAATAGACAAAGATCAGAAAACCGAGCACATTCCTCCCGTTTCAATCGCCGATTGGTTGATCACCCTGTTTATTTTAATCATCCCATTGATAAATCTGGTAATGCTATTGTTCTGGTCATTCCGAAAATCCACCCATCGAAGTAAATCAAATTTCAGCAAAGCTATTTTAATCTGGATTACAATTTTCCTCCTTCTGGGAATAATTATACTCACAGCTTCTGGTGTTACTTTGTTTGAAATATTGGGTGAAAGACCAGATTTTATTGACAACCCCTTTTAAACTCATGGCCATCAATTTCACCGCTATCCGATTTTGAAAGAGATAAGATGATCTCCTGAACCCAGATAAAAGAAATTGAACAATCCGTAACAGGGAATGGTTCAGCAGTTTCACACATTCGGTAAGTTACCCTACTGAAACTTAAAACAAAAAGCAGGAACACCCGGATTTACCGGATTCCTGCATTTATAATTCCGTTAAACCAGAACTAGGCCTGAGCAGTTGGGCCACCCATAGTAAAGGGCATATTGGATTCGCTTTCCTTGATGTTTCCGTGCACTGCTTCAAACTTCTGGATATTATCACGCAATGCACCCATGAGCCTTTTGGCGTGCTGTGGGGTGAGGATGATGCGCGATTTTACCTTTGCTTTAGGCACGCCAGGCATCATTTTAACGAAGTCAATAATGAATTCTGCATTTGAATGTGTAATGATGGCCAGATTGGAATAAATCCCTTCGGCAGTTTCATCACTCAGCTCAATGTTAATCTGGTTTTGTTTGTTGTCGCTCATAACAATCGGTTTTAAATATTCTTAAAAAAAACCGGCAAGCAGTTTTCTGCCTGCCGGTTAAAACAATATAGTTCTATATATTAAAGCTCATCTGCTTTAGAAGCCATGAGTTTTTCATATTCATCACTTGAACCAACTATAAGGTCGTCATATTCACGAAGGCCAGTACCTGCAGGGATCAAATGACCTACAATCACATTCTCTTTCAGGCCAAGCAGATCGTCACTCTTCGCATTGATAGAAGCAACAGTAAGCACTTTGGTAGTTTCCTGGAAGGAAGCGGCTGAAATAAAACTCTTGGTTTGTAATGAAGCACGGGTAATACCCTGCAATACCTGCTTAGCGGTAGCTGGTTGAGCATCGCGTGCTTCAATCAGTTTCAGATCTCTACGCTTTAACAACGAATTTTCATCCCTGAGTTTGCGGGCAGTAACAATCTGACCAGGTTTAAGGGTAGATGAATCGCCAGGATTGATAACAACTTTTTTACCAAAAATCCAGTCATTCTCATCATGGAAATCGATCTTGTTAACCAATTCTCCTTCAAGAAACTTAGTATCTCCCGGGTCAGCTACATCAACTTTACGCATCATCTGGCGTACAATCACCTCGTAATGTTTATCGTTGATTTTTACACCCTGCAGGCGGTATACCTCCTGAATTTCATTAACGATATATTCCTGAACCTTCATGGGTCCTTTAATGGCAAGAATATCACTTGGAGTCATAGCACCTTCCGAAAGAGGGGTACCAGCTTTGATGTAGTCATTCTCCTGTGCAAGAATCTGTTTGGAAGTTCCAATGAGATAACTCTTTTCCTCACCGGTTTTGGAAGTAATGATTACTTCACGATTACCTCTCTTCAATTTCTTACCAAAAGAAACCACGCCATCAATTTCAGCAACTACTGCAGGATCACTTGGATTACGGGCCTCAAACAATTCAGTTACCCGAGGAAGACCTCCGGTAATGTCACCGGATTTTCCAACAGCGCGAGGTATTTTAACCAAAAGCTCACCCGCTTTGATGTTTTTGCTTTCATCTACAATAATGTGAGCACCAACAGGAATATCATATACCCTAAGGTCTGATCCGTCAGGAGCAACAATACGGATACTTGGATTTTTGGTTTTTTGCCTCGATTCAATAATTACCTTGTCATGGTATCCGGTTTGTTCATCAGATTCTACCCTGAAAGTCGAACCTTCCACAATGTTATCAAAAACAACCTTACCCTGGACTTCAGATAAAATAACCGCATTGTAAGGATCCCAATCACTGATAAAACTGCCTTTAGCAATCTCATCACCTTGTTTATAATACAGATTGGCACCATAAGGAATATGTGCAGATGCCAGAACTATGCCGGTTTTTTTATCTACAATACGCATCTCGGCTGAACGACCAATAACAATGTCGTATTTTTTCCCTTCAGCATTTTCAAACTCAACATATCTGAGTTCATCAATCTCAAGGATACCATCATATTTGGCTTCAATACGAGAAGCAACAGCAATGTTAGAAGCAGTACCCCCTACGTGGAAGGTACGAAGAGTAAGCTGAGTACCAGGCTCACCAATGGATTGCGCGGCAATTACACCAACGGCTTCACCCTTTTGAACCATTCTTCCAGAAGCAAGGTTACGTCCATAGCATTTTGCACAAACACCTTTTTTTGATTCACAGGTAAGCACCGAACGAATTTCCACTGTTTCAATGGGGGAATCCTCAATAACCCTGCTAATTTCTTCAGTAAGCTCATCACCGGCAGCAACAATAAGTTCACCGGTTTGAGGATGGTAAATATCATGGAGGGTTACACGTCCCAGAATCCTATCATACAAGGTTTCCACAACCTCTTCATTTTTCTTGAGGGCAGTCGTAGTTAAACCACGTAGTGTACCGCAATCCGGCTCAGTTATAACAACATCCTGTGCAACGTCAACCAACCTACGGGTAAGGTAACCGGCATCTGCAGTTTTCAGAGCGGTATCAGCCAATCCCTTACGGGCACCGTGAGTAGAGATAAAGTACTCGAGAACCGAAAGACCTTCTTTAAAATTAGAAAGAATCGGGTTTTCAATAATTTCACCACCGGTAGCACCAGATTTCTGAGGCTTGGCCATCAGTCCCCTCATTCCTGAAAGCTGACGAATCTGCTCCTTGGAACCGCGGGCGCCAGAATCAAGCATCATGTAAACCGAATTGAAACCTTGCTTATCCTTGGTAAGGTTTTCCATTACGGTGAAGGTGAGGCGGGAATTGGTATGTGTCCAGATGTCAATAATCTGATTGTAACGTTCATTATTGGTGATGAAACCCATATTGTAGTTCGCCATCACTTCTTCAACTTCCTGATTGGCCTGTTTAACGAGTTCTTCCTTAACTTCCGGTACAATTACGTCGCTGAGGGTAAAAGAAAGTCCACCTTTGAAGGCCATGGAGTATCCCAGATCCTTAATATCATCAAGGAATTTGG
The DNA here is from genome assembly GCA_034005265.1 of Lentimicrobium sp. GTDB lineage: Bacteria > Bacteroidota > Bacteroidia > Bacteroidales > Lentimicrobiaceae > Lentimicrobium. Next base: position 40,917 of record JAVEVB010000027.1, read on the forward strand.
CAGTTTTTGCAGTTCCGGTTTTCTTGACAATGTCACCGATAATATCACGAAGCGCTTTCTTTGTCAACAATTGATTAATGTAACCATACTCTACAGGAACCACTTGATTGAAAATAACGCGACCCACGGTCGTTTCAATGAGTTTTTCAACCCATTTGCCATCTTCCATTACAGGAATACGAACTTTTATAAAGGCATGAAGATCAGCAGCTTTCTCATTATAGGCAATAATCACCTCTTCCGCTGAATAGAAAGTCATTCCTTCGCCCTTAACCGGGTTTTCAGGGATAGATTGACGGCCTTTAGTCATATAATACAAACCCAGAACCATGTCCTGCGAAGGAACAGTAATTGGCGCACCGTTAGCAGGGTTGAGGATATTGTGCGAAGCAAGCATCAGCAATTGAGCCTCAAGAACGGCAGCATTTCCAAGAGGAACATGCACTGCCATCTGGTCACCGTCAAAGTCGGCGTTAAAAGCGGTACAAACAAGTGGGTGAAGCTGAATCGCTTTCCCTTCAATAAGTTTTGGCTGGAATGCCTGTATACCCAATCTGTGCAGTGTTGGTGCACGGTTTAGCATTACCGGATGGCCTTTAAGAATACTTTCCAGGATATCCCATACCACAGGATCTTTACGGTCAACAATCTTTTTGGCAGATTTTACGGTTTTGACAATACCACGCTCCAGCATCTTGCGGATGATAAACGGTTTGAACAATTCCGATGCCATATCTTTAGGCAATCCACATTCATTAAGCTTGAGTTCCGGACCTACAACAATAACCGAACGACCAGAATAGTCAACACGTTTACCTAAAAGGTTCTGACGGAAACGGCCTTGTTTTCCTTTCAAGCTATCGCTCAAAGACTTAAGAGCGCGGTTGGATTCTGTTTTCACAGAATTTGCCTTGCGGGAATTATCAAACAATGAATCAACAGCTTCCTGAAGCATACGTTTCTCATTACGCATAATCACATCAGGAGCCTTGATTTCGATAAGTCTTTTCAAACGATTATTCCGGATGATAACACGGCGGTACAAATCGTTTAAGTCGCTGGTTGCAAAACGTCCACCATCGAGAGGAACCAACGGCCTGAGTTCAGGAGGAATAACCGGAACAACTTTCACAATCATCCATTCGGGACGGTTCTCGATACGCTGTTGCGCATCGCGGAAAGCTTCAAAAACCTGAAGACGTTTCAAGGCATCAGCTTTACGCTGCTGTGAAGTTTCCGTGTTGGCTTTATGTCTGAGTTCATAAGATTCCACATCAAGATCAAGTCCCTTGAGAAGATCAAACAATGCCTCCGCACCCATTTTTGATACAAATTTCTGTGGATCAGTATCATCAAGGGATTGATTTTCACGAGGAAGCATATCCAGCACTTCAAAATATTGCTCTTCAGTGAGCAGTGCCAGTTTCTCAACCTTAACATCCTCCTTAAGCATCACCCCGTCCATAATACCAGGCTGAACCACAACGTAACGCTCGTAATAGATAATGGAATCAAGCTTTTTGGTATTTTGATTTAGCAAAGCACCAATTTTATTGGGCAATGACCTGAAGTACCAAATATGAGCCACGGGCACAACCAGTTGAATGTGTCCCATGCGTTCGCGACGTACCTTTTTTTCGGTAACCTCAACCCCACATCGATCACAAACAATGCCTTTGTAACGAATTCTTTTGTATTTTCCGCAATGACATTCCCAATCTTTTACCGGCCCGAAAATACGCTCGCAAAACAAACCATCGCGTTCAGGTTTGTAAGTACGATAGTTTATGGTTTCGGGTTTCAGTACCTCACCACTCGACCGTTCAAGAATCATTTCGGGCGAAGCAAGGCTGATGGTAATTTTAGAAAAATTGCTGGAAATTGTGCTGTCTTTTCTGAAAGCCATATGTTGTTGTATAAAATATTACAATAGAATGAACAACCGGAATTTGCAACCTGGCATGCAACAATTCATATTGCACACCAGAATGCGGAATTTCCGTAATGATTAATCGAACGTTATGTTCAGGCCAAGACCCCTAAGCTCGTGGACCAATACATTAAACGATTCGGGAATACCTGGAATAGGCATGTTATCACCATGCACAATAGCTTCATAAGCTTTGGCACGACCCATAACATCGTCAGATTTCACCGTAAGAATCTCCTGAAGAATATGGGATGCACCGAATGCCTCAAGTGCCCATACTTCCATTTCTCCAAAACGCTGACCTCCAAACTGCGCCTTACCACCAAGCGGTTGCTGGGTAATGAGCGAGTATGGTCCAATGGAACGGGCATGCATCTTATCATCGACCATATGGTGGAGTTTCAACATATAGATGAACCCAACAGTTGCAGCCTGATCAAAACGTTCCCCGGTTCCACCATCGTATAGATATACACGGCCATTTTCTGGCAAACCAGCTTGTGCAAGGTACTCATTAATCTGCACCTCAGTGGCACCGTCAAAAATTGGTGTCGCAAAACTAAGACCAAGTTTTTTCCCTGCCCATGCAAGAACAGTTTCGTAAATCTGACCAAGGTTCATACGCGAAGGCACACCCAAAGGATTCAACACAATGTCAACAGGGGTACCATCTGCAAGAAATGGCATATCTTCTTCACGAACAATACGGGCAACAATACCCTTATTTCCGTGACGACCGGCCATTTTATCTCCAACTTTCAATTTTCGCTTTTTGGCAACATAAACCTTTGCCATTTGAACAATACCATTGGGTAAATCATCACCCACGGTTGCAACAAACTTTTTGCGGTTATAAACACCCAGTATCTCTTTATACTTGATGATATAATTGTTGATCAGGGTTTTGATCAGATCATTGACGTCCTTATCGGTAGTCCATTTGCCAGGGTTTACGTTGATATAATCAATACCCATGAGCATTTTCTGAGTAAACTTGATCTTTTTAGGGATTAGTTCTTCCTTGAAGTTGTTGTATACGCCTTGTGAAGTTTTCCCCGAAACAAGAATAGTGAGTTTATCAACCAACTTATTTTTCAGTTCAAGGGTATTCTTGGCGAATTCATCTTCAAGAACCTTAACCATATCTTTCTCTTTGGCTTTGACCTTGCGATCCTTGATCATCCGTGAGAAAAGCTTTTTATTCAATACTACGCCTTTCATTGAAGGAGGTGCTTTGAGTGAGGCATCTTTCACATCACCGGCTTTATCCCCGAAAATTGCCCGCAGCAGTTTTTCTTCCGGAGTTGGGTCGCTCTCACCTTTAGGCGTAATCTTTCCAATAAGTATATCACCTTCAGTAACCTCAGCACCAATACGGATCAATCCGTTCTCATCAAGGTCTTTAGTGGCTTCTGTACTTACATTTGGAATATCATTGGTTAGTTCTTCAACACCACGTTTGGTATCACGAACTTCAAGAATAAATTCTTCAATGTGAATAGAAGTGAAAATATCCTCTTTCACAACTTTCTCAGAAATAACGATAGCATCCTCAAAGTTGTAACCTTTCCATGGCATAAATGCAACCATGAGGTTACGACCAAGTGCGAGATCACCCAAATTTGTGCCATAACCTTCGCAAAGAACCTGTCCTTTTTTGACCCTATCACCTTTGCGGACAATGGGACGAAGGTTCATACAGGTATTCTGATTGGTTCGGGTAAACTTGGTGAGTGGATAATGTTTCACATCATCATCAAAACTAACAAGTTTCTCGTCTTCAAGTCGGGTATGACGAATAACAATTTCGCGTGCATCCACGTATTCAACCAAGCCATCTGATTCAGCAGTAACAAGCACACGGCTGTCGAAAGCTACACTTTTCTCAATACCCGTACCAACAATTGGCGACTCAGGATTAAGCAGAGGTACAGCCTGACGCATCATGTTTGAACCCATGAGCGCACGGTTGGCGTCATCATGCTCCAGGAATGGGATGAGCGATGCGGCAATAGAGGCAATCTGGTTAGGGGCAATGTCAATAAGGTCAACATTCTCCTTTTCAACAATAGGATAATCAGCTAGATAACGAACCTTGATTTTCTCATTAACAAAATGTCCATCCTTGTCCATTTCGGTTGTTGCCTGCGCAATAATTTTATTTTCCTCTTCCTCGGCACTCAAATAAATTGGAGCTTCGTTCAGGTTAACTTTTCCATTGATCACCTTTTTATAAGGAGTTTCAATAAAACCGAGCCTGTTTATTTTAGCATAAACGCAAAGTGAAGAAATCAATCCGATATTCGGACCTTCAGGTGTTTCAATGGTACACAAGCGGCCATAATGAGTGTAGTGAACGTCACGTACCTCAAAACCAGCGCGTTCGCGTGATAAACCACCAGGTCCCAGTGCAGAAACACGACGTTTATGGGTCAATTCAGCCAAAGGATTGGTCTGATCCATAAACTGAGACAGCTGGTTGGTACCGAAAAATGAATTGATCACCGAAGAAAGTGTCTTTGCATTGATCAGGTCAGTTGGTGTAAATACCTCATTATCACGAACATTCATACGTTCGCGTATGGTTCTGGCCATACGGGCCAAACCAACGCCAAACTGGTTGTACAACTGTTCGCCAACGGTTCTGATCCTACGGTTACTCAAGTGGTCAATATCATCCACTTCAGTGCGCATGTTAATAAGGCTGATCAGATATTTAATAATGGATATAATATCTTCTTTTGAAAGTACACGGGTATCCAGTTGGGTATCCAGGTTCAGTTTTTTGTTGATCCTGTAACGGCCAACATCACCCAAATCGTAACGTTTATCAGAGAAGAACAACTTCTCAATAATACCACGAGCAGTTTCTTCGTCAGGAGGCTCAGCATTACGCAATTGCCTGTATATAAATTCAACCGCTTCCTTTTCGGAGTTGGCTGTATCTTTCTGAAGGGTATTAAAAATAATGGAATAGTCAATATTATCAGGATCTTCTTTATGCAGAAGAATGGTTTTGGCACCAGATTCCACAATGAGATCAATGTGATGATTTTCCAGAACGGTTTCACGGTCGATGATAACCTCGGTACGTTCAATAGAAACAACCTCTCCGGTATCTTCATCCACAAAATCTTCAATCCAGTTTTTCAGCACTCTTGCCGCAAGGCGTGACCCTACCACTTTTTTCAGTCCGGCTTTAGAAACTTTAATCTCTTCGGCAAGATTAAAAATTTCAAGGATATCCTTATCGGTTTCATATCCGATAGCACGCAACAACGTGGTTACAGGCAATTTTTTCTTACGATCGATGTACGCGTACATCACATTATTAATGTCTGTTGTAAACTCCATCCAGGAACCTTTGAAAGGAATAATCCTGGCAGAGAACAACTGAGACCCGTTGGCATGATAGCTGGTACCAAAGAAAACCCCGGGCGATCTGTGCAACTGTGAAACGACTACCCTCTCGGCACCATTAACAACGAAGGTTCCTTTGGGGGTCATATATGGTATCATTCCAAGATATACATCCTGAATGATGGTTTCAAAGTCTTCGTGCTCAGGATCGGTACAATACAACTTGAGCTTAGCTTTGAGCGGAACACTGTAGGTGAGCCCCCGTTCGATACACTCCTCGATGGAATACCGGGGAGGATCAATAAAATAATCCAGGAATTCCAACACAAAGTTGTTCCTCGCATCTGTGATGGGGAAATTTTCGGCAAAAACCTTAAACAAGCCTTCCGAAGCCCGATTTTCGGGATTGGTTTCCAATTGGAAAAAATCCTGAAATGACTTGATCTGAATATCAAGGAAATCAGGATAAGCGGCTTTAATCTGTGAGGTCGCGAAACTAATTCGTTCTATGTTTTTTGAAGCCAAAGTCGTAAAATTTAAAGTAAAAACTATGAATAAATTAAACAATTAATCCCGATCATCATAATCGGGAAAACAGCAGAATCTGCACCCACGCATACGCATAGGTACAGAGCCTGCATGTTAATTGTAAATTAGCTGCATTTACTTATTTTACTTCAACCTCTGCACCTGCTTCTTCAAGTGATTTTCTAAGTGCTTCGGCCTCGTCTTTAGTAACGCCTTCTTTAACTGCTTTAGGAGCTGCATCAACAAGCTCTTTGGCTTCTTTCAGTCCAAGACTGGTAAGCTCTTTTACAAGCTTAACAACGGCTAATTTAGCCTGTCCTGCTGATTTAAGGATTACGTCAAACTGCGTTTTTTCTTCAACTGCAGCGGCTTCGCCTGCTCCAGCGCCAGCCATCATAACAGGTGCTGCGGCTGCTGGCTCGATTCCATATTCATCTTTTAGAATCTGGGCGAGTTCGTTAACTTCTTTAACAGTCAGGTTAACCAATTGTTCTGCAAAAGCTTTTAAGTCTGCCATTTTTATTTGATGTTTAAATTGTTTTACAAAGAGATTTTTTTCGATTTTTTTTTGTCTTCCTAATGAAGAGGGAATTATCTCTCGGAGAGAGTTTTGAGAACTCCGCTGATGGTATGGCCACCCGATTGCAATGCTGATACAACATTAATTGCAGGTGATTTAAGTGCCAGAATGATATCGGCGATAAGTTCATTTTTCGACTTGATGCTGACAAGTGCGTCAAGGCTTTGATCACCTACGAACGACATTTCCTCTACATAAGCTGCCTTAAGTATAGGTTTCGGACTGGTTTTTCTAAATTCCTTGATCAATTTTGCCGGCCCATTGTTCTCTTCTGATAACATGATCGAAGTAGCCCCTTTAAGGGAAACATAAAGTCCTGAAAAGTCCTTATCGGTTCTTTCCATAGCTTTACGCAACAATGTATTTTTTACTACAATCAACTTTACATCCTTCTTGAAGCACAACCTTCTCAATCTACTGGTAACCTCAACATTAAGATCAGAGATATCCGTAATATAGATATTGTTGTAATTCTGTAACTGCTCAGTCAGGGTGTCTATAAGTTGACCTTTTTCTTCTTTTCTCATGATATTTTTTGTTTACGAGGAAAGTTCCACAAATTAACTTATAAAGTGATTGATTTTTGATCAACACGGATACCCGGGCCCATAGTACTTGACATGAAAAGTGATTTCATGTAGGTACCTTTAGCAGCAGTAGGTTTCAGTTTTATTATAGTGTTGAGAAGTTCTCTTGCATTTTCCTGAAGTTTCTCATCGTCAAATGAGATTTTTCCAACAGCGGCATGAATGATTCCATATTTATCAACTTTGAAATCAATTTTACCAGCTTTTGCTTCCTGAACTGCTTTTCCAACTTCCATGGTAACTGTACCAGTCTTAGGATTTGGCATAAGTCCACGGGGACCGAGGATTTTTCCAAGAGCACCGACTTTGGGCATTACACTAGGCATAGTGATAATAACGTCAACATCAGTCCATCCTTCCTTAATCTTCTGGATGAATTCATCCAGACCATAAAAATCAGCACCGGCAGTTTTGGCTTCCTCTTCCTTATCGGGAGTACATAAAACCAATACCCTGACAGTTTTTCCGGTACCATGAGGGAGCATAACCGTGCCCCTCACCATTTGATTAGCCTTGCGGGGGTCAACGCCCAAACGAACGTCAACATCCACAGAACTATCAAATTTGGTATTCGAAGTCTGCTTTACAATTTTTATGGCTTCATTCAGGGTGAAGGTGGCGTTTTTATCAAACTTAGCCAGAGCCTCTTTCCTTTTTTTTGTTAATTTAGCCATTTCGCGCCTTGTTAAAATTTTGTTTTTCAAAAGTAAACCCTGCATTCGCAGTGTTACTGTATTCAGTCATTTGCAAAAGGTGGGGTTCCCGATACGGTAATTCCCATACTTCTTGCTGTTCCGGCGACCATTTTCATTGCGGAATCAACAGTGAATGCATTTAAATCCACCATTTTAGCTTCAGCAATTTCCTTAACCTGATCCCAAGTAACTGATGCAACCTTTTTACGGTTAGGCTCAGCGGAACCACTTTTAAGTTTGGTAGCCTCTAACAACTGAACTGCAACAGGCGGGGTCTTGATAATGAAATCAAAGGATTTGTCTTTGTAAACCGTAATAATAACAGGAAGGATTTTACCCGCCTGATCTTGTGTACGTGAATTGAACTGCTTACAAAACTCCATGATGTTCACACCTTTGGATCCCAATGCAGGCCCTACAGGTGGAGAAGGATTAGCTGCTCCGCCCTTTATCTGCAGTTTAATTAAACCGCTTACTTCTTTTGCCATTTGATGTGTAAACTTAGTGAGTTAATTGACTACACTTTCCCGATTTAATCTTTCTCTACCTGCATAAAACCGAGTTCCAGCGGGGTTTTACGGCCAAAGATTTTGACCATTACTTTTAACTTTTTCTTTTCCTCGTTTATCTCTTCGATAATTCCGGTAAAGCTATTAAAAGGCCCATCGATTACGGTAACGGTTTCGCCGACAATAAACGGAACGCTGACTTCTTCGCCTTGTTCTGTCAATTCATCAACTTTACCCAAAATGCGGTTTACTTCGGCAGGACGTAAGGGAACGGGTTCTCCCTTTGATCCAAGAAAGCCTAAAACTCCGGGCACACCTTTTATAATGTGTGGAATTTCACCAGTTAAAAGAGCTTCAATCAATACATAGCCCGGAAGATAATTCCGTTCTTTACTGATTTTCTTACCTTTACGTACCTGATACACCTTTTCGGTGGGGATAAGAACCTGCGATACGAAATCACTTAAACCAAGGCGGCTTATCTCGCTTTCAAGGTATTGTTTTACCTTTTTTTCGTTTCCGCTTATGGCCCGGATTACGTACCACTTTTTAACTTGATCGCCCATACAGACTGACGTAATTGATAAGATTGAATATCAAACAACTGATATTATAAATAGAGAAAGCAGGTTACTATTTAGAACAGCAGGTAGAACCGTTCAAGAATAGTTTGGAAAGACACATCCATCAAATAAACGACAAAAGCGATTATAAGGGAAGCGATGGATACAACTATTGCACTGTTCTGGAGTTCACTCCAGGTTGGCCAGGAGGTTTTGTTAATCAACTCGTCGTAACTCTCGTTGATATAATCCTGAATTTTTGTCTTTGCCATTTAACCTTTATTTTAATTGCACGGGAGGAGAGACTCGAACTCCCAACCAACGGTTTTGGAGACCGCTACTCTACCAATTGAGCTACACCCGTTTGAGAATAAACCTTTACAGAGAATTTCTCCGCCTTTATTTAATATGGCAGAAATAAAGGCATCCTGAACATTTCCAGGAATACCTTTACCTCTGATTTATTCGTTATTAGTCAAGAATTTCAGTTACCTGACCAGCACCTACGGTTCTACCACCTTCGCGGATAGCGAAACGGAGGTTTTTAGCCATAGCGATAGGAGCAATCAGTTTAACATTAACTGAAAGGTTATCACCGGGCATAACCATTTCAACGCCTTCTGGAAGATGTACTTCACCAGTCACGTCAGTGGTTCTGAAATAGAACTGAGGGCGATACCTGTTGTGGAAAGGAGTGTGGCGACCACCTTCTTCTTTCTTAAGGATGTAAACCTCAGCTTTGAATTCCATATGTGGAGTAATTGAACCTGGTTTGGCAATAACCATTCCACGACGGATAGCATCTTTGTCAATACCACGAAGCAATAGTCCAGCGTTATCACCAGCTTCACCTGTGTCAAGAATTTTGCGGAACATCTCAACTCCGGTAACAACTGATTTAAGTTTGTCAGCATCCAGACCAATGATGTCAACAGGATCTCCAGTGTGGATAACTCCGGTTTCAATACGACCTGTAGCAACAGTACCACGACCTGTAATTGAGAATACGTCCTCAACCGGCATCAGGAATGGTTTGTCAATATCACGTGGAGGCAGTGGAATCCAGTTATCAACGGCTTCCATCAATTCCATAATTTTAGCAACCCATGATGGCTCTTTATTAAGTCCACCAAGTGCTGAACCCTGGATAACAGGGCTATTGTCACCGTCAAAACCGTAGAAAGTCAGCAAGTCGCGGATTTCCATTTCAACGAGTTCAAGCAATTCAGGGTCATCAACAAGGTCAACCTTGTTCATAAAAACCACCAAACGGGGAACACCTACCTGACGAGCAAGAAGAATGTGCTCGCGGGTTTGAGGCATTGGACCATCAGTAGCAGCTACAACGAGAATAGCACCGTCCATTTGGGCAGCACCAGTAACCATGTTCTTAACGTAGTCAGCGTGACCTGGACAGTCAACGTGAGCATAGTGACGGTTAGCGGTTTGATACTCGATGTGAGCGGTATTAATGGTTATTCCTCTTTCTTTTTCTTCCGGAGCATTGTCGATTGAATCAAATGACCGGAATTCTGACAACCCTGCATCAGCTAGGGTGAGAGTGATTGCAGCGGTTAAGGTGGTCTTACCATGGTCAACGTGACCAATGGTACCTACGTTAACGTGCGGTTTCGAACGATCGAATTTTTCTTTTGCCATATTAAATAATTGTTTATAATTGTAAACTGTTGAACTTACAGTCGGTCAGATAAAAAATCTGAGCCAATGACGAGAGTTGAACTCGTGACCCCTTCCTTACCAAGGAAGTGCTCTACCACTGAGCTACATCGGCTGGTGAATGAGCGGAAGACGGGGCTCGAACCCGCCACCTATAGCTTGGAAGGCTATCGCTCTACCAAATGAGCTACTTCCGCATCAAACAACAGCACCTTTCGGTACTGTTGCATGTTTAAATTGGTGGGGAGAGGAGGATTCGAACCTCCGAAGGCTGCGCCAACAGATTTACAGTCTGCCCCATTTGACCGCTCTGGTATCTCCCCAATTTATGTGCATTTCAAAAAATAAAGAACTGAGCCGATGGAGGGATTCGAACCCCCGACCAGCTGATTACAAATCAGCTGCTCTGGCCAACTGAGCTACATCGGCAATTATGCCATAACAGGAAAACCTGCTTTGCTCTTTTATTCCCTCACCGTTAAGAAATATTTAACTTCAAATTTTTCTTAATTACCGGCTTTCGATGAACTTTTCCCTATTTGAAAAAGAAGCAGTCCTTCTTTCAAAAAGGACTGCAAAAATACTAACTATTTTGACACCAACAAATACTTTCTGTTTTTTTTTTCTCAGAATGCAATATTTTATTTCTGGAACTTACCCTTGTGCCTGTCTAACTGCTTACGCAGCGCATCAATAGCGTTGTCGGTAGCTTCTTCAAATGTGGTGCTTTGCTTCCTTGCAAAGAGGTCGTTTCCCTTAATCAGCAACCTGATTTCGGCTATTTTGTTATCGGGGGTCTCCGCATTTTCTATTTTCAGGATCACTTCGCTGCCGATTATTCCATCATAAACACCTGAAAGTTTCCCTACTTTGTCGTTTACAAAATCTTCCAGTTTTTTGTCGGCTTTAAATTTTACAGCATTAATGTTTACGTTCATTATTACCTCCTTGGTTTTATGCCCTTGGATGGGCGAGTTTATAGATAGATTTCAATTTTTCAACACTTACATGGGTATATACCTGAGTTGCCGCGAGGCTGGCATGACCAAGCAACTCCTTAATCGCATTCAGATCGGCACCTTCGTTTAACATATGTGTAGCAAAGGTATGTCGCAATACATGCGGGCTTTTCCGCCCCTTTACCCCAGCTTCACCCAAATACCTGGTGACCGTACGGTAGATAAACACAGAATAAGCCTTTTTTCCTCTATCCGTGATAATTATTTCTGAAACCCCTGCATCAACAAGCCTTTCACGCTCCAAAAGGTAGGCGGTTATTCGATCAATCAGAGGTTTGCTGATGGGAATAATGCGCTGTTTGTTACGCTTACCGGTAACTTTTATGGACATCAGAGAACTGTCAACATCACTTACCTTAAGGTTAATGAGTTCAGACAAACGAATACCTGTGGAATATAAAAGCTCTAAAATCAAGAAATCGCGCCTGCTTCCAAAACTACCCTCCTGCTCTTCACCACTAAAAACATGCTCCATTTCACTTCGGGATGCAGAAACAGGCAGATGACCGGGAATCTTGAGCGTACTGACTCTGGATGCAACATTGGAAGATAGTAGACCTTCGCGTACAAGGAAATTAAAATAGGCTTTAATAGAAGACAACTTACGGTTAACGCTTCGGTGGGACTGTCCTGAATCGATCAGCGAGGCAAGCCATGATCGCACAACAGCTTGTGAAACTTCTTCTGGTTCCCCGATTTCATAAACATTGCTCAAGTATTCAGCAAACTGATGAAGATCAGTTCTATAAGCACTTATTGTATGCAATGAATAACGCTTTACAAACTGAAGGTTATCGAAAAAGGGCTCAAGTACCATATAAAACAAAAGAAGAAAACCTTGCTTTAGAATAACGTCTAAATTATGACATTATTTCACTAAAACAAAACTTTCTTCCTTAAATCGCACTTAAAAAAGGCGGACTACATATCCAGCTCTTGCTGCATTTGCTGCACGTAAATAGCGTGCAACTTCTGCTCACGTTTGACAACCGAAGGTTTAGTAAATTTTTGCCTCTCGCGAAGCTCTTTAACGACACCGGTTTTTTCAAACTTTCTTTTCAGTTTCTTCAAGGCACGGTCGATATTTTCGCCTTCTTTTACGGGTACGATAATCATACGAAATACGCTCTCTTTCTGTTAATTGTGATTAAAACTTTGTTTGAGGGGTGCAAAAATACAACCTTTATTTTATTTTCCAAAGATAAAAGCTGTTTTTTTTTAAAGATTTGTCTTCAAATAATTTTCGATTCTCGTGAATAGGTGCATCCGGGTATTGCCTCCATAGATACCATGGTTGCGGTTGGTGTAAAGCATCTGATCAAATTGCTTACCGGCCTGTACCAGTCTTTCAGAGAACTCAAGGGTATTCTGCAAATGCACATTGTCATCGGCAGTACCATGAATAAGGAACAATTTACCTTTGAGTTGATCGGCAAAGAATAAAGGAGAATTGTCATCGTAACCCTTAGGGTTGTCCTGTGGTTTGCGCATAAACCGTTCCGTGTAAATATTGTCATAATACCTCCAGTTGGTAACCGGAGCCACAGCAATGCCCACACTAAATACGCCTTCTCCCTTCACCATGCATGATGAAGAAATATAACCACCAAAACTCCATCCCCAGATACCAATGCGATCGGGATCAACATACGGAAGACTTGCGGCATAGCGTCCCGCTTCAATCTGATCAATGGTTTCATATTTACCGAGCTGCAAGTAGGTTACTTTGCGGAAAGCTTCGCCCCTTGCGCCTGTACCGCGTGGATCAACGCACATTACAATATACCCCTGCGATGCCATATATTCATCAAAACCGAATTCCCATCTATCAAGTACTTCCTGAGAATTGGGGCCGCTGTATTGATTTATCAGCACGGGATACTTTTTTGTTGAATCAAAGGAGGACGGATAAATAACCCAACCATTAAGCACAGTCCCTTCACTTGTAGTGAATGTAAAAAACGATTTTAAAGCCGGGTTGTACTCAGCAATCTTATCTTTCAATTCTTTATTTTCCTCCAACACCCTGATTTTCTTGCCAGAAGCATCGCAAAGGTTATAAACCGGAGGGTCAACTATTGAAGAATGGTTGTGAATATAGTATTTAAATGTTTTGCTAAATTCAGCATTGTGCGTTCCTCCTGCGGTAGTTATCCTGTTGGATTTCCCATTCATGTTAACAGAATACACTTCACGACCCATTGGTGAGATGCCGGCAGCCTGGTAGTAGAACACTTTTTTTGCAGCATCAAAACCATAAAAAGCTGTAACATCATAGTTTCCAGAAGTCAATTGTTTAATAAGCTTCCCGTCCATCCCGAAAAGGTAAAGGTGGTTCCAGCCATCACGTTCACTGGTCATTACCAAGTGTTTCCCATCGGGTAAAAAAAGGATATTATCGTAATTACTTTCATCAATATAGTATTTGTTTTCCTCTCTCAGGATAACTTCGGTTTTCCCTGAATCAACATCAGCACGTAGAATTTCAAGCTCATTCTGCAAGCGATTTAACCTCAAAACAGCCAGTGAGGCAGGATCAGCTGTAAAAAAAATCCGGGGAATATATTGGTCTTTTTCAGGGCCGACATCCACCCTGAGCGTTTTACCACTATGGAGATTATAAACATGAACGGTAACATCCGAATTATCCTCACCAGCCTTTGGATATTTGAATTGTGCATTGGAAGGATAAAGGATATTTTCTTCAAGTGCCGGCTTCTGCCCCTGAAACATAGTCATATTAAACATACGGACCCCACGTTCGTCAAAACGCATAAAGGCAAGATTCTGACTATCAGGTGACCAGTCAAAGGCTTTACTGAAGCCAAATTCTTCTTCATAAACCCAATCGGGTGCCCCATTTATGATTTCATTAAACTTCCCGTCGATGGTAATCTGAGTTTCAATGCCCGTCTTAAGGTCAGTAATAAAGAGATTATTATCCCTGACGAAAGCAATTCTTAATCCGTCAGGTGAAAAAGTAGCCAACTGTTGCATCCCATTTTTTGACAATGGCGTGAATGTCTGGCCCTCAATATCATAAATAAAATAATTTGCCTTAAACGAATGACGGTACAACTGCTCATAGTCGGCCTGAATGAGCATTTTCTGCTCATCTGCGCTGAATTCATAATCAACTACCATTTTTACCGGCGCATCATCAATCTTTTCAAGATCAAGAATATCTGAAACCTTTTCACCGGTTTGATAGCTGAACTTTTCAATGCGCTGATAATTATCGGCCATGGCAGAATAGTGCAGGCCATCGTTCATTGAGCGCACACCATAAACCGAGGCGGAGGAAAAAGTACGCTTTTTCAGTAAATCTTCGAGTGAAAATGGTTTTGATTCTTTTTGGCCAAAAGCCCATTGGCTTCCGATGATCAATGATGTGATCAACAGCAATCGTAAGGCACTGTTTTTCATAGTTAACGAAGTAATTTGGTTTGAAAGCAGAAAGGATAACTCAATTTAAATTTTGGTCAAAGTTAAAATACATTTTCAAAACGGGGCGTGGTTGGAGGGGATAAAGATCAAAATTTCAATTTCTAATTTCTAATCTCTAATCTGCCAGAGGGTACGAGGGACAAGGGACGAGGGACGGGGACGAGCGGGTGCGACAACTACATGTCTTGTCCTGAAATAGGTTTACAGAAAAAGTAAACTAAAACCAGGACTATGAGAGTACAAGTAAAGCAATTCACGGACGATTTCAAATTGAAAGTTGTTCAAGAATACTTAGAAACATCGATAA
>JAVEVB010000028.1:0-55503 GCA_034005265.1 Lentimicrobium sp.
CAACATGATCTCAGGATTATTGGCGTACTCATTCCTACCTAAAAAGCCTAGCATTAAGTACGAAACAGTACCCTATAATGGTCAACTTACTCTTTTCTAACCTTTTACTTATATCGAACTCAGGTTAGTATTGATTAAATGCCAAATTCAATTGTCTTATTTTATTTTTCTTTCCGGTCGGGGAAATGCTTACTGTGCAAGGGATAAAATCTTCAAAGGTCGCGCCTGCGCGACTATGCGGTCAAATTATCAATAATCTTGCTTACTTGGTCGGGCAGGGATGGTAACTCTTGCCGGGAGAAAGTCTGGTTTTATGAAGGAATCTGAACCTGTTATTTAATCCTGCACAACAGCATTTTGCGATCTTCAATAAATGCTTCCAGGGTATCTCCAATTACCACAGGTCCCACGCCTGCAGGTGTTCCGGTAAAAATATAATCGCCCTGCTTTAGGGTGACAAATCGGGATACATAAGCAATGATGGCATCAAACGAAAATATCATATCGCGTGAATTGCCTCTCTGCACCACCTCCCCGTTTTTAAAGAGTCCGAAATTAATTTCATTCAAATCTGCAAAATCTTCTTTCGGAATAAAATCACTCGCAGGTGCCGAAAAGTCAAAAGCCTTCGCCATTTCCCATGGAAGTCCTTTCTCTTTGGCTTTCTGTTGCAGATCGCGGGCGGTAAAGTCAATACCAATGCCAATTCCATCGTAATAGGTATGTGCGAATTTCTCCTGAATATTTCGGCCAACCTTGTTAATATGTAGCACAAGCTCAGCTTCGTAATGAATATCTTTGGAAAAATCCGGGTAAAAGAATGGCTGATTGTTTCTTAACTGCGCCGATTCAGGTTTCATGAAAAATACAGGCTCAGAAGGCAACGGATTGTTTAGCTCTTTGGCGTGTTCTGAGTAATTGCGCCCGATACAGATAATTTTCATTCAACAAATATTTTGTAGGGATTATATTTTGTGGAGCGTTATTGATGAAGAACCTGTTAAATCTTAACTGAACTTTTGTTGAATCCACGAAGTTTTATTGCGGTAATTACTTTTTTTGTATAAAGCGGAAAATCTGCTTTCATCATCCAATCGTAATAGGAAGATTCATTGTTGAAAATTTCTTCCACCGATTTACCTTTATGCTTTCCAAAGTTAAAGACTTCCTGGTTTTTGTCATTGTAAATGATTTGTCCGACGAGGTCAGCATTGCGGTTTTGAGAGGAGAAATCATGTAAAAGACGGACGTCATTTACGATTGGTGTGCTGGTTTTTCCATCCTTATCCGTGTATTCAACCCCATTGTATCGCTCTAACTGTGAAAGCAATACTTCATAGGTGGCGCGGGTGTCAGCTTCGGCAGAATGTGCATTTATAATATCCTTGTCGCAGTAGAATCTGTAAGCTGCTTTAAGGGTTCGTGGCTCCATTTTGTGAAAGATGTTCTGAATATCTATAAACTTCCGGCCTTTGATATCGAAATCAACCTCAACCCTTAAAAACTCTTCAACCAGTAATGGAATGTCAAACTTATTGGAATTAAAACCTCCCAAGTCGCAGTTGACCAGAAACTGATTGAGTACTGGAGCCAGAATGGCAAAAGTGGGTTCATTCTTTACATCATCATCGGTTATACCATGAATGGCAGTAACTTCCGGTGGAATAGGAATGCCCGGGTTTACCCTTCGGGTAAGTGTTTCTTCCCGTCCATCAGGATGAACTTTGATGATGCTGATTTCTACAATACGATCGGAGCCAACGTTGGTGCCGGTGGTTTCCAGATCAAAGATAGCCAGGGGTTTTGTAAGGTTAAGTTTCATTGAAATGTTTAAAATAAAAAAAGCACCACAGCATTTATTGCTGTGATGCTGCGAATTTAGGTTTTATTTAAGATTAAATTACCCGGTTTGGATCGAAACTTTCCAAAAGTTGTTGCATCCGTTGCAGATACATGCCACCCAGGGCACCATCAACAGTCCTGTGGTCATAGCTGAGAGAAAGAATCATCATGTGGCGGATGGCAATAACATCGCCCTCTGCTGTTTCCAATACCACAGGTTTCTTTTTTATCACTCCAATGCCAAGTATGGCTACCTGAGGCTGATTAATGATGGGAGAGCCCGTTATACTGCCAAATGTTCCAAGGTTGGTTATGGTAAAAGTACCTCCCGAAATATCATCGGGCTCAAGCTTATTGCTGCGGGCCTTATTAGCCAGACTGTTTACATCTTTAGCCAATCCGGTCAGATTTTTCTGGTCGGCATTTTTTATTACCGGCACAATAAGGTTGCCATTAGGTAAGGCGGCAGCCATTCCAATGTTGATATTTTTACGAAGTATAACTTTGTAGCCATCAACAGATGCATTCACACCGGGATATTCCTTTAATACCTGAGCTGCTGCCTCAACAAATATTGGCGTGAAGGTAATTTTTTCTTTTTCACGTTTCTGGAAATCATTTTTAATACGGTCGCGCCATTTTACAATATTGGTAACATCAACCTCAATGTAGGAGGTTACGTGTGGCGATACTTGAACCGACATTACCATGTGATCGGCTATAAGCTTACGCATGCGGTCCATTTCAACAATTTCATCACCGGTTCCGGCTGAAACCTGCGGTGCTGCAGGCTTTGGTGCACTTTGCGGTGAAGCAGCTTTTTCCTGTGCTGGTGCCGAAGCAACTTTCTCACTGGCAGGGGTGCCGGATTTGTCACGAGTTTTAAGGTAAGCCATCAGGTCTTCCTTGGTTACCCGCCCATCTTTTCCTGAGCCTGCTACTTTATCCAATTCCGTCTGACCAATACCTTCAGTTTTGGCTATGTTTTTCACCAAAGGTGAGTAAAACCTGTCAGAATTGCTTTCAACCGCTTCATGGTTTTCTGCATTGGCTTCTTTAACATCCTCATCCTGAATGTTTTTGTGAGGTTCATTTGTTGAATTTTCAGCCTTGCTGTTTTCCTGGGGTTCTTCTGTATCCGCGGTTTCTTGTCCGGGTTCTGTTTCAATCAGGGCAATAACTTTACCTACGGGAACTACATCACCTTCATTGAAAAGTACTTTAACCAACTTGCCTTCAACCGGTGAGGGAATTTCTGAATCAACTTTATCGGTGGCTATTTCCACGATTGGATCATCTTCTTCAATGGTATCGCCCGGGTTCTTAAGCCATTTGGTAATGGTGGCTTCAATAATGCTCTCACCCAATTTGGGCATGATTACTTCAAATTTTGCCATTTTATAGATATTTTATGTTGAGTCGCAGGCCTTTGGCAGGGACTACGGATTCTAGTGATTTACTGGCCAATTAACAAATGATGCGTAAAAAGGTTTATCCAAAAATCAGCCTTTGCGTCCCAATTGCCGGAATGACCTCAGAAATATATTAATGTCGCTGCTCAAATGGTAGTCTCTCGCGTAAAGCATGTTCAAACGAAGGGCCGTTTCCTTGTCAATTCTGGAAATTTTGAGTGCATCCGTGGGATTCAGAATTCCTTTACGTATGTTGGGCAGATGCGCAGTTACTTCTTGAATTTCAGCGTACCCAACCCATGTCCTCAATCCGGTAAGTACTTTCAGGTTATTGATAAAGAAGCCGAAAGGGTTTTTCATTATACACATCAGAACAGGAGAAAAAGGGAGAAGAAGTAAGGCAGAGCCAAAGTCGAACAATCGCTTGTTTCTTAGGTTGTTGACCCGCTTAATGGAGTTGATTTCAACAACATAGAGGTCTCCTGTTGTGTTAATTGAATTAGAACCAATAATGGACAGGCTTTCCGGTGGTGCAATCTTAAATTCAATCTGAAGGTTGCTTAATTGCGACATGGTGTCAATAATCTGGTTTGCCGGAATGTCTTTGGCGCAAAACAACACTTCATCAATTTTGTAGATGCCAATAATGTCGCGAATGTTTGTCAGCGACCCAATGGTGCCTTTGCTCTTTTCCTGCTTTTCATTTATGGATACCAGTCCGATAAAACCGGCATTCATCAGGCTTTTACGTAATAATTCAGCGACCCGCTCTGATTCGTCACTGTTTCCGATGATGGCAAACCTTCGTTTTTCATTGTAACCCAGCCTGTAATTCTTGAGGCCGGCAAAATGCAGCATTACCCTAAGTCCCGTCATCGATAATAATCCCCACAAGGCTGAAAGAATGATGATGGCTCGTGAAAAGCGGAACTCAGTAGGTAAAAGAGCATAAAAAACCAGGATGATGATCGTTCCGGCAAATATTCCTGTAAGTATTTTCTTTATGCTGAGTGGTTTGTCATAACCTCCGGAAACAAGCACTGAGAATAACCAGATAAGAATGTAAGCTGGTAATAATCCAAATAAGAACAGGGGAGGGTAATGCCCGCCGATGGTATAGATTACATTTGATTCCCAATAATCAACTATGAGTAATGAGCCGGCATAAATTATACCTGCATCCGCCAGGGGAAGCAGAACGCTTTTGAGCAAACGGTGCAATACTGACAATCCAGCCCTTAGATAAATGGCAATGTGAATCAGAAAGGAGAAAATGCGGGCATTTTTTTGTGAAAAGTGCTTCTGTGCGAAGATAACCATAGCCTTGTAAAACACGAAAACATAGTTTATACTTGATTTTTTCGTGCTTTCGCCTTTGTAGTGAATAATGCGGGCTCCGGGAAAGAAATAATTATTGTAGCCAGCTTTGGTAATGCGATAACTGAGGTCAATGTCTTCGCCGTACATAAAAAATGTTTCGTCCAGCAACCCTGTCTTATCAAGTGTTTCTCTGCGTAAAAGCATATAAGCCCCGGCTAAAACATCAACGATATGTGTTTTGGTTTTATCGAGGAAACTAAGATGGTATTGCCCGAAAACCTTCGATTTCGGGAACAGTGCCGATAATCCAAATATTTTATAGAAAGCCACAATGGGGGTGGGTAACCCGCGTTTTGACTCGGGTAGAAACCTTCCATTGCCATCCACCATATTAATACCCAGTCCACCTGCATCAGCATGGTTGTCCATAAAATCAATGGATTTGGAGAAGGTGTCAAGTTCAACCACCGTATCAGGATTGAGCAACAGTACATACTCTCCTGTTGAAATCCTGATGGCCTGATTATTGGCCTTTGAAAAGCCGGTATTTTCCTTATTGGCAATGAGTTTAACCCAGGGAAATTTCTCTGCCACCATTTCGATAGAGCCATCCACCGAGTTATTGTCGACAACAAAGACTTCTGCATCGATGCCATTTATTGCCAGCTCAACAGAATGAAGGCATTGCTCAAGAAAATATTTAACATTGTAGTTTACAATTACAACGGAGAGTTTCATGCTGGTCATTCTTTCAATTGAGGCCTGTAAAGGTATGGATTTCTGTGTAATTTTGGAATACTGATGCCTGCTTTGGCTTAGTATATGTTATTTGCGTTTTTATAATTTATACGGATTGAATAAAACATATACACTGCACTGACGGTGCGCTGAGGAGCATTGAAAGGCAGCGTGGCTGAATTCTTGGCTTCCCAATCGTATATTTGCCAAAAGCCAATTTCTTTTTTTGTTATGTGGTTTTTAGCATAATTTTGCCTTAAATTTCAATATGAACGGACATCGCCACTTTATATTTCATAAACCTTATGGTTATTTAAGCCAGTTCAGGTGTGAACATGACTGGAAAAAGACACTTGGCGTTTTTTATGATTTCCCGGATGGAACCATGCCTGTTGGTCGACTGGATGAACAGAGTGAAGGCTTACTGTTGCTGACTACCGATGGAAAGCTTTGTGATGATTTGCGTGCCAAAGACAAGGAGAAGGAATATTATGCACAACTTGACGGGTTGATTGATGCAGAAGGTCTGGAGAAAATAAGGTCCGGTGTCGAAATTGGCATAAGGGGTGTGAAATATATGACTTTACCCTGTGCAGCCCGTTTGCTGGAAACTGTTCCCGGCTTCCCACCGCGCATAAAAAAAATCAGGGACGACCGTCATGGTCCGACCTGCTGGGTCTCCATCATTCTCACTGAAGGCAAAAATCGTCAAATCCGGAAAATGACAGCTGCTGCGGGTTATCCAACTTTGCGATTGGTTCGCGTAAGGGTTGATAAAGTATGGCTTGGAACACTTGCTGCAGGCGAGGTGAAGGAAGTGGACGCGTTTTAGGATGCGATATTTGCGATTGGGCGACTGGGCGAGGGAGCGATAGGGTGACTGGGTGAATGGGCGAGGAAGCGATAGGGCGATAGGGCGCTTGTCTCGTGAGAGCGAAGTGATAACGGGAAGAGGGCGAATGGGCGAGTGGGCGACTGCCTGAACTATTAAAGATCGCATGGACCATTATGAGGTTCTGAAAGCGCAGCAATCCGGAACTCCAAAGACCATCGACTAACTGACGAGTGTCCAACACCCCCAAAATTAACCGGTTAATATCTGTTTTTCCTTTTCTGATACCTCCAGATTACCAGAGCAATGATTATCGCAAGTAAAAGCAGAGGCCACAGATTGGGTATAAGGATTATGATGTAAAGAACTGCTGTCCAGCCGTTTTGTAATCCTTTAATGAATTTTTCACCCAGTTGTGCCTGAACGGGAATAACAGCGTAATAGCTGAGGTTGAGTGTAGAATAGGAAACCTGATTGGACAGATACCTCATTCTTCCTTCGATGGATTCAATTTCGGTTCTGAGGATATTGATTTGATTTTCAATCAACAAGATGTCAGACATAGTGCCTGCCTTAGAGAGTAATTCAAGATATCTTGTTTCTAAGGCTTTACGGGTTTTGAGGCGTGCTTCTACATCAACATATTCTTCTGTTACATCATTGGAAGAAATGTTCATATTGTCAAAGTGCTCCACACCCTGACTAATTTCTTCAAGAAGCACATCCAGTTTCTCTGAGGGTACGCGTATACTGAGTGACCTGCTGGTTTTGCGACCAGACGTTGTTTCATTTTCAGAAGAAATCCAGGCTTCGTTCTTTTTTACACAAGCACTTATTCGTTGTCGGGTATTGTTAAGGTTATCGGTTTTGAATGATATATCGGCAGTCTTAATAATTTTTCGGTCGATATCAGGAAGAGGCACAGATCCGTTTGTACCGACCGGTAACTCATCGGTCAATTTTAAGGCCTTGTCACTGCTTTCATAGCTCTGTTGAGAGCCGGAATTGCTGCTATCGCATGATGTTAGTACAATACTTATCAAGACCGACAGGAAGAAGTGGTTGATTTTCATGGCATTGTATTTTATGTGAATCAAGTCTTACTATAGGATAATGCGTAATGTCTGAAGTTAAAATCTGAATCTTAATTGTAGTGAACCCAATAGCTACTCACTATAGAGGTGTTTCACAACATTTTACACAAAAATACAATTTTTTATTGTTGGTTGTTCAACTCAGCCGGGGTGCATTTTTTTTCTCAATCGGGTTTTTAACTTTTCCCAGTGAATCAGGTTGTTGATTGCCAGCAATACGCCACTGATGCTAATGGCTTGTATGCGATAGGTAAACCAGTTATGATCATAGGAGTGATTGGCTGCGCCAAAATACCATACAAAGGGTAAGGCTGCAACCAACAAATACAAAATTGCCTTTGAAATTCCCTTTTTATTGAAGCTCATAATGCTCATAATGATCAATAAAATCAAAAGAATATTAATGTAAACCAATGGAAGGAAATTGAAATTTGCTTCCAGAGCATCCATCCTGCTGATGCCTGCACTTCCAGTCCTTAAAAATACTTGATTCTTGACATCTGAGAAAAGGTCAAAATCAGCAAAAGGAATAGCAATGGCTATTTTGATGGCCCAGGCCCCGGCATAGGCCACCAGCCAGAGCAAGCCAAATAAAATCAATTTTCTGATGCCTGTAACAACGTTTTGTTTCACATTATTTTCATCATCGAATAAACTAACCCATATGAGCATTGGGATGCCCAGCGTCAGCAACGGGGCTGTTAACAGGTCGAAGTATGTGGTAACAGCACCTGAGATAAAGAACAATATGGCGGGATCTTTTTTGTTTCTCAGTTGCTTAAAGAGAATAAGGCTTATGACGATGGTGATGATCAGTACCGGCGATTGTTGCATCGAAAACTGCATAACATACACATTCGTAAAGAATAATCCGATAAGCATCATCATGGCCTTTATTCCGCCCATTTCTCTGTAAAGAGCCATGGAAAAGGCTGTCATCAGCACGGAAGTAATCAGAAAGATTATCCATTTAATCTCATTATAATCGGTAAAAGAATATAATATCCTGAAAAAATAGGAATTACCATGCCAGTATCGGGCATAGTTTACGTTGGGCTTCAATGTGTTGTGCGTAGTATTGTATTTTACAAATTGCCATTGAGAAACATAAGCACTGTCATTCATTCTGCACCTGCCCAGAAGGGAGGATTTTATAATATCCTGATTGTCTATAGTATAAATAATGTTTGTGATCTGGCCATCCATGGCATAGTCAGGCCGATGTTGATTCCCATAAATGATCATATGTGGGTAATCCGGCTGATGCTCCATGAACTTCATACTCCTTTCAATATTCTTCATGACCGGCTTCTCAGGAATGAGACATGAAAGCAGGGCAAATCCCCAAAACAGAATAATGAGGAGAAGTGAAATTTTCAGATATCGAAGTATTATCATGGGCAGTTGGAGCATAAACCGGTTGCTTTTCTATAAGTTCCCGGGGTTTTAGTTGGATTAATTGAACACTTCAATTACTGGCAGAGCTTGGTTATTAAAGTCATAAAACGCCTGGTTTTCAAAGGATGAACCATTGGTCGCCTGTGGACCTTTATAGGAAATCCATTCCCCACCCCAATAGGCAAATCCGATCAGTTGAGAGTTGGAGGTTGAAATTCTTTTAATTTCCTTCATAAAGGACAATTGTCCGGCTTCTGAAGCAGGAATTCCCGGTATAATCTTATCGGGGCCACCTATTACATTGTTGGTCCAGTCATTCCATTCAAAGGTGAACGGATAGGAAGTTTCAGCAATCATTACCGGCTTCAGCATAACTGCTGCCAAATGCTGAAGATCGTTTTCTAATATAACCAAATCCTTCCCGTGCCAGTTTGGATAATAAGAAATGCCAATGATGTCAAAATCTATTTCATTTATGGTATTAAAAAACCATTCAGCTCCTTCGGTGCCAGCGTATTGCATGATAATTTTGCATGTAGAGCTATTGTCTCTTACTGCTTTTTCGCCCGATTTCAGCAATTGTATCAGGTTGTCCATATTTTGACTATTGCCTAATGGCCAGAGCATTCCATGGTTTATTTCATTACCAATTTGTATATAATCGGGTGAAATCTGCTGAATAATTTTTGAGGTATAAGCGTACATACTGTCAGACAATGTATTTATCTCCAGATTATCCCAGACTGCCGGAGGTTGTTGATTGCCGGGATCAGCCCAGGTATCAGAGTAATGAACCGTTAACCAAACTTTCAGCCCTTTATCCTTTACTTTTTCGGCAAATGCTTTGACTTCTTCAAAACCCGAGATTCCATTGGCGGGACTATGCCACAAGCGAATCCTTACTGCATTCATTCCGGCTTCTTTCAGTGTGGTGAGCATGTCTTCCATCTGTCCGGCCTGATTATAGAAAACTGCGCCGGATGCTTCTATGTCAGGGAGAAATGATAAGTCGGCAGCTTTAAAGATGAACTTTTCAGAAATTGGCTCTGGTTGAGGTTCCGCATCCCTGGTTTCGCATGCTGTAAAAGTGAGCATGGGGGCAATCCAAAAACTGAATAAAGTGATTTTTATCAAATTTTTATTAAACATTGAATGCTGGTTTTGCCGATTAAAACATTGTAGCAAAACTAATTAAATCTTGGTTCTCTTGATGGGAAATATGAATTTCCGGATGATTATCTATTCATGAAATTTCAGAGAATTGATCTATTTTTTTTTGCTCATCATCATCATTGCGACTCCGGCAATGGTTACCAGGCCTCCTGCAATCTGGATGTGGGAGGGGAGGATCCCAAATACCAGTAGGGCGCCTAATAGTACAAAAAGTCCGGTAGTACTTTGAACAATGGCTGCATGTGAAGCCTGAATATAACGCAAGGCCGAATATTGGAATATGGAAGTCAGAAAGGGTCCCACGAAAGAACCTGCCAGAATATTCAGAAAAGCCTCTTTAGGAATATATACTGAATCACCGGTGCCCAAAAGAAAAGCCAGTGCTACCAAAAAAAGAAATATCGCCCGGTTGATTGCCAGCACAACAGGACTGATTTGTCCAATGTGCTTTTTTACAAGAATTGTCCGGACAGCATAAAATGCGGTAGAAATAAGCATCATTAGTGCTGTGGTAGTCATAAATCCGTTGAGACCCGATTCACGGAAGCTAATGATGAATGATCCGCTTAGTATCAACAATCCACCTGCTCCGGTCCATTTATTGAATCGTTCGGACAACAGCCCTATTCCCAAAAGGGTGACAAACAGGTATTCAAGGTTTCGCAGAAATGAAGGTACAGAAGGATTGTCGGCAATGTTAATGGCAGAGTAGAAAGCTACTGTAGCAATGACTTCGAATATCCCTATCACAAGCAGTGATTTGTAATCGCGGCGCGTAAAAGTTGAAATGTTAAATCCTCCTTTGGGATGCGCTGCCATCAGGCTGTTCCAGAAGAGCGCGATCAGAAACCACCAAAGGCCAAACTGTGGCAGTGAAACCTGGTTTAAAGCAGCTTTGCTGAATATGTAAACCAACGAGCCACAGATGGTTGCAATCAGGGCAAAAGTGTATCCTTTTCGCTGTTGAATCATTGTTGTAATTGATTAATTGCGGCAATGGCAGCATGCAAACGCGCCTGACCTTGCCCCGATATTAAGGTATACGGAAGTTTTTGTTCGAAAAGTTCATTAATGTATAATTCCAGTAACTCGTCTCTTTGCTCAGGATGCTCCCGCAGAGGATCGGGCTCCCAGGGAAGGTCGGTATCACAAAGCAAATATAAATCATAAATGTGGGTGTTTTTCATGGTTTCAATCCACGGGTGTGATTTGCTGTATTTAACCATTCCCCATATGTGCGTTACCAGAAAATCAGTATCACAAAAAAGAAACTTCTGTGCAGTTTCAGCCTGTTTTTCTTCTCGCTTAAACTGGCCTTTGGCAATGTGAAGAATATCTTCAAATCCATAAGGATGGTGACGGTGGTTGAGATATTCACGGGCATATTCCGGTACCCAGGCATCCTGGTAATATCCTGCAAGTTGCTCTGCAAGCCATGATTTTCCCGTTGATTCTGGTCCGGTGATGGAAATGCGTTTTATCATGAAAGCTTATTTTCTTTCCAACGGTTACGCCATTCAATGTACCCCAGAATCGCAAGTATCAGGAAAATTATATATTGGAAGCTGGTAAATACCAGACCTTTATAAAAATAGAGTGGGATTGAAACTACATCAGCAATAATCCAGTAAATCCAGTTTTCTACTTTTTTTCTGGCCATAAGCAACATCCCCACCAGAAAAATGGAGGTGGTGAATGAATCTACCCAGGGTACATAAGAACTCATATAGGCCTTATCGTTGAAATTAAGCATCCATATGAGTCCTATAATTGCCCAGTAGGAAACAATGGTTAAACTAATGCCGGCAATTTGTTGACGCCGGTTGTTTGCCGAAATTTCCAACGTATTGTTATCTCCGGAGTTGCGTGTCCAGTTATACCAACCGTAAACACTCATTATAGCGTAAAAGAAGTTAATGCCGGCATCTGCATATAACCTGTTTGAATAACAAATGTAAACGTAAATCAATACGCTTACGATTCCTGTTGGATAGACCAGTATGTTTTCACGGCGGGCATACCATACACTGGCAATACCCAATACAGCGGCTACGCCTTCAAACCATGTGGTGTCGTTGAGATTAGTAAGGAAAATATCCCATAAATCAAGCATAGCTTATTTTTCCAGATCTGCATTGATTATCTTCATCACAAATACCGAATGTGGAAGTTCAAATGCCTGCTTCATACATTGTTGAATGGTTTTCATAACTTCATCAAACTCACCAAAAACCTGGGTGGCCATGGTATTGGTTCGGATTATCAGATTCTTGTTTTTGTTCAGATTGGCTATAAAACCTTTAATTGGAGTTTTAAATTGTTCATTCAATGGGTAATAACTTATTTCTACTGAAATTTTCATGATAATTGAATTGTTTGAAACGTTATATTGAACCGCAAAGGTACAGGTATTCAGAATTAATTTATCTTTGATGTGCAATAAACCTAAACTGTTATGAAAAGTTTTCCAATCCTTAAATTGCTGGTCCTGTCTGTTTTTACTCTGGTATTCAGTTCTTGTCTTACTGTTGAAAAAAAAGAGTATTCTTTTGAAATTACGGGAGAAAACTCAGGTAAGATGACCATCAGATACATAAATATTATATCGGTGATGGATGAAGGTAATGATGTTTCGAAGGAGGATTTTGCTGATTTGCTTGAGAGATACATTAGTGGGACTCAGATTGAGCAGGACTTCCCAGGTTCAACCAATATTAAAACAAGATTGTATGAGGAAAATGGTACGCTTTGTGGCGAGGTAACCCTCGATTTCCCTTCGCTTTCTGCGGCTCGCTTGTACCAATACGATAAAAACAGTCCTTTAATGATGTGTATCAGTGCGGCCTATGATTCAGAAACCTATCTTAGTTCTAATGGCTCTTTTGGGAATGATTTTATGCCTGTGGTTTTTTGGCCATCCGCAGCAAAGAAACTTGTTGTTGCTACATCTGTAAGTGCCCCCGACGAAACCTCAGTCAGCCTTCTGGAGGAGTATAGAAAATGGATTGCTTCAAAATAATCTGAGATTTTTTTACTGAATTGGTTCCCCTCTATGGATATTCTGTAAAATGCAGATTATGTGTTGGGTATGCCTGGTTCTGATAATCTGACTTTTTATTGGATTGTTTTTTCAACTGATCGCTATTTCAAAAAATATTTTTTTTTACATAGCCTTAGGCTGGCGCACCATGCCTTATTTTTGGCGGAGATATACCTTATATTTTAACGAATGGATTATTGATTGCCTTTAAAAAAATATATACTTTAACCTCCTCAAATGAAGTGTAATTTATTTGGAAAAGAGCTGTAAATGTTTGATACCTTATTTACTGGTTTATTGCTCAACACCGCAGTTTTGTTGTCGTTCAGTATGCTTTACGACAACTTCTGGGTGAAATATGAGGGTAATCGAAACATTCTTATTAAGCTATTAATGGGGTCAATTATTGGTGGCATCGGTATTGTACTCATGCTGACTCCATGGACCTTTTTGCCGGGTGTGGTTTTCGATACACGCTCGGTAATGCTGGGCATTTCGGGATTGTTCTTCGGAGCTATTCCTACATTCGTTGCCGTGATTATTGACGTGGTGTTTAGGTGGCAAATTTCAGGTGATGGCGTTTGGATGGGAATAGCCGTAATTATAGTTTCGGGTTCAATTGGAGTGTTATGGCGTAATTTCTTTCCTCAATGGAGAACCAACAGAAGTAAGTTGCAGCTACTTTCCTTGGGTGTGGTTATTCACGTTGTAATGTTCAGTCTGACTTTGCTTTTACCACACAGCCTGGCGGTTATCACCCGAAAGGCATTGGTCTTGCCGTTGATCTTAATTTATACACCCGCTACTCTTTTGTTGGGCATGTTGATGTTAAGACAATATGAAGGTTGGTTAAACCGTCGTGCGAAAGATAAGTTGTTGGAGTCGGAACGAAGATTTTCCGCTATTCTCAAAAGTGAAAACGTTTTGTCTCTGATTCTGAATAAAGATGGAAAAGTTAGCTTTAGCAATGCGAGTTTTCTGAGGCGCACTGGTTATAATTTCGAAGAAATTGAAGGGGTGGATTTTGTTGACTTCTTTATTCAAAAGAAGAAAAAAGAAGCATATGGCCGACTTAAGGAGGAAATATTTAAAGAAAGAGTAAATTTAAGTTTTGCTGAACATGGCATGTTAACGAAAAATGGGAACATTTTATATGTGATCTGGGCTTATGTAATTTTGCGGGATGAAATTGGGAAGGTTTCCGGGGTTTCTGCCATAGGTGTTGATATTTCTGAGCGAAAAAAGAATGAGCTGAAACTCCTGAAGAAAAATGAAATTATTCGTCAGAAAAATGAAGCTTTGCTGGAAATTAATGATGCACTTATTCTTGCTAAAGAAAAAGCTGAAGAGAGCGATCGCCTGAAGTCAGCATTTCTGGCCAACATGAGCCACGAAATCAGAACACCTATGAATGGTATCCTTGGTTTTGCTGATTTGCTGAAAGATCCTGATATCACAGAACTAGAATCAAAAGAGTACATTGGTCTTATTCGCCAGAGTGGTATGCGGATGCTTGGAATTATCAATGATTTGGTGGATATTTCGAAAATCGAATCCGGGTTAATAAAACCGAACCACTCAGAATTCAATTTGAATGAAGAGTTAAATTTCTTGTATGCTTTTTTTAGTGTTGAATCTCAGTCAAAAGGTATATTGCTGAATTGCCACAAAGAACTTCATGATGATTTTTCATATGTTTATTCTGATAAGGAAAAGATTATCGCCATTCTTACCAACCTGATCAAGAATGCTATAAAATTTTCTCATAAAGGAATCATTGAGTTTGGTTATACAATTAAGGATGGCTTCCTGAAATTTTTTGTTAATGATGAAGGAATTGGTATTCCACTCGAGAAGCACAAGTTGATCTTCGACAGATTTATTCAGGCTCATGCTTCAGATAGCGGTCATTATGAAGGAGCCGGCCTGGGGCTTTCTATCTCAAAAGCTTATGCACAGATGCTTGGAGGCATAATTGAAGTCCATTCAGAGCCTGGTATCGGCTCAAGATTTATTTGTACCATTCCTCTGGTTCAATTAAATAATGAGACTATTATTGAAACACCTTTGTATGCTAACCAATCTATCACTAAATTACTGAATAAAAGGCTGAAGATATTGGTGGCCGATGACAATGATATTAGCCTTATTTATCTAAAGAGGTTAGTTGCGCCTATCGCCCGCGAAACTTTAATAGCGGTCAATGGTAAAGAAGTGGTTGCTATAATGCGGGAAAACCTTGACGTTGAATTGTTGCTTGTCGATGTTAAAATGCCGGAAATGGATGGCCTTGAAGCCACAAAGATAATCCGGAGTTTTAATAACAATGTTATCATTATCGCCCAAACAGCTTATGCCATGAGTGGCGATCATGAAAAAGCCATTCAGGCAGGTTGCAATAATTACATTTCAAAACCAGTAGATAGAAATAAGCTCTTCGACATGCTTAGTCGATATCTCGAATGCTGGGCTTAGAAATGTAAATGTCAGGTTTCTACTTCATGAACCCGATTTGTTTATGAACTAAGGTGTCTGAATTTGTTGAAAACTCATGAACATCACTCAGCGTTATGGTTTTCATCATTGCTTCACTTCTTTCTGTCTTAGGAACCTGACTTAACCTTAGGTTTTGATTACGAATGGCCTTTTCGATAACTTTACGCACAAATCTCCCGTTTCCGAAATATTGGTTACGGTTGTTTGCATGATACATGAAATAAGCTTCAAGGTGCTCAATCGCTTCCGGTTCAGCCAACAGGCCAGCCTTTTTCAATTGTATTCGGGCAATTTCAATCAATTCTGCTTCATTAAAGTCGTTAAAAATAAGGTGGTTGTCAAAACGAGATCTTAACCCCGGGTTTGAGTCCAGAAATATGCCCATCTCTTTGGGATAACCGGCAACAATCAGTGAAAACTCGCCCCTGCGATCTTCCATCTGTTTTATAATCACTTCTATAGCTTCGCGGCCAAAATCATTGTTATTCCCATTGGTCAGGGAATAGGCTTCATCAATAAATAAAACACCTCCAATAGCAGCTTCAATCTTTCCAAGCGTTTTGGGCGCTGTTTCTCCAACAACAGTGCCTATCAGGTCTTCGCGGCTGCATTCCACTAAATGTCCGCGCTCAAGTATGCCCAATGCTTTATAGATTTGTGCAACAATTCGGGCAACGGTTGTTTTTCCTGTACCTGGGTTTCCGGTAAAAATGTTGTTCAACGAAAAAGCGCTCACAATATCTTTCCCGGTTTCAGCATAAAATCGCGCAAGTTTGGTTAGTTCGCTGATTTCAGTTTTTACACCATCCAGTCCTGTCATGTCCTTCAAATCATGTAATGCCTGGGCAAGCAATTGCTCATCAGTTTTCATCTGGACCGTTTTCCTGTGATTTTTATTGAATAGTTCTTCAATATCGCAGGGTTGAATGATGCATAGATCTTCTCTTGTCAGACTCTTATCTCCAGAGTTAATAACACGTATCCCAAGGTTTAACTGTGCTTCCTCAAGCATGGATTTTACAATTCGGGCATTGCCAAAACTCCTTGTACGACATCGGTACTGATCTTCCAGGTACTTAAACATTCTGTCAGAAACCTCCTCCGAGAATTCAAGCTGCTTATGTTTGGCTTCTCTTCGCGCTATTTCAATGAGTTCTTCCGGTGTGTAGTCCGGGAAATCGTAGTGGTAGCGAAAACGCGAACGAAGCCCCGGGTTAAAGTCAAGAAAAGCTTCCATCTCTTTGGGATAACCGCACACAATGATAGCAATATCGCCAGGTCCATCCGACATCTCCGTGAGAAGGGTTTCAATGACCTCTCTTCCGTAGTCTTTATTGTCGTCCGATTTAACCGCAAGGGAATAAGCTTCATCTATCAACAAAATTCCACCCCTTGCTTTTTCAATAATATCTTTAGTGGTCGGGGCGGTTTCGCCTATATATCTTCCTACCAGGTTCGCTCTGCCGGCCTCATATACCGTATCTTTTGATAGTAATCCGAGACTTTTATAGATCTTGCCCAGCATTTTGGCAATAGTGGTTTTGCCGGTTCCCGGATTCCCACTGAAAACAGCATGTAGGTTAATTGCCGTCATGGATTCGATGCCCATTTTGTCACGAAGTTGCATATACTTGATATAACCGGCGTAATCATGCAAACGTTTCTTGATAGATTTCAATCCTACCAATGCATCCATTTCCCTGAATATTTCAGCTTCTGAACTTAACCCGCTGATAATGGCCGGAATTTCATTTTTGTCCTGGCCGAATACAACCTTGAAGTCACCGTTGCCTTTTTCAATTTCACTCCCAACTTTAAAAGGGGCAATTACAATACGGTTCCCCATAAATACAACCTCAACCATATAATTGCCTTCTTCCCAACTTACATTTACCGGGTCGCCACAGCCTGCGTCTATTATGAATTCCTGATTTGGCGGATTTGAGGTCACTTCCACAATTCTCTCTATATGATGCACCACCTGCCCAAGATCATTGTAATAATTGAAAATGAACTCTCCTTTCCACGCTGTTTCAGGTAACTTGTTTTTGATTTCAAGTTCAGTCCAGATAAAACGTGTGGCCATACGCTGAAATTGACGAATATATGCCCTTTCATAACGTTTTGGTTCTGGTTCTGGACCGCCCTCGAAAAATTTTACATTAAAAACATCGAAATACGGATTCTCGTCATTCTCCGGTTTACCATTGTCAACCAATGAAAACGAAGCAGTTGAAATCTTTTTCTTGTCAATCCATATCTCTGCAAGATAATTGTTGCCGGTCCAGTCCTGCCCTTCATATTGCTCAATGGTATAGCTGAGATTCAGAATGTTTTTATCTGAGGATGCCTCAATGTCAATCTGTTCGGTGTCAATTACTTCAACGTTTCCGAGATCATTGTTATTCCAGATGACTACCTCCAGCTCGGCATTCCAGTCTTTCTCGTCAAATTTCTTGTTATATAGTGAAATTTCTACTGTAAGTTCCTCTATCTCTGACCGATCAAATACCTGACGATATTTTATTTCCGGTGATAAATGCTTTTGTGTGCGATTGATTAACCTGAGATCCTTGAGTTTGAAATTTGCGTAGTCCATTTGTATAAAGGTTGTAATTGGGTGTTTTCGCAAAGAAGCCTGACAGATTTATACACTTGCTGCGCTGGTATGAGCAATAGTCTTTATTGTATTGGCTTCATAATTGTCAAAAATACGAATGTTTTTTATTTGGGACGACCGTATTTTGCAACTTTTTCGGAGTGCTCGCACTGACAAACAGAGAAAGTCGGTTAATGGAGAAGTTGGTTGGTTGCTGGTTTGAAAAAAATCTGAGATGGAACGAAAAATAGTGCAAATAAAAAAAGCCCTGATAGCAGGGCTTTTGTGTGATCCGGAGGCGATTCGAACGCCTGACCCGCAGCTTAGAAGGCTGCTGCTCTATCCAACTGAGCTACCGGACCGTATTCTTTAGCGGCTGCAAAGTTAGACAAATTATAATTTTATTTGATACATATAGAAAAAATGTCTGCAGATTTATCTCTCAAATGAATAATTGCCCGATAATAAGAGGTTTACATTGTTTGAATTTGCTTTTCTGCAGGAGGTGATATGTCTCAACAGTTGAGGTAGTTCGTGCGGGATTGTTCTATTCATATTAGTAAGTCTGATACCAATGGCCTTCTACTTTTTTTTCTTAGCTTTCATTATTTTTGCTATTTTTAATAAATATGATTCCTGATAAGTTACTTTTTTACGTTTTTACTATAAACATATGGATACAACGAAAGAAAAGTTATAAATTAGCAGACGAAGTGCAATCTGCAAGTTAATCACATCGAAATGAGAGAACTTCTGTTTACCGATTTTTCTGGTTACAATAAAGGGAAAGTCTATGATTGGTCTGGTAAGACCATTCTGATAGCGGAAGATACGGATTGTAGTTTTCTTTACCTGAAAACCATATTACGCAATACTTCAGCATCCATTCTTTGGGCATCCTCCGGTCAGGAGGCCATCAACCTGGTACGCGAACACCGGGAAATTGACGTAATCCTTATGGATATAAATATGCCCGGAATCAGTGGTTTCGAAGCAACCGTTGGGATTCACAGCATTCGGCCAGGTTTGCCTGTAATTGCTCAAACCGCTTATGTTCACGACAATGAAGTTGAGCTTTGCTTTGCTTCCGGTTGTATCGATTATATTTCCAAACCCATTGATAAGAATCTTTTGCTGGAGAAATTAAGTGTTTTCCTTGGAGCTGGCAAGCCTAAAGAGAAAAAGGAATTGTTAGGTAATTAGTTGATTTATAGTGAAATAATATTCAATTCTTGCAAAGCGGCTGAATGCCGCTTTTTTTATGTGCACTTTTATACTTATCGGGCATTTATGAACATAAGACCATAATTGCTTATTTATATTGTAAATGTTTGTGAACAGCACTAATTTTGCCACGTTATGGGTAAAAAATGGCCAACTGAATTCCTGAAATTACCGATCAGTATATTATTGATCGCGATTTTTGGTTGGTATTATGCTTCAGTATCCATTTTCCAACATACGCATATTGTAAATGGAGTTATAGTTTCTCACTCCCATCCCTATGCAAATGATAATCCTCATTCACCCATAAAGGGGCATAAGCACGGCAGTTCTGTTTATTTCTTGCCCGATCATCCGGCGGGTTCAATGCTGATAAGTGCAGCAATAGGAATTGCTCAACAAAATTTAAATAATTACATTTTCCTTCCATTTGCAACGGTATCCTATCAGTCAACTTGTCAGCCCATCACCAGCCATGGGTTGCGCGCCCCTCCATTTTCCTGATTTCTTTTCCATTTTTTTATGATTCACCGTATTCTGTTGTTTTAACACAGAACCAACGGGCATTATTAATTTGCTTAACCTATTAAAATGAAAAATATCTGGCTTTGGGCCATCCTTATATTGGTGCCCGCATTACTTAATGCACAAGCACCTCCTTCCGGATACAATTTTTCCGGAACTATTCTTAATAAATCTGACAAATCTCCGGTTCCTTATATAACGGTGGCCCTTAAGGGAACAACCATTGGAACTGTTTCTGCCGATAATGGACAGTTTAACCTGAGTGGCATTCCGCAAGGGAAAACGATGCTGAGGATACAGGGTATTGGTTACACTCCAAGAGATGTGGAAGTGAATATCATTCCAGGCATGGATAATCAGTTTACTATTGAAATTGAAGAGGATATTATCCAACTCAATGAAATTGTTGTTAGCGCCAACCGAAATGAATCCAACCGGCGTGAAACCGCATCAATCGTTAATGTTATCGGGCAAAAATCGCTTGAAAACTCCAACGCTGTTTGCCTTTCCCAGAGTCTTGGTTTCCAGCCTGGTTTGCGCGTGGAAAGCAATTGCCAGAATTGCGGTTTTCAGCAGGTCCGTATCAATGGGCTGGAAGGTCAGTATTCGCAAATCCTTATTGATAGTCGCCCTGTTTTTAGTGCACTGGGGAGTGTTTATGGTATTGAGCAGATCCCTGTTTCAATGATTGAACGGGTTGAAATCCTGCGTGGAGGAGGTTCGGCATTGTTTGGCTCAAATGCGATTGCCGGTACTGTAAATATTATTACCAAAGAACCGGTAGTCAACACATTTACCCTGGGTTACAATCTTACGGCTATAGATGGCAGTGCACTTGATCATACCACTAATTTAAATGGAGCACTGGTTACTGATGACCATAAATCGGGCGTTTTTCTACACTCCTCTTATCGCAATAGAGATTTTTATGATGCGAATGGTGATGGCTATTCTGAAATCAGCAAGATAAGTAGCAATAGTTTTGGATTCAGGGCATATCAACGACTTACCGATCAGAGCAAGCTTACCCTTGAATATCATAATCTAAGGGAGTTCAGGAGAGGGGGCAATAAATTTGACTTGCAACCTCATGAATCCAATATTACGGAACAGACCGAACATCAGTTCAATGGAGGTGGGGCATCCTATCTTATTTTTTCGAAAGACAGAATACGAAAATTTGAGATTTACGGGGCTATGCAACACATTGCTCGCGATAGTTATTATGGTGCAGGGCAAGATCCCAATGCCTATGGAACAACCAAAGATTTTTCAGCCAATAGCGGAGTGCAATTGACCCAGGATTTCAAAAAAGTGCTGTTTATGCCCGCACAATTTACCGCCGGAATGGAGCTGAATCACAATAAACTTCATGATATGATGCCGGGTTACAACCGTGATTTATTGCAGGAAACAAACATTTTGGGGGCGTTTGCACAGAATGAATGGAAAAGTCATAAAATGAGCCTTTTATTAGGTGCACGCTTAGATAAACATAATCTTATTGATCAACCTGAGTTTAGTCCCAGGGCAAACTTCAGGTATTCATTTACCGAAAAACTTTTTGGTAGACTCTCTTACAGTACCGGTTTCAGAGCCCCACAAGCATTCGACGAGGATTTGCATATTTTAGCGGTAGGTGGTGATGTAATGCTTATTCAGCTTGCAGATAATTTGAGGACAGAGCATTCGCAAAGTTACAGCGGGTCTTTGGATTCCTATTTTTCTTTGGGTGAAGCAAGTTTAAATGCATTGATTGAAGCTTTTTATACCAGCCTTGACGATGTTTTTATTCTTACTGAAATCGGAACTGATATTAACGGGAATAAGTTACTGGAGCGCAGGAATGGTTCCGGAGCTGTTGTTCAGGGAGTTAATCTTGAAATGCGCACTGCTTTTTCGGCACGTACACAATTGCAGCTTGGATTTACTTTTCAGAAAAGCCGTTATGCTGAACCTGAAGAATGGTCGGATGATCCGGATGCAGGAACCGTAAATAGTCTGTTGCGCTCTCCTGATAACTACGGATACCTTACATTTACAACCAGTCCTATAAATAGGGTAGGGGTTTCGTTGAGCGGATCCTATACCGGAAGTATGACCGTGCCACATTATGCAGGGTATATCGAAAATGATATACTTATAAAGACTGATCCATTTTTTGATGTTGCGCTGAAGGTCAGTTACACTGCTCCACTTTCAGGCCAAACCCGTATTCAGGCTTATGCTGGGATCCAGAATATGTTAAATGCCTATCAAAGTGACTTTGACAAAGGCGAGTATAGGGATGCCGGTTATATTTACGGACCTGCTTATCCGCGAAGCTTCTCCCTGGGAATAAAAATAGGAAACCTGCTTCAGTAAACAGATCGCTTTCTTAAGACTTTTCAAATGCAGAATAAGTCATCTTTGATGATTCGTTCTGCATTTGTTTTTTAAGGGGCTGGACGGAATTTGCAATTAATTCTATTCGCGACCATTCAATTAATATGCCATTTTTCGGCTAATAAATTGGATATCAAATACTAGTATTAAGAGTAGTAAAAAATATAAGGCAAAAAAAAACTTCCTGCTTTCGCAGAAAGTTTTTTTGTCGGGGTGGCCGGACTCGAACCGACGACCTCTTGGTCCCAAACCAAGCATACTACCAACTGTACTACACCCCGAATCTTTTAATCAAAAGATAACTTTTTATCTCTTGCGGTGAAGGGGGGATTCGAACCCCCGGTACCGTTTCCAGTACGACAGTTTAGCAAACTGTTGGTTTCAGCCACTCACCCACCTCACCAAATGGGAGTGCAAAAGTACAAATAGATTTAACATTCGCAAATTTTATTTTTGAGATATATTGACTTTAGTGGACGATTATTATCTTTCTTGACAGGAGCGTTGCATCAATTCAAAACATTGTGTTCTGAATCACAGGCATATAGCTGCAATTGTGTGAATCATATGCAGTTGGTGGTGATGAAGCTTCCTGATCCAAAAATCATTAGTATTTGCTATAATATGCTGTTATACAGCACTATGTCAAAATTTATTTTTTTTTAATATTTTTTTTCTCTTCCGAGTCTTTTTTTTGATTTCCTGATTAAACTATCATAATATGACTCATAATTTGTTGTTTTTGAATTTCATCCTTTTGGTATTTTGTTTTTTGCACTTTATAAAGAATATTTTTCAATGATCCTAAAAATATCGTAGATTTGAGCAAAGAAATGCTAGTATATTTAATATTCACCATTCTTATTCTATGATTATGAAAACACCATCTGTCAGGTTCATCCTTATAGTGCTACTTCCGTTTGTTTTTGCCTCGTGCAAAACCGCTTCAATGCAGATGCAGATTCTGAAGCCGGCGACCCTGTCAATTCCTAAACAGATTAAACAGGTGGGTATCGTTAATCGTTCTTTACCGGCAAAAGGCCAGGGATTCAATAATTTTCTTGAAGGTTTTATTACAGGCGAATCTGTAGGTGCTGATCGGGAGGGTTCGCAGGAGTGTATGCGTGGATTAGCTGCAGGATTGAATGCGAATCCCCGTTTCACCGCCGTTCTTATCGAAGGCGTGGATCTTCGGGGTACCGGTACTGCGGTCTGGCCTGAGTTTCTTGATTGGAGCGAGGTCAATGATTTGTGTGGACGTTTTCGAGTGGATGCCATAGTTGCGCTTGAAACCTTCGATTCTGACATCAGTTTAAGGGAAGGATCCCGTGAAGTTGAGCGAACCATCAATAAGAAAAAAGTGATGGTTGCTGAGTTTTATGGTGATCTGAGATTGGAAGTAAGGTCAGGGTGGACCATATATAATCCCGAGGGTCAACAAATTGTTGACAGGAATGCTTTTTTTGACGAGATGGAGTGGAATGAAACCGGAGATTCTCCTCAAAATGTCATTAGTAAATTTCCTTCCAAGCGCCGGGCTATTAACGAATCGGGCAATTATTCCGGCAGACAGTATGCCATGAGGATTTCGCCCACCTGGATGACTGAAAGCAGGTCCTATTTCCGCAAGGCCAATGATGAATTTATTGTGGCATCAAAGTATGTTAAAAATGGAAACTGGAACGAGGCCATTGCTATATGGAAGCGTTACACCACAAATGTCGATCCGGTAATTGCCGGTCGTGCGAATTACAATATGGCGCTTGCCAGTGAGGTTGAAGGCAACCTTCCCCTGGCTTTGGAATGGGCAAACCGGGCATGGAAAGAATTTGAAGTAAAAAAAGCCCGCAATTACATTCTGTTGCTTGAAAGCAGGTTACGTCAGCAGGAAATGCTCAATAAACAAATGGAAGAATAAAAAGCCATTTTAACATTTTTTAGCTGCAATGTCGTTTGGTCTGCAAGGCAAAAGGTCGGGCTTGTTTTGATAATGCCTAATTTTGCAACGGTCACAAAATAAGACCTGCACTCAAAATCTCTGTCAACAAACCGCATGGATGTTCGTCGTAAGTCTCTGTTAATTAAGTTAATCCTATTGTTGGTTGGCAGTTTCTCTCTTGTTTTACTCTTCTTTCTAATGCAAAGCGCAATGCCTAAATACGCGGCAAGGGTACCGCTTTTAGCAGTCTTGTTTGTGGTGGATCTTCTGGTACTGCGTTATTTGAGCAAACTCTGGCAGAATCTCGGTAAAGGGTGGAAACTCACCATTCAATTATTCTGGTGGTTGCCGTTTGCCGATCTGGTTTTTTTCCTAGTTATTTCTGTTGCAATACCATTGGACTCAATGAATACTTTCCTGCGAGTTTATTTGCCGGGAATAGCCATCATTTTCTTTTTAGTTAAAACAATTTTAATCATAGCTCTGATTCCTGCTTTTGTTCTGTCAATTCTACGTTTGGGATTTTGGCGGTTTAAAAGAAAGGATCTCTTTTTAAATGGGCTAAAATTTTTTAAAAAAATGGGAATTCTTCTTGGAAGCCTTGCTCTCGCTGGTTTATTGGTCGGGAGTACGGTTTGGGTATATAAATTCAAAACGCATCGTGTTGAAGTTAGTAT
This sequence comes from Lentimicrobium sp., assembly GCA_034005265.1. Classification (GTDB taxonomy): domain Bacteria; phylum Bacteroidota; class Bacteroidia; order Bacteroidales; family Lentimicrobiaceae; genus Lentimicrobium. The sequence continues at coordinate 24,695 of JAVEVB010000028.1, forward strand.
TAAAAATCTTCCCCCAGCTTTCGATGGGTTGAGGATTGTGCAGCTTTCTGATATTCATTTGGGCAGCTGGTTGAGCAATAAACCACTGCAAAGGGCTGTGGATCAGGTTGATGATCTAAACCCTGATATCATTGTTTTTACAGGGGATATGGTGAATTATAGTACCAGTGAGGTGAGGGGATTTGAAAATGTTCTCGCACAGCTCAAGGCTCCTTTGGGCATTTATGCCATACTCGGCAACCATGATTATGGTGATTATACCACCTGGAAGAGCCGAGAAGAGAAAGAAGAAAACCTTCAGCAAATGGTTGATTTCTTTGATACACTTGGATGGCAATTGCTACGGAATTCTACGGTTGAAATTGAAAAAGATACTGCCAGGCTGCTTATTGCCGGTGTTGAAAACTGGAGTGCGACCTCCCGGTTTAAAAAATATGGGAATCTTGAAAAGACCATGCAAGATGTCCCTTATGGCGATTTGAATATTCTGCTTTCTCATGATCCTACTCATTGGGAAACGGAAGTATCAAAGGATTACCCTGAATTTGATCTTACCCTTTCCGGGCATACCCACGGAATGCAGATGGGAATCGAAGCTTTTGGGCTAAAATGGAGCCCGGCTCGCTACATATATGACAATTGGGCTGGTCTTACCTCTGTTAATTTGCCCGATGGCCGTAAAAGCTATTTATACGTGAATCGTGGACTTGGACATATTGCCTATCCTGGCAGGGTGGGAATATTGCCGGAAATCACATTAATTACTTTTTCCGGGGAGTGATTTTTTTTTAAATGGGGTGGGTGATTGTCAAACCTGGATTTCAGCAATAATAGTGCAGTTGTGCAGCAGATGACGGAATCTTTTTGTGCCATTCGTTCAGTATAAAAAAGTTTGAACACACATTTCCTCATTTAGTATTTCTGTGTTACCTCAGCCTTCCTGGCGCAGAATTATGGAATCAGATGTCAGATTTATGATCCTGGATTCTTCAATCTCAGGCTTGCAAAAGAAACTTAAAATCTCATGCTTTTATTTCCGTTTTTGCATTTGTGCATATGATAATATCTGTAAACTTTATCCTCACATCCTGAACCACTCATTTACTCTTTCCGTAATGTGACAATTGTCGGAAATGTGTTTGAATTCATTGGTGTGCTTGTTATAGACATAATCCTCGGCCCATAATTTGTGGTTAATGCTAATTTCTTCGAGAGCGTTCAGAATGAAATCAAGTTCCTGATTGGTCATGGTTGGATGCAATGAAAGCCTGATCCATCCTGGTTTCTGCGACAGGTCGCCATGGTTGATCAGTTCAGTAATTGTTCTTGAGTGCTCGTGGCTTACATCGAGCAGGTAATGGCCATAGGTGCCTGCGCAGGCGCAGCCGCCCCTCACTTGAACGCCATAGCGATCACTGAGTAATTTAACAACCAGATTAAAATGGATATCATCAAAATAGAAAGAGATTATACCCAGTCTTTTGCGTTGGTTATTGGCAAGTATTTTAAGGGACGGGATTTTATCCATTCCAGCAAAAGCTTTTTCAAGCAACTGTTCTTCGCGACGGGCAATATTGGCTACGCCCATTCTTTCTTTTACTTCAATGCAAAGCGCAGTGCGGATACATTGCATAAATCCAGGAGTTCCGCCGTCTTCGCGTAATTCAATGTCATCTACATATTTGTATTCTCCCCAGGGGTTGGTCCAGTCAACTGTTCCTCCTCCTGGTTGATCAGGTGTACGACTGTTGTACATGGATCGGTCAAATACCAATACTCCTGAAGAGCCTGGTCCACCCAAAAATTTATGCGGAGAAAAAAGAACAGCATCCAGTTTCTCCATTGGGTCTTCAGGGTGCATATTGATATCGGCGTAAGGTGCTGAGGCCGCAAAGTCAATAAAGCAAAACCCTCCTTGCTCATGCATTATCCTGGCCAACTCATGGTAAGGAGTTCCTATGCCCGTAACATTTGAACATGCGGTAAATGCGCCTATTTTGAGAGCCCTGTCCTTATATATTTCAAGCTGTCTTTTTAATTCTTCAGGATCTACCAGTAAATCCTTGCCGGGAGCCAATACCACAACATCTGTCATAGTTTCAAACCATGAGGTATGATTGCTGTGATGTTCCATATGGGTTACAAAAACAACTGGTCTTTCTTTTTCTTTGAAACATTTTGAATCATTCAACTGCCCACACATTTTCAGACCCATCATACGTTGAAACTTCACAATTACACCGGTCATGCCAAATCCGGCAGTAATTATTACATCATTTGGGCCGGCATTTACATGCTTTTTGATACGTTTGTGTGCTTCATGATAAGCGCGGGTCATTGACGTGCCGGTTTCACTGGTTTCGGTGTGTGTATTCCCTATAAATGGGCCGATGTCATTGGTCAACCGGTGTTCAATGGGTTGATATAATCTTCCGCTGGCGATCCAATCGGCATAAATTAACTTCTGTTGTCCATAAGGGGTATTGTATTCAAGATCATGTCCGATGGTGTTCAGTCTGAAAGGTTCAAAATAGCTTTCCATATACCTGATTTAGATTGTGAGCTGTTGCGTGCAAATGTCAGCATTTTTTCTTTTCTAAATAGGCCGATAGGAAACAAATTCAATAAATTTAAAAAGATTTTTACGCAATATGGGGCGGTGTCTTCCTGCCTCCCTGATGGGCTAATCTCCTTGTGCTATTTTCATTTTAGAAATTTCAATGCTGCCACCTTCGGCATAGATACCAATCCAGTTGTTGTCCTCTCTATACCAGCGGTCCTGAACGCTTACACGTACCAGAAAATCTCCATTTTCATCGCTGGTGATGCTTCTCAAAACAATTCCCCCGTTTTTCTGGTTGCCATTCCCATAATTCACATAAACCTTTGGATCTGTTTCACTGGTTTTTCTGGCATTTATGGAAATGTAATTGTTCTTTCTCAATCGCATATCAATAGGGGTAAAGTTAAATCGCTTTTCTGAATCGATTTCAATACTTACAGGACTGTTCACAAGGTCAACCATGGCATGTTCTTCCAGGTATTTTCTGATTTTTGCGATCATATCCAATGGGTAGGTTTCATCTGGTTTTGCAATCGAAGCTTCCATATAGGCATCAATGGCCTGGTCAAGCACTTTGTCCTGGTAAAGTCTGTCAGCATTCAGAATGATTTTATTATAGGCTTCCATTTGGTTGCGTGACCTCTCCTGTAAAATGGCACGGATGGCGAGGATTTTATCCTTTGGATATTTCTCCAGTGGTTTTAAAGCAGAAGCATTTTCATAAAATTTCAGTGCACTGGTGTAATCTTTTTCAGTAAATAACCGATCAGCGTTGTCAACGGCTTCATTGTAGCCTCTATCTGCCAATTGTTTTTGTTCAAGTAATAGGTTTGTTATTTCCTGTACCCTGTTTTCTGGATATTCTGCTCCTGGTTTGAATTCAAGGGCTTGCTCATAGGCGATCAGCGCAGAGACGTAATCTTTCTCCTGATACATCGCATCACCTTTTGAAACCGCGTTCTCGTAGTTGAAGGCAAGAGTTTTCTCTTTTTCACGCATTTGTTGAATGATTTCAAGTTGCTTTGCAGGATAGGCTTCCTGAGATTTTATTCTTTTGGCCTGCTGATAGGCCGTTTCTGCCTCATCCAACAAGTTCAGGTTAAGCTTTTCATCTCCCAGAGAAATAGCCGTATTATATTCTGATTCAACTTGTTCTATAGCCCCGAGTAAGGTTTGGATTTCGGCAATTCTTTCAACAGGATACAATTCAGCGGGTTTCAAACCGGCTGCTTCAGTGTATTTTGTGCGGGCTGCCTGGTAATCTTTGGCTGCGAACAGGCGATTCCCTTCTTCAATGTTTTGTGCATAGTTTTTCTCGGTTTCCTTCCGTTGTGTCAATATTGTATTTATACGTAGAATCTGTTCGTCCGGATAGGCTTCTTCCGGTTTGTATTTTTTCGCTTCAGCATATTTTGTTGCAGCTTCATTTAAATTTCCTGTATTGAACATTTCATCGGCAGTAGCAATTAACTGGTGATAATTATCCAGGAGCGCTTTTTCGGCTGCCAGGGCCTTTTCAATTTGTACAATCTGATCCTTTGGGTACATTTCCATTGGTTTCAGCGTTGTTGCCTGCTGATAGGCAGTGAGCGCGGTTTGATAGCTTTTCTTTTCAATGTGCTGATCACCTTCCTTTATATATCGTGCATAGTTTTCTTCAAGGGCTTTGCGGTCCTCAATAATTTTGTTGATCCGCTCTATGCGCTCTACCGGATGGGGTTCTTCCGGGAAAAGCCCTTTTGCGTCCGTATAAACTGGTAATGCCTGCTCGAATTTCGCAGCATCAAACAATTGATCAGCGCGTTCAATCAAACTGGTGAAATCATCACGCCTTTTGCGTTGTTCTTCCAGCGTTTTGGTGATGTTGGCAATCCTTACGGTGGGATATACCTCTCCGGGTTTAATTTTCAGGGCTTTATTGTAAACTATGGCAGCGTTTTCAAGCTCCGAATTATTGAACAGTTGGTCACCTTCAGCAATGTGTGCTGCATACTGCTCATCTTTTGAACGCAATTCGGCAAGACTATTTTCAATAAATGTAATCTGATCTTTTGGATACTGATTTTCAGCCTTTAAGCTACTGGCTATAGTGTATTTATCAAGGGCCTCATTCAGCTTTTTATCCCGAAAGTATTTATCTGCTTCTTCAATGGCGGCTTCGTAGTCCTTTTCCAATTGTGCTGCCTGGGCAAGTCTGGCATCAATTTCTTGTATCTGCTCCCGGGGATATGTTTCATCCTGTTTCAACGCCAATGCTTTTGTATATTCCTGACGGGCTTCCGCAAGTTTACTGGCGGTCAATAATTTATCAGCAACATCAATGGCTTGTTCATAGTTATTCAATAGTGTTTTTTCAGCTTCCAGTGCTTTTTCAATAAGTTCTATCTGACTGGGCGGATAAGTTTCTTCTGGTTTTAGTGTTTTTGCCTGTTGATAAGCATTGAGTGCAGACTGATAGCTTTTCTGTTCAAAGTTCTGATCACCTTCTTTTAGGTACCGGGCATAATTTTCTTCCAGTGCTTCACGCTCTTTCAGTATTTTATTGATGCGTTCAATGCGTTCTATTGGATGAATTTCCTTCGGAAATAGTGAGTTTGCCTCAGTATAGGCCGGCAGGGCCTGTTCGTATTCTCCATCATTAAATAAACCATCTGCATGTTCAACTATCTGTGCATAATACGCGCGTTTTTTCATTCGCTCTTCCAATGTTTTCGATAGTTTTTCAATCCGTTCCTCGGGATATTTTTCGCCGGGTTTGAGGTTAAGGGCTTTGGTATATGCCGAACGGGCCGACTCAAGCTCATCTTTATCAAAAAACATGTTACCCTCAGCAATCAGGGCTGCATATTGCTCTTCTTTTGATTGCAACTCATCGAGTCGGGTCTTAATATTCGCAACCTGATCTTTTGGATAGGAACTTTCAGGTATTAAGTTGATGGCTGTATTGTATTTTGTGATGGCTTCATTTAGTTTACCCTCATTTAATAGTTTGTCTGCTTCGACCACAGCATTGTCATAATCTTTTTCTATACGGGCCTTTTCTGCCAGTAGTTCATTGACTTTTACAAGTTGGGAAGCAGGGTAGGAGTCTTCCGGTTTCAGTGTCTGAGCCTTCGAGTAGGCACTTTTTGCTTCTTCAAGTTTTTGCGCTGCAAAATGTGTGTCTGCTTCCCGAAGGGTATTTACATATGCATTCTGAGCGGCTTTTTGATTTTCAAGGGTTTGGTTTATTTCCCGAATCTTAGTGGATGGGTAATCTTCCTCAGATTTTATGGTTAGTGCTTCAGTATAAGCTGAAATGGCTTCCTGATATTTTAGCTCTCTCAGGTTAATATCACCCAGGACTATGGCGTCATTGTATTGTTTGTCTCGTTCGGCTTCTTTAAGCGCCAATAATTGAAGCGCTATTTCCTCAATCTTTTGCTTTGGATATTTTTCTGAAGGTTTCAGGTCATTTGCTTTTTGAAATTCAGCACGGGCTTCCATTAGTTTTTGCGCGGTCAACAATTGATCGCCTGTTGTAATAGCCAATTGATAATCTTCTTCAATTTTTTGCATTGACTTCAGAATTGCGTTGATTTTTTCAATTTGTTCCGCAGGATATTTCTCTGATGGTAAGATTCTGGCAGCATTCTGATAGGCCAGTAATGCTGTTTCATAATCTTTGGCCTGGTAAAGTTGGTCAGCCGATGCAATGGTGGTTTGATAATTTTGTTGAGTATCTTTCATTTCGGCCATTCCTGAATTTACCCGTTCCAACATACTTTTTGGGTAACTCTCTCCCGGTTTAACTTTAAGGGATTGCTCATATTTTATTTTTGCCAGGGCAAAATCACGGTTCATGTATGCTTCATCACCTTCGGCCAGCGTTTTTTCATAGGACTCTTTACGTGCCTGTTCAGCGGCGAGTTTATTGTCAATTTCGGAAATTTTTTGTTGCGGATATGTCTCCCCGGGTTTTATGGCAGCGGCTTGTGTGTAGGCATCCCTAGCGGAAGGCATACTTCCTGCGGCAAATAAATCATCAGCACGTTTTAGGGCATTGATGTATTGATCCTGAGTTTGTTTTTGAGATTCAACCAGTTTGCCCGTTTCATTCATTTTATCACGGGCAACCTTATCTTCAGGTTTAATATTGCTGGCAACAGAAAATTGCGCCAGGGCAGCTGCATAGTTCTTTGATTGCAATAGGCGGTTGCCATTTTCCATAGCAGAGTTGAAACGTGACTCATCTGCCGGATCAATGTAAAATTTGCGAATTTGTGCCAGTTTATCCTGAGGATATTTGGCTGAGGGATCGATGCTCAGGGCTTTTTGGTATTCAGCTTTTGCCTGGGCATAATTTTGAGCTTTTAGGAAATCTTCTCCTCGGAGTATAGCCTCTTCAAATTGTTGCAGTTTTGTTGCATCCAGTGTTTGTGCATAGGACAACTGAACGGAAAAAATTAGTCCGCTAATGATCAATATTCTAAAGAAAACAGCGGTAAGACTGTTAAAAACGGTTTTCGGCATTTTTAGGTATACTTTTATAATTTGTCGATTACTTTGTCTGGCAGTTGAATACCAAACGAAAGGAACAATTAATTATTTTTAAAGGGATATTAAGAAAGCTTAGATTTTTTGATCAAAGATCAGGCCATCCCGCATGTAAAGTCGCCGATCTGACATTGAGGCGAGTTCTTCATTGTGTGTTACAATTACAATGGTTTGCCTGAATTTATCCCGAAGGTCGAAGAATAAGCGATGCAGTTGTGTAGCATTTTCTGAGTCCAGGTTTCCTGAAGGCTCGTCAGCCATTAAAACCGAGGGTTGATTGATCAGGGCACGGGCAACTGCTACCCTTTGTTGTTCGCCTCCCGAAAGCTCAGAAGGTTTGTGCATGGCACGCTCTGATAAGTTTAGAAAATCCATGAGCTCATATGCCTTTATCTCGGCTTCTTTCCTGCTTTTTCCATGGATGAATGCCGGAATGCAGATATTCTCAATGGCTGTAAATTCAGGCAAAAGATGATGAAATTGAAAAACAAACCCTATTTTAAGGTTTCTAAACTCCGCCAGTTTTTTATCATTAAGCTGCTTTGTGTTGATCCCATCCACAATTACTTCACCGGCATCGGCTTTATCAAGGGTGCTTAGAATATGTAACAGGGTTGATTTTCCTGCTCCGGATGCACCAGTTATTGATACAATTTCCCCATGCCCGATTTGGACAGAAACCCCTTTTAATACCTGAAGCTTTCCGTATGATTTTACGATGTTTTCTGCTTTGATCATAAACGATGTTCATTATGAATTGCAAAGTTAACAGAATCACCATTGAAAGTAGCTAATTTTGTAGAAGCATTCAATTCTTTGTATGACGCAGTTTTGCTCAAAGCGCAATTAATCAAAAGGGAAACAGTATAGATAGATACCAGAGATAAATATGGATTTTCAGCAGAAAGCGGGGCATAATCATCCTCATCCTGCAAAAGTATTTGAACTTTAAGACCCTTGCAGGTTGTATGATGAGTAAGTCAGGGTATTAATCAACAACAAAATCATCATCATAAACTTCAACTTTCAGGTCGGCATCTAGTATTTCGGCCAGCCATTTGTATCCGTTTTTTACGATAAGTCTGATTCGGGTGTAACCCATGATGGGGAATTTGAGTGTGGCTAACATAGTGGTCAATTATTGGTAAAACAGTTTATGAAAGTTTATAAACATTTTCTATAAATGTAACTGCCCCAAATCACTATTATTGTTATAAAAACGCAATTATTAACATTTTTTTTAATTGAATATGAATCTGAATTTAAAAAAGACAATTTTTAGTCAGAATAGGACAATTTTTGGTTCATTACTGAGTAATTGAATGAAATTATGGTTTGTTTCGTTTTATGTTTTTAATCATTAGATAATCAAGGTGATATAAAGCCTTTATGCTGAACATATTTAATTGTGGGGAGCCGAACATATCTCTTAGGTTATCGGAAAAGAGTATCTCATAATTATTATTGTATTGTTGGATATTATTTTTCCAGACCAGACTTAGTAAACTCCCTGGTGCAAATTCCCAGTCAATATTTAAATCAATACTGAAAAAGTTGTAATTAAAATGATGGTCATACATGTATTCCGGGTCAGCTGTTAAGTAACCGTTTTCCTGAAGGGTATAATATGCAGTGTATTCGGCTTTTTGCCAAAAGTGCCTAAAGCCAAGACTTACCGAGATGGGTCGGCTGATCATATAATTGCCTGTAAATGCATTCTCAAGTGTAAAAATATCCCGTTTGCCAAACCATATGTTCTCTTGATTTTGATTTACATATCCAAGATTTTCCGGGTTTAACCCAAGGCCTGTTTCATGCTTTATGAAAAAACGATTATTTATCCTGAAAATGGGTTCAATTTCCGCCCACATTGATTTGATATTATCAAAGTCAAGGGTATACTCAATCGATCCATCCAGGGCAAACCGTTTGCGATAATCACTGGAGAAACCGATATTATAATCTGAATATCCAGGCATAAGAAAATATCGTCCACTTTTTCGTGGTTCATAAAAATCATGCCTTTCATAAGGTGATACACTTAATCCCCACCATAGTGAGAAATAGTTATTGAAGGTTGTATTTCCTTTGTATTTGATCTCCGTATCAATGTTCTTTTTGCTATCCAGCGATAATAATTGATCAACTGCAAAGCTTTGGGCAAAGTTTCTGAAAATGCTGAAAGGTTCGTAAATCCTGTAGCTGAGATAAATACCCCTGTTCAACTGATTATTGGTGCGGTTTATGCCCATATCATTGATGTTGAAGTACTTGTCAAGGGCACTCTGATATATACTAAACTGAAATTTTCCACGGCTTTTCATGAAAAACAAGCCGTAATTGTATCCTGTTTTGTCCTCTCCAATGGGATATCTGGAAACCTCATTTGCTTTAAACCATTTGGAAATGGCTAAACTTGCGCCTACATAATAGGTTTTGCTTTTATCGCCGATGGTGGCACCACCGCCTGTTACATTGGAGTCATCCCAGCCTGATGGTCTTGATACATTAGTATTGATAAGGTAAACCGATGAATTGTTGGGCAAAGTCTGATCTACAACCATAATATTATAATTGGTTGCAGGATCGGTAAGCAGTTTACGCTCAGCCCCGGTAATGGTATCATTTATTGTTGCCCAGGTATTTCCGGTAATCGCATTGAAAAACCCTATACCCGTTCCTCCGGCTGTCCTTCCTGATACTTTTGTTGCATTTAAAAGTCTGGCGTTTAGTGGATTAGAGGATATCCATTCGTTTTGGCTAAGTGAATCATAGATCGAATAGGACAAAACTGGAGTACGGCCTATTCGTCTGGAGTAAAAGAGTTCTCCTTTCTGGAAAAGATCGGTACCTTCATTGAAAAAGGTTCGGTTTTCATCGTAAATAAGTTCAAGGGCAGTAAGGTTGTTCTGGACTTTGTCTGATTTTACCTGACTGAAATCTGGTAATAGAATCATATCCATGGTGAAACTTTCGTTTATTCCATATTTAATATCCATGCCTCCATTAAACGATGATGACCAGGGATCTTCCTTATAGGCAGGATCGCTGGAATGCTGCATGTTTGCTGATACATATGGGGTAAAAGAAAGTCTGATAGGAGGGCTGATATTTTGAAGGTTCGTAATCTCACCCCAATACATCTGTGCATTTTCAGAGCCTTTTTCTTCTAGTGCCCATTGACTTTCTTCACGATATCTTCTTATTTTTCTATATGCCTGAAATCCCCAGCTTTGAATATCTTTTTTCGGGAATCTCAGCGCGGAATAGGGTATCCTGAATTCCGCTACCCATCCTTCTGCATTAATTTTAGCCGAACTAAACCAAACTGCACTATACGTAGGGTCTTTTACCCGCCCATCAACTTGTATTCCCGAAGCTGATAAAATGAAGTAATAGGCATCTTGTTGATCATTATATGTGTCAAAACCTATACCGAAATAATCAGCATTTAGGCCTTCATTGTCCCTCATCCCCAGCTGGCTGGCAATACTGTCAGGGTTGTTGTCATGCATAACAGCAGCTATAAAAATGGCTTCGTCGTTATACATTAGATAAACTTCAGTTTCAAAAGCAGGCATAGCATTTGAAACGGGTTCATATTGTCTGAATCCATCCAAACGCGCTGCATCTTCCCACTCATCAGCATTAAAAATCCCATCAATGCGTGGTAGGATAGTGGCGCGGGAGATAGGAACTGACTTATTATTTATGCGTTGGGCAAAACCATTAGAAATGTTAACAAGTAACAAGGCTATGATTACTATTTGTAAGTGGAGATAATTTTGAAAGGATGTTTTCATCTGATACCGCTTCAGCTTTTTTTGTATGTATTGTATGTATAATTTATCTGACTTCGGAATAATTGGCTTTTAAATAAAAAAAACTTTAAATTTGTTGAACTGTCAGCCCTTTATATTGTTTAGAGCCATAGTGCAGTACAAATATACAGGAATCCTGTTATTTGTAATAATTTTTTATTTTAATTTCATAAATTCAATTAAGCAAGTCTCCCTAATTTTAGCGTATGAACCTTCATGAATATCAGGCCAAACAGATACTCCGGTCATTCGGTGTGCCTGTGCCTGTGGGCATTGTTGCCGAGAATCCCGAAATGGCTGTTAAAGCGGCTGAAGAAATTCAAAAAATTACCAACTCTGAGAAATGGGCTGTAAAAGCTCAGATCCACGCTGGTGGAAGAGGCAAAGGCGGTGGGGTGAAAATTGCAAAATCCCTGCATGAAGTGTGGGAACATGCTACACAGATTATTGGAATGATGCTCATTACCCCACAAACAAGTGCCGAAGGGAAATTAGTAAGCAAAGTTTTGGTGGAGCAAAATATTTTTTATCCAGGCGAATCAGAACCTGCCGAGTATTATATGAGCATATTGCTCAATCGTGCTACCGGAAGGGTAATGATTATGTATTCCACCGAAGGTGGAATGGATATTGAAGAAGTCGCAGAAAATACGCCTCATTTGATTTTTACCGAAGAAGTTGATCCCAAAGTCGGACTTCAGGATTTCCAGGGCCGAAAAATAGCTTATAACCTGAAACTTGAAGGTGTTGCCCATAAAAATATGTTGAAGTTTGTGAAGAGCCTTTACAATGCATATATGGGAAGTGATGCTGCTATGTTGGAAATTAATCCCGTGTTTAGAACATCCGACAATCTTATTATGGCCGCAGATTGCAAAATGAGGATCGATGATAATGCCTTGTTCCGTCATCCTGATATTCATGCCATGCGTGATTTAACCGAAGAAGATCCAGCAGAAGTGGAAGCAGGAGAGCATCATCTGAATTATGTTAAACTCAGCGGAAATGTAGGCTGTATGGTCAATGGTGCAGGTTTGGCTATGGCTACAATGGACATTATTAAACTTTCGGGTGGCGAACCAGCCAACTTTCTTGATGTGGGTGGCACTGCCAATGCTGAAAGAGTCGAAAAAGCCTTCCGTATTATCCTCAAGGATCCAAATGTTAAAGTCATTCTGGTGAATATTTTCGGTGGTATTGTTCGTTGCGATCGGGTAGCTCAGGGAATTGTAGACGCCTACCGTAACATTGGTGATATTGATATACCAATTATTGTTCGTTTACAGGGTACCAATGCTGAAGAAGCCAAAGAGCTTATCGAACAGTCCGGACTCAAAGTGTTCTCGGCTGTTATGCTTCAGGAAGCTGCTGAATTGGTGACCCAGGTACTTTCCAATTAATTTTTACTGCATAAAATTGCATAAATAGCTGCCTTTGAATGGTGGCTATTTTTGTATCAGGGGATTATGTTAAGTATTGCAAAATAAAAAGAAGCCGGACAAAAACTTTGCCCGGCCGCTTAACCAAAACACATTGAAAACAATTATCCTGCGTATTCTGCAATAATCTGCTTTACACCCTCTGGTGCAACACGTCCATAAACTTTGTCGCCTACCAATACCACTGGAGCCAATCCACAAGCACCTACGCAACGCAGGCAAGCCAGTGAAAATTTTCCGTCGGGTGTGGTTTCACCAACATTGATGTGAAGCAGTTGCTTAAACTCATCAATAACTTTTTCCGCACCACGCACATAGCAGGCTGTTCCCAAACAAATGGAAACGGGATGCTCACCCTTGGGTAACATGCTGAAGAATGAATAAAAAGATACGACCCCATATACATGAGCCACGGAAACTTTGAGTTCTTTGGCGATTACTTCCTGCACTTCGGCAGGAAGGTAGCCAAAAATGCCCTGCGCTTTATGCAGTACATTTATCAATTCTCCTTTTTCGTTGTTAAACGATTTGCAAACAGCTTTTAGCTCTTCAAGTTTGTCTGCTGATAATTTTATTGTTGCCATGATTAGATTTCTTTGTTTGATTTTTTAAGGATTGTCCCAGAGAAAAACCTGCTATTCAATAAAAGTCTCATTGCTTTTATCAAAATAATGAGTGTGCAGGAGATGGTGGGATTTTTCGCTTAATGGTTTGCCAAGAAACTCATCATACAACTTCACAATGTAAGGATTTTCATGCGACTTGCGGATGGATTTTCCAGCATCCTCACGGTAGAGCGCTTTCTGGCGGGCTTTGATAATTGATGAGTCGCCATGGTGTAATGGCTGACCACCACCTCCGATACATCCACCTGGGCAGGCCATAATTTCTATGGCATGATAGGTTGATTTCCCATCTTTAATATCCTGCAACAATTTGCGGGCATTACCTAATCCGTGGGCAATACCAATCTTGATGGGTAATCCGTTAAAATCAATGGTAGCTTCACGAATATATTCCATACCTCTGAGTTCTTCAAACTCAACTTTCTCAAGTTTTTTGCCGGTCTGAACTTCATAAGCTGTACGAACTGCAGCCTCAATAACACCGCCTGTAGTTCCGAAAATTACACCTGCACCGGTTGATTCTCCCAATGGTGCATCAAAATCTTCGTCAGGTAATGAATTAAAGTCGATGTTCGATTGCTTGATCAGGTGGGCCAGTTCACGGGTTGAGATGGAGAGATCAACATCGGGATTGCCATTCGTTGAGAATTCGTCACGTTGACATTCGTACTTTTTGGCAAGGCACGGCATGATGGAAACGACCACCATGTTTTCGCGTTTAATTCCAATTTTTTCAGCAAAATATGTTTTTGCGATGGCTCCGAACATTTGTTGTGGGCTTCGTGCTGTTGAAGGAATGTCGCGCATTTCGGGGAATTGGTGCTCAAAAAAGCTTACCCAGCCCGGGCAGCAAGAAGTAAGCATGGGTAAAGGCACACTCTTATCTCCGTTAAGATGACGGGTAAGTCTGTCGAGCAATTCAGTGCCTTCTTCCATAATGGTAAGGTCGGCAGCAAAATCAGTGTCAAAAACATAATTGAAACCTAATCTGCGTAAAGCAGAGGCAAGCTTTCCGGTAACCAGCGTTCCCGGCTCCTGGCCGAACTCTTCTCCAAGGGCTGCCCTTACAGCAGGGGCCGTTTGAACGACTACAGTTTTTGTTGGATCGGCAAGTGCACGGATAACCGCGTTCGTATGGTCAACCTCAGTAAGTGCGCCTGTTGGGCAAACAGCTACACACTGACCGCAGTAAGTACATTCACTATGGTCAAGGTTTCTTTCAAAGGCAGGTGCAACCACCGACATAAAGCCGCGGTTTACTGCTGAAAGTACGCCTACTGTTTGAACTTCATTGCACATCATTTCGCACCTGCGACACATAATGCATTTGTCTATATCACGGATGATGGCCGGTGATGTATCTTCACGGTAAGTGGATTGTTCACCTTCATAATGCAATTTGCGGATGCCAAATTCCATAGCCAGACTTTGTAATTCGCAATTTCCGTTTTTTGCACAAATCAGGCAGTCGGTAGGGTGATCGGAAAGAATTAATTCCAAAACCGTTTTTCTTGCATTCAGTACCCTTATATTGTGGGTATGCACCACCATGCCTTCACTGCAATCGGTAGCACAGGCAGGAGCAAGGTTTTTGCGGCCTTCAACTTCTACAACGCATATGCGGCAGCCAGCCGGTTTATTCTCAATGTTCAGGTCATCAAGGTGCAGGTAACACAAGGTAGGGATGTGAATACCAGCCTCCTTTGCGGCCTTGAGGATTGTGGTGCCTTTGGCAACCTCAATCTGTTTGTTATCTATGATTAATTTGATTGTTTCCATTTCGGTTCCGGGTATTATTTAATATAAACAGCATTAAATTTGCACTTATCCATACATGCACCGCATTTGATACAGGTTTCCTGATCAATGATATGGATACCCCTGCGCTCACCTGAAATTGCATTAACAGGACAATTGCGTGCACAAGCAGTACAACCGGTGCAATTTTCGGGGTCAATAAAGTATTGCAACAATGCCTTGCATTGACCCGAACGGCATTTTTTATCGGTAACATGTTCTATGTATTCATCCCAGAAGTTATCGATGGTAGAAAGTACAGGGTTTGGAGAAGTTTGTCCCAAACCGCAAAGTGATGTTTCTTTAATAACAGTTCCAAGGTTTCGCAGACTGTCAATGTCTTCAAGGGTACCTTTTCCCTGGGTGATTTTGTCAAGGATTTCATACAAACGCTTGTTGCCAATCCGGCATGGAGCGCATTTCCCGCATGATTCTTCAACGGTAAAATCAAGGTAGAACTTCGCAATAGACACCATGCAATCGTCTTCATCCATTACAATCATTCCTCCTGATCCCATCATTGATCCGGCAGCAATAAGGTTGTCAAAGTCAATAGCTAAATCAAGATGCTTCTCTGTGAGACAGCCACCTGAAGGTCCTCCGGTTTGAACAGCCTTGAATTTTTTACCGTCCTTAATGCCTCCGCCTATTTCATAAATAACTTCGCGAAGGGTAGTTCCCATTGGAACTTCAATGAGTCCTACGTTGTTTATTTTCCCGGCAAGGGCAAATACTTTTGTTCCTTTTGATTTTTCTGTTCCAATGCTGGAAAACCATTCTGCACCTTTGTTGATGATAACCGGTACATTGGCAAAAGTTTCAACGTTATTAACGTTGGTGGGCTTTTCGTAATATCCGGATACTGATGGGAACGGTGGCTTAACTGTCGGCTCTCCCCGCAATCCTTCCATTGAATGTATGAGGGCTGTTTCTTCACCGCAAACAAATGCTCCGGCACCATAACGTAGTTCAATGTCAAATTTGAAGCCGGTTCCCAATACGTTATTTCCTAATAATCCATATTCCCGGGCCTGGTTGATGGCAGTCTTTAAGCGATCAATGGCCAAAGGATATTCTGCTCTTATATATACCACTCCATTTGAGGCGCCAATGCAGTAACCGCAAATGGCCATAGCTTCTATTACAGAATGGGGGTCACCTTCAAGAATGGAGCGGTCCATGAATGCTCCGGGGTCACCCTCATCAGCATTACAAACCACATATTTTTCATCAGCTACTGACTTGCTTGTGATTTCCCATTTCAAACCTGTTGAGAAACCGCCGCCGCCTCGTCCACGCAGACCTGATTTTTTCATCAGTTCAATTACTTGCTCTGGAGTCATTTCGGTGAGGCATTTTGCCAGTGCTTCATATCCGTCGCGGGCAATATATTCATCTACATTCTCAGGATCAATAAAACCGCAGTTACGTAAGGCAATCCTGAGTTGCTTCTTGTAGAAACCCATGTGCTTCGAATCTGAAATGGTTTCCTTGTTCTCAGGGTTCACATAAAGAAGCCGTTCAACTTTACGCCCTTTGATCAGATGCTCATCAATAATTTCACGGGCATCCTCAGGGGTTACCTGGGTATAAAAGGTGTTGTCGGGCATTATTTTTACAATAGGCCCTTTTTCACAAAATCCGAAACAACCTGTGGCTATTACCTGCACTTCATTGTCTAAACCTTTGTCCCCAACTATGGTTTTTAGATTGTCCAGAAGCTGGTCGCTCTTGGATGCGTGGCATCCGGTGCCTCCACAAACCAAAACATGCATTTTATATTTCGACATTATTCTTCCTCCTTATTTTTTTTCGATGGTTTCGTAATTGACAGGAATGATACCATCAACCAATTCGCCTTGTTTAACATATTTTTCAATAATGTCATCGGCTTTTCGTGTATCCACATACCCGAAAACAACTGGTTCTTTACCAGGAAGGGTAACTTCAACGGTTGGTTCTGCAAAGCAATAACCCATGCAGCCTGTTTGTGTAACCACAGCCTGGATGTTTCTTTTATCAAATTCTTCGATAAAGAAATCCATAACTTGTTTGGCGCCTGAAGCAATACCGCAAGTGGCCATGGCAATCTTCACTTGTACGAGGCTCTCGGGATTATTGCTTTTTTCCCTGAGGCTCATCTTTTCGTGCAGATTCTCTTTGATCTTTCGTAGGTCTGCAAGTGATTTAACTTGTCCCATGTTTTCAATTTTTTTTATTGATTGTTGTGTGTTGATTAATTATTTTGAAACTTTAATTTCATTCAGATTCTCTTCAATCATTTCTCTCAGAAACCTGATAACAGTGGCTTCTGAGATTGACATTCCTTCAAGCATTTCGTTGACTTCATTCGTATCAAAAGTGTATTTGCCAAAGTCAGTTGAATGTTCGTAAATAAATCGTATTCTGGGGTTGGCTGCTGCCAGTAGTACCATAGTTCCCGCAACATCTCCCATGGGTTGGCGGTCATAATGCAATAGCTCAAAGTTAGCAAAAACCCTCGTACCTCTTCCAACTTCTGAGCTTATTTTTAATCCACCCCCGGTTGAATTGGCGTGCTGTTTCAAAAGAGATAAACCCAGTCCGACTTTTCGTGTTGTTCTGCTGGTTACAAAGGGATCAGTAACGTTTTCGAGCATTTCTTCCGGAATTCCCTTGCCATTGTCTTCAATAACCAATTCCAGAAGGTTTTTTACAATACTTTCTGTAATATTTACCGTTATTTTGGTAGCGTTGGCCGATATTGAATTTTGCACAATGTCCATAATGTGCATGGCGAAGTCCTTCATCATATCATAACCCTCCTTCCATTGGTTCCAGCAATTGCTTGTCTGAACTCATCAAACGAGGGGCTTTCCATTTGTAAAATGGTGAAGTTCTCTCCAATGAGGTCTGGCTGATGTGCATCTGAGTTGCTGATAAATGTGCGATTTCCCAGGTAGCCAAATTGCTTGATGAATTCTTCCTTGCTTATGTGTTTAGAAAGCTCAAATGCATCGGCCCTTAAATCCGGCGGAACGAATCCAAGCTGGCTTATCAGGCTGTATTTTGGGCGGTTGATGTGTGCTGGTATAAAAATACCTTTCAAACGGTGAACTTCCGCTTCTACCTGATCAATGCTTTGCGTGAGGGCCGAGATTAAAAGTTTAGGCTCTTCATAGACAATATTTTCCAATTCATCAACCACCACCTGATAACCAAAGAGATCAATATCATTCAGGATATCTGGCAAATGTAGGTCGAGATATTGTTGAAACGAATCAAGAATGTCAAATGTTTCAAAGAACGCAAGGCAATGTACTTCTTCTTTGGAGGTTACTTCCACTCCTGCAAATACAGTGATGCCCGCCTTTTGGGCTTCCCTGCTGACCTCGCGGCATTGTCTGGTCGAATTATGATCGGTAATGCCGATGATGTTAATGTTTTTTTTTAAAGCCTCCTGTATAATTGTCCGTGGACTCATCTCCAGACTGCCACAGGGCGATAACACAGTGTGTATATGAAGGTCGGCCTTGTATTCCTTCATGATCTTAAGTTACTTATGGATTTAAAAGATTGTAAATTAATCCATTTATGGTAAAGGTATCCAGTTCAGTTCCCAATACCGGAATGTCTTCTTCATTGCTTTGCGCTTCCATATCGGCATCGGGTCTGAAATCTTTAACGAGAATTACTGCTGCTAAATCCTTGAGTGAAGCAATAGCCATGACGTTTTTATGGGTTTGAAGTGTGATCCACACATCACCTGCCTGGGCACTTCCCATTACATCACTTAGTAAATCGCAGGAATAGCCTTTGGCAATTTCGTTGTTTAATCCCTTAGTTCCGCTAATTACTGTTAGCCCAAGTTTTTCAACCAATTCTTGTACTTTCATGTTTTAAATGCCTTTTAAGTCTCTGTATTTGTTGGTTTTACCAAAACCCCAGATGCCTTGCATGATTTTAACACTGTCATCCAGGCTGAGTTCCCCTTTTTGTTCGAGTATTTTTTGAATAAAGATACACTGGTTGATATTGGCCGTTCCCTGGGCAATGTCCTGGGCAAGCGCCTGACAGGAAGGTGCACCGCAAACGCCGCAATCAACCATAGGAAGAAGTTGCATAATGCGATTAACTTTCTCCATTTTTTTCATTGCTTCGGCCATATTTTCATCCAGCTTCATTATTGATCTGGGCTTAACTTCTTCTATTCCAATATGATTAAGCAAATATTCCTTGTTTTCTGAAATTGAAGCCAGTTCGTCAGGATGGGAAACTTCTTCTTCAGATTTCAAGGTTTCAGGATGATTTCTCAGCCTTTCAGCCGTAAGAAAACGATTACTTATGGTAAGTACCCCTCCGGCACAACCTTCATCACACGCCCTGAGTTCAAGAAAATCAATATCACTTACTTCTTCATTTTCAAGCCTTTCCAAAAAATCCATTACATTCTGGATTTCATCAATTGCTAAAGATCTTCCTTTTGCGAAAGGGGCTTCCCCATTGGTAAGTGACCAGCACCGTGATTCTGTTGAAAGTTTTTTGCCTAGAGGTAAAGTACAACTTTGGTTGTTTTTTTGCTTTACCTGACGATATACTTTGTTGAACAGTACATCCATATTTATCACTCCCGTAATGGCTGAAGATGGCTCCCCAACGGGGTCTTTTATGGCCGCAATTTTTGCAGCACAGGGTGTAATATAAAAAACGCCCGTTTCTTCATCAGGAATTCCCTGACTTGAAAGTGCCTTCCTCACATGGATTGCAGAAATATCCAAGGGTGGTTTCAATAACATGATATTCTCGACCAACGATGGGAATTTAACCTGAATAAGCCTTACAATTGCGGGACAGAATGATGAAATGAGCGGTTTCTTATCAGGGTTTTTTAAGGCAGTTGTTAATATGGCTTCTTTAAGGATATCCACACCGTTTTCAGCTTCGTAAACATGAGTGAACCCAATATCCATTAATACACTAATAATCTGACGCAGTGAAATGTCTTCAGGGAATTGACCGGTAAATACAGCTGGTACGAGAGCAACACGGTATTTGTAGTCAAAAATGTAGTTAAAATCATCGTGATCAATAATTATTGCACTTACAGGGCATACCCTGAAGCATTCACCGCAATCAACACAACGGTCTCCAATCAGGAATGATTTGCCGTTTTTTACTCTGATGGCTTCGGTTGGGCAAACGCTCATGCAATGGGAACAACCTATGCAGAGGTCCTCCCTTATTTTTAATGCATGATGAAAATTTGCGTTACCCATAACTATTCTGATTCATTGTTAAGATAGGTTACCATCTCAACAGTGGTTCCTTTGCCTACTTCTGAACTCACTTTGAGCTCATCAGTATTATTTTTCATGTTGGGCAGGCCCATACCGGCACCAAATCCCATTTCCCTCACTGCTGAGGAAGCCGTTGAGTAACCCTTTTGCATCGCAAGCTCAATGTCATGAATGCCCGGACCTTCGTCAACAAGTGAGATGTTAATTTTATGCGTGTCAATATCAATGTAAATCATGCCATTGTAGGCATGTGCAACAATATTAACTTCTGCTTCGTATAGGGCAACTACAATTCTTTTGATAACCTTTGGGTCAACATTGAGTTGCTTGAGAATTTTCTTCAATTGGCTCGAAGCAGTCCCGGCTTTTGAGAAATTTCCACCTTCTACGGTAAATTCAAAGTGCATCAACATTTGTTTTAATACACGGGTTTTAGCCCCGACTGGTACAAAATGCCGCTCGTTTTGAACATGGAGTAGTCACACTCAATCAGTATCATATCGTTTTCAGCGGCAAGTCGGATCATCTCATCGGTTGCTTTTTTCTTTCTTACAAAGATAATCTTATTTATGTCTGACATCTCAGCGGTGCGGATAGTTTGCACGTTGGCCAGGCCCGTCAGCAATAAGAGATTATCTGTTTCAATGGTTAGAACATCACTCATTAAATCTGAAGCAAAAACATATTCAACTTCAGCAGTGAGTTGGTCTTCGCCCGAAACAACCCTTGCATTAAGTAATTTTACAACCTCTTTTAATTTCATTTTCTCAATCTTAACACCTTTACGGTGATGAACAGTGCACAAACAGTCTTCAAATGGAGTGGCAAAATTAGTATTACAAAACCAATTAAACAAACATAATTGTGAATAAATTCACATTGTTACAAAAATAACAATGAATTTATTTTCATTCTAAATAAAGAATATATTGCGTTGGTAAATAGTGATGTATATTTAGAATGAATTACATTAAAATGCAAAGAAGGACGGAATATACCGTCCTTCTTTGTGAGGAATAATGATCTTAATACCGCTTTCTGGGTTTGTAGTGCGTATGTAAAAGATCGTGCGACTTATGGCTCAGTGGTTCACCAAGGAATTGTTTGTAAATTTCAGTGATTTCAGGATTTTCATGTGATTTCCTGATAACCATGGATTCATCTTCACTATAAATGGCTTCAGCTCTCTTTTTACGTATTTCGGGTGAAGTAGGAATGGGTTGTCCTCCGCCTCCTAAGCATCCACCTGGGCATCCCATGATCTCTATGAAGTGATAGTTGGCTTCGCCTGAGCGAACTTTGTCCATGAGTTGTCCGGCATTTGCCAGGCCATGGGCTATGGCAACATTCAAATCAACTCCTTCAAGGAAGGACCATTCCGGTTTTACGTTTTTGATTTTAATGGTAGCTTCCTTAATGCCTTCCATGCCACGTACTGGTTTGATATTCAAGTTGGTAAAAGGTACTTCGCGTCCGGTAACTATTTCATATGCTGTTCGCAATGCAGCTTCCATAACTCCACCGGTTGCCCCGAAAATTACAGCAGCTCCGGATGATTCGCCCAAAATACTGTCATATTGTTCATCTTCAAGTTTATCGAAATCAATGCCGGCTTGTTTGATCATCATGGCCAATTCGCGTGTTGTGAGTACATAATCCACATCCTGATAACCACTATCTCGCATTTCAGGCCGTTCGCATTCAAATTTCTTGGCGGTGCATGGCATGATGGAAACTACAATCATATCCTGGGCCTTAATGTTGATTTTGTCGGCATAATAGGTTTTGGCTACAGCCCCAAACATTTGTTGTGGCGACTTGCAGGTTGAGAGATTGTTGAGGAGTTCGGGATACATGTGTTCCTGAAATTTGATCCATCCTGGTGAGCAAGAGGTCATCATAGGAAGTGCAACGGTTTCATCTTTATCCACCAGAGCTCTTTTCAGGCGTGTGAGTAATTCCGTGCCTTCTTCCATAATTGTGAGGTCAGCAGTAAAGTCAGTATCCAGGATTTTATTAAATCCAAGTTTTTTAAGTGCTGATACCATTTTCCCGGTAACTCTTGCTCCTGGGGGAATTCCCATATCTTCACCCAAGGCAATCCGGGTAGCAGGTGCAGTTTGTACCACCACGAATTTTGAAGGATCATAAATGGCATTCCAAACCTCCTCAATATAGTTTCTTTCGGTAAGTGCACCTGTCGGGCACCTGTTTATACACTGCCCACAATTCGTACATACGACTTCGTGCATGGGTTTATTCAGGAAGGTCGAAATTTTTTGGTGATCGCCCTTGTTCACAACAGCAAGTGCACTAACACCTTGCAATTCGGTGCAGGTTCTTACGCAGCGCTGGCAACGAATACATTTACTGTCATCTTTTACAATTGAAGGTGAAGATATGTCCTGAATTAATGATTCGGGTCTTACAAGATCGAGGAAAACGTGATCGCCAATCCTGTATTCACTTGCCAGATCCTGTAGTTCGCAATGGCCGTTTTTAAAGCATTTTGTGCAATCGGCATTGTGCTCTGATAGCAACAATTCAACAATATGCTTGCGGGCTATTCTTACTTTCTCACTGTTGGTAAGCACTTCCATGCCTTCCGAAACTGGTGTTGCGCAAGACGCAGCCAATATACGGGCACCTTTTACTTCAACTACGCAAACACGGCAATTCCCTGCAACGGTCAGGTCGGGGTGGTGGCAAAGGGTCGGGATTCGGAAATTCAGCTTTTTTGCTGCCTCAAGTATGGTTGTGCCCTCTTCCACCGCGATGGGCATATTGTTGATCTTAAGGTTTACTAAATATTTGCTCATTTTTTGCTTTCTTTTAAGTTGGTTTAAAGTCCGAAGTAATTGATGTTTTTTTCAATTGGACTTCCGGTTCTTTATATTAACTGTTAATTAGTAAATGATCTCCTCCCTGAAATTATCAACAATAGAGTTGAATGGGTTGCCCACTGATTGACCCAAGCCGCATTTGGCGGCAATTTTCATGGTTGCAGTCAGTTTTTTCAGGTCTTCAAGATATGATGGTGGTTTTTCTCCGCGTTTAACGGCCTCAATGCCTTTAAGCAATTGTTGGCAGCCAACACGGCATGGGGTACATTGTCCACATGACTCTTCTGTGAAAAACTCCAGGTAGTCATGCAAAACATTATACATGGATCGCGAACTGTTAAAAATCATCATTGATCCTCCGGTTGGAATACCTTCAAATCCGATAATGGTGTCATTGAATTTTTTACGCGGTACACAATGGCCTGAAGCGCCACCTACCTGGATGGCTTTGGCATCTCCATCGCCAAACTCATTCACAAATTCATGTAAGGGCATGCCGAGTTCAAGTTCATAAATACCCGGAATCGGTGTATCTCCTGATACTGAAAATACTTTTGACCCCCTGGAATCGCTCGTCCCCAGTGCTTTAAATTTGTCGGCGCCCATGTAGCAGATCATGGTGGTATATACCAGGGTTTCTACATTGTTTATAACGGTAGGTTTACCATTGTATCCGGCAACTGTAGGGTAGGGGGGCTTGTTGCGTGGCTCTCCACGTTTACCTTCCATAGATTCAAACAGAGCACTTTCTTCGCCGCACACATAAGCGCCGGATCCTGATTTAAGGAATACCTTGAATTCGAAATTTCTATCTTTCAGTACTTTGTTAAAAATGTCAAGCTTTTTTTGAAGGCTTTTTAGCAGGAAGTTGTATTCACCCCTCACATAAATATAGCCTTCTTTTGCTCCGATAACATAGCCGCATATAGCCATGCCGGTGAATATTTTTTCAGGAACCCTGTCAAGGATCTCTCTGTCTTTAAATGTTCCTGGTTCTCCCTCATCTGCGTTGCATATTACATATTTGGTATCAGCAACTTCATTTCGGGTGAATTTCCATTTTAATCCGGTGGGGAAACCTGCTCCACCTCGTCCTTTTAGTCCGCTATCAATCAAATCAAGTATAATTTCATCGGCCGGCCTTTTCAAGGTTTTGTCCAATACTTCGTAGGGCGTACATTTGTCACCTACCTCGAAAATAATATCAACTTTCTTAAGATTGTTTTCCATTTGGGTAATTTTTTGTTTGTGTCCTTTTGCTGTTAGTGATTGCCTTTGGAATACTCTCCAATAATTTCAAGTGCTTTTTCAGGCGTTAATTCTGGATAAATCTCATCGTTTATGAGCATAACCGGTCCTTTGTGGCACCATCCAAGGCAATTGGCAGTTAAAAGTGTAAATTTGTTATCGTGGGTAGTTTCCCCTACTTTGATCTTAAGCGTGTTGCAAAGGGCATTGATGATCTCATCTTTCCCTTTCATGTGGCACGTAATGGTTTTGCAAACCCTGATGATGTTTTTTCCACGTGGCACAGTGTCGAGGAAAGTGTAGAAACTTGCCGTTCCATAAACATCTGCGGCTGCCAGATTAAGCTCTGCGGCTACACATAGCATGGCTTCTTCCGATAAATAGTGTTCTTGTTGTACGATACCTTGTAAAACGGGCATCAGACTGTTTCGGGTTTTGCCGTTTTGTTTAACCAGGTCCTTTACGAGTACTTCTGTTGTTGACATGTAATCCTCCAACTTTAGTTGATAAAATACTTTATTGATTAGTGATTTGAGTGTGACTTGTGAATTGATTAACAATTCGCCTCAAATATAAAAATTCTTTTGTGAATTGATTCACAATAGAAGTCTTTTTTAAGCTTATAATCCTAATTTATAACTGTTCTAAATTCAAGTCTTTCGTTTTCGCTGTTTTTCGGTATGGCTTTCGATTTGTATATCTTTGCATCAGTATGAAAACCAATCGATATTTCATTCATCTTGCCTATGATGGGTCAGCTTACCATGGCTGGCAACAGCAGCCCAATGCCATTACTGTTCAGGAGGTTGTTGAAAAGGCATTGTCATTGATTTTGTCTCAGAAAATTAAAATTACCGGTGCAGGTCGAACCGATACCGGGGTTCATGCACGTAACTATTATGCCCATTTTGATTGTGTGCGCCTTTTTTCGACCAATGAGCTTTTGCAATTGGTTTATCGGTTAAACAGCATTTTGCCCCGTGATATTTCTATCTATAATGTATTTTTGGTTGATAATGATGCTCATGCCAGATTTTCGGCAGTCAGTCGCACTTATCATTATTATATATGCAGGGGAAAGAACCCATTTGCTCAGTTGTACGCATGGCAATACTCCGGTGCATTAGAAATGGAGAGCATGAAGGCCTCAGCAGCTATCCTTATTGCAAATAGAGATTTCGCTTGTTTTTCGAAATCCGGGACCGATAATGCAACAAGTCTTTGCTCAGTTACCGAATCTTACTTTCAGGAAACTGACGATATGTTGATATATCATGTTAAAGCCAATCGTTTTCTGCGTAATATGGTAAGAGCTATGGTAGGAACACTCCTGGATATTGGTAAAGGGAAACTCGATTCTGACGGACTTCTGGAATTACTGAACATGGGTAGTCGATCGGATGCCGGTGAGTCAGTTCCGGCAAAAGGTTTGTTCCTGGAGCAGGTGGACTATCCCTCCGGGTGGCTACCTAACGATTATTGAGGTTTAACCTCATTTTATTTATTTTATGACTTTCCTCAAGCTGACAACAAAATTCTCTTATTTGATTTGAAGAAGGAACCTTGTTATACCACATCGGGTTGCCTTCAATGCTTATGATTCCTTTTCCCGAAACGGTGTGTGCGTTAAGTATAAAAGATTTTGCTGGATCAGCATCCATCGAACCTAATCTGGATATAATATCTTCAAAATTATGCCCATTACATTCTATTAAATTCCAGCCATAGGCGGTTAATTGTTCTGTTATGGTCAAAACCTTATTTATTGGCAAGTCATTATTATTGGAAAATAGGCTGCCCTGATCCAGAATAAAGGTTACATTTTTGGGAATTACACATTTATCAGGGCTAAACAGTGAAAAATTATCTTCTTTCGATAATTCTTCAATATCGGTTATAATGACTGCATTTGGTTGAATGTTTCTGGATTTATCCGAACGGATCAGTTTCAGTATTTGTGTAAGTCTATCCTTCTTTACATCAATTGTATGATTTTGATTTGTAGTTAATACTGGATTTTGATACAATGTTTTAAAGGAGATTTGTCCTGCATGAGCCTGTGTTGCCAGAAGCAGTGGCACTAGTTTGTCAGATAATAAAAAAATCTCGTAGCGTATTCCATGATTATGTTCGTTCGACTCTTTATACAATGGAGTGAAATACAACGAGGTGAAAATGTCAGCCATAGCCAGGCAAGCGCCCAGGTACCCAATTTCGAAATTTTTGAGACTTTTAAGTACCGACAATCTGATTTTGTAGCTGCAATCAATAAGATATTCTATGTCATCATTGGTTAGCATAGCATTAGATAATTGCCTTAAAGAAATGGAAACCCATTATCAATGAAATGGTTAACTTCATAATGGTACCGGCAATAAAACCAAGAAAAGAGCCTAAGCCTGATCGCATGGCATTTGACATGTCTTTTCCGGCTAGGAGTTCTCCTGCAACCGCTCCGATAAAAGGACCCGCAATAATGCCGAATGGAGGAAAGACACAAATTCCGATGATCAGTCCGATGGTAGAGCCCCACATTCCACTTTTGCTCCCTCCGAACTTTTTGGTTCCCCATATGGGGACATAGTAATCAAGTAAAGTAACCACTATTGTTAGTATCAACCATAAAATGAGAAAGCGAGAAGTATATGGCTCATCAAGGGTAAAATGAATAATCAGCAAAGCGGCATAGCTGAGTGGGGGCCCGGGGATCAATGGAATAATACATCCAACAATACCGGCGATCGTTAGAAGAGTGCCCAATGTTATCCAAACCCATTCCATAAGTCAGTTTTCTATTTGTTATTGAATGACGATATCACATATCTCAAAATTTAATCATCATTTTACACTGTAAATTTACAAAATCAGCAGCGTTTTTGCAATATTTTGCTACTCTCCTTTGGGGAGATTATAGAAAATAACCTAAGATTCATGTTGTTATGAGTATTGAATAAAAATTTCATTTGATTCATTTGCAAATGCAAACTCAACAAAGTATGATAGTAATTGTTGATTAATCAGTCATCCTTAAAAAGAATAGTTGTGGAAATTATAAAAAGAATACGGGTTGTTATGCACGTCACCCTATTTGTATTCGTGCTGATTTTTTCTTCATGTAACCATCAAACTTATACCAATCAAGCCATGCAAAATCCGGAAAAGAAAGTAACTGAAAAGATATTCAAGTCAGACGAAGAGTGGAAAGAGATTCTCAGCCCAGAGCAATACCGTATTCTTCGTCAAAAAGGTACTGAGCGACCGGGAACAGGATTGTATGATCAGTTTTTTGTGAAAGGAAAATATTATTGTGCGGGATGTGGACAAGAACTGTTTGAATCAAACTCGAAGTTTGATGCGGGTTGTGGTTGGCCCAGTTTCTCTGCTCCTGCTCAAAAAGTGAATATTGATGAGCATAGCGACAGAAGTTTTGGAATGATCAGAACAGAAGTTGTTTGTTCACGCTGTGGTGGGCATCTCGGGCATGTATTTAATGATGGTCCCCCTCCAAAAGGATTGAGGTATTGCATCAATTCAGATGCTCTTGTCTTCAGAAGTGAAGAAGAACTTCAGAAAAGAGTTGCGGATACAGTTTCGGAACCAGAATAGATTCTTTTAGATAAGAAAAAGGAAACTTTATTTCACCTTATAAAGATCAAGCTCCGTAAAATCGAAATCAGGATTTGGAACATCGATTTTGAGTTTTTCAACATTATCGTTCATTCCTATGATAAATGCTACTTTACCTGCCGGTAGGGATGGTACATCCGGAAATTTCAGGGAAAATGTATTATATTCCCAATGTGTTAGCGGGGAATGGAAAATGAGTGTGGGTAAAAACTTGAGGTTTAATGTGCCATTTAATACTTCAACAACTACATCTCCATACATTTCGCTGTGGTAGGTTCCACAGAATTTTTCCAGAGGTAGGGTAGGGTGGGTATCTGGTATTCTTAAACTATCTGCTTTTTTCTTTTCTTTTGCTTCTGCTTGCTGATTCTTCAGGTTGAGATCAAAAAAGTAATTGCTCCAATCAATATCATCTGAGGATAGGTAAGTATCCAGAATTTTATAAGCCAATGGATAATAAAGGCTGGAGTTCTTATTGGTAAGAATCACAAACCCAAGATTTTCTTCAGGAACAAAGGCTGAATAAGAAATCATTCCATCATAACCACCTGAGTGGGAAATAATCTTTTTCCCTTGATAATCCATTAAACCCCAGCCCATTCCATAACTTTTAAAATGTGTTGACGGCCACAATTTTTCCGAGAACCGAGAAACCGATTGAATGGTTTGAGGTGTCCATAGCTCGCGAAGAACTGCAGGACTTACCAATTGTTTGTTCTGATATTCGCCATAGTCAAGCTGTAATTTTAGCCACTTCAGCATATCAGCAGCTGATGAATTTATGGATCCGGCAGGTGCAATATTGTCCCAGTTAAGATAGGGGATAGCAATAACTTTCCCATCCGCCTCACTATGGGGAATGGCTGTGTTTCCATTTATATCCAATGCCAGGGTAGATGAATTGGTGCGATCCATGTGCAAGGGATTTAAAATCCGATCTTTAATAAAAGCATCCCACGACATTCCTGAAATTTGCTCAATAACCAATCCTGCTGCCAGATACATAATATTTGAATAGCCAAAATCAGTTCTGAACCCATAATGAGGTTCAAGGTGTGCAGCCCTTCGTACCACTTCTTCTCGCGAATGTGAGCTACCATACCATATTAAATCACCGCTGAAAGTTGAAAGACCTGATTTATGCGATAGTAAATCGCGAATTTTAAAGTTTTCAGTAACATAAGGATCATACAATCTAAACCAGGGGAGGTATTTGCAAACCGGATCATCCCAATCGACTTTTCCTTCATCCACCAGTATTCCCATTGCTGTTGCCGTAAAAGATTTGGTGTTGGAGGCTACAGCGAATAGCGTATTTTCATCGACAGTTTTTCCGGTACCTACTTCTCTTTCTCCATATCCTTTAAGAAGCACAATGGTGTCGTTATGAATTATTCCGACAGCCAGCGCGGGAATTTCCCATTTAATCCGGGCATCTTCAATGTACTGACTAAGTGCAGATATTTTGGAACTTTGCTGAGCATTTGCACCAAGAACACTGAAAAAAACAGTAATAATAACGAGGAAATTCGGAAACGATTTTTTCATTGAAGATTAATTAATGTGATAATCAACGAGGCCTTGGATAGGTGATTCATAAATCGTTCCTATCTCCAACCCGGCTTTTGCAGCTGAGGCTTTCAATACATCACTAAAATGATAGGCAATTGATCCTAGAAAATGAACTTTTGCAGACTTAGCTTCTTTGAATTTCAATACATACTTCGACAAAAAATCATCAAAAGAATTGCTCACCAATTCATAAACGTAGGGTTGATCAATATTTTTCAGAAGAAATGGGCTAAAAGAAGCTAAATAACGGTTGGGGCGTGGCTGATTGTAGATATTATCTAAAATATGCTCAAGCACTGGATTAAAATCCTGCTGGAATAAATGTTGAATATCAGCCGGCATTCGATTCTGATAGAAATCTCTGATTAGTAGTTTACCCATATAAGCACCACTGCCTTCATCACCAAGAACATATCCCAAGGAATAAATCTGTTCTTTAATTTCATCTCCATCATAGTAGCATGAGTTACATCCTGTACCAAGTATGCAGGCAATACCTCTCTCATGGCCGCAAAGTGCTCTGGCAGCACCCAACAGGTCGTGATGGACTTCAATATTTGCTGTTTTAAAAAAATCCTGCAATACAGAATCTATCTGGTTACACTTCTGATCTGTTGAGCAACCGGCTCCATAAAAGTGTATGTCTTTGATGGTTTCTGAACTTAAAAAAGGGAAGAGATCATTTTCAAGGACTTCTTTAATGGCTTCGTAATTCATTTGATAGGGATTGATTCCTATGGTTTGAATAAGCTTTTTGCCATTGTTGTCAACAAGGCACCAATGTGTTTTTGTTGAGCCGCTATCTGCAATGAGCATCATATAGTTTTATTGGAATTTATTAACTATTATCGATATTTTAGGAATGAAAATCAGTAAACCAGCAAAAAAGGCCATTAGAGCTGCCCAAAATACAGCACTTGCCGAAATATCTTTTATTATTTTAATCCGGTTATCTCTTTCTGGTTGTACAAAATCACTAAGTTTTTCAATGGCTGTATTTATCAGTTCCATCGATATTACAATAGCGAAAAATACTATAATTACCAGCCACTCCAGTAGGGTAATGTTAGTAACAATGCCAAGAAATATTACACAAACAATAAGAATAAAGTGAAAACGAAGATTCTGCTCGCTTTTGAACGCAGATACTAAACCCTTGATTGCTGGTATAAAAGATTCAAAAAATTTTCCAAACGATGGATTTACTGAATTCATTTTAAAAATTTTAGCAAAGGTACCCTAATTTTGGTTTATATACAATGAGATATCTTATTATGCATGGAATATCTTAATAAGTTAATTGTTATTGCGGTGGGAGAGGGGGGGATCTCGCAAGACAAAGCGGTAATTTAAGGAAACGGATAAAATCAAAAAAGGCTATCCAACTGGATAGCCTTTTTGATATAAGTTTGGCGACGACCTACTCTCCCACCGGGTATGGCAGTACCATTGGCGCAGGCG
>JAVEVB010000078.1:0-12487 GCA_034005265.1 Lentimicrobium sp.
CGCCTGCGCCAATGGTACTGCCATACCCGGTGGGAGAGTAGGTCGTCGCCAAACTTATATCAAAAAGGCTATCCAGTTGGATAGCCTTTTTTGATTTTATCCGTTTCCTTAAATTACCGCTTTGTCTATTTCGATATATTGACATTCGATTTGTCGCCCCTCGCTCTGCTCAACTTCCTGCCCCCTTTCACTTTGGCGCACAACCCGCTGTTCTCTTTTTCTAATTAGCTATTCCCTGAAATTTCTTTTATACTTATATTGCCTATCTTTGTCCATTGTTTTACCTTATTTTAATTCATTAAATCTGTGTATGATGTCTAGAATTGCTGAATCAGAACTTGTATTGAATAACGACGGAAGCATATATCATCTGAAATTACATCCGGAGGAGTTGGCCCATGATATTATTGTAGTTGGCGATCCCGGAAGAGTTCCTACTATTTCCCGGTACTTTGACCGGATAGAAGTGCAGCGTCAGAATCGTGAAATATGCACGCATACCGGAGTTATTGGTCACAAGCGATTAACTGTACTTTCCACAGGTATGGGAACAGACAATATTGATATCGTCCTTAACGAACTTGACGCACTTGTTAATATTGATCTTGCAAAACGTGAAGTTAAACCTGGTCATACAAATTTAAATATTATCCGGTTGGGGACTTCTGGTGCATTGCAGGCTGATATCCCGGTTGATTCTACCGTGATGTCCTCTCATGGTATTGGTATTGATGGAATGCTCTATTATTATAAAGATTTGCAGAAGGTTTATGATAAGGCAATGACTGAAGCATTCATTAAGCAATGCCAGTGGGATGATGTTTTTCCTACGCCTTATGCTGTTCCAGCATCCGATCGCCTTATCCAAAGGTTTAGTGGAGGGGATCACTTAATGGGAATAACGGCTACTGCTCCGGGTTTTTACGGTCCTCAGGGAAGAAAACTGCGTCTGGAGACCACCCATCCCGATTTAAACCAGGCAATTGCTGGTTTTTCTTTTGAGGGTAGAAGAATCGTGAATTTCGAAATGGAAACTTCTGCACTCTATGGGCTTGGAAAACTACTGGGGCATGATACGCTTACCATTTGTGCAATCATTGCCAACCGGGTTTCTAAAACCTATAGTAAAGATTACCATTCCACAGTTGAAAAACTGGTTGTTTCTGTGCTTGAAAAATTGTCTGTTTAATCTGGCAGTCTCATTTAGGCGTTGATATTTTGTTATTTTTAATGTGGAAGTATGTTCAAATTGAGCGTGTTGTAAGCACAATTTGGCTAATATCTTTTAAATGTGAAGGTTGCGACCTGTGAAAAAATGCTTTTTAGTAATTCATAAAATATTTTCATGGATAGTCTGAACGGAAATAAAACCCAGCTTCTTGCGCTCATCAGTTTACTTGATGAACCAGATAATGGAATCTTCGGAAAAGTTCGTGATCAGATTTTTTCATTCGGCAATTTGGCTGTGCCTATGCTGGAGAATGCCTGGGAGTCTACCTTTGATACTTTTCTGCAAAAACGTATAGAAGATATTATTCATGATATCCAGTTTAATCAACTGTATGTCGATCTTACAAACTGGGCACATCTGGGTAACCAAAATCTGTTGGATGGGTATATTTATTTCACACGTTCGCAATTTCAAAATCTGGATGAAACGGCTTTACGTCAGCAGTTTAATGCCATCAGACGTGATATATGGCTTGAATTAAATGAGAACCTTACGTCGCTTGAAAAAGTAAAGGTACTTAACCACATTTTGTTTGAAGTTCATAATTTCCGGCTTTCTCCACCGAATAAAGCCGAAATAAGGTATTTATTATTAAACAATCTGCTTGAAACCCATATTGGTTATTCAATAACTATTGGGATTTTTTATACCCTTATGGCCCAGAGTCTTGATCTGCCAGTTTTTGGCATTTTACTTCCCGGTGAGCGATATATTATGGCCTGGATGGATTCAGTCAGCGATTTTGATGGCAAACCTCCACGTGCTATGTTTTATATCAATCCCGAGAATAATGGGAATGTTTTTACCAGAAATGAGATTACTGCTCTGCTCAAGCATGTTAATCAACCGATAAGGGATAAATATTACAAACCTTTTAAAAATCATTTATTGATTGATAAAATGTTTGAATTACTTGGGTTTTTACACCGAAACGTGGGAAATCCTGAACGAATTGATGAAATAGATCATTTGAGATCGGCATTGGAGTAGGATAAGGAGACAAGGGGATTGGGAATTTGAAAGATTCAAAGATTCAAAGATTCAAAGATTCCGGTTGTTTGATTGTTCAAGGTCTTCGGCGGTTCGAAGGTTCAAAGCATCAAGGGTTCGGACGAACTTCTACACATTCATCTCAGGATTTTTGCTTTTGAAAGGATGGGCCATTCTAGTTGCTGTGCAGTGAATCTGCTGACATCATAGAGAAAAAGAAACCGCTCGCACGTATTCTCAAAATTTGACTACGATAATCTCAATAGCCTGAATCTACCGATAATAAGCCGTAAGAAACTTCAGGATATTTTCATGAACCCGGCCCGGAACATCTGAAATGTCAGCACGTTCAAATTTTAGGCCTGTGATGCTTTCATAAAGTTCAATGTAGCGTTCGGATACCTGATTGACAAATAAGTCAGTCATTTCAGGAACTGTTTGTCCTTCTTTGCCACTGAAGCCATTGGAAATGAGCCACTCACGAACAAATTCCTTACTTAATTGCTTTTGCGACTCACCCTTGGCCTGCCTTTTTTCATATCCTTCCAGATAGAAATATCGGGAAGAGTCTGGAGTATGAATTTCATCAATTAAAAAAATGTCACCGCCATCAGAACCGAACTCATATTTGGTATCAACCAGAATTAAACCCATGTGTTCAGCCATTTGAGTTCCGCGTTGGAAAAGTTGGCGGGTATAATTTTCCAGTTTTAGATAGTCTTCTTCACTTACAATACCAGTTCGCAGGATTTCTTCACGTGAAATATCTTCATCATGTCCAACGGCTGCTTTGGTTGTAGGTGTTATGATGGGTTGAGGGAAACGGTCATTTTCTTTCATGCCATCTGGCATGGGAATTCCACAAATACTGCGTTTACCTTCTTTATATTCCCTCCATGCATGGCCCGAGAGATAACCCCGAATCACCATTTCCACTTTAAATGGCTCACACAGGCGACCAACAGTAACCATTGGATCAGGTGTGGCAATCTTCCAGTTGGGCACAATGTCTTCAGTGGCATCAAGAAATTTAGCGGCTATCTGGTTCAAAACCTGCCCTTTGTATGGAATTCCCCGGGGAAGTACCACGTCAAATGCTGATATTCTGTCAGAAGTGATCATTATAAGTAGATCATCCTTAATAGAGTATACATCGCGGACTTTGCCAATGTATAAGTTTGTCTGTCCCGGAAGATTAAAACTGGTTTGAGTTATGGCGTCGGTCATGGAGCTTTGAGTTTTTCCTTGTGGATTAATTTTGCAAAAATACGGTCTTTAGGTATTTCGAGTTTCTTTTTTTACAACTTTATCCACAAAAATTCAAATGGGGAAAGGTTAACTGGTGTGGTAATTTTCTGGCCGTTCAGTATGTTGGTCCCATCAATCTGTTCGCCACCAAATGATTTTATGTGTAATGGCTTTTCGGAAAGATTATTGATCACCAGTATTTTTTCATTTTCAAATTCGCGATAATAGGCAAGAATTGGTTTCTCGGCATGATTATAACCTTCAATTTGCGGAATGACCCATGATTTAATACCACGGCCGAATACTTTTGAGCTGTTTCGGGCATCAATTTGTGCCTGAAGTAGCTGATTTACTTTTGCCGTGAGGGTTTCCGGATTTGCCAGATCGGTTTTTATTGTGTCCCAATTTAATGGACCACGTGCAAAGTACCGTGTATCGTCTTTTCCGGTTTCCTTTCGGAATGACTCATAAAATTCATTGTTGTTGAGTGTTCCGTATTCATCACCGTAATAGATGATTGGAGTGCCGGGGAGGGTTAACATGATGCTGTAGGCAAGTCCTATTTTATCGGGGTTTCGGTCCAGTAATTCTGCAAGGCGCGCAGAAATGCCTTCTCCAACCCTGAAATCCCAACGTGGATCCATGCAATAATGCCCGTGAATTATGGCACGATCTTCAGCGTTAACCATTTCCAGGGTAAGTTCATCGTGCAACCGAAGGAACATGAACCATTGATTTTCAGGTAATATGTCAGGAGTGATGGACGGATGCAGAATGTCCAGAATCGGTTTGGCATCCTGCAAAGCCAAAGACTTGAATATCATAGGCATAAGCGGGAAGTGATATCCGGCGTGACACTCGTCTCCATTTCCGAAATATTTCACAACTTCAGCAGGGGGTTGGCAAGCTTCTGCGAGCAACAGGGTATTGGGCCTAACATGTTCGAGAATAGCCCTGAATATTTTGAGGATGGTGTGGGCCTGTGGCAGGTTTTCACAATTGGTGCCTTCTTCTTTCCAGATATAGGGAATGGCATCTGCCCTGAAGCCATCCAGGCCCTGGCTTAACCAAAACAGCAGAATACGGGATATCTCAAGGATTACCTGAGGATTGCGGTAGTTTAGGTCTGGTTGAAACTCGAAAAACCGGTGAAAAAAGTATTCATCTCCATCTTTTTCCCAATTACTGGGAACCATTCCTTTAAAGATAAGGCGGGTTTCTTTGAAACGGTTGGTATCTTTGTTCCAGATATAATAATTACGATAAGGATTATCGGTTCCCTTACGTGCCTCTATAAACCAGGGATGTTCTTCAGAAGTATGGTTGAATGCGATGTCAAAAATTACCCTAAGTCCATTTTTATGGGCTTCTTCAAGGAAATTTCTGAACGCGGCCTGCTTTTGTTCCGCACTCGTTGATTCCGGCATCTCAAGCAATTCAGCGCGGATATTCTTATAGTCGCGAATATCAAACCCAGCATCACGCATGGGAGAATCCAGTATTGGAAGCAACCAGAGACAGGTAACGCCTAACTTCCTGAGTTGGGGTAGTTTTTCAATTAATCCATTGAAAGAACCATTGAAAAAGTCTACGTAAAGTGAATAAACAACGGCATCTTTGTACCAACCCTCGGGTTGAGTTCCAAAAGGGATATTTTTTGAGGCTTGATCAACCTCCTCAAGTAGCTGCTCCAGGATTGTCTGGGCCTGGGTTCCGGCATAAATTTCATCCCATAATGTTCGGATGGTTGCCAGGTTATCTCGTTGGTTCATGAAAAATATTTTCTTAAACTTGATTTAGATTTTGCAAAGTTAGTGATTCTCAAACGAACTTATTTGTAAAAAAAAAGCTCAAAACAGGCCGTTTATTCGATTCTGTTTGGTTTGAAGAAACCGAGAACTATTCTTTTTTCAATGCTAAAAAACATTGTTTTGCTGATTATGCTTTTGCTTATCTTCGTATGATTAAACTGAAATAATTACGATTCTGACTAATTTTCCAAATAAGGTTTTTGCAAAACTTCTTGTTTTGGCGATAGTGTGTTTCTTTTCAAACACATTATTCGCACAGTATGGCTATTTCAGTCTGCCTGAAGGGCGGAAGAAAGTATTTATGCGTTTTTCTAATTTCGATAATCTGGTGGTGGTTGATGTAACCCTTAATGATACCATACCGGTTAGGTTGTTGCTCGATACCGGTGTCGAAGGGATTATCATTACTGACATGAGTATTGTTTCTCTTTTTGAAAATAAGTGTATCCGTAATTTTAAGCTTACGGCTCCTGGTACCAATGATGAATTGGAGGCATGCATATCCAGTCCGGTAAAGATAAATATGGGGAAGTTAAATCCTGTTTTTACAAATCTTATTTTGCTCAATCAGGATTATTTCTCTTTGGATGAGTATATTGGTTCGAAGGTTCATGGACTGATAAGTATGTCAAAATTCAGGAATCTGGCTGTAACAACAGATTATGATCAGAATAAGTTGAAATTTCAATCGCCTGAACGCTATCACCCGCCCTTTCGTAGTGAAATTATTCCCATTAGCATATTTAATGGGAAACCGCATATGACCGCCCGGGTGGAACTTGATAATGGGGATATATCAGATTATTGGTTGATGATTGATTCAGGTGCAAACCATCCGTTATTGCTTGAAATGGATAGTCTGAGCGATTATAAGCCCAAGAAATCCATTGATGCGATAATCGGACGTGGACTGGGTGGAAACTTGCAGGGAAGTTTTGCACGTGTTGGTTGGCTGATGCTGGGAAACTTTCGGCTTGATGATGTAATAACCTCGTTTGCTGAGAATTATACATCTGAAATTATAAGTTTAAAATTAAATAGGGATGGAACGCTTGGGTCGGGCGCTCTTGGTAGGTTTAAGGTAACATTTGATTATCTTAACAACAGGATGATTCTTGAGAAAGGTAGTAAATTTCGTGCCCCTTTTGAATACAATATGAGCGGAATGTCGTTCCGGTCTTTTGGTTTCGGTTTCAATCTCTTTGAAGTGAGTGAGGTCATTCCCGCTTCTCCTGCTGAAGATGCAGGGCTTCAAGTGGGGGATGTGATTCTTAGCCTCGACGGTAAATCAACCTTTCTTCTGAGTCTTGGCGAGCTTAACCGTATTTTGAGCGAAAAAGAGGGAAATATAGTTACGATGGTGGTTTTGCGCGATGGAAAAGAACTGGATTTCAGGTTAAAGCTCAGGAAAATTATTTAAGTTGTTGCGTAAATCTAAATTTCCTGGTTTCTCCCAATTCTTATTTATGGATTCCTGCATTGGTTCCTGTCAGGATGATTTACTTCTGGAATTCCCTGCTATTTCGTAATTTTGTATCCTCATATTCCCCATTTCTAAATACATTCTCCGGATATTATGAACCATATTCACAAATTATTTTTACTGCTGAGTCTTTTTACTTTCATTTCATTTACGTCAAATGGACAGCAACCTCCTGACGTTGCAGAAACGTTAAAATTCAGGGTTGAACCTCCCTCCTGGTGGGCAGGTATGCAAAACCCATTACTGCAATTATTGGTATATGGAAAAGATATTTCAAAAACCGCGCTGACGCTGGATTATCCAGGGGTCAGCTTGATAAAGAAATCATCGGTGGAGAATCCGAACTACCTCTTTCTTGATTTGGAAATTAGTCCCGATGCCAAACCGGGTAGCTTTAACCTGGTTTTTAAAGAGGGTAAACGAACGGTTTTTGAATATACCTATGTTTTGAATGAACGTAAACCGGGCTCAGCTTCCCGCAAAGGATTTGGTGCTGAAGATGTAATTTATTTACTGATGCCCGACAGGTTTGCCAATGGAAATCCAGCAAATGATAACATGTCCGGAATGTTGGAGGTTGCGGATCGCACCAATCCATCGGGCAGGCACGGAGGTGACATTGACGGCATACGTCAGCACCTGGATTACATTAAAGACCTTGGTATGACGGCAATATGGTTAAATCCCGTACTTGAAAACAACAATCCGGCTTTTTCCTATCATGGTTATGCCATTACCGATTTTTACAAGGTTGATCCCAGACTTGGAACCAATACCGATTATGTGGCTCTGATTGAAGAAGCTCACAAAAAAGGGTTGAAGGTTATTAAGGATATGATTTTCAATCACTGCGGCATCAATCATTGGTTTATCAGGGATCTTCCCATGAAAAACTGGGTACATCAGTTTCCCGAATTCACCCGTTCCAATTTCAGGGCAGAAGCGCTTACAGATCCATATGCCTCTGAATATGACAGAAATAAGCTTTTAGAAGGCTGGTTTGACACAAACATGCCCGATTTTGATCAGCGTAATACTTTTGTAACCGAATACCTGATTCAAAATAGCATTTGGTGGATAGAATACGCCGGATTGGACGGAATACGTCTTGATACCCAGCCTTATCCATACAGGGAGATGGTGGCTGAATGGGGAAAACGGGTTTTTGAGGAGTATCCCAATTTCAACCTTGTGGGTGAGGCCTGGCTTAACCGCGAAGGGATGAATGCCTACTATCAGAAAGATGCTGTTGTTGGTGACGGATACAACTCCAACATTCCGAGCGTTACTGATTTTTCTATGTATGACGCCACTTCACGCGCTT
This sequence comes from Lentimicrobium sp., assembly GCA_034005265.1. Classification (GTDB taxonomy): domain Bacteria; phylum Bacteroidota; class Bacteroidia; order Bacteroidales; family Lentimicrobiaceae; genus Lentimicrobium. The sequence goes on from JAVEVB010000078.1 coordinate 8,088, forward strand.
TTATTGAGCCAGAAGGCTGGAGCGAAGGCATGGCCAGACTATATTATGTATTGGCTCAGGATTTTTTGTGGGCCGATCCTTTTAAAAATTTGATTTTTTTGGACAATCATGATCTAAACCGATTTTTCAATACTGTGGGTAATGACCTTAATGCCATGAAGATGGCAGTGGCTTTCCTGCTCACCACACGTGGAATCCCTCAGGTTTACTACGGAACCGAATTACTGATGGATGGAGAGGAACATAAAGGCCATGGAGATATCCGTAAGGATTTTCCAGGCGGTTGGGCCGGTGACTCACCAAATGCTTTTGTCCCCGAGGGTAGGAGTGAAATGCAGAATGAGCTGTATAACTATATGCAGCGCTTACTGAAATTTCGTGCAAACAGTCCGGCCATTACCAAAGGGAAACTGCTGCAGTTTATTCCTGATGATGGCTTGTATGTTTATTTCAGGTATAGTGAAGATCAAACGGTAATGGTTTTACTGAATAACAGTAATTCTGTGAAAAATGCTGATATGGCGCGCTTTGTAGAGGCTACCAACGGTTACCATTCCGCTAAGGATATCCTCACCCAAAAGCCGATTGACCTGAGCAAAGGAATTCAATGTGAGCCGCGCTCGGCAATGATTCTTGAATTGGCACGTTAGGATTCCAGGACTACTTTATAGGAATTTAAGGTGAAAGTTTTTAATCCTTTATCAATAAGAAAGAAGAAAGGCCTCGTCTGGTTATACCTGACCGGAGGTTTGCTTTTTATTTTTATTCTCGTCTTCGGACCGGCTATCCATCGGTATGCCATTATTTTCAGAGAAAGTGGGTATTCATTTTCGGTGGCCAGTCAATATCACAACCTGAAGAATTTTGGGGTTCGTGTGCCCAGGGGCTACAATGTGCATGGTATTGATGTTTCGCACCATCAGGGAAAGATAAACTGGTCAGAAGTTGTGGCTATGGATGTGGATGGCATCAAAATCGAATTTGCCTTTTTTAAAGCCACCGAAGGCATTACCCGAAAAGACCGGCATTTTGACCGGAATTGGAAGGAGGCAGGTAAAGTTGGCCTCATTCGCGGGGCTTATCATTTTTTCCATCCAACCAGGGATGCGGAAGCACAAGCCTTAGCTTTTATACAATCGGTTGAGCTTGAAGCGGGGGATATGCCCCCCATTCTCGATATTGAAGTGAGTAACCGCAAATCGAAAAAGGAAATAGTGGAAGGTGCGCTCCTCTGGTGTCAGCGGGTGGAAGCGCATTATGGTGTTAAGCCTGTTATTTATACAAGTCCGGGTTTCTACGATAAATATCTTGCGGATGATTTTGAGGATTATCCTTTGTGGATTGCACACTACGATAAGAAAAAGCCGCGCATGGACCACCGTAAATGGCAATTCTGGCAGCATTCTGATGGAGCCACCATCAATGGCATCAAAGGGAAAGTGGATATGAATGTTTTTAATGGTAGTAGAAGTAAGCTTCGGCAGATGGTGGTGCGGTAGGGATTTAGAGCGAGGGACAGATTTGGGACAAGGGGACAAGTTTGGGACAAGGGGACAAAGGGACGGGGAGACAAGGGGCGATACTGAAATGGGACGAAGGACGAGGGACGAAGGACGAGGGGCGGGATTCCCTTAATTGAAAATGAGAATATATTGCCGTATGAACAATAAAAGGTCTCGTTCAGAAACACGAGACTGCAATATCATAGGGTAACACAGAAAAGTATCAATAAGCCACACTTTCTACCCAACGGCTGTCCGATACCGGATGAAAATCTTTTACCCATGTTTGGAGCGCAATAAAGGAAAGAAAAATCTCCAGATGGTCGCCTTTCTGAGCACTTTCCAGCGTCATTCCAGCTGAATTGTCGGACCGTTTACCGGCAGTAGTTTTATATTCAGCAATTTGCCTGGTTGTGTTTAACACCAGCAGCATGGCAAAGTCATCCGGGTTTTCCGGCTTCCCGGGGGTGCTGCCGTCCCAGCTTACCTTCAACTCGTTGCCTGTAATGCTTGCTTTCACTTCCACTGCTCCGGCCAGTTTACCTGTACTGAAGATCAATTCGCTGTAATAGAATCCACCGGCAGCCACCATTCTTTTGATGTTGGTAGCCAGGGCCAGGTGATAGGGTGAATGCCCGCCCTGCCCTGCGAACCCAACCCGCAGGAAATCTTTGGCCAGTTTTACCGACAACATTACTTGCCTGAAGAGTTCCTGAGAAGCTTTCTCTTTCCCGGTGGCTTTTGACGTTTTCTTCGAAGGCAGGCTGCGCATCACCATCTTGTCGTTCATGGTGTATATCACCACATTGCCCACTTTGCCACTCATTTGGCCCAAAGGCCCATTTTTAAGAATTGCCATGTCAACTTTACTTTAGTCCAATGATGCAAATATACTAAATCCGTAGTTTACCCAATGATTACCCAATTATAATTGGGTGAACATTGGGCGAAGTGCGGAGTTCATCCGGAGCAGGAATGGACAAGATACGTAGCGCCCGGCTGCTTGCGCATTCAGGCAGAATGCACCTTGCTCACCAATTGGCTTATCTGCCTGAGGGTAATCAGGCATACTCAGTCCTTGCGAACTTTAGTAAACTCTGATAATCAATTGGTTGAAAAGAATGTCATTTTTAGGTTAGAACATCACTGGACAAAGTCATTCAGGCGGGCGCACCGGAATATTGGTAGAACTATGTTTTCGTATGAACATCATATGCACCGCCTTCCTGCCTGAACACACAGACAGTCGAAGCGAAGATTCTTGTGAACTTCTCCGGTCACCACTATAAAGAATCAATTTTATCTTATCAGCGTAACCGTACCCCTCATCGGACTATCCGCGATGGCCTGGATATAACCGGGTATCTCGAAGGAAATCAGGTAAGTGTAAACTCCCGGAGGTGCATTTGCTCCCACATAAGTACCATCCCAGCCAACATTGTAGGCGTTGCTGGAATAAATCATCTGTCCCCACCTGTTGTAAATTTGCATCAGGAACCTTGTCGGGACAATATCGCCCAGTATGAGTGGGTTGAAGGTGTCATTTTTCCCGTCATCACCCGGGGTAAAGGCATTGGGCACATACATTTCAAGTATGCACGGAATGAGTTTCACACTGGAATTTCCTGCACATCCAAAACTATTGACCACTTTTACGGCGTAGGTTCCGGTATCGGAAGCCTGATAGGTTTGAAGCACACTGCCATCCTGCCAGAAGTATTCTTCAAATCCAGGTCCTGCGTCAAGGTAATGAATTGTACCAGCGCATAAAGATGCTGTTTCTGAAATGCTGATTTCAGGACTCGGGTTAACAAGAAGAGTGACATTTTCGTCTATAGGGCAACCCGTTTCAATATTTGTCGCCGTGAGCGTATATGTACCCTCATCAGCAACCCGCAGCGGATTAAAGGCGAGTGAACTGCCAGTTTTATTGACTATGTTGGGTCCATTCCACAGGTATTCCAGTCTTTGAGTATCATTATTAGAAGCAACAAATTGGGTGGAATCACCAGCGCAAAATTCTCCACCTGCAGCAAGGCTAATATCTGGTGCTGCCAAAACGGTAACTTCACCCGGATTCAGTATTTTTGGAATTGCGTAACCTTCAGCGGTAGTAATAATACATTCGGCAAACTTCCAATCAATTGAAGTGCTACCGGCGGCCAAACCATTAAACTGAACCTCAAATAAACGACTGTTATTGGGTATGGTGACCGAGCCTGGTTTGGCAGAATATCTTAAAATTAAAGTATCGTCAATTACTGTCACAGCGAATGGCTCTGTTGCTGCTGCATCAAGGATAGGGTTTATATTAACCAGATTGACGAAGTTTATAATATTAGAATCAAAAATTAGTTTGATGGTAAACGCAGCTATTTCTGTAAAATTATCACTATTCACCGGAAGGGTAATGGGCAGGTTTATGCACTGTTCAATAATATCGGCAGTCATCTCTACTATGCCCACAATACTATTTGAGATGTTAAATGCAAGCTCTGCCTCACAACCATTGGCATCACGAACGTAGCCGGTGTGGGAGCCGATGGTGAGGCCAGTAAATTCAGTGGTAAGATACCAGTCAATTCTATTTATCGAATAAGTCAAAGGCGCTGTTCCTCCCGAGGCAATAATAGTGGCAATTCCGTCGGCCTGACCATTTGTAGCGGGAATGGTTTCAATGTTGATGATGGTAGGGCTGGAAATTACAATGGTCAGCGTGGTTGTTGTGGCACACTGTCCTGCATCCGGCGTGAAGGTATATTCCGTCGTAACCGTATTGTCAATCGCCGGGTTCCAGGTTCCTGTAATGGGAATAAAGTTGGTTGACGAAGTTGGTAGTTCAGGGATAGTTGCACCAATACAATAAGGACCTATTGCATCAAATGTGGGGATAATGTC
>JAVEVB010000029.1:0-55073 GCA_034005265.1 Lentimicrobium sp.
GCCGAAGTCAAATAGGCAATATTCTGCCGTAAGTATTCATAAAACCCCAAAGGGGTGACCCTATGAATAACCCCCAATGGAGTGAAACGGAATTGGGGGTTGTAATGGCTGTATGAACATAGAACCCCGGCGGGGTTCACCTTGTTATTGAAGTTTTTTCATTTAAAATTATAGGTCAATCCCGCACGTGCGGGATTGCTACCGGCATCACCCGACCTATCCCCGGTAGAGTCCGGTTACCTGCGGCAACTGTCCTCAACCGGGGGGGGCAAATGTGTTCTTTTATTACAGTCAGATTTTATTTACAACAATTAGAAAAAATCTTCTACACAAACTTGCGACACTCATTTTGATGACGCAGGACACTGTATATGTAATATTTAAAAATGAAGTGTTTGTGATCTGTCGAAGTCAGGAAAAAACTTTTATTCAACCCGGCAAATTTAATCATGCTCCCGAGAGCTATCGGGAGCAAAATAAAATGTAGCCCATCAATTTCATCCTGGTATAAAGGTTTTTTGTATATTTAACCACAATTAAAACTTCAAAAGATGTTCAAAAAAATATTTACGCTTTTGATTGTTATGGCTGGTTTCGTTGCCGTTTATGGCCAGCAGGATCCTGCAAAGGATAATACAACGGATACCACACAGGATATTGCACAGGATACCACATTCACACAGATAAATGAACTGCAGGCCCTGCTGGGAGAAGCAGAAAGGATCCGGTTTGCCGATTCGGTGCGCAAAGTGGTTCTTGCTGAGCAGATCAGACTTTTGAGTTCCAGCGATAAAAAGAAAAAAGCTGAACTGAATGCTGAAATAAACCGACTGGAGGATCAGGATTCTATCCGACATGCCAAACTTGCCGAAAAGGCGTTGAAAATAAAGCAGAATGCAACAACTTTTCCGGTCGTCCTGAGGGGCGACACCCTGTTTTTGATTTATACCAAAAGTGGTGCTTTGGGTCCTGAACTAAGGGCAAAAAATATATCTTCCCACCTGTCAACATTGCTGAAGGATGATTTCCTGACAACCGATTCACTTAAACTGGTTGAGTCGGACTTTACCACTGATATTGTTTATAAAAATATGGTGATCATGGGGGTTACTGATCTGGATGCGTTGGTTTTCAATAAAACGCGTGCAAATCTGGCCGGAGAATACGTTATTTCCATGCGTCTCGCCTTGATTAAGGCACGGGAAGGGACGAGTATTGTGCGCGTTATCACCCGTATTGGGCTTGTTTTGCTCATTCTGGTAGGTGTTTATTTTGTCATCAGAATGTTGCTGCGGCTGAATACGAAAGGTGAAACCATTATTACCAGCAATAAGGATAAATGGCTGAAAAGCCTTTCTTATAAGGATTATGTTTTCCTGACGGCTGAGCAGGAACTCAAGGTTGTTTTCCTGATTCTTAAAATATTCCGGTGGTTTCTGATACTTTTACTTATTTATTTGGTTATACCGCTGATATTTAGTGTTTTCCCATTTACTCGAGGCTGGGCAGACATGCTCTTCCATTTGATTTGGTCTCCTTTCAAAGGAATATTACAGGGCATTTGGGAATATATCCCCAATCTGTTTAGCATTGCAGTTATTGTAGTGGTTATGCGCTATTTTATCCGCCTTGTTCGGTACATATTCACGGAAATTGAGTCGGAGAAGCTGGTTATTTCAGGATTTCATCCCGATTGGGCTATGCCAACCTTTAGCATCATCAAGTTTTTGTTGTATGCCTTTATGTTTATCATGATTTTTCCGTACCTGCCAGGCTCTGATTCTAATATCTTCAGGGGCGTATCGGTTTTTCTGGGGGTGCTTTTTTCATTGGGTAGTTCATCGGCCATAGCCAATATGATCGCGGGAATTGTGATAACCTACATGAGGCCGTTTAAAATCGGGGATAGAATAAAGCTTGGCGAACTCACTGGTGAAGTCATTGAAAAAACATTACTTATTACCCGTCTGCGCACAACCAAACTTGAAGAAATTACTATTCCAAATTCCTCCATCCTCACAGGAAATACCATCAACTATTCCTCCAACAGTACAAATGAAGGCCTGATCATTCACAGCACGGTGACCATCGGCTATGATGTTCCCTGGAAGGATATGCACCAGGCTTTGATTGATGCTGCACAGCTTGTACCAGAGATTCAGAAAAAGCCACAACCTTTTGTACTTCAAACCAGTCTGGACGATTTCTACGTTTCATACCAGATCAATGCCTATGTGCTGAATGTGCACCGCCTGCCGGCCATTTACTCCTTACTTCATCAAAGTATTCAGGATGTTTGTAATCAGCGTGGTATTGAAATTATGTCGCCACATTACCGGGCAAACCGAAATGGAGACACTACGACCATTCCTCCTGCTTATCAGCAAAATGAAAAGGTGTAGAATTACGCGAATTTGATTATTCCGTCTGGTTTAGATTGTCGGATGACATTTTTTCGATAGGGATTAGCATAGCATGGAATGTGTCAGGAAATGCTTTAGTCAAAAGCCCCCGCTTGTCTCCCCGTGCTGATATAGCCACCCCTTCGCCAACTTTTGGTTATCGCTTCAATCTCCCAAGACAAACACTCCGTCTCATTGTCTTCCCGGGCTTAATCCCCAGCATTTACTTCTCCTCCTTAACCATACGTTCCAATGCTTTGTCGTAGTATTCCTCGGCCACAAGAATGCCATCAGACCATATCTCTTTCTTTTCGGCTACTCCCTTGTCGTTCATGTACATCCACACGCCATCTTTGAAATTGTTTTTGTAAGGTCCCGAAATTTTCACCCTTCCATTGGGATGGAAAAATGTGGCAAGTCCTTTCAATTTGCCATTTTCATAGGTAGCGGTAAGTTTTAATGGGCCATCGTCAAAGAATTGTTTCCAGGAGCCCTCTTTTTTACCGTTCTTATAATTAGTTTCCTCCAGCAAGGCTCCGTTCCTGTAATAATTTTTCCAGGTGCCTGAAGCGATGCCGTTTTCATAAAATTCTTCTGCGATGAGGACCTCGTCATCATTATAAAACTGCCATAATCCTTCACGTTTTTCATTGATGTAATTGCCTTCGGAGCCTTTTTTACCGTACCGGTTGAAAGTGGTTGCATGAGCCTTTGTGCCCAGTTCAGAAAATTGGCTGATGGCTTTTACATTTGCTGTGGAGTCGTAATACGTAAACGTTCCCGTTGGTTTGTTGTTCTTGAAATGCCCTTCGTAAATCAGCCTTCCGTTTGCATCGGTTTTGCGCCATTCTCCCTGTTTCATTCCTTTCGCATCAAGCTGATTGAGGGATTGGGCCTGAATAGTTCCATTAAGGCTAATTGAAGTAATTAAGATTAAGGATAAGAAAAATGGATAATACTTTTGGTTCATTGGGTAACGGTTATAAAAACAATGCATTGCACAAAGGATGTGCCGGATTACATTAAGTTTGTAATTTTGCACCAAAAGTAACTAAAAAAAGGCATTAGCCTCCAGTACAAAATAAACATATGAACACATATTCGTCACGTTTACTTGAAGAAGCAGTTATAGAGCTGGGTAAATTGCCCGGAATTGGTCGCCGGACGGCCATACGGCTGGCACTTCATTTATTGAAGCAGGATAGTTCAAGGGCCGGGCTGTTGGGAAATGCGCTAATTAATTTACGCAACGGCGTAAAATATTGCGTCCAGTGCCACAATATATCGGATAGTGAAATTTGCATGATTTGTGCTGATCCTAAACGGGATCCATCCATTATTTGCGTGGTTGAAGATATCCGTGACGTTATGGCTATTGAAAATACCGGGCAATTCAGGGGATTATACCATGTGCTTGGTGGTATCATTTCACCTATGGAAGGTGTTGGTCCCGGGGATATTCAGGTAGAATCTTTGATTAAAAGGTTTGATAATGAGCAGATTGATGAGGTGATTCTGGCACTGCCTGCTACTACTGAAGGCGATACTACAGGGTTTTATATCGTTAAAAGAATGGGCGATAGCGTAAAAAAAGTTTCAGTGATTTCGCGAGGTGTGGCTATTGGTGATGATCTTGAATTTGCCGATGAAATCACCTTAGGAAAATCCATCACAAACCGGGTGCCCTACAGCAGATAGATATTGGAATAAAATTACTTTAAGACTCCTCAACCACATCAAAAATACTCATCTGATTAGCCGAAATATCATGAGTAGATTGTTTGGGTAAGGTACCGTATCCGTTTTTCGAGAGAAAAGTCTGAATAGCAATTTTATACATGGTTACAGGCGTGGTTTTATACTTTTTACAAAAAGCATCCACGCGTTTCTTTTGTTGCACCGTGAGTTTAAATTCAACGGCTTTGAACTTTCTGATTTTTCTGCTCTTCTTTCGTGCGGGCATAATTGCTCATTGAAATGATTGGCAATCGGACTGATTATGAGCTACAAACCTACATGATTTTATAACAATTAGCAAATGCCGGAAGAAAAATGTTCTATGGCGCAAAATCTCTTATAAACTCAATTGTTTGATAGTTGAGGATGAATGAAATCCGCTTCAGTCCAGTCCGGCAATGATTTTTATGTCCTCCATTATTTTAAGTGCCACACCATTGGCCTGTTCACTGGAACTGCTTTCTGCATAAATCCGTATGATGGGTTCTGTGTTCGATTTTCGCAGGTGAACCCATTCCTTGCCAAATTCAATTTTAACACCGTCAATGGTGTTGATGGGTTGCTCTTTGTATTTTTGGGCAACCTCAATCAGAATCTGATCCACATCCATAGATGCGGAGAGCTGGATTTTATTTTTTGAAATGTAATACTCTGGAAAAGTCTTCCGTAACGAGGTGCAGGAATGACCGGTAAGGGCCAGTTGTGATAAAAACAAAGCGATGCCCACCAGCGCATCCCTTCCGTAATGAAGGTCAGGCAGAATAACTCCACCATTGCCTTCTCCGCCAATTACGGCGTTGGTTTCTTTCATTTTTGCAACTACGTTTACCTCGCCAACGGCTGCCGAATGGTAGGTGCCACCAGCTTTTTCAGTAATGTCCCTCAATGCACGTGTGGAGGAAAGGTTAGAAACGGTATTGCCTTTCTTCAGGCCAAGCAGGTAATCTGCAACGGCCACCAGCGTGTATTCTTCGCCAAACATGCTTCCATCCTCACAAATAATGGCCAATCGGTCTACATCCGGGTCAACAACAAAGCCAACATCTGCTTTTTCCTTTTTCATTAAATTTGAAATATCCACCAGATGTTCAGGCAGCGGTTCTGGGTTGTGAGGGAAAATTCCGTTGGGTTTGCAATAGAGTTCAAGCACTGTTTCAACACCCAAAGCCCTCAGCAGCATAGGAATGGCAATTCCACCTGTTGAATTTACCGCATCAATTGCCACCCTGAATCTGGCATTTTTTATGGCTGCCACATCAATATAGGGCAATTGCAAAACCAGGTCAATGTGTTTCTGAATCCAGGTGTCATCGCGGGTGATTTTTCCGATTTTATCTACCTCACAAAAGATAAAACTCTCCTTTTCGGCAATCTCTAAAATCTTATTGCCGGCTTCCTGATCCAGAAATTCACCCTTATTATTCAGTAATTTCAGGGCATTCCATTGCCAGGGATTGTGACTGGCAGTGAGAATGATTCCACCTGCAGCCTTAAGTCCGGTGACAGCTAATTCCACGGTGGGCGTGGTTGAAAGTCCCAGATCAATTACATTAAAACCCATTCCGCAAAGGGTAGCAGCAACCAGATGGCTTACCATCTCGCCCGAAACACGTGCATCGCGCCCTATTACCAGGGTATTATTTATGGGCTTACCAATCAATGTAGCGTAAGCAGCGGTATATTTTACAACATCAAGCGGGCTGAGTCCATCGCCCGGGCGGCCACCAATGGTGCCGCGAATTCCTGAAATGCTTCGTATTAGGGTCATAATGTCTGGATTTTAAATGCAAATTTAAACGAATTTGCCGGGTTAATGGGAGGAAGGTGCGCTTTTAGCAGATTCTTATTTTTGATGCATTGATAAATTGAATGATATTTATTTGTTTCTTACAGAGAGACTCTTCCGGAAATGGATCATCATTTGGTTAATTTCTTTTTTCAACAACCTATTGTCCATAACTTTTCCAAAGTACTTCACGGATCACACAATGGTTTTTGTAATATTACCTTATTTACTGGCTTATTCACCTGATTTTTTAAATGTGAGAGTGAATATTTTTGCACGCTAAAAATGTCTAATTTTGCAACTGATAAATGCAGATGCAGCATCAGGTAAACTATGAGCGAATTTTTTGAACATAACGAAGAAGACGAATCCATCATCAGCCTCGTTGCACGTTTTGAAAGTATGATTTCCCAAGGGAAACATTACTTTTTTGATGTGGAGGAGTATGAGGATATCGTTGATTATTTTCTTTCACTCAGCGAGCTTGAGAAGTGTAATATAGCCATTGATTATGCGCTGGAGCAATATCCTGATCATTCTGGCTTTGTCATTCGTCAGGCGCAGGTTCTGGTTTCTTCTGACAATGCTGAAAAAGCCCTCAACCTGTTGGCCCGTGTTGAGGAAATTGAGCCCAATAACAGTGAGATTTATATCACCAAAGGTGCCATTTACAGCCAGATGAAGCGTTATAATGATGCTATTCGTGAATACAACAAAGCCATTAATGAGGAGGAAGATCTGGCCAGCATCTATTCGAGTATTGCCTATGAATATGAAAATATGGGCGATTATAACAACGCCATCATTTATCTGAAAAAGGTATTGGAAATTGAGCCCGACAACGAGTCCATCATTTTTGAGCTCTCATTTTGCTACGAAATTACCAACCAGCTGGAAGAGAGTATCGATTATTTCACTCAATTTACGGATATTTATCCCTATTCAAAATTTGGATGGTTCAATCTGGGCATTGCGTTGAATGCGATGGAGCTTTTTGAGAAGGCAATCGAAGCGTTTGAATTTGCCATTGCCATTGATCCGGCATTTTCATCAGCATATTTCAATAAGGCCAACTCATTGGCCGGCATGCAACATTATTATCATGCCATCAATGCTTACCGCGAAACTTTTGAATATGAGGAGCCGGAGGCACTTACCTATTATTATATCGGGGAGTGTTATGAAAAGCTTGAGGAGTATGACCAGGCTTTGGATAGCTTCAGGAAGTCAGTGGTAATGGATGAAAACCTTGCCGATGCATGGCTCGGGATGGGTGTATGCTACGAAGAACTGGGACACATCAAGTCAGCTCTTCGTTTTATTCGCCGTGCGCTGGAAATTGATCCCGACAATCCCGATTACCTGGCTTCGCTTGCTTTGTGTCAGCAACATGGAGGTTTCTTTGTGGAAGCTGAAAAATCCTATAAGACTGCTCTTGGTGTTTCGGTGCTGGACGTGGAAATCTGGCTTGATTTTTCAGGCTTATATGCGCAGCAGGATAACTATGAAGAGGCCGTTAAAATAATCGATCAGGCAATATTGGCATTGGGAGAGGAAGCCCCATTGTATTACCGCAAGGCTGCTTACCTTTTTCTTCTGGGAAATGACCGCGAAGGATCAGAGGCACTAACCGATGCTCTTGTTATCGACAAGGAAGGCCTTGAAACCATGTTTGAATATGCGCCCGAACTGAAACTCAATTCAACGATTTTAGACATCGTGGAGAAATATTAATACCAGAATCTTATCTAAATCCCCTCTTATTTGCTTATGAAAGAATACTTTAGCCTGTTTCTCAAAGGTGTTGCCATGGGAACTGCAAACATCATCCCCGGTGTTTCCGGAGGAACAATTGCGTTAATTGTTGGTATTTTCGAGCGCCTGATCAATGCCATTAAATCTTTCAATATTATTGCCTTTAAGCTGATTTTAAAAGGCGATTTCAAGGGATTCGCCCGTCATACTGATCTGGCATTTTTAGTCGTGCTCTTTGCAGGTGTGGGATTTGCCATTATATCGCTGGCAAGGATTTTTGACTTTTTATTTCACGCTTACCCGGTTTACATATGGTCTTATTTCTTCGGGCTTATTCTGGCTTCGGTTTATTTTGTGGGTAAAACCATTACCAAATGGACAACTTCTGCCATTGCCAGTTTCGCAGTTGGTACGTTGATTGCCATTGCTATGGTGTTTATGAATCCTGCTACCGAAAACAGTAACTTTTTTTATCTCATTTTATGTGGCGTGGTTGCGGTCTGCAGTATGATACTTCCAGGCCTTTCAGGTTCCTTTGTGCTTATTCTTATGGGAAATTATCAGTTGGTTGCCATAGATTCCATAAATAACTTCAGGTTTGATATTTTGTTGCCGGTATTTATTGGTGCTGTATTCGGGCTGCTGGGCTTTTCCTACCTGCTTTCGTGGATTTTTAAAAAATTCAGGGATCAGACCATCGCCCTGCTCACAGGATTTATTCTTGGCTCATTGGGTATTATATGGCCCTGGAAACGCGCCATTCACATGCTGGATATAGCAGGCAATGCGATCATAAAAAAAGGGGAGCCCGTTGTGGAAAGATATATGATGATACTTCCTCAACTTAATCTTGAGTTTTTTATGGCCATTCTTATTATGATTCTTGGTATTGCCAGCATCTGGATCATCGAAAAACAAGCCGCTTCAGATAAATAATCACCGTTATGCTGCATTTTGGGCTCATCGGTAAAAAACTCGTTCATTCCTTTTCCAGGCAATACTTTTCCAGGAAGTTTGAGGATCAGTCCATTGATGCTGATTATCAATTGTTTGAGCTTTCTGATATTTCAGAATTTTTAAATCTTATTTCAAATCAGACGATTTCGGGCTTGAATGTTACTATTCCGTTCAAGAAGGCAATTGTTCCGTATCTGGATTCCTTGTCGGAGGAGGCAGCTGCTATTGGCGCGGTGAATACCATTAGTTTTAATAAGACTGAAAATGGCGCAAAAATCATAGGTTGGAATACTGATGCGCCTGCATTTGAGAAAGAACTTTCCGGTTTTGCGCCTGACTACAAGGGTAACGCCCTGATATTGGGAACCGGAGGGGCTGCTATGGCTGCGTCATATGTGCTCTCTGAAAAACAGTTGAAACATATAACCGTAAGCCGGAATCCAAACAAAGAAGGTCAGCTGGCCTATAATCAGTTGAATGAAGAAATCATCCGATCACATCAATTGATTATCAATGCTACGCCTGTGGGCACATATCCTGATGTTGAATCGATTCCTGATCTCCCCTGGCAATGGATAGGCAAACAGCACCTGCTTTTTGATATGGTTTATAATCCAGAACTTACCCGATTTTTACAAGCAGGTGAGGAAAGAGGCGCTAATGTCCGAAACGGGCTTAAAATGCTTCATACACAAGCTGAGCTGGCCTGGGAAATCTGGCAAAAGAGTCTGGGTTCAGGTAGGGAATGATTACCTTATACAATGATAATGTTGGTTTATTATTCTGGCTCATCTTCAAGGCATTTCTTATTTTTCTTCCAAATTATTTTACTGTTGCGGTAATTTGAGTATTTTTGATAGAATTCTGGAGTTTCTTATACACCATAAAACGATAAATGCTGCCGTGGCCAGATTTAATCTTGTATTTACTCAGTATCCAATGCCTTCACGAAGGATTAAGCTGATAACCAATGAACAAAACCGAATTGTGTTGATGATTGCACGGGAAGGATTTTCGGTTCGTGGAACCTTAGTACTTTCTCTTATCGTCTTCTGGTTGATGTTGATTTTTGCCTGGGCTTATATGCTGCTTCAATATGGAATTGCCTGGAGTTTACTTTCCCTGCCTTTTTGGGCTTTGGGTATCATAACGCTAGTAAATGTCATAAAAGTGCTTCTGCAGCGGCAATCGGTTGAAATAACCAATGGTGTGTTACAGATCAGAAAGTCAAAAGGTAATGAGACCGCACATGTGGAATTGCCCCTGAAGAATATTTCTTCGGTTGCCCTGGTGGAAGGTACCTTTAAGACAATCACCGGGATAAGCCGGAAAGGGGTTTATCCGGCTTTTATAGCAAATGGTGAAGCTTTTGGCATAGGGGAACGCTGCACCAGAGCTGAAAAACAATGGCTTGTGCAAACACTGCAATCTATTCTCGGGTAAACAATATTTAAAAAATTATGATGAAAAAGCAATTTAAAACAATTGAGCATGAAGCCATAAGGGAAATTTTGCTAAAGCATGATCACCGGGTTATTTTTGAGAAAACCAATGTTGTGCCTGATGAATCAGCCATGCGTGCAGAGCTGGAGAAAAGCTTCGGACTGGAAACAGTTTCCCGCAAGTCTGTACTTGGGCTTGATATCTACCAATATAGTTCTTACGGTGAGTTTGAGCAAATGCTTATTCCGTTTCTGTTCAAGACGATGCTCAACACAACCATTGATTTGTGTATTGACAATCACCCTTTTATATTCCAGGATTATACCCGCGAAAGAATAGAAAAAAACTTTATCAGCACTGGTGATGGTGGCTTTCTGATATTTGATACACCTTTACATTCACTGTTGTTTGCCTGCAATTATGCTGTGGTATTGAGGATTTATAACGCTTTTCATTTTTATCCCAGGTTACGCAAAATCATTGGTGGCATAAGTACCCGATATGCCCTGACGTATGATAAAATTTATCATTATGATGATAATTTTTACGGGCGCGCCATCATTAACAATGCACGGATTTTATCGCGCGATAGCCTGAACCGTTGCCTGATTGACGAACATGTACATCGTTGGTTTACAGTGAATATTGATGGTGTGGAAAACCTGCAGGTACTTACTATTGACGATGTTTCGCATATTTATGAATTCTGTGACTATAGCACGCTTCCCCTGGCTACTTCAAGCGATAAAATATTTGGTCGGGAACCAAATCGTAAAGAAGGTGTTATCAATTCTGATATACTCAAAATTGGTAAAATAACGGCAAAAGAGAGTGATATTAACATTTATAACCTGCATTTGCAGGTAAGCCTGAGTCTGGTGAACAATGACGATGAAACCCAGCAAAAGATTGTAACGGTGAGTCTGGGAAATCTCAATACTACGGGCATTTAGCTGTTTGATTTTTTTGGACGCTCATAAATCAAATTTTACAAAAATGTGTGCCTTAAAGATACTTCCTGTTGAAAAAATCCGTGAAGCGGATGCTTATACCGTTGCCAATGAGCCTGTAAGCTCGCTCGACTTAATGGAACGTGCGGCTTATGCATGTTTCCATTGGATCGAAAAAATGGCTGATACTGAGCGTCAGTTCAAAGTTGTTTGTGGCACAGGTAACAACGGTGGGGATGGATTGGTTGTTGCGCGTTTGCTTCATGGGCAGGGGTTTAAGGTAGAATTGTACATTGTTCGGTATAGCAAGGAATCAACGCCTGACTTTGAAGCAAATTTTAATCGCCTTGCCGATATGCCCGGCCTGATTATTAATGAAGTTTATGAACAGGAGCCCGAGATCGAACTTGGAGAAGATGACATTGTTGTTGAGGCATTGCTGGGCTCAGGACTAAGCCGGCCGATATCGGGTTTCCTTGCTGGGGTTGTTGAACAAATCAATAGCAGTAACGCGCTGGTCATTGCCATCGACATGCCTGGCGGACTATTTGCCGACAAACCGGTTAATCTCAAAAGCCCGATTGTCAGGGCTGATTATACACTTTCGTTTCAACTTCCCAAAGCCGCATTTTTTATTCCTGAAAATGAGACCTTTGTTGGTAAATGGATACTCCTTGACATTGGCCTTCATGAGGATTTTATTTCCAATGTAGATTGTGAAAAAATGCTGATTGAACAGCAGGATTGTATAAGCCTTCATCGGAAACGTTCGAAATTTGCACATAAAGGTAACTTCGGCCATGCTTTACTTATTGCCGGTAAAACCGGAAGTTTTGGAGCGGCCATTATGGCATCAAAGGCTTGTCTCCGTTCCGGGGTGGGTTTACTCACTACCCATGTTTCTGGTGATGGTTTCATTGTCATGCAAACAGCGGTGCCGGAAGCCATGGTGAGCATTGATGCTGTGGATAATTGCTTCAGTACATTACCCCGTCTTGATGCTTATAATGCAATAGGAGTGGGGCCCGGAATTGGAATGGCCTCCGAAACGCAGGCTGCCTTCAAATTTTTAATCCAGCAATCTTCCGCTCCTCTGGTGCTGGATGCGGATGCCATCAACATGCTGGCCGAAAATAAAACATGGCTGGCTTTCCTGCCCCCGGGAAGCATTCTTACCCCACATCTCAAAGAGTTCGAGCGACTAACTTCCAAAACAGAAAATCATTTCGACCGTTTGGAGTTATTGCGTGCATTTGCCATTCGGTTCAAGTTGAATGTAATTCTGAAAGGTGCCTACTCGGTATTAGCGACTGTCGGGGGTAACCTTTATTTTAATTCAACAGGAAATCCCGGAATGGCCACCGGCGGAAGTGGCGACGTGCTTACCGGCATAATCCTCGGGCTTTTGTCTTCAGGGTATCCGGCCAGGGATGCCTGTATAATCGGTATGTGGGTTCATGGAAAAGCCGGAGATATTGCAGCCCGAAGGCTTGGTTATGAAGCCCTGCTTGCCGGTGATATTATTGATAATCTGGGAAAAGCCTTTAAAAAGCTCTACTGATTACTTCGCTTCCTCGGCAACAATATCTTCTTCCAGTCTGAGGTTGTCAACAATAAATTGCTGACGGTCTGGGGTATTTCGTCCCATGTAAAAACTCAGGATATCAGGAATCTCGGATGATTTTCGCAGAATTACAGGATCCAGGCGCATAGATGCCCCAATAAAATGCTTGAACTCATCCGGAGATATTTCACCAAGCCCTTTGAATCGGGTGATTTCAGGATTTGGATTGAGTTTTGCAATGGCATTTACCCTTTCTTCGTCGCTATAGCAGTAAAGGGTTGTTTTCTTATTCCGCACCCTGAATAGCGGGGTTTGAAGGATATATAAATGTCCTGCCTTTACGACATCAGGGTAAAATTGCAAAAAGAAAGTAAGCAAAAGCAAGCGAATGTGCATACCGTCCACATCCGCATCGGTGGCAACCACCACATTATTGTAACGCAGGTTCTCCACGCCTTCTTCAATGTTCAGGGCCGATTGCAATAAATTAAATTCGTCATTTTCATAAACCACACGTTTGGTAAGCCCGTAACTGTTGAGTGGCTTCCCTTTGAGGCTAAATACAGCCTGGGTATTCACATCACGCGATTTGGTGATGGAACCACTGGCCGAGTCACCTTCGGTGATGAAAAGTGTCGTTTCCAATCGCCGGTTATCATTGCTGTTATAATGAATGCGGCAATCACGTAATTTTTTGTTGTGCAGGCTGACTTTCTTAACGCTTTCTTTGGCTAATTTCTTAATGTTGGCGTATTCTTTGCGCTCTTTTTCGCTTTGAAGTATTTTTCGTAGCAGTCCCTCAGCCACTTCATTGTTCATATGAAGAAAGTTGTCGAGTTGCTTTTTCAGAATATCACCTATATAATTGCGGATGCTTTGCCCATCGGGCTCCATCAGTTGTGATCCAAGTTTGGTTTTTGTTTGTGATTCAAACACCGGTTCCGAAACTTTGATGCTCACAGCGGCAATGAGTGACTGCTTGATGTCGCCTGGATCAAAATCCTTCTTGTAAAAATCGCGGATGGTTTTCACCAGGGCTTCACGAAATGCCGATTGGTGGGTTCCGCCCTGCGTGGTGTGCTGTCCATTCACAAACGAGTAATATTCCTCACCATATTGGCGGGCACTGTGGGTGAAAGCACATTCAAAATCCTCATCCTTAATTTGAATGATGGGATACATGATAGGATTGCCGTTGTTGTTACGTTCCAGAAGGTCCAGCAAACCATTTTTGGCCTGCATTCGCGTGCCATTGAACCAGATAGTAAGGCCATTGTTCAGGAAAACATAATTCCAAAGCATTTCCTCGATGTACTCAAAAATAAAATGATAATGTCCGAAAACTGCTTCATCTGGTACAAAGCTGATGAGTGTGCCACTGCGCTGATTACTCGCTTCTTCGGGATGGTCATTCACAATTGCACCTCGCACAAAGTCAACAATTTTAGTTTTTCCTTCACGGATACTTTGTGTGGTAAACTGGCTCGAGAGGGCATTTACTGCTTTGGAACCCACCCCATTCAGTCCAACGGCTTTTTTAAAAACTTTTGAATCGTATTTCGCTCCGGTATTGATTTTTGAAACACAGTCAATTACCTTGCCCAAAGGTATGCCACGACCGTAATCCCTTATGGTAACACGCTGATCTTTAATGCTTACCTCAATGGTTCGGCCGTTACCCATCACAAATTCATCGATTGAGTTATCGATAATTTCTTTGATGAGTACATAAATACCATCATCCTGAGACGAGCCGTCTCCAAGTTTTCCAATATACATTCCCGGTCGGAGCCTGATGTGCTCTTTCCAATCGAGGGTAACTACTGTATCATCTGAATATTGTCCCGGACTGCTGGGGACGTAATCTAATTCTTCCATAGGGTTGCAAAGATAGCTGAAACCCATGTATATTATCCGGGATTGTTGAAATCTTCAGGTGCGTGTTTAAATCTTTTTTGGGGAAGGCCGGCTTTTTTTATTCGGGTTTTAGTAACCACGCATCGGGGAGGGATTCCTTTGTTTTATTTAAAGATTGCTGCGCTTCTGATTCGGTGGGAAAAGAGGCAATAGATACCCTGAAATTATGACCCGAAGGAATAATGGTTGTATTCTGATATCCTTGTGCCCGTAAACGGGCAACTTCCTGATTGGCTTTCTCAAGACTATTCAGGCTTCCAGCAATAATGTGGAAAACGGAGATTTTTGAAGATATGACTTTTGCTTCTGGTTTAACTTCAGAGAGGGTTTGGTTGAGACTCCTGGGTTCCGGTCCGCAGGTGAGGTACTCTTTTTCAGGATCATCACCTTCGCCAAACCATACCGACGCATAATCTCCGTAAAAACCAATGCCGATAGCTTTCCAGCCTTTCATCCATTTGCCGGTATTTAAAATGTAATCACGGGTCAAACCAATGTCTTTCCATAGATCAAAGGCATCTGTGGCCTGGGCTTTTTCACCACCTTCATAAACAATTTCCCAGGCCTTTGCTTTGTATGAAGTTAATTCCTTTGGTTTGCCATTCATACATTCAAGTCGTGCATTATCCCTTGCGTAACAACAGGCTTTCCATGGGCCTTTTTCCGACCAGCTGTGTGGGTTACATCCACCAAAATCGGGACGGTTAACCGATAAATCTCTGGCATGAATCCGGGCAACGTAAGAGAGTGATTTACTCATGGTGATGGCTGGCAGGCCATTTACTCTGCGGTACTCCATAAGGAGCTCGTAGAGTTGAACTTCTTCACTTTCAGCACATTGATCCGAAATGGGATAGATGGTAAGTTCCTGAGCCCGTAAACAGCCAAAACTGCTTGCAAGCCCTGATAAAATTACCAAAATCAATGTCCTGAAAATCATTACCCTTTGTTTGAAGTTGTAAAATTACTAAAAATGATGGGATTTAGCCCTGATGGTGAATCTAATAACATTAAGAATGATATAAATCTGATGAAATTTGAAGCACATCCCGACTTTTAAAAACAAAATCGCTTTCCTGACAATTTTATGCCTTGAATTCCTCTATAAGTTGCCTGATTTTCCCAATGTCTTTACGTCCGGGAATGAAATGGGTAAAAGGTGTGGATGTTGACTTTTTAAATACGATATATTGGTAAAGCATCCCTGACAGGTAAGCCAGTGAGGAGGTAATGCCGGCTCCAATAATGCCCATTGCGGGGATAAGAGTGAACCCAATCAGGACAGTAAAAATGAGGCCAATTCCTGATGAAACGGTATTGTGCCAGGGTTTTCCGCTACCCGAGAAATAATGACTGAACATGAGTGAGATGGCTACAGCGAAAATACCCGGGGCAAGGCTTAAGATAACCTGTCCCACGTTTCGAAAATCATTCCTGAATATGAAAACATATAGTTCATCGGGAAGTAGCATCAGCACAAGGAGCATTAATATTGTAAAAACTGAGGTGAACTTGATGAAATCCAGGGTGATTCTCACGTTGTAAGCATCGTCTTTTGAATTTGAAATTCTCGAATACTGCACCAGCGCGATACTTTTTGATATGATCCAAACACTTTCTGAAATCTGCACTCCAATGGAAAAAATGCCTAATGTGGCACGGTCGAAAAATTTCTCAATAATGTAATAACTGAGCCGGTAATTGAACAGTTGCAGAATGCCGGCTACCTGCACGTAACTGCCAAACCTGAAGGTTTCGCGTATTACTGACCGGTTGAAAGGTTGTATGCGGGTGAAATATTTTTGAATTCCGGTAAAACTGATCAGAAAAGCAATCCCAAATGAAATGTAAAGGGCGTTTATGTAATCTTTGACATCAGGTTTGGATGAAAGCGAGAGTAGTGTCAGCAACGAAGCCAGCATTAACAGCGATTGTGCAACGGCAGCCAGATTATATTGCATGATTTTTTCCTTTCCAATCTGGATGTTCTGATTGATGGAAAACAGGGATTGCAGCAAAGCGACGAAAAACAAGTCTATAGCGAATTCGGGTGGTGCGAGATCAAAATTGGTCAGTAAGGTACTTCCCAGTGCTGAAATCAATAATGTCCATATCCAGGCTGGTGCAATGAGTTGTGTTATTGGATAACGGGCCGACATATATACCAGTACACTGCCTCCAACCAGTGCTGAAAATAATTGTATTATGCTTATGCCCAGTATGAAAAGTGATATTGTGCCTATGCCTTCCGCACCCAATGCCCGGGCAGCCACCGTTACAATGCCCAGGTTGGTAAGGGCAATGATGAGACGTGTGGCTGTGGTGGACAGGATTCTTGAAAACATTGTCGTTGTGTTTGAATCAGTTTTTTTTAACACCCAAGCGTCGAAGTACCTGATGTTGGAATGAAGCAGGTGAGAAACGGTACTTTTTGACATCGAAAAACAGAAAATCTCCTGCAAAAGATAGGGTGTGAATGCCTGAATATCCCTGAGGTGGTATGATTACGTTTGCACGCTCTTCGAGAAATTCCCCTTCGGAAAGGATTTTAATTTCATTGATGATTACCTTGCCACCATAGGTGCGGGCGTTGCCCTGGGCAGGCCGGTATAGTTTTCCCTGATGAGTAAAAAACGGGCCTGCCGGGCGGGCACTGCTCACATCCGATTTTACCGGGTTGAGCACATGGGGGACAAATGGTTCTTCAAGAGAATCGGCATGCCAAATGTGTAACTCTGTGTTGGTGGCATGCGCAGGGGTGAAAAAGAAGTACCAGCGGTTCATATGATTCACCAGTGTTCCATCTGCAGCCTCCAGGTCAGGGATTAGCGTTCGCAAATGATTGAGCTTTAGTGTTTCGGGGTTGAGTTGATACAATTCAACCGCGCCATGTGAGAGCGATTCCGGTACACATAAAATCTGATCATCCTTTTGGAACAAAAACGGGTAGGAGAGGTGCCAGGGTTCGCTAAGGCTTTCTGTTACTTCGCCAAAGGTTTGATTTTGTTTATGAAAAGTGCAACCCATGAGGTTAGCCTTCTGCTGGCGGTAGTTGTAATTTTCAAAAAGTAAAAGTAGATGATCTCCTTGATCAAAGGCAAAACTATCGGCCCGGTAGCTGTTTCTTTTGTTCGCAGAAAGCCAGTGAACGGATTTGGGTTCAATTCGGTAGCTCTGCTCCTCTGTAATATTTTTGGTCCCGTTTCTTACCACTCCGGTCTGCCAGTTTTCAGCCAGGAATATTTCATTAAGGTGGAATCTGACCTTATTGAATAAAACCTTCATCAGAAAAAGTAACATGCTGAAATTTTCCGGCTCTTTATAAACGGGAGCATGGGTGGATACACCTTCCGTTGCTGCAGGAAAGGTTTTTTGACTCAGAATTTCGCGGCAAACATCGGTTGGCCAGCCAAGCGAAAGATTGAAGGCCTGATTAAGGTTGGCTGACCAGGAGTGGTTTATGGTTTTAAAATAACCTTTGCGAAGAATTATCCCACCATCCAGGGTTTCGGTAAGCCGTTGCAAAATCGATGCTGTTTTAGGGTCATTTCGCATAATTTCGTGAAAACCGGCAGGGACTCCCCGGTATTTCTGCTCATCCCCATGATGAAATGACCAAACTCCATATTTTGTGCCCTGGAGTATTTCGCCCCTGATTATGCCAAAACCAAACTTAAGGATAAAATCAGGCTGATAAGATTGAATGGTTTTCAGGTCAACTGCGCTGAAGTATTCACTGAACTTTCCTTTGCGGATGGTGGAACAGTGGATTTCGGGAATTCCGGCTTGTATTTTGGGTAGAGTTGTTTTGTGGAATCCGTCTGGCTTAAGGCAAAATTTATAGTATTTCCGAAAAAGGAATTTTCGCCAGGGATAGTGGATGAATCTTTTGGCAAAGTTGTGACTTACAATTGTTTCAGTTTCAATAATCCATAAAACGTTTTTTGCCAGACCGCTATTTATCAACCTAAGATAACACGCTTTTTGCCATTCCTGCAAGCCATCCTGCCTGGCCATAACCGCAAACCTTAGTTTATTTTCCCCATTTTCAGTTGTCATGATTGCGGTTGTAACAATGGTTTATACAAATGATTGAGCTGGCCGGCAATGGCTTCGGTGTTGAAATGATTGAGTACATATTTACGCATTTCTTCCGGCCGAAACTTTTCAGGATGGGAGAGTACGTCAAGGAGTGCTTCTTTAAATGATATGGTATCTTTTGTGGGAACCACCATACCCATGTAACTTTGAATGTGGAGCGAGAGGTCTGCAACATCTGTTACAACTACGGGTACTCCACTGGCAAGGGATTCAAATACTGCGATGGCAAAGGTTTCGTAATTGCTGCTGAGTGCGAGACAATCCGCTGTTCTAAGCTGATCAGCCAGGACTTCGCCTTCAAGCATTCCTGTAAAAATAACTTCTGAAGATTTTAATCCACTTTCTGATACATATTTTTTTGTGAGTTCAAGGTCAGTGCCTTCGCCTATCAAAACCAGTTGCACATCCAACACTTCAGCAATCAACAACTTAAAAGCATCGATAAGCATAAAAAGGTTTTTAGATTTCTCTTCAAAACAGGTAATGCTCACAATCTTTTTATGTGTCGTTATCATTTTGGAGATAGGTGTAAAAAGGTTGGTATCTACTACATTAGGTAAAATTTCCGGATTGAACTTAAGTCCACAGTCTTTCATGCTTTCAGCCAGGCGTTCAGAAACCACCGTAATTTTTTGTGCTTTGTTTAGCACACATTGCGTAAGCATTCGCCTGATTATTCCTTTAAACTGCATGTTTTCAGGGTAATATCTCGACCAATGCTCGGTAACAAGATAAGGAACCTTGTACTTATTTCCGAAATACAATGCCAGAAGGCCGGTTCTGGTCAGAACATGTGCATGAATAATGGCTGGGTTTCCTTCGAGTTGCTGGGCTTTATCTATAGCTTTTTGCCAGGCTTTTATTTGCTTAATCATTCCCGAAATTCCCTTTGATGGGCGATAGGAAACGGTAACTTCAATAAGTTCAACCCTTTTTGTGATTTTAAGATGGTAAGCTTTGTCCTGATTGAGGTTCTTTGAAGCAAAAGCATAGGCTACTATGACCCTGTATCCCGCTGTGATGGCTGCCTGGGCATGTTTCCGGACAAACAAACCCAGCATTGGATCTTCTTTTGAAGGATACCAACGTGGAATAAAAAGGATAAGCGGTTCAGGCATGTCTGGAAATTGCAGGGTTGTCGGGCAAATTTACGAAATTGGTGAATGTGGCGGCAATAAGTTGGTTTTTATCCCAAATGTAGAAGTTGATCCAATCTTTCCAGCCTGTCTATTACAGGTATTCCGGATTGGCTTAGTCGTTCCTTTGACTGATGTCCGTTACAGATTAAAATGCAATGCATACCTGTTTGATGAGCAACTTCCGCATCATGCAGCGTGTCGCCGATAAGGCAGGTTTCATCAGGTGAAAATCCGGCAGTTTTGAGGGCTTCATGGGCCAGATGTGCTTTGCCGGCAGCCATATGATTGTCGATGCCATGAATGTGTTCAAAATAATCATCAATTTTCAGGCTTTTGGTTAATTTCCTGAGTTCAGTTACTTCCATAGCCGAAAGAATTATCTGCCGGTAACCCGATCTTTGTGCCCGGGATAATAATTCATGTACATTCTCCTGCAATGGACAGTCATTCACATGTTTATAATACAGGTCTGTGAATTCTATAGCAACCTTTTCATAAGGTTCTTGGGTGAAATTGAAGCCTGCTTGTTTATAGTAATCCTGCACCGGAAAAGTAAATATTTCAAGATATTCCGCAGCAGTAAGTTGTTTCTGATTTCTAATTTGCAGCAATTCATTTATGGAACGGAGGCATAGATTCAGGTCATTCAGAAGGGTTCCGTTAAAGTCCCAAACCAGATTTTTGATTCCGTTGATTTTAGGGTAGTCTGTGTTCATTTTTCAAAATTTCAAAATTGCTGTTTATTTCAACGGTTTTAAATCCTGATTTATTTCTTTGGGGCTCGCTAAGGGTGTCTATTCCGAACTTTGTTTTGTATTCATTGGTAACAATCAAATAATCAAGGCCAATGCTGTCAGAATAATGTAAAAGATAACGGCCATGCATTGGCATTCCCGTTTTTTGTAAGTCGGCGAAACCCAAATCTCCCTGAATTCGGTTGTAATGTGTTATTTCATTGAAAATGAAATTCATAGGAGCTAAAACGTTGAGCTTTGCTGATTGCTTTCCAAAATATTTCTCAGTAAACCGGCGATTGTTCTGTGGATTAAATTTTTTAACACTAATGTCTATATTCCAAAACATCTGCACGAAAAAATAGATAACAAACAATCCAATTGCCCAATATGACCTGCTATTTTTATGAATAGTGTGCATGCTAAAGCTTTGATGGTCATTAAAAACCAATAACGCGAATGTCCGGCTCATAAATACAATCATCACCGGAAGGTAAAGCATCAGGTATTTTGAGGTGGAATGCACGGTAATGGATGAAAGTGAGAGGATTAGCATTCCAAGGTAAATCAGCAGGTCTTTTTGCTGAAGTCTGATTTTTTTGAAACCTGCAATCAATAAAAAGAGGAAGAGCACAGTCAGGCTAATTTCTTTGGGGCTGTGGAAGAAGCGCATTTGCTCTCTGAAAGGTTTTTCAAGCAGCCAGAGCCAGTCGGGCAACATGCCGGAATTGTGCAGCGCCGGCGCATCTTTTACCTGGTATATCCAGTAATTTATGCCGAACTCCCGGGTGAAGTCATAAAAATAAATGGCGAAGGTAGGAATGGCTGCAAGGCCTAAAATAATGGCCTGCAGCGGTTTACGTTTAATCAGCAGCAATAGGCCTCCAGCCGAAACGTAAATTAATCCATTAAGATGTGTGGCTGCAGCTAAGCCTGCAAACAACCCACTAACAATGAGCCATTTATATGAATATGAGTCTTTTATGCTACGTTCAAGCGCGATAAATGATACAAATCCCAGCATCATTACCACCATTTCAGGACGATAAACAAAGGCGTACTGAAAGATAAAAGCATTAGATGCCAGCAACAGCAGCCCAACCCACAATGCCCCATCGCTTGAATTTTTTTTCTGATAAAGATAGAATATCCATAAAAAGGCGATAAGGCCGAGCAGACTTACTGATTTGAGTGTAAATAATGAAAACCCAAATATACCCACGAATGAAGCGCCCAATAGGGTGAAGAACTTGTGGTGTACTATATGCCGGATGTGTTGCTGGGTAATACCATGCATCAACTCCGACTTAACATAACCTTTTTCAGCCATCCAGTAAGCATGTTCTCCGATCCAGGCATCGTCAATATCTGGCTGTCGCTGCCACAGACTGAATGCAAAAAGCAAGGCGAGGAGCAGAAGGGTGATTTTGACGAAGGTGCAGGGCTTCATGGTTTAGTCGTTAGTCATTTAGTCAAATAGTCTTTAGTCTTTAATCTTTGGTCTATAGTGATTATCTTTGCACAAAAATATAAACATTATGTTACAACGTATTCAAAGTGTCTATCTCTCTGTTGCTTTTGCCGCACTTATTGCAATTTATTTTTTCCCTATTGCAAGTTTCACCTCTGATTTTGTGTATTATAAGTACTACCTGACACACATGCTTAAAATTGCCGATCAGAGTGCGGATGTCGCTGCAACAGTAAACAATAACATGATTCTTCCACTTGGTATATTCAATGGTTTGATTGCTTTGACGGTACTTGTTGCTGTTTTCTTATTTAAGAACCGCCGTTTCCAGTCAAAGATTGTCAAGTTAGGCATTTTGATGAATGTAATTCTGGTGGGTCTTATTTTCTTTGTTTTTGCACCTCTTATTGGTCGCACGCTTGTTGCCGCAGTTGATTATTCGGGTGATGCAGGCATTTATTTTACCTTGATTTCGTTGTTGATGCTTATCCTGGCCAACAGGGGCATCATTAAGGATGAAAAATTGGTAAGGGCTGCCGATCGGCTTAGATAAGCTGTTCATGCTTAGGTATTTCCTGTATCTCCAAATCCTTAATTTCTTCCCCTTCAATCGTAAATCTGATAAGGGTTGAAACGGTATGCCATCCATATTTTCCGGCAGCACCGGGATTAATGTGCAATAAATTGTATTTCGGGTCATTCATAACCTTTAATATGTGTGAATGACCGGTAATAAACAATTTCGGCTGAATTTCTTCAATCAGGCGTTTGGCTTCGGGGGTGTATTTCCCGGGATACCCGCCAATGTGTATCATCAGAACTTTGACGCCCTCGCAGGAAAAATCCTGATATAGTGGATAAAATGAGCGCAGTTCCTGTCCGTCAATATTTCCGTAAACGGCTTTTAATGGTTTGATTCCCGCAAGTTCTATGGCGGCTTCAAGGTTACCTATGTCCCCCGCATGCCATATTTCATTGCATTCGGCAAAAAAGGTGCTGGCTTGCTTGGGAATGTGCCCATGCGTGTCTGATAGAAGTCCGATGCGTTTCATTGTTTTATATATGCGTTTGATTTTAAATGATATACGAATTTATTCAAACCTGAATTCAGGGTTTAAAGTGTAATAAGTTCCGGCTTCGGAATAATTTATACGTATTATGTCGAGCACAATGAAATCGGCCAGGATATGCTCACAACGGGGAAGTGAATACCCCGAAACTTTTTTGAAGGCCGAAAGCGTTATTCGTTGATGTACTTCCAGGTATGCCAGTAAGGTTCGTTCCACCAAAGTATATTCGATATATACTCCCTTCGGGTCTTTGCGTTTTTTCCAGACTTTACGCAATACGCCGTTTGCCGGGAAGTTCTGATCGCCCACCCTGACGTACATCCGGTATTTCCCTTCCTTATCGGGTGCGGAATGAGGTGCGTCAGGGCTTGGAGGGACAATGATTTCCATTACTGTACGCCGCGCTTCGGTCCATTCCTTCATTTCGAAATATACTTCGGGTTTGCAATAAAGTTGAGCTCCGGCTTCAATCATGTAATACTCTTCATCGGTCCGCACACCTGCAATGGCGCCATTGTCCTTCACGCCTAACAACAACCTTCCACCATCGGTATTGGCAAAGGCCGACAGTGAACGGGCAATTTTCTTTGAGTCGGTTATCCCGAACTTAAAGTCAAGTTGCTGGTGTTCACCTTCACTGATGAGCTTCTGAATATGCGTTGGCATAGAACGTACGTATTGTGCGTGTGAGAAATCAGGATTAATATTTTGTTGGAAAAGTTTTGTTTTCAACTTAGCCCTGTTTCGGTGATATTACCAACGAATGGGCGCATTGGTTATTGTGCGAATTTTGGCATCAAATCTATTAAGGCTGATTTGTGAACCAAATAGCTCATCATTTTTAATTTTACATAATCTTCATGGAAGAAATAGTAACCAAAATTCTTGTTTATTTCCTTCCCACCGGTGCGTGATCCTGCACCCGAATCCTTGAGAAGGAACCAGGTAGTCCCCGCATATTCCTTATAACCAACCACATGCATACCGTGATCGTCAGTAGTGGTTTCATTACTGAAACGAAACTGTCTTGCGTTTTCATCAATGGCAGCCGAAGGAATATCAAAACCGGGCACCAGGGCAGCATTGGCCTCTCTTGAAAGAAAGCCGGCCTCCGAAACATCACCGGCAAGTGCGACGGTTAGTCCCTGATTCAGCGCTTTTTTAAGGATTTTCATGTAATCAGCCAAAGGAATGTTGTAATAACTTTTATCGCACCACCAGTTGTCGGGTACCTCAAATTCAACCTGCTTCCAGTAAGGTTGCTGCATGATGGAAAGGACATCAATATAATCCTCTGGATTTAAGCGGGCTACTTCCTTCAGGTATTGTTGGGGTGTGTAGGTTTTTCCGTTAACCGATACTGTTGAGGGCGGTGTGCCGATGTAATGGTCGAGAATGCTTTTGACGGTCGATATAACGGTGGTTTCGTCCCATGCATTGGCTTTTTTAACGCCTTGAAGATAGGCTTTTACTTCTTCGAACATGATGTCATGCGAATGAAATTCCTGCTCCGATTTAAGGCCTGAATAAGCAGTGTAGGGGAGAATGCCGTATTTTTTCATGTTTTTAATCACGGCATTCATTTCAGAACCTTCCCCAATGTATATGTTCCCACGTGTTTGTACGAAGAGTTTTGCACGTTCAAGGTATTCATAATAAGCAATATACATTTCTGAAAGTTTGATTTCCTGACGCGACAGCCTGTAAATCTCTGATTCCAGCATTGAAATTGCAGAAAAGGCCCAGCAGGTGTTGGTATTGCCTTGTGAAACTGGCTGATTATGCCATAAAGTGTTGAATTCCGTTTTGTTATCAGGAATAAAAAGACCGGTAGCGTCCAGCTTGAAGGTGGCCTGTGGGGCAACCGATTCCTTGATAGCATTAAACTGTTCAACCCCTTTTAGTATCGTATTTTGATAATAGCCCGGCTCATAAACAATGAATTTACCTTTTTCGGGCTGTTGTGCAATCGTTGTAATTGTGGCAAAGCCAAAGTACGTCAGTAAGAATAATCTTTTCATAATATGCTGGTATTTAAGGATTTGGTATTGAAGCTGAAAATGGTCATCATTGTTTGTAAAAGAAAACCCGTCATCCGGTTACATCCGGAGGACGGGTTTCGCCTTTTATACGGAAGTTTAATGAACGTCCATATTGTTTTTTCCGGTAATTTTTTCACAGTAATGACACTGAAGTTTCAAATCTTCCTTGTTGATTACCCTGAATCGGGTGGCAACCTGCTGATTGTTGGTAATACAGTTAGGGTTGACACATTTCACAAATTTATGAATTTCATCGGGAATTTCAACCTGTCGTTTTTCAACCACTTTATAGTTCTTAATGATAATAAGGGTTGCTGAAGGTGCAATCAGGGCGATTTTGTCAATGTCCTCGGTTTTGAAGAACTTGTTGCTTACCTTGATTATGCCCTTTTTTCCGTATTTGCGGCTTACCAGGTTGAAGCCTATGGTTACCTGGGTCTCAACCGATTCAAGGTTCAGGATTCGGGCAACCCTGAATACTACCCGTGCTGGTATATGGTCAATTACGGTTCCATTTTCGATGGCTGAAACCACCAGCTCTTTTCTAATATTTTCGTTTTCCATTTTTTTTTGATCAGCGCTTATGGTTTTTGAATTATTTTACTCCCAAAATTGCAGCAAGCAGTGCCTGGCGAACATAAACGCCATTCAATGCTTGTTGAAAATAGTAGGCCTGTGGGGTGGTGTCCACATCTTCGGTAATTTCATTTACCCTTGGAAGCGGATGCAGCACGCGCATATTGTCTTTGCAACCTTCCATCATCTCAGCAGTGAGAATGTAGGCATTTTTTACTTTCTCATATTCAATGGGATCAGAAAACCTCTCCTTTTGAATGCGCGTCATATAAACGATATCAGCCACTTTCATTACTTCTGACAGGTCGGTGTACTGATGATACTTAAGGTTGCTGTTTTTAATGTGCATTTTGACATAACTGGGTAGTTTAAGTTCAATGGGCGATACCAGGTGAAAAGTGGTATTGAAATTGCACAAAGCCATTACGTTAGAATGAACAGTACGTCCATATTTCAAGTCGCCCACGAAGGCAACATTCAGGCCATCTAGTCTACCCTGGGTTTTACGAATAGAATATAGATCGAGCAGGCACTGTGTGGGATGTTGGTTGCCACCATCACCTGCATTTATAATAGGTACACCCGAAACTTCGCTGGCAAAACGTGCACTGCCTTCGCGGGGATGACGCATGACAATGATGTCACTGTAATTGGCCACAGTAAGTATGGTGTCCTTGAGTGATTCGCCCTTTGATACACTGGAATTGGTCGCATCAGAAAAGCCAATAACTTTTGCCCCAAGCCTCGAGGCCGCACTTTCAAAACTCAGGCGTGTTCGGGTAGATGGTTCGAAAAATAGTGTGGCGACCACATAATCCTCAAGGATTTTTTGTGTGGGTTGCTGCTCGAAAGTTTCGGCCAGATCGAGAATTTTAATGTACTCGTCTTTAGTGTAATCTGTGATGGATACTAAGCTCCGGTTTTTCATTTTTTCGTGTCGGGTTTTTGGTTCTTATTTTACAAAATTAATTATCCCTGAATTTTAAGGGTCGTATTGTTGATAACTGGTAAAAAAAAAGCCCCTGAAACAGGGGCTTGAAAAATTACTTTTTGAGATTGTGTTTTTTAACAAAATCATCGAGAATGCCGGTAAGGTTTGGCGTCCCGATTTCCTGAAGGTCGTAGCCAACTTTAACAGTCGGCTTGTTTATTTTAACAATTCTGCTCAGATCAATAGGAGTAGCAATTACCACTGCATCACAATCTGTATTTTCAATTGTTTTCTCAAGGTCGCGAACTTGCTCATCACCATAGCCCATTGCAGGAAGCAAGGTGCCTATGTTTGGATAAATGCGGAAGGTTTCGCTGAGTTTTCCAACGGTGAAAGGGCGTGGATCAACCAGTTCGCCAGCGCCGTATTTGAGGGCCGCAACTACGCCTGCGCCTATTTTCATCTCTCCGTGGGTAAGGGTTGGACCATCTTCAACCACTAGTACACGTTTACCGCGGATAAGCTCTGGTTTGTCAACGGTTAGTGGTGAAGCAGCATCCACAATAATGGCTTTAGGATTGATTTTCGCCAGATTGTTGCGAACAATGTTTATTTCATCCAGTCCGGCAGAGTCAATCTTATTGATGACAATAACATCTGACATACGGGCAACTACTTCGCCGGGATAGTAACTGACTTCTGCGCCTGGGCGCAAAGGATCGGCCACACCAATCATAAGGTCGGGTTTGTAAAAAGGAAAGTCATTGTTTCCACCATCCCACAGTATAACATCACAACCGTCGGGGTCTTTTTCAGCATCGCGCAGGATCGCTTCATAATCCACTCCGGCATAAATCACATTACCACGAACAACGTGTGGTTCGTATTCTTCCATTTCTTCAATGGTACATTCATGTTTTTTAAGGTCGGCAACAGTAGCAAAACGTTGAACTTTTTGTGCATTCAAATCACCATAGGGCATTGGATGGCGAATGGCAACAACTTTGAGGCCTTTCTCCATCAGAATTTCAATGATCCGACGGCTTGTCTGGCTTTTGCCACAACCGGTGCGGGTTGCTCCAACTGCAATCAGAGGTTTGGTGCTGGCAACCATAGTATCTCTGGGTCCCAATAACATGAAATTAGCGCCTGCCGTATTTACAATGGCACTAATGTTCATAACTCTGGGATAAGGTACATCACTGTATGAGAATACACAGTCATCAACTTTTAGATCCTTGATGAGTTTTGGTAGGTCTGCCTCAGCAAAAATCGGAATTCCTGCAGGGTACAAATCTTCGCCGGCAAGTTCCTTTGGGTATTTGCGGCCATCAATATCAGGAATCTGTGCAGCAGTGAATGCAACTACATTGTAATCAGCATTTCCTCGAAAATAAGTGTTGAAATTGTGGAAGTCCCTTCCGGCGGCTCCGATGATAATTACGTTTTTTTTCATTGGTACTGGTTTTTAATTTGTTATTGAGTGAAATATTTGCTGTCATAGCTTATTTCAGCTCTTTTACGGGCCCGGGCAGGCGGGCGCCTGCTTTGAGATCCATTTCCGGCAACCAGCCGCAAAAAAACTGTTGCAAATATAAAGGTTTAAGATTATTGCCAACAAAACATGTTTTTATTTTTTTTAACCAAATCATCAGAAATTTTGGTTGTAATTCATGCTTTAATAGGTTAACGTACAGATATCCAATTGAATAAACCTTAATATGTAATGTTTAAAAATAACTTACTTTTGCAGGGTTTAAAATTTTTGATGCCGTTATGATTGTTGACTTGATTTCATCTGCCGCTGTAAATGCCGTAACCAAAATATTTGGAGTAAAAGTTCCACCTGCGCAACTCGTTGTGCAAAGGACCATTCCTGCGTTTAGAAATCAGGGGGACTACTCTCTGGTTGTTTTTCCCCTGCTTAAAATTTCCAGGAAATCTCCCGAAGAAACAGCTCGTCTGATTGGCGATGAAATGTTAAGAATACTTCCCCAGGTCGAAAGTTTTGGTGTAGTGAAAGGATACCTGAACCTGAGGATTGCTAAATCGTTTTGGGAAGCGTTTGTTGAAGAGAATTTTTCTGATGCAGTATTTGGACTGAGCCCTGTTCAGTCAGGAGATCCTGTGGTGGTGGAATACAGTTCGCCAAATACCAACAAACCTTTGCACCTGGGTCATATTCGTAACAATCTGCTGGGTTATTCAGTTGCTGAACTGCTTAAAGCCAGTGGTAAAAATGTAAAGAAGGTGAACCTGGTCAACGATCGTGGTATACATATCTGCAAATCCATGCTGGCCTGGAAACTGTCCGGTAAAAATGAAACCCCTGAATCTACTGGTAAAAAGGGTGACAAACTGGTGGGCGATTATTATGTTCTTTTTGATAAGTTATATAAATCTGAGCTTCAGGCGTTGAAGGCTTCAGGGAAGACCGATGATGAGGCCGCCGGAGCCTCAACGTTAATGCTTCAGGCCAGAGAAATGCTGCTGAAATGGGAAGCCCGTGATGAAGAAACTTTATCATTGTGGCAAACCATGAATGGGTGGGTGTATGAGGGATTTGATGTCACCTACAGGCGGTTGGGCGTTGACTTTGATAAGATTTATTATGAGTCCCAGACCTATCTTCTTGGAAAAGAGATAGTGGAGGAGGGCCTGCAGAAAGGTTTGCTGTTCCGAAAGGAAGATAATTCAGTCTGGATTGATTTAGCTGCCGAAGGTCTGGATGAAAAACTGTTATTGCGAAGCGATGGGACTTCGGTATATATGACACAGGACCTGGGCACTGCTCAGTTGAGGGCAAATGATTTTGCTCCCGAGAGCCTTGTATATGTGGTTGGAAATGAGCAGAATTATCATTTTGATGTATTGAAACTTATTCTTCAGAAGTTAGGCCGTCCGTGGGCTGATCATATTTATCACCTGTCCTATGGCATGGTTGAATTGCCCGAAGGAAAAATGAAATCACGTGAAGGTACTGTGGTGGATGCTGATGACCTGATGGATGGAATGATTGCCACTGCCCGCACTATGACCGAAGAACTGGGGAAGATTGCGGATCTTGATTCAGCGGAAGCTATGGAGTTGTACCGGATGGTTGGTTTGGGAGCACTTAAATATTTTATCCTGAAGGTTGATCCCAAAAAGAATATGCTGTTCAATCCTGCCGAAAGTATTGATTTTAATGGTAATACCGGCCCTTTCATTCAATATACTTATGCCAGAATAAAATCAGTACTTCGCAAGGCAGTATTGGATTTGAATGATTCCAAGGTGCAATTGGTCAGTGATATACATCCCAAAGAATCGGACCTGATCCTTTCTCTTTACGAATTTCCCGCTACGGTAAAGCAGGCTGCAGCGGATTATAGTCCATCCATTATGGCGAATTACTTGTTTGAACTGGCCCGTGAATACAATACCTTCTACCATGAATTGAGTATCCTTAAAGAAGAAGACCCGGCAAAACGTAGCTTGCGGCTCAATATTTCCCGATTAACTTCCAGTGTGATTAAAAATGGCATGGCATTGCTCGGAATTGAAGTCCCGGAAAGGATGTAAGTTTTGAGTAATATAAAAATGGCTGCCTCAGGGAAGGAAACAGCCATTTAATCAGGGATTGGGTGGGAAGGTTATCCTAAACTGACAAATAAAAAAATGTCATTCAGGAAATACTTATCCTTAAGACAATCAACTTGCGTTTTACCCTTACTCAACTTCGAAAAAAAAAACTGCCCCGGTGCGAGGCAGTTTAAAAAGTACACTATTGTCTAAGTCTATCTGATGCTGATTTTTCGGGTTGTCGTACCCCTTTCTGTGGTAATGTTTAACAGATAAAAGCCTGATGGCATACCCTTGGTTTCAATGGAATAATCATTTCCTTTAACTGCTGATTCAAATACTACTTGTCCTGAAAGGTTAATTAATCGGATCATCTCCATGTGGCAATCACCAACAACATTCAAAATATCACTTGCCGGGTTTGGATATATGTTGAATGTTCCGGTTTCTGGTTTTTCAATGCCCGAAATGAAAGTGATTTCAACATCGTCAATCAGAAAGATAAATCGGTCGTTTGAAACACACTGAATAGCAACATAGGTTTCCTGTCCTTCATAGTCAGAGAGGTCGTAGGTAACAAATGTCCAGGCATCAGCAGGAGCATCGATTGGTCCGGCGATGGTTGCAAAACTGGCCGGGTTCATATCGGTGGTTGAAACCCCGATGTTGTATGTTTCCAGCCCATATTGGTCGGTATAGGATTTAACCCAAAAGCCAAGTACAGGATTTTCGCCCAGGGTAATTTTAGGGGAAATCATGTAATCGTTGTTGACAGTTGGCGGTGTAGAGGCAAAGCATGCTCCCAGGCGATCACCGCCGTGTGCGGTCATTCCGGTTAGTGGTGGTGTAGTCAGGGCCGGGTTAAAGGTAATGAACGACATTGGCTCGCCAGAGTGGGGGAAGGTAACATCTTGTATGGGGTAAGTTGCACCACCGTCTACATCAAGGCCGGTCCAATTGCCAAAGGTTAACGAAAAGTCAGTAAGGGCTTCAAAATCAAGGATATCATAAGGCGTGCTTCCCGCTTCAACGGTAAGTTGCACCGGCACATTAACCACAGGATTTGCCCCGCTGTTGTTGTTGATTACTAAAGTTGCATTGTAGATTCCGGTAGTAAGTTCTGTTGCATCCATCTCAACAGTGAGTTCTGTGGAAGCGCCAGCTGTTGTTGTTCCGGAAGCCTGATTTACACTCAGCCATGTGGCTGTTCCGGGATCAATTACTATGCTCCAGGTAAGGCTTTCATTTCCTGCGTTTGAGATGGAAAGTGGGTTGGAAATAACCTCTCCGGCTTCTACTGTAGCACTGATACTTTCAGGGGTTACGGTAATCTCAGGGTCGCTTGATACTACTCCAAGTTCACCCATCATGCGGTACATTCCACTGTTGTATTGATTTTCATTAAATCCACCAACAAAGCCTGTGGTATTGTTGAGAAATTTCCCTGCAAGAAATTGTTTACTGCTTGTTCCGCCAAACATGGTCCAGGTATTGCCTCCATCATTACTGTAGGAAATGCCGGTTTCGCCGGTTGCAGCACCTGTTGAAACATATGTATTTTCAGTTCCGGGGACATACATCAGATCATTGGTAAGAAAGGATCCCGAAGGCGTGACAGCTTCCCAGGTCTGGCCACCGTTGCTTGTGCGAAATACCTGAACAGGGGCTATAGTCTGCGCCACCAAACCGTGCATGGCATCTTTAAATGCAATGGCATTTATACCTCCATTATCTACTGGCGTAATTCCTGTTACTGAAGCTCTCCAATGCATTCCTTTATCATCAGAAATAAATAAACGGCCTTTGTTTGTGCCAAACATTACCGTGTTACCCGTAATATCAATTACAGAAGTCCATCCACCCTCACCGGTTATTGGAGTGCCATTGGTGATATTTGTCTGAGGTACCCTTTGCCAGGTCGAACCACCATTAACGGTGGTGTAAATTTCAAAATAGCCGTCTTTTACATCGCCATGGCACATGCCTTCCAGTTCATTCCAAAAGTGGACATTGTTGGCAAATGAAGCCGAGCCCTGTAATGCACCGGGAAGTAATACCCAGTTAACACCACCATCAGTCGTTTTATAAATTCCACAAGTATTGTTTTGGGCAGTTGCACCATTATAGAGTGATACGAAAGCAATATTTTCATCAATAGCACTGATGTTGCCAATGCCATAGGTGGTGCCACCAAGCACATCGCCCGGAACCCATGTTGAGCCTCCATCGGTGGTTCTGGTAAATTCATTGATGGTACTTGCGCTACCGTCACCATCATAAGCGGTTGCCCAGGCAATGTTGCTGTCAACAATATCAATGTAGTTTATTCCGCGTGAAGCAGCAGTAAGACCACTGTTTTGTATAATCCAGCTTGCCGGATTATCGCCTGGTTGAATGCCAACTATAGCGCGGTTTTCGTCGTTAAAGTTAATTCCTCCCGGATTAAGTGATCCTATGGCATAATAGCCATTGTTTGAACCTGACCAACCCCAGTTAAAATGAAATTTATTGTCGCTGAGCCTGTAGCCATCGCATATCCATGCATGGCCACCGCTTGCAGCACTCGAACCGGCATAATATACAGGACGTGCGGCATCAAGATCTGCACGGAGCAGAGCATACCAATCTTCCATTACCGGATAATCTGCTTTAGCTTTCAATTCGGTGGTGGAGGCAAATTTGAAGTAGTTTACGAGCGCAAAAGGTACATCTTCGCTAAAAGCACCTGAACCTGAAGCATCATATTGCATGTTTACCGAAACCCCTGCATGATACATGAGCGTGGCAACGGAAGGGTTGGCTGAATTGACCACATTTGGCATGGCAGCGTAATTGTAGGTTGTGGAAGCAAAGTCGGCGCTTTGTATGCCATAGGTTGTATGCATGTAACTATGCGTTCCTATGCCACTTGCAGGCCAGTTGTGATACTTCATCAGAACGGCCATGGATGTGGCAACGCAACCTGTCCAGGCTCTGCCGCAGGATCCATAGCCTGCACCGGATTCCTCGGGACAAAGGGCATTGTAATAGCAGCCCTGATCCCAATTGGTAGTGAGCAAGGGCTCTACATCCATTGTTTCGCGCGTCATGTTTTGGTTAAGAATATCATCCCACAAATGACGGGTGAATGAATTGTCTAGTCTGGATGCTTTGATTTCAATCAATTGACTGTTGTAATTATCAAACCATGCTTTGGCCGATGGGTTGATGGCTTCTGCATCAAAAGCTCCCTCATGGGAATACCCTATAACCGGAATCGAAGCATCATCAGCGGCAACCATCACAAATCCACCAGATACAAAATTAATAACATAGAAGGTTACAGTACCTTCACTGTTTTGGCTAAAGCTATTACTGATAGTATAATCAGTGATGGCTGAAGGTGCATAGTGAGAATAATAGTGCACTGCAACAAGTTCGGCGGTGCGCTTGTCAACCGGGTTTGCCATGACGGCAAGGGCTAAAAACGATAGCAGAATCGTAAAAATTTTCTTCATTTTAAAGTTATTTGGTGGGTTAATTGGGTGTTTCTGGAATAATCCCTGATTCGATCTCCGGTTTTTTTTAATTTCAGATTAGAAAACCAAGGACGCAAAATTAGCAGATTATCGATAGAATGATAATTTTATATTTTGTTTTCGGAATTTTATGCCAATAGCCTGTCAACTTGCATTATAGCTATGTATTATCTGTGCCAGTAGGTTGGCTGACGGAATAATAAGGTCAGGGTTCCAGGTAGTAATTTCCTGTAGGCTGCCAAATCCATAAAGTACACCTGCGGAAGAAATGCCCGCCGAACGCGCACCACGGATGTCGTGCAAACGGTCGCCAATCATAAGTATTTTCTTACTCAACGGGACTTTTAGTTTATTTGCATTGTATGGAATGAGGACTTCTTTTTCGCTGCGATTACCATTCAATTCACAACCCGAGATATTGGTGATAAATGATTTCAATGGGGACTTGCTGATGATTTGCTTTGCGAAAAACTCCGCTTTTGAGGTAACCACACTTATATTGTATCCCAAAGTGGCCAGGGTTTCTAATACTTCAGGTATTCCGTCATAGATTGAATACTGGTACATGCCTTCTTTTCCATAATACTCCCGGTAATAAGTGGTTGCCAGTTCGGCCGTTTTATCATCAATATTAAAAACCAATTTAAACGATTCACGTAACGGAGGACCTATAAAGGGCATCATATCAGCCGGGCGCTTATCGGCTGGAATTCCTAA
This sequence comes from Lentimicrobium sp., assembly GCA_034005265.1. Classification (GTDB taxonomy): domain Bacteria; phylum Bacteroidota; class Bacteroidia; order Bacteroidales; family Lentimicrobiaceae; genus Lentimicrobium. The sequence goes on from JAVEVB010000029.1 coordinate 34,375, forward strand.
TTTGTCCGCTGCATATAGCGCAGAATTAAAAATACCTTGTTTTGAATCGGTTAAGGTACCGTCAAGATCGAAAAAGAGATGAGTGTAATACATACTATTTTATTCTGAAGTGGGCAAAGGTAGCGAAAACGTTAAAGCAAGGGAAGGGCGACTTGCGCCACAGTTGCGAACCACGCGACTAAAACGAATCAATGATAACCAATCAAACGACTATAGATAAACCGACTAGTTTTTGTAATTTTGCTGCATCATGAAGCCTATGAATCTTAAATCAAAATTAACCCATCCTGTTTTTCAACTGGTAGCTGATGCAGCCCAAACAATTGGATTGCCGGTGTATGTTATAGGTGGTTACGTTCGGGATATCTTTCTTGAAAGGGTTTCCAAAGATATTGATTTTGTTACTGTAGGTGATGGTATTAAGCTGGCTGAGGCTTTGGCTTCCAGATTAAAAGGTCACCACCATATCAGTATTTTCAGAAACTTTGGAACAGCCATGCTTCATTTCGAAGATCTGCAACTTGAGTTTGTCGGAGCCCGCAGGGAATCCTATCATCCGGAATCACGTAAACCTGATGTAGAAACAGGTTCACTGGAAGACGATCAGAATCGTAGAGATTTCACCATCAACGCATTGGCAATCAGCTTAAATAAGGAAAATTTTGGAGATTTACTTGATCCATTTAGTGGGCTTGAAGACTTAAGAGCAGGCATTATCCGCACACCACTGAGCCCTGATATTACTTTCTCGGATGATCCACTGCGCATGATGCGTGCCATAAGGTTTGCCTCTCAACTGTCATTTGAAATACAACCTGAAACCATAGAGGCCATTCAGCGCAATGCTTCACGTATTTCAATCATTTCGGGAGAACGTATCAGTGAAGAACTGAACAAAATCCTGATGTCCTCAAAACCATCCATCGGCTTTCTTCTGCTTGATAAATGTAAGTTACTGGATTTGATATTTCCACAGTTTATTGCGCTCAAAGGTGCTGAAACTATGGAAGGTGTTGGGCATAAGGACAATTTTTACCATACACTGGAAGTACTTGACCGCATTGTGCCTAACACTGACAATATATGGCTGCGGTGGGCTGCTGTGCTCCACGATATCGGGAAACCGGCAACCCGCAGGTTCTCGAAAGAACTTGGATGGACTTTTCATGGCCACGAGGTAAAAGGCGCCAGAATGGTGCCACAAGTATTCAGGATGCTTCGCTTGCCGCAAAACGAAAAGATGAAGTATGTGCAGAAATTAGTATTGTTGCACCTTCGGCCGATTGCTCTTTCGGATGAAGAGGTGTCTGATTCAGCAGTTAGGCGCCTGCTTTTTGAGGCCGGTGACGATATAGATGATTTAATGACCCTTTGTGAAGCAGACATAACTTCAAAGAATCGTGAAAAAGTTCAAAGATTCCTTCATAACTTTGCAAAAGTTCGTGAAAAGATAGTTGAAATTGAAGAAAAAGACCGTATTCGCAATTGGCAGCCCCCTATTACCGGCGAAACAATCATGAAAACGTTTTCGCTTGGTCCCGGGAAGGAAGTGGGGGTTATCAAAATGGCCATTCGGGAAGCAATCCTGGATGGGGCTATTGACAATAATTACGAAATGGCCTTTCAGTTCATGCTGGATGAAGGTAAACGATTGGGACTAAAACCTGTATCCTGATGCTATAATATTTTTTGGAATTTTCAAAAGTTCAACGTATTTTTACCCTACCAAATCAATATTAAATAAATCAATAGCATGCACGCATATAGATTCAGAATGTTAAATGATGATCAGGAAGATTTCCTCCGGGATTTTGATATTCTATCCTCACAAACATTCCTTGATTTTCATAACCTGATCAGAGAGTCTGTTGAACTTCCTGGAAATGAGCTTGCCTCATTTTTTGTGTGTGACCGCAACTGGCGTAAGAAAAAGGAAATTACGCTTATCAATATGCTTGAAGAATCTCAACAAGAAGTGGACGAGGATGACGATCGCAGGACTCCACGCAAAAATCGCATTCCGGTTTGTGAAATGGATAAAGTGAAGATTAAAGAGATAATTGATGATCCACACCAGCGGCTGTTGTATGAATATGATTTTTTGAATCCAAAATCATTTTTTGTAGAATTGATGAAAATTGTTGATGCTGACAAAGCCGCGACATACCCTGTTTGTATTAAAAGTACCGGAAAGTTTGTTACTGCTGTTCCTCTGCCTTTTATTGATTCTATTGATGTCGATGATGATAACATCGCGTTGCTCAATGAATTTGACGATATCATGGACAATGATGAGGATGAACCAGATATCCCTTTGTTTGAATCTGAACCTTGATGCCCCAGGCACCTTTATTGATTGTACTTACCGGTCCTACAGCTGTAGGAAAAACTTCTGTTGCCATTGAGGTGGCAAGGCATTTACAATGCGATATTGTTTCGGCTGATTCCAGACAGTTTTACCGTGAACTTAGCATTGGGACTGCCGCTCCAACAGATGATCAGTTACGGGCGGTAAAACATCATTTTGTAGGGCAGTTATCTCTTGAGGATCCTTATGATGTTTCGAAGTATGAGGCTGAAGTATTGGACCTGCTCTCCGTTCTTTTTAAAAAGAACCCTTGTGTTGTTCTTACTGGTGGGTCAGGGTTATACCTGCAGGCAGTTTATGCCGGTATGGATTCTTTGCCCGATAGCGATCCGCGAATCCGGCAGCAATTGCGTGAACAATTTGAAAATGAAGGAATTGCTTCTATACGTCAGTTGCTCAGGAAGCTAGATCCAGATTATTATTCTACAGTAGACCTGGCCAACCCCAATCGTATTTTGCGCGCACTTGAAGTGTGCATGGGAACTGGTGCTCCATTTTCTTCATTCCGGAAAAGTAATCCAGTGCCCAGAAATTTCAATACCATAAAAATTGGATTGGATCTTCCCCGGGCTGAGTTGCACAATCGCATCAATGCCCGTGTTGATCAAATGATTGCCGATGGATTAGTGGACGAAGCACGCCATTTTTATTCACTTCGGCATCTGAATGCACTGAATACTGTGGGTTACAAAGAATTATTTGATTTCTTTGATGGAAGCATTTCTCTGGAGGTTGCCATCGAAAAAATAAAGACCAACACCCGTCGATATGCCCGGCGACAACTCACCTGGTTTCGAAAAGATAAGGAATTTATCTGGTGCCAGCCTTCTGTTAATGAGGTTATTGAGTGCATCATTAGTTTGGAGGCCGATGGTTGTAGGTCGGATTTGTTGAATGAACAACGAGGGAACCCTGAGACAGAGGGACAAGCAGATTAAGCTGTGCTAATTGCGTTGTACAAATGGCTTGGAGCATAAGGCTGGCTGAGCGTTAGAACTTAGAAATTTCTACCTATCTCAGTAGCCGAATTCTGTATGTTTCCTCAATGTATTTGAAGTACCAGTAAAGCCTTCGGTTTACCTCTAATCCGTAATCAATATTTGTTTGGTAGTTCAGGTAAGAACCTATTGCGTTAGGGTATTTGCCACGTTCGTAGAAACTGTTCCAGTTTTGAACACCTATAATGTTCATGCTGCGGTATGTTTCATTGCTTCGGTCCATTGATGGTGAATAACGCATCATGTACCAGCGGTCAAAATCCGGATCAATGATGAGTATTTTGTATTCGGTGCTGTCAATATTGATTTCGCTGTTTTTTTTCTGCGATTGCACCAATTCGTTTTGTTGTGTGCAGGACCATCCAACAAAGAGCATTAGTCCTGAAAAGAGTAGCTTTTTCATGATGGTAAGATTATGATGTTTGAAGAACTTTACAGTGCCGGATTTTTAACTGCAATATTAGTGCCAGATAATAGATGTTGTATCGAAAGTGATGTGCTGATCTTGTTAATGCTGACAGCAAAACGCTGAGCGCTATTAAGCTCTTTTCTCCTGAGAATACTACAAATACGGATATACCGTATCTATCCACCTTTCTTCGGTGATGAAAAATGTACCAAATGCCTCCCACTGTTTCAATATTTGAGATTCCTTCATTTGTTCGGCAGTTATCCCTTCTGATTTCGCTTCTTTTATGACGGTCATTGTTGCATTCAATGACTTGAGGTATTCCGTAAGCTGACTCCTGGTAAAAACCGGTCCATGTCCGCCAATAAATACAACATCATCATCGAAATTTTCCAGAATCCATTGTAAATTGTTGATAAAAACCAATGGATTCCCCCCGTTTCCGATGTCCACATAAGGGAAATATCCGGCAAACAGAAGGTCCCCAACATCCAAAACTTTGGATTTTGGAAAATAAATCAATAAATCTCCAGCGGTGTGACCTCCTGTAAGAGGAGTGATTTCAATGGTTTCATCGTTAAAATTTAGTGTTGTTTTGCCCTCGATGGTTAAGCCGGGTAGGGCATAAGCAGGTGGCGGGGGAGTGGTTTTTCCATCACGTACCTGTGGTTTGCTCAGAAATTCTGTAACCGTGGGATGGGCAATAATCAAGGCATCCCTGCCAATAAACGCATTACCACCAGTATGGTCGCCATGTAAATGAGTGTTGATTAAATAGCGCACAGGTTGGCCAGAAAGTTCTCCAATGGCAGATCTTAATGCTTCTCCGGTATGGGCATAGGCGGCATCTATTACCAAAACTCCATCTTTGCCTATCTGGGCAACAACGGACACCCGGTTATCTACAAACAACCGGTAAATACCAGGTGCAATTTCGGTGGTACTTATTTTTATTTCACTAGGTGAATCCTGGCTGAACAATGCTACGGGAAAAAGTAGTAAGCTTATGAGCAGAATCTTGATATTCATTGTTTGGATTGTTGTGGTTCTGGTTTAATCATTTTCTGGTTGTCATTAGTGTTCTAGTGAATCCCGACAATATCCCCGTTTCTTTTAATGTTAGTTTCTACCAGGTTTTTCAGGCGGGACAGTATGTAATTTTTGTACTTGATTTGTAGGAAATGTCGCTCGTTTTCAAGCATATGGTATTCTACAGAACGAGCTTTAATGAGTTTTCTGCGAGCGAAATTTACATTTTCCGGAAAGATAAGCCTGTCGTCGGTGCCCTGAAACAGTATGACTGGTGCTGTAATTCTTTCCCAGAGTGGCAGCATTTCATTCAATGATTCCAGGTGCGATAATTTTTCGTCATTGGCCACCATGATGTTTTTGGGTACTAGCCACCTGAAAAAACGGTGTCGTATAACGTAGCTGATGTCATAGGTTGTTTCCTTGCCAGGAGCCAGCGAGGCAGATACAAGCACCAACCCATCAACTTTATCAGGTTTGAGCATGGCCATTTTGGTTGCAACTGTTCCGCCATAGGACGATCCTATAATGTAAAGCGGTGAAGGATAGCCTTCCTTTTCCAGGATTTTCCACATCTCTTTTGCCTGACGCCGAACTGATTTTTCTGATTTTCCGGCGTTTGAGAACCCGTAACCCGGACGGTCGGCTGCAATAATATTTGCCCATCGCGATAAGTTCGTATCCGAGTAATAGGTGTTGTAAACGCTCATACTGCTGGGTGAACCATGAAGAAAAAACAGTGTGGGAAAACTGTCATTCCGGTGAATGTTCATGTACCCGAGTTTTATATTGCTATCCTGCAGCATTTCAATGCGCGCACCGGGAAATTGCTGGCTGATGGATTGCGTGGTTACACGGGTTTGCATACAGGCATTCAATCCCAAAAGGGTAATACTAAGTATTAGAAAGGGGGTAAGGACTTTTTTGATCATAAATTATCAGGTCTTATTATATAACATTAAAATGAATGTATTGTTTAGTGGCAAGCCTTCGGTGGTGATAGGGCTATTGTGCAGACGGAGAGCCGTATATGTATTGCTTGTCCTGCGCGAAAATCAGAGACTAAAGGCTAGAAATAAAAAATTATATACAAAAAACGCGCCAACTATTTCACTAACATCATAAACGACGATACTCCAATCAATATCCACAATAAAATCCCGAAAATAAAGCTCCTAAACCCTGCTTTTTTGACATCTTCAAATGAAATATTTGAGCCAATAAGGAAAAGTGCAACGACCATTCCCCGCTTACCCAGCCAGTTGAAATGTGCATAGGTGGCAGTGCCTTGTGGGAATAGCCAGGCGATAACTATACTTAGGATAAACAGTCCGATGAACCAGGGAATTCTGACCTTTCCTGTGGATTTGCCTTTTTGATTAAAGGCAATAATAAGAGATAATGGGATTATCCACAAAGCACGAATCAGTTTCACTGTGGTAGCTACTTCAAGGGCTATTGTGCCATAAGTTGCACCTGCGCCCACCACCGAGCTGGTATCATGTATGGCGATGGCTGCCCAGGTACCAAAGGTTTCCTGACTGAGGTTAAAGTGGTGCCCGAGCATGGGAAAAATGAGCAGGGCTATGGCATTCAGGATGAAGATTACGACAAGTGAAAATGAAATCTGATAATTTTTGGCATTCAGCACAGGCGCTACGGCGGCAATGGCGCTTCCCCCGCAAATGGCTGTGCCCACTGAAATTAACGTTCCCGTGTTTGAATCTACTTTCAACAGTTTTGCCAGTAAAAAACCTGACACCATCACAAACACTACCGATAGGGTTGTATCAATAAACCCGGTTTTTGAAGCACTGATGACCTGCGTCAGGTTCATTCCAAAGCCCATTAATACAATCGAGGCCTGCAATGAGAAGGAAGTATAGGCCGAGATTTTCTCATGCTTCAACCCTAATAGGGAAAGTAAAATTCCGAATGCAAGCGCCATGGCAGGCGATACAAAAGGCAGGAAACACAGAAAGAGCACTGTTGCGTAAATTAACTTGATATACTTCGTATTTGTCATGCTGATTGGCTTTGAATCGAGCGCAAAAATACGATTGAAGTATAATCAGGTCAAATGCTAAAATATTATATTAGATAATTATAAGTTATACTGAAGAAGGAATTCAATAAAAAGATTTGCAGGGGAAGCCTGATGACCATGGCGTGTTGCAATCCTGAATTTACGGCTAAGACTTACATTCTTGATGTTTATTTTGACAATTTCTTTAAGTCGCAGTTCTTTTTCGATGGCTTTTTCTGAAACGAGGGCTATGCCATCAAAATCGGCCAGGAAATTCTTTATGGCTTCAGTGCTGCCTAAATGTATAAGTATATTGAGCTTTTCGATGTTGATGTTGTGCTTTGACAATGAACTCTGAATGACCTGGAGTGTGCCGGACCCATTTTCGCGCATGGCAAGCGGTATTTGTTGGAAATCACTGGCTGAAATTATTTTGCGTTTTGAATAAACGCTGTTAAAACCGGTAATTACGCATATCTCATCATCCAGAAAATCTATATATTTTATGCCTGGTCGCGATGATTCATTTTCAACCAGCGCAATTTCAATTTCATTGTCTGTCAATTTCTGCTCCATTTCAAATGAGTTTCCATTGAGCAGATAAATGTTAATCTTTGGGTAGCGTTTGTAAAAGGCTGCCATCACTTTGGGTACAACATATTGTGCAATGGTTGAACTTGCTCCGATGCGTAACGTACCCTTAAAGGTATCGTTCATGCGTTCCAGGTCAAATTCCATATCTCTGTATAACTGTCGGATTGATTTGAGCCGGTCATAGGTCAATTTTCCGGCTTCTGTAAGGTAAATCCGGTTGCCTTTCCGTTCAAAAAGCGAAATGTTTAACTTGTTTTCAAGCTCTTTGATGTGATTGGTTACCGCTGGTTGACTTATAAACAATTCTTTTGCCGCTTTTGAGAAGCTCAGGTTTTCTGCAACTGTGATAAAAACAATGTCCCTGTAATCCATAGATTTTTAGTCAATAGTCATTAGTCAATTAGTCTCCTGTATCGCTTTGCTTACAGGATTTCGCTAAGCTCAATTTCGTTTATTAGTTCTTTAGCCTTTAATATTTTATTTTTTGACCAAATGCTCGAAAATAGTAGCGGAAACCGTTAATTGCAGGTAAATGAACTGCGAAAAACTTCCATCCGGTTCATTTTGTATATATTTGAGTGTTTCAGTGGGTGAGTAAAAGCAATATCCTGCCTGAAGTGAAGCGTTGGGATAGATACGGTAATTCAGTATCAGGTCGTTTTCTATACCTAATCCCGGGCTTTTTTTTGTGAATTCGTTTTTCTGTGCCTGGGAAAAGTAATGAATTGTATTGCTTAGTTTGAGTCGGTCAGAGGCTTGAAAAGTGGCGTACAAGTCGCCATTCATGAGTCCGCCCCAGTCTGTTCCGCTTACAGGAATGGTATAATAATCCATTTCTCCGGAATATTTGTGACGGTTGCCATACAATAGGTCAAAGAGATGGTCGGTTCCATTGCCGGCCGGTTCACTTTTGTTTCCCGAAAGGTAACTGATACCAACGCCCAGTGTAGTTTTCCCTAATTTCACTGACACATCCGCCTCGGCGAGAAATGCACTTATATTTCCTCCCCATTCCCGTCCTCCCCATTGATAATAAGCATGAGCCCAAGCGTTATACTTGTCATCGCTGTAGCTGGAAAATAGTCCGGTGGTATTTTTGTAATGCATGGAATTGCTGGTGTCGCTGGTCGTTTTTCCGGATGTGATGTGTAAAAGTGAAAGGTTTACAAGTCCGAATTTCCTGTTTAGCCAAAGGAAGTTAAGGTTTTTGATGCGAGAGGATGGATAGTAATTATTTTCAGCAAAATTATCGAGGGTGTTCCAGGTGGCGCCCAGATGAAGGTTCCAGTCAGAAAGTTTGAGTTTGGCAACGGCGGCATCGTAAGCTATGCCGTTTTGGTTCCAGTTGCGGTCGCCCAACAATCGTTTGCTGTCATAGGCCAACATTTGTCGGCCCACCGAGAGCCATCCTGCATCTTTCAACGCGAGTTCCACATAGGCTTCATAAAGCGCAAAGGAAGGGTTGTCGCCAATTCCTGTGGAACTGATTTTAGGGTCGTCGCCCCAAACGCGCACATCCTGAGGGGTGAGTTTAATGCGTATTTTTTCAGTATTGTACCCGAAACTCAGACGGCTACGCTGTGAAACCAGCAGGGTAGGGTGGTGGTCCTCAGCAGCAAGACTGGCATAGCCATCCCGGAACTCAGCGCGTGGCCGCAGTTCGGCATTAACCTGGAATTGAGCTTCTGTGTGTAAAAACGTGAACACAAGAACGGTTATAAGTATAAGGTTTTTCATATACAGAGATGGTGTTGAATATTACAGAATCAAAGTTAGGAATATTTGGATTGCAACCTATTCAATAACTCGGGATATTAATGGCAGACTGATAATTTTGAAAATAGAAAACTGTTGGGAACAAAGCCAGGAAGGACCCAGGCAACATCAGCTTTTGAAGAATAATTCTGCTCTACTGTATTGCGGAATCTTGAAAGTTCAAATAATTCATTTAAAGTATAAAAGTCATTCTGCCTGAATGCCCTTATTTTATTCGTTCATTTAATTCTGTGGTTCAAATTATGGTACCATAACAATCTTTTTATTTACAACTGCCACATTTGCCGGGTTAATTCCAGCTGCAAACTCAAATTTCAACTTACCCATGAAATCCAAGGCATACACTTTCCCATTGCCGGTAAAATCTTTGGCATCGGTAATATAGACTAACTTAGAAATGGGATCAGCTTTTATACCATACACGGTTTTTATGGGTGTGCCATCGGTGATAAAGTTGTTGCTGATTATCTCTTCGGTTTTTACATTCAGCATAAGAATGCTGCTGCTTTGGTTGGTATAATCGTAATTGTAAATCCAGGCGGTATCGCCGGCTATAGTGAAGTTGAGGGCTTCAAACTCCATAAAGGTGTGTTTGAGTGTTGCTGTAGCCTCCTCTACAATCTGGAGCCGGCTTTTCAAATCGCCATAGTTTCCTCGTGAAATTACATACATATCTCCATTCCCGTCAGGTAATATGGTGTATGGATTGGGACCGATTGTTATTATTTTTTCTTCAGTGAGGGTTAACGGATCAATCACTGAAATCGTATTATCATAATTGGGAAAATTGAGTCCGCCTGAATTGGTTACCCATATTTTTTCGTAAGCAGCGGTGATGCCATCCGGATTTCGACCAACTGGAATGAATTTGGTGACCTCAAGAGAGGTTGTGTCAATTACCGCAATCGTTCCATCAAAGTTACAGACGAAGGCATTTGAACCGTAAAAGGTTATTCTGCGTGGCTGTCTGGGTTTGTTTCCGTCGAACAGGGGGATTTGTTTAAGGCTTTTGCAGGTGGTGACATTTACGACTTCTACCTGACTGGAAACATTGACGACAATATACATTTTGGAACCGTAAATGGCCAGATCGCTGCCGGTATCACCCAGTCCGCGATCGTTGGCCGTAAGAAAGCAGTTCTTTTCTACTGTTGAATCCGCAAAGTTATAACGGGTAAGCGATGAATTATTCGCATTAAACAGTCCTTCGTTCAAGACATAGACACCCGTAGCTATTGATGATGTTGTTCCCAGTGGCTCTGTTTCAGGTTCAGGCTCTTTGGTGCATGATAACATGTATATGGATGCCATTATAGCGGTCAGAGTGAAAAGGTTCCTGGGAAATGATGCAACTTGTTTATTCATTGTCGTTTATTTCATTAAGTCTGATATTATAACTTCAGCCCAATCGTGAGGGAAAAGCTTCGTCCGGGCATGGGGAAACTTTTAATAACAGTATACTGTTCATTAAAAAGATTAATGGCTTCCGCTTTAATCAGGTAGCCAGACTTTTTGGTTTTCCCTTCCCAGCTGAGTCCCACATCGCTGACCCACCAGCCCGGAAGCATGTTTTCCCAGGTGTTTTCGGCGGCGATGTACCGAAAACCGTTGAAAATTAGTGTGTAATGCAGCGTAAAAGCATGGTACTGAACCGAAGCAACCCCTGAAAAGGTTTCTAAAGGGATGTAAGGAATTTGCTGATTATATGTTATTGAAGATTTGTCGCTAATATCCTGGGCTTGCTGATAGGTGTAATTTACACTGAGATCAAGGATAAGGTTTTTGGTGATTTGTGCGTGTTGGTCAAGCTGAAGCTCCATGCCTTTGGTCTGGACTTTGCCGATGTTGCGCATGGACCAGACAAAGAGATTTTGTGTGGGGACGGCAATAATTTTGTTGTTCACCTCATTGAAAAAGAAATCGGTGCGTCCGTTAATAGAAAAGCGGTTACTCCGCACGAGTGCAAACAGAAATCCCGCATTAAGCTGTTGTACATCTTCCGGTTTAAGATTTAGGTTTCCTATAAGGTTGTAATACAGATCGTTAAATGTCGGCATCCGGAAGGATTGTTTATACATCAGGCGAAAGCGAAGCGAGGGTTCTTTCAGTAACCGCAATGATATGGAAGCAAAAGGAGTGAATTTTGAGAGATCTTCCTTGTAGCCGCTGTCATTTTTATCCCTGATCAGGCTATACAGAAAACCTGCGGAGGTTTCGGTGATTTCTCTTTTGTAGCTGATGCTGCCGGATACCAGCAGGCTAAAGCGTAAAGGGTTAAGGTTGTTGTAAAGGTTGGATGAAAAGGTGTTTATCAGGACGTCGGCTGCAGTTGAAGTGCTTAGATATTTTCCTGGATTGATACCCAGGGCATGGGATGCATAAAATTCGTTTTGCAGATAGCGATTTTCAAGAGGTTTTTCCTGACCCAGATAATATGGATCAACATATCGTAGCCAGGCGCCCGACCACCCGGTACTGGTCAGCCTTGACACTTTAGAACCTTTGTATTGGTGCTGAAGATTGATGACAAGGTCTTTGTTTGAGAGCCGTTGAGCTGATTGCGGGTTATAAAAGACAACGGCACCTGGTAAACCCCGGTCTGAATCATAAACCCGTATTTTGGCCTGTAAATCAGAGCTGTCGCTAAGGCGGATAAAATAGCGGGCATGGGCAGCAAGGGCAGTTATGTCGGAATTACTGCGGTTAAGGGTTAGTGATCCTGCTATGCCATTGTCCACTATATAAGGATAATCTCCCTTCGATTTAAGCATCGAGGCAGTAAGATCGATCCAAGATTTTTCCCCGGTTTTATGGGAAATGTTGAGCGAAGGATTAATTAGCCCGAAAGAGCCTGCTTTCAGCTTGAAATTTCCGTGCATTTTCTGCTGCTCAAAATCGGGTTGGATGCTGCGTAGATTAATTATCCCGGCTGAAGCAAAAGAACGGGCTGGTAGCGGCTGGGTTCCGGAGTTCCCGATGCTGAGCGAAATTTCTTCCAATCCTTCTAGAGGAAGCTTCCCCAGGTCAATTTGTCCGCTGGCGATGTCCGTAACTGGCATGCCATCAATAAAAACTCCGGTATGATTGGCGCCCAGGCTGCGGATCATTACTGTTTTCAACCCGCCGGTGCCACCATAATCGCGCAGGCTTACACCGGAGAAAATTTTAACCGCTTCGGCTACTGAATTTCCTGATAACGCATTGATTTGCTCTGTGTTTAGTATTTGTAGTGGAGTAGTGGAGATTTCTGCTCTGCTTATTTTCTTTGTGGAAACTTCAACTCCGCCGAGTTGTATAGTATCAGTAACCTGCTCCTGAGCGTGGAGTTGCAGCACGATTTGTCCGCAAAGAAGGCTGGTTACCAATAGAAGTTTCATACAGCGTTTTATTTTTTGCTGATTTTAAGGATTGAATTGCCATTCGGACCTTCAATGGCCATTAAATACAAGCCATTGGGCATTCCTTCAAGTGATAGAAGTGTTTTGGCATCAACTGTTTGCTTTTCAAGCACAAGTTGTCCTGTAGAATTGAACAGTTTTATTTTGGAACCTTCTACAACTTCCACATTTATAAAATTGTCTGCAGGGTTGGGATATGCCTTGGCCTTGAAGGCTATAGGGCCATCTATTCCAACATTTGAACCAATCGTCACTATAAATGCATCGGTAACAACCATGCCATTTGCTGAGGCGTTTATGGTAATTTCAGCTTCACCGATTGCATTGGTTACTGGTGTAAGGGTAAGCAGAGAGCCATTAAGACCGGAAGTGATTATAGATGCATTGTTGCATTCAACTTCAAAAGTAAGTGGACTACCGGAAGCATTAAAATAATTGTTGAGGTTTATTTCTACAGGGTCAGAATTCTGAATGATGGCCATATCCCCGATGGGTGTTTGAACAAAAGGTGCCTGAACTTCCATAATTGTGAGGTTGTCCATGACAAAATAAGCAGGGGTGTTTATTCCAAAATCACCTGAGTCGGTTGATTCCATCACAAATTGAAGCTCTTTTACACGGCCAAGAGATTGGAGGTCAACCCATTTCCAGGTGTCGGTAATGTAATCAAGTGCGTTGTTTGCAAACGTGAAGTCAGCCAGGTAATAGTAAATAGGTTCAGTAGTTGTATTGTCGCCACGCATTCCCCATATTTTTACCCTACACCAGTCGGGGTCATTGCCTGAATCTCCACCAAATTTTTTGTTGTACAATGAGCCGTCGCGCATGGTAACGTAGGCCATTTGGTTATTGTTGATATAGAATCCGCTAAAGCTTGCATCACTGCCATTTGCAACTGTGATTCGGGAGGGTATAGGCTCGTAAGTTCCTCCCATCCAGTCGGAAGCAATAAATGCTACGGCATAATTGGTGGAATCACCATCCATTCCACTCAGCGAAGCAGCTGCAAACTGATCGTGGGCATATTCACCATTCAGGAGTGAAAGATTGGAATAAGAAAAACCTGACCAATAACTTTCACCACCCTCATACATGAATGACAAAGGGCCTGATAAAAAGGAGTTTGCTCCGGAAGGAAAGTAATAGGATTCAGGATTAAGTGCCAATTCATTGAAGTTAACGATAGTGTTTTCAACATTTCCATTGATTACTGCAACGCCATCCAGGTCGAATCCACCTGAATTGAATGGCGTTGGAAATGGATCATTGATGATATTTCCCTGAGCATCATACGTGGCAAATACAGGATCAATACTTCCAACAACATCAATAATCCTTACAAATCGGATTTCATTTACATTAACCAGTGGATTATAGGTCAGTTCGCTGAGGTCAAAAGGTGTCCCAAAACCCTGGCGGTATTTCCCGGCCAGGTTGTAGATGTTGGTAGGGTCAATTTCATCCCAGGTGCCGGTTTGAGACATGGTTGGCGTTAATGATACAGCTGGGAAACGACTATAGTTGATGCCATCGGAACTTACTTCCACAAACGCCAGTTCAAGGAAAGTATCACCAAAGGAATTTTCGAATATGGCAAAATCAGCGTCCGGGCCATCGACGATTAAACGGTCAAACGTAAGGGTAGCTATGCCGCCATCGCCCAGGCTAACAACGTTTATTGAATTACCTTCTGCCCAATGTAATGCATTGGAAGGCTTTCCGAAAGTCGCTTTGTTTGAGCCTGCATTATAAACAGAAGTATCATTCATCTGCACATATCCACGCACAACATCCACACCGGTAGCCCATGATTTAATAATGGAGGAGTCTTTCGCAATGGCATCGGAGCCGGATTGTCCCGCTGCCGGAGGGTAAGGCCCCTGAGCTGAAACGGATATGAAAGTTATTAAAGATAGGAAGACGAGAATATTTCTGAGCATAAAAAGACGATTAAACTGTAGATATTTAGTGAATTAAATTCCTGAAAAACTCAGGCTGTCCTGAGCCGAGGTAAGCGTGATTGTGCTATTGCAAAGCCATAAAAAACGACAAATGAATAGATCAGGTCACCGGCCAGGGTGTTTCGGAAGAACGGGATTGCAGCAGTGTAACAGGCAACAAAACCCTGGGCATTTATCGGATAAATGGATCCGCTTATCCAAACACCCAAATTGGATACAATAAAAAACACTACCGATGCCGAAAGGCTGGTGAAGAACAGGTTTCGTGGGGATAAATTGTTCAAGGTAAGTGAACCCAATAGCACAATCAGGGCGAAGGAAGCATAGGTAAAAACAGCTCCCGGGTAAAAGGGAACGAAATTTCCATAAAAGGTGTAATTCAGAAAGAGGTCACTCATCCATAGGGCTATTATTGGGATTAAATACGCTGTCCGACGTTTGGCATAATGTGCACCGCCAAATAAAGCAAGGGCAGCTAAAGGTGAAAAGTTGAACGGATGGGGCAGGAGTCGGCTAAAGGTCAGTGTTAGCACTATGGCTGTAACCACAGCAAAACGAAGGGTGATTCGATTGTTTTTCATGCAAACTGTATTTTAATTACTAAAAAAAGTGCGGAGTTTGCAGCAAATGTGAAAAACCTTATTGAAAACAGCCAAAATAAAATATTGAAGGCCGGGCTTTCCGATTCGCAGTTCATTCACCGTAAACTACAAAATCCACCAGGCAATGGCAGGTCTTCTGACTTACTCTGTTTGTTTTCAACGCCTTCCCGTTCGCTTTGGGATGAACAGTGGCTTTTGGTTGAAACCTTAATAAGAGCTTACAGCAGCGGGAACTGTAGCCGAATTTCACGACTTTCCCTTTTATCCGTATCCGGAACCATTGCGGTGCAAAGGTAGAAAGAATAATTTTTGGAAAACAATCATTTGCCGTTAAGTTTTCAGAATCAGATGGAGTGATAAAATTATTTTGTTCGAATTCAAGTAATTAAGGAAAGCCAACCCCGTCTTTTCATTTTGCCAAAAAGATTGGAGTTTGATAGTCCCGGGCATAGCATGCCTATAGGTCTGGAAGAGTCTGACATTTATGACCCATTGTATAATCTGGCGGGGATTGCGGGACTTCGGGGTTTGATTCCTGGATGTATATATCGAATACAATATTTTGAATATGTTGGAATTTGCCAAAGGTTCAAGGGATGAAAATTCCGGCTGAACGCATTGGGGGAAGGTAATATGGAGGGCGAATCTTTACTTTAAAAAAAACAGAAGTCTTTTTCAGGGAATGTTTCCAGGACCTTTTCCTTTCGATGGTTAAAATACTTCCCAAAAAGAACATCAGGAGATGCTGAATTTAGTATAGCTGAATCATTTGTTACATCCACTTCCCTTATATCAATTTTGTGCATAATTTTTATTGAATAATTCTAGTTTTCGCAAAAAAAAAAGCATTAAAAACATTTTAACACTCATTTAATTGTGTATATTCGCCGGTGTTTATGAAGGCAAATGAAGGGCGCCGACTTTTATTCAATAGTATTAATCGTGAATAATTCGGTACTTTATTATCTGAAACTGGTTTAGAGAGAATTTTTTTCTTTTTTTTATCATTCCGGATAAGGGTAAAAAGCGTTTCGATTGTCTTATAATAATCTATCTGAACTTAAAACCTACTCTATTTTTACGCTTGTTGGCCTTAATTAATTATTGAAATTTTAATTGCTTTTTTTCGATTGTTTTTTTCGCTTATCTATTACTATCCTAACTGCCAAAGCGCTTCCCCTTTAATTGATTGCTTTTATTGCGATTTTTTTCGTTTATTATTCATAAGTATTCACTTATCTAAGTGAAAGAAAGGAGGTCCCTGGCATACCGTTCATTTGTTGAATGAAGCTGCTTCTGCAGTAAATCAAATCTTCAATTTAGGATTATTTTCTTTTCATTATTCATTAAATTCACTTATTATGAACAAAAAACCTACTTATTGGCGATGGCTTGTTGCACTGACCATGATGGTTTTCCTCTGGTCGGGCAATTATCAGGCCAATGCACAGTGCATTGCTGGTTCTTCCTATTCAGGTGGTACCCTGAATGGGAGCCCATTATCGGTTTCTATAACAGGTTGTAATTTCGCTGGGGAATATTCCCCGGTAACTGTACAGGCAGGTGCTGTTGGCATGCAATACAGCTTTGTCGGTACAGGTGGTGCAGGGAACTTTCTGACCCTGACCAATGCTTCAAACGTACCATTGGTATGGGGAGCCTCACCACTTGTTTACACTTTTAGTGCTACGGGAACCTATCGTATTCATGTACATGCAGATGCTGCATGCGCAACAGACTTTTCATGTCATGCTATAGTTGCTAATTTGGTTATTCCTCCTCCTGCAAACGATTTGTGCGCAGATGCCATCACCATCAACTGTGGCGATGTGGTTAATGCAACCACCCTTGGTTCAACTGCCACCGGTGCTCCCGGAGCTACCGTATGTGCCGCTACTTCATTAACTGGTTCCGGTGTTTGGTACAAGTTCACTGGAAATGGTTTGCCAGCCACGCTTAGTTTATGTGGTTCGGCTTTTGATACCAAAATTGGTGTATTTTCCGGGACCTGTGGCGCTCTGGTTTGTGAAGGGGCCAATGATGATTTTTGTGGCCTGCAATCTGAAGTGACTTTCAATTCAGTTATGGGTACGGATTATCTGGTATATGTTACAGGATTCGGTACCGGAACAGGTGCATTCACCCTTTCCCTGAGTTGTGTTAATCCAGGCCTTGAAATTCTCAATCCAAGCCTCTCCATGGGCTATCGCCCCATTGGTGCCTGGATGGAACCCGCCCGTTTTGAAATTGTTAACAATCCCGGTACAGGTGATTTAAGCATCACCACTACTGATATTGACAACAATTATGGTGGTTTTGTTGAGGTTGTTGCCCCAACTTTACCTTATACCCTTGCTTCGGGAGCTACCACAACTGCTTTTGGCCTCACTGCCAATGTTGAAGCGACTGCTGTTGCCGGGCCTTTCACAGGTCAATATGCCGTGATTTATGGAGCTAACCGCGCTTTGGCTACGGCAACCTATGATGGAATGGCTTATGTACCCATTCCTTGTGATGTTGTGGAGAATGCAGTGTTGCTTCCACCAACAGCTTTACCAGCTCCGGCACCATTGCCGATTACTTCTTCACGAGAATCAGGTGGTTATTACAAAAACTACATTCTCCCCAATGACTTGGGTAATTCAGTTGATGAGAATGATATAGTTTATGAAATTGCACCAACGGTTGATATGTTGTTTAATATTTCTGCCATTATGGGTTCTCCGGTAAACTTTGCGCTTTATGCCGAAGGTTTTGAAGGCGAAGGCGGTCCAATGGCTACCAATGCTATGCTACAGGCCATTGACAACCTGGTGGATGTTGAACTGTTCGCAGGCAATACTTATTATATTGTAATAAGCGCCCTTGTTGTGAGCAATGCAACGTACACCTTACTTCCCATGCCTGTTCCTGATCCTGTAACTTATGTTGCACCGCTTGATGGCGCCATCAACATAAACAACGCTATGTCGTTGAGCTGGACATTTGGCAACAATGTATCGGAATACGAAGTGGTATTGGGTACAACCTATCCTCCAACCACCGTTGTTGTTCCTTACACAAGCAACCTGGCTACATCCTATACGCTTGCCGGTTTACAGCCCAATATGCAATATTTCTGGCAGGTAAATGTAAAGAACACCCAGGGTGAAACCGAAGGTCCTGTTTGGGGCTTCACCACCACCATTGATGTTCCTACCGGACTTACCGTAACCCTTGTTGACCCTGCCCCAACCGCTACCACGGTTAGTGCCAACCTCAACTGGGTAGGTCCTTCTGATCGTGCTTTTATCGGGTACAATGTATATCGCAATGGAGTTAAATTGAATACTGCTCCACTTACGGCATCAGAATATCAGGATCTTGGCCTGGCCCGTAATACTACCTATGCTTACAGGGTAACCAACGTTTTTGACGAAGGCGAATCAGCCCAGTCAGCAGCGGTAACGGTAACCACCAAAGGTGTGGGTATCTTCAATGGTTTTGTTTTTGACTACCTTACCAATGACCCGATTGAGGGTGCTTCGGTTCGGATTTCAGGAACAGCCGGCGATTATACGGTACAAACTGCTGCCAATGGCGCTTATAGCACGCAGGCTTATGCCGGAAGTTATAGCATTATTGTTTCAGCAACTGGTTACACCAGCCAATCGTTGAATGTTATTGCCCTTGCACATGCTGCAACGGTTAGCAATGACTTCTATTTGATGGAAGTTCCTTACCCGGTAGCTGATGTTGTTGCCATTGAACTGGATGATAATAAAGTCCAGGTTTCATGGGGCGGCTCAGGCGTAGCTCCGGTTAACGATTGGCTTTCGCACGATGATGGTGTTAATTATGATGCTATCGGAGCCGGAGGCACTGCAATGGCTTGCGCATCGCGCTGGACCCCTGCAATGCTGGCCCCTTATGCTGGTACTCAGTTAACTAAGGTTCAGTTCTTCCCATCAGCCAGTGGTGTTGATCCTGTCTATGAATTGAATGTTTGGACCGGATCAACCCCAACGCTTGTCCGTAGCCAGCCTATCACAGGTTTTATCCCTGGACAATGGAACGAAATTACCCTCAACAATCCTGTTGATATTACAGGCAACGAAGAGGTTTGGTTCGGTTATACTATTGTCTCTTATACTGGCTATCCTGCTGGTTGTGACGATGGCCCCGCCATTAATGGATATGGAAATAAAACTTACTATGCTGGTGTATGGTACAACCTGACTGATCTAAATGCTGCTTTAATTTACAACTGGAACCTACGTGGTTTTGTTACCAATGCAGGAAACAGAAGTGTTCAGCAAATGGTTGCTGTTAACAATTCAGCATTTGAAGACATCAGGCCTGGTGCTACCAACCTGCTTGAAGCTTCCGGACATACCAATACTTCTGCTCATGCTTCACTTCCTAAAACCTTTAGTGATAATGGACGTGCCGTTGTAAGTTATGATGTATGGCGTGAAAAAGTATATCAACCCGGAACCCTTGAACTGATTGGAAACACCATTTCGGAAGACTTTGTTGATTTCGACTGGGGTATCCAGGATTGGGGCGTTTACCGTTGGGCAGTTACCGTAAACTATGACGCAGCTCAGGTTTCTCCACCTACTTTCTCCAATACCCTCGACAAGGACATGTATACTGTGGTTGATGTAACCGTTACCCTCAACTCGGCCGATAGCCCCGCAGGTACATTGGTTACTTTCACCAACACTTCAGAGCCAGACCTTGAACTCGTTTATGAAGAAACCCTTGGCAGCTCAGGTATGTTTACCTGGGAAATGTTCCGTAAGGGTACTTATGACATTGATGTATTCAAAGCAGGTTTTATGCCTGTAAGCTTAAGCAATGTTGATATCTTTGACGAGGCCAGCTTTGAATGGCTGTTGATCGAGATTCTTGCTCCACCAACCGACCTGTATGTAACCCCAACCGGGTTTGCAACTTGGATGGGTGGCGTTGGTACACCGTTTGAGCCGTTTATGGAATCATTTGACGGCCTGGCTGTAGGAAGTATTCCCGAAGGCTGGACCAAATCACCTGTAACAACCAACTGGGGTGTGCACAATGGCACAAATGCCGGAGGTGTTGCTCCTCAAATGCGTTTCTCATGGACTCCTTCTGCTACGAATGATTTTTATCTGAAGAGCCCGATATTAAGTACCATAGGACAATCTACACTTCAACTTTCTTTCAGGAATATGGTGGATGAATTTACAGGGCCCAACACCCTGAAGATTCTTGCCATAGCTGATGGTGTCGAATATGTGATTGACCAATGGGTAAATGAAACAGCCGACAGGCCTGCTTCGATGCTCGTTTATGATCTTACCTCTGCCCATGGTGTGGGTGCTGCTGAATTCCAGATTGCCTGGGTTGTTAGTGGTTACACCTTAAATATGGACTATTGGTACATTGATGATGTATCCCTTATGGGTGCTGCCAAAGCTCCAAAATCCTTCCAGACGTACAAAGTATTCCACGATGGCGTATTGGTTGCTGAAACCGGAGAAAGCATGTATCAGTATGGCACCAATGGTGAAG
>JAVEVB010000079.1:0-12383 GCA_034005265.1 Lentimicrobium sp.
TACAAACATTTTTTAATCCTGCAACTTTTTGGGAAAATATTTTCAAAAAACTTTTTCCGCCTCGCTTTTACTCTTCAGTTTCTCGCGATTGGGATTGCAAAAGTACACACTTTTTGATTACTCGCAACTATTTCCTAAACTTTTTTTTATCTTTTTATGCAGCAATAACTTCAGGTATTCGCTATCAATGGTTTAGAATATGAAAAAAGTTTTCGTTTAAAACAGTATCCAGGAAATGGCTGCTATTTATTTCTCTTTTCTCCCTTTATTTTAGCACAATCCGGAAGGTTTTTACAAATCCATTCGTTTTTATTCTGACCAAATAAACGCCTGATTTATTAAGATTGTTGGATTGTGGGTTCAACCGAATGTCATTTTGACCCTGCAAAAGTTGCCCGGAATACAGATTACCCAATGTTCTGCCAGCAATATCATACAGGTCAATAGTTGCATAAGCCGGTTTTTTCATGAAGATTGGGATAGTAAGTTCTGAAGATGCCGGATTGGGATACGGGATAGATATGATGATATTTTCCTGTTCTTCGGGATTAATGCCCAATCCGGTTTGAGGCCTGGTTAGTTTTTTTGTACTGAAAAGCTTGTATTCACCGGGGTCTAGTTCAATTGAAGTTGAAACTGCTTCGATATTCAGTGAATCTCCGGTGAAATATTCATACCACATACCTGTTTTGGTAAACCCGGGAGACATTGTTCCTGCGGTAACATTAAAATTGCCGGCAACAACCACATCCATTTCGGTGTCCTTCAATACAATACTTTTCATGTATCCGGCTAAGGATGTTGCGAAGTCAGTTGTTTTAAATACATTGTGTTCCTGTCGTAATTTGATCATGGAGGAAACTACATTCTTTAATGTTCTTCTTCTATAATCCAGTGTATAATCCCATCTGATGGGTTTTTCGCCAGTGCGTCCATTAAAGTCTATGCTGTAGTCGTAACCAAGTTCGCCGAATTGCCAAAGCATTTTAGGCCCGGGAATGGAGTAGAAGAAAACATTTGCTAACTGCACCCTCTCGAGTGCTATGGTTGTATCCCTGATTTTGTAATCTGGATTGGTTAAAATACCTTCCTTTAATATACGGTACATGATGCGTTGTTCATCGTGGCTTTCCATGTATGAGATCAGGTTTGGTTCGTTCCAGCCTCTGGCTACATAGGATGCCCATGAGAAATTATTGCCCGAGGATGCACCTCTGGCTGCATTGGCGAAGTCGCTGTTTGAATTTCCCCATAGCATCATGCCATAATTGGCAAGCACTTTTTCTTCGGAATTGTCAGCAAAATGCTCCAATATAATATAGGTATCCTCTTTAACTGACCATATGGTGTCAGCGATGTTCTTCCAGATTGCTATGCGCGAAGCGTCATACTGGCCCCAAAGCCCTGTATTGCCAAGGGTGTTTGTTTGTGTGAATCCTTTTGACAAGTCGAAGCGATAGCCATCAATTTTATAGTTTTCGATCCAGAATCTTACTACCCTATTTACGAGGGCCTTGGTGGCCGGACTTTCATGGTTGAAATCAAAACCTACATTATAGTCATGCTTTGCTTCCGGATTAAACCATGGATTATTTTCTGCTGGCCGATTGTTGGCCGCGTCCCAATAGAGCATTACCATGGGAGATGTGCCGAATGAATGATTCAGTACCATATCTATTATCACCGCAATGCCTTGTTTGTGACACTCATCAATGAAATACTTCAAATCATCAGCAGGTCCATAATATTTGTCAGGTGCAAAGTAATAATTGGGATTATAGCCCCAACTTAAGTTGCCTTCAAATTCGTTAACCGGCATCAGTTCGACGGCATTAATGCCCATGCTTTTAAGATAACTCAATGTGTCGATAAGGGTTTGGTAATCATGCTTTGCTACGAAATCCCTTATAAGTAATTCATATACAATAAGTTCGGATTTTTGAGGTGATTGAAAGTTTGTTGTTTCCCATAAATATTCAGGTTGGGCAGTTTGCAATACTGTGGCTACTCCGGATGCTGTTTCAGATGGATAAGGAAGGATTCCCGGATAGGTAGCTTCTGAAATAAATTTATCATTCCATGGGTCAGATACTTTTTCAGCATAAGGGTCGCCGATACGAATTTCGCCATCCACAAGGTATTGAAAGATATATTCCTGACCTGGTACCAGGTTGTTAAGCTGGATCCAGTACCTGTTGCCATCAGGTGTTTTGTGCAAATATCCGGCATCCTCAAATTCCCAGTTGTTAAAATCCCCAAGCACAAAGGCATATTCTTTTTCAGGAGCATAGAGGCACAAAACCGCTGTGTTGTCGTCCAGATAGTTTATCCCATCAACAATGCCTGCAGGTAATTCCATTGTTGAGACAGGCTGTCGTACGTAATAATAAAATGAGTCAACTGCAGTTTCAAGTTGATTTGTAGCAACAATCTTAACAAAATGCTTCCCGGTGGCTTCAGCAGTAATGTTCTCGGTAAGGCTATTGCCGGCGACTGATTTCAAGAGCTCATCGTCTAAAAACAGAAACAAAGAATCTGCTGCATTTGCCACACCTTCAATGTTAATAGATGCGCCTGCGGTAGTCAGGATAAATGGATTGGCGGGGCTTATGAATTTTGCAAACAGGCCAGGCTGATAAACATCATAGAATATGTCTCCTCCGGTTTCTGTTTTACCTTCGAGCCAGTTGTTGTTCACTTGCACTCCGCTTCTGAAAACAAAGCATAGATTTTCAATTTGTTCGTTCAGCGGCACTCCGTAATATTCACGCACTGTCGGGGTCAGATAAAACCTATATAAATCAGGCCCAATGCGCTCCAATTTGGTTTCCTCGGTATTTTCTCCCCAGTCGGTTTTGACGTATCGCCAATTGGAAGGCCCGGTGCTTGAATCGGTAAGTACGCCAGTGTGGGCATAAATATCTTCTGTATATCCGGCCAAACCAGCGTTTCCTTTTGTTGCATCGAACACAACCTCAACAAGGTCATTTTCCGAGGGAAACAATGGGCTAACGGTGATGGGGCTAACCTGGGCCGAGCTGAAATTTATGGAAAGAATCAGAAAAAGAAAGGAAACAAAATTTTTGATGCTCATAAAGATAAAAGTTAAAAGTGGGTGAAGGTGAAAATTGATTCACTTTACAAAAATAGCAATAAATATGGTTGCACTGATTTAGTGGCGGTATTGGGGTGAATTCATTTACTTGTATTCGATTGAATAACAAGTGATTTATAACGAGGATGAACGCTGCAAATATAAGCTGATTGGCTGAATGACTACAGGGGATATTCTATTATAGGAGATGCCGATTCTTGACCTGCATCCTGGCCTGAAGGCAAACTTACAATAAATTCAGCACCTTCTCCTGGTTTGCTTTGAACCTGAATTGATCCATTGTTTTTGGTGAGGAGTTCCTGACTTAAAAGAAGTCCCAATCCTGTGCCTTTTTCACCCTTGGTGCCGGGTTTACTATGTGAATTCTTTGTGAACATCGTTGATAAATCTTTTTCACTAATGCCGGTACCTTCATCTCGTATACTAATTTTAACCTTGTTTCCCTCATTTGTCGCTGAAAGGTAAATTTTTCCGCGATCATAAGAAAACTTAATAGCGTTAATTAATAGGTTTCGGAATACGATGGTAATCATGTCCATTTCTGCAAACACTATGGCTGTTTCAGGAATGTTGTTGATAATTTCTATGTTTTTGGCTTTAGTAACACTGGTTATACTGTTGATAATCTGGGTAAGGGCTGAATTCAGGTTTGTTGCGCAGGGAATGATGGTAGTGCTTTCCTGATGCACTTTAGCCCACGAAATAAGTTGCGCAAGTATTTCACAACCATTGTCTGATGCTTTGAGGATGTCTTTTACTAATGAATCTGTAATATCTGTATCACCTTCGCTATTTTCTTCATTCAATATTTTTGCAAGGCTGGTTATCTGGTGAAATGAAGTTTTCAGGTCATGGCCGATGATGGACAGAATTTTGTCTTTCTGATTATTAAGATCTATCAGTTGTTTGTGTGAAATGGCCAATTCCTGGTTTAACCTTTCGGCTTCAATTTCGAGTTTCATGGAACGGGAGATGTCCCTTAATACCATCAGATTACCTTTTAATGCGCTATTTTCATCAAAAATTCTAATGATTTGAATATTTAACCAAACGTCTTCAGGTGCTTTAACGGTAAGCTCATTGTCAGTTATATTGTTTGAAAGGTGCTCAATACAAGCATTATACAGCCAGTTGATCTCTTTAAGGTCGGAATAGAAATACCTGGATTGAATGTTTAATAATTTTGAGGCAGTAGGGTTATGATAAATAATTTTGTTTTGAGGATCAATCAGCAGTAAGGCGTCTTTCAGCATTTCTGAAAGCCTTTTCCTGGCAAATGGGGCAATATCAAACATTTTGTATTGTGTTATTCCAAACAATAACACCATACCTGACAAAAGGAAACTCATAACAATGATGTTCAGTCCCTCAACAGGTTCATTACCTGTTGCATAGATGATCGCAGCCAGGAAAGGAAAGATGCAGGCCAATATGATTGACCATGCCTGGCGTTTGAAAACCATTGGCATTTTTGGAAGGGCTTTGACGATAATAATTTGTGAAATGGCCACCAGTAAAAGTGAATAGCCCACAGAGAGGTAAAATCCAATGGCGTGATGATAAATGAGTATGTTGTTACCATTAGGATTCCATGAAAAACCTGTCCATACTAGATGATGCATCTCATTGGTGGATGCTAAAATAATCAGGAGCACAGGCAGAATCCAGAATGCCCAGAAGTTTTTAATTAGTCGGTTGTTCCTGATTTCTGCAACACCAATTGCTACCCTGAAAAAGAAGGTAGCAGTGGATAAGGAACCGATATACTCGAGTTTGGACCAGAATATTTTGGCAGAAAGTTCAGTTGAAGCAGACTCAAGAGTGGAAACCATTGCCCAGTAAGAAACCATGATCATCATCAGTGTAAAATAATGTTGATGATTTGAATGGCCCCGTGAGTGACTGTAGATTGCTATAAAAAAGTGATATTGCAAAAGTGGCAAATAACACCCATGTCAAACTGGTAATGATAAATGGCATTGTCTTGAAATCTTACAGTTTTGTAATGTTTTGTAAATTAATTGTACTGTTATGGGTTAATGTAAAAATACATGAATTGTAATCTGGCTTTTTTGTTAAACATAAGTGCGGAAAATCTGTTTCTTCCTATGTCCGATTTACATAGATTATTAAATTGGATAGTATAAAATCAATATTTCTTGTATTTTTGTAAATCTAAAGGGTCTTGAACAGTCTGGATAATCATTCTTATACAGATCGTCTGTCTCTGTGAAGAATTAAATACAATTTTAATTAAACGGAAAATAAACTTCTAACGGTTTAAAAAATGGATGCAACAATGAAAGACATTATTCTTGTACCAACTGATTTTTCGGAGGTATGTGCCAATGCTGCCAATCAGGCTGCAGAAACGGCATCATTACTCGGTCAAAAGGTAACTCTGCTTCATGTAATCAATAATGATACAAAGGCTTTCCTGAAGAGCGAAGATTTTGATCCCTCATCAGTGCTGGTCAGGTTAAATGAGATGGCCACTGAACTGAACGCCAAATACAATGTTGATGTTAACGCGATCACCCGCGAAGGTAGCATCTTTACTGAAATTGCCGAAGTGTCCAAAGACTTGCAGGTGAGTATGATATTTCTTGGTACACATGGTAAAGTCGGGCTGCAGCACCTAACCGGAAGTTATGCTTTGAAAGTGGTTACCTCTTCGCCAGCGCCGACTGTTGTGGTGCAGAAACGTCCTGTTACGCATGGATATAAAAATATAGTGCTTCCCATTACCAGTGAGGCTGGCCCACTCGAAAAAACCCGTTGGGCTGTTTATGTTGCTAAAAAGTTTAATGCAACCATACATATCTATCTGGTTGGTGAGGCGAACAATGCCGTTTATCAGTCTTCGAAACAAATTGCCGGTTATTTTGAAAAAAATGGTGTGGCTTTCACCGAACGTGTTTCTGAAAAAAGTTCCGGTTTTGCCAAGCAGGTGATTGATTACTCCACCACCATCAACGCGGATATGATTATGATCATGACCAACCCTGACAAAGGATTTACCAGCTTTTTACTCGGAAGTTATGACGAAGATATCATCTTTAATCCATCGCAGATTCCTGTGATGTGCATTAATCCGAGAAGATTCAATTATGAGATTCTTGGACTTTAAAACGGAGTTTTAAACCTTTAAAAGCTCCTGCTTCGGCCGGGGCTTTTTTTATCGTTGAATATTAACGGTAATTGGATTGAATTTATTTGAATGATAGAAGGCACTTTGAATGGAAAAGCTATAATGTCGCTGTAAATGATGAACATTGAAAATCTCCGCGATTTTATTTTTGAAAAGATGAAACGCGAACTTCCTTCCACAATTGTGTATCATAGTGTGGACCATACCATAGATGTGCATGACGCAGCTATTCGTTTGTCACAGCTTGAAGGAATTCCGGATAGAGAAATCTGCCTGCTCAGGGCTGCAGCTCTGCTGCACGATGTGGGTATTACGGTGAGTTTTGAAGATCATGAGCGCCATTCCGTGAAGATTGCTGAGGACTATTTGCCATCATTCGGATACAGTGCTGAGGATATTGAGGCCATAAAGCTGATGATAATGTCAACCAGAATTCCTCAAGCTGCCAATACTATTCTCGAAAAGATTCTTTGCGATGCCGACCTTGATTATCTTGGCAGGCCTGATTTTTTTGTTATAGCCCAAAAACTACGTTTAGAGTGGGAATACTCCGGAAATAAAATTGAATTAAGCGACTGGTACGTTATTCAAATGAATTTTTTGAGGAGTCATTCCTATCAGACCGCTTCCGCAAAGGAGTTGAGAAACGAAAGAAAACTTCAGAATCTGAGAGAAATTGAAAACCTTTGCACCAGAGGTTGCCGTCATGAAGAAGACGGAAACAATCAATCTTAATTTCTAACTTAAATCATGGAAAAGTCAGAGGCTTTGATGAGGATCAAGGAGTTGACAAATTTGATCAACCACCATAATTATTTATATTATCAGCAGGCTTCTCCCGAAATAGATGACTATCAGTTCGATATGTTGTTAAAGGAGTTGGAGTCACTCGAAGCAAAGCATCCTGAATTCATTGATCAAAACAGCCCGACACAAAGGGTGGGCGGCGAAATAACGAAGGTTTTTCAGGCTGTAAAGCATGTTTATCCTATGCTCTCTTTGGAGAATACCTATTCAGAAAGCGAGTTGACAGAGTTTGATAATCGTGTTCAGAAAATCCTGGGCGAACCTTACGAATACATTGGTGAACTTAAAATTGACGGGGTTTCAATCTCCTTGATTTATGAGGCCGGTCGGTTGGTTCGTGCTGTTACACGTGGTGATGGCGTGCAGGGAGATGATGTTACTGCAAATGTCAGAACCATTCGAAGCATTCCTTTGGTATTACGTAGTAATAACTATCCCGAAATCTTTGAAGTCCGTGGGGAGATTTATATGTCGCGCTCGGGTTTTGAGAAGATGAACAACGACCGCCTGGAAGCCGGTGAAACCTCTTTTGCCAATCCAAGGAATGCTACGGCCGGAACGCTGAAAACCCAGGATTCTGCCGCTGTTGCCCGAAGGCCCTTAAATGCATTTTTTTATTTCCTGATGGGCGAAGGTGTTAAAGCCCAAACCCATTTTGAACGTCTGGCACTGCTCCGGAAATGGGGATTTGTGGTGAGCGACATTTGCGCCCGTGCAAAAAGTATGAAACAGATTTTCGAGTTTATTGATGAAGTTAATAAAGATAGAATTCATTTTGACTTTGAAATTGATGGTGTAGTTGTAAAAGTCAATTCTATACAACAGCAGGAAAAACTCGGATTTACCTCAAAATCACCGCGGTGGGCCATCGCTTATAAATACAAGGCAGAAGAGGCCATTACCAGGTTGCTATCAATTGACTATCAGGTTGGACGAACCGGGACGGTTACTCCGGTAGCTAATCTTGAGCCGGTATTACTCTCGGGCACTACCGTAAAGCGGGCAACACTGCATAATGTTGATTTTATGGAGGCCCTGGATGTTCGTACCGGTGATTATGTGCATGTGGAAAAAGGAGGTGAAATTATCCCTAAAATTACCGCCGTTGATTTCTCGGCGCGTCACACCGATTCAGCTCCGACAGTTTTTGTAAAGTATTGCCCGGAATGTGCAACACCATTGCAGCGCAATGAAGGTGAAGTTGCCTGGTATTGCCCCAACGAGAAAGGTTGCCCTCCTCAGATTAAAGGAAAACTGGAGCATTTTATCAGCCGTAAGGCGATGAATATCGACAGCCTTGGCGAAGGTAAAATAGAAGTGCTGTTTGATAAGGGATTGGTTAAAGAACCTGCAGATTTTTATTACCTGCACTATGAATCATTGCTTGGCCTTGAAAAAGTTATTCCGGGAGAGGATGGAAACCCTGGTAAGAAGATAAGTTTTAGGGAGAAAACAGTTGAAAACATACGTCAGGGAGTGGATAATTCCAAAAATACTCCCTTTGAGAAAGTCTTGTTTGCCCTTGGAATAAGACATATTGGTGAAACGGTTGCCCGAAAGCTGGCACGGCATTTTGGAAGTATGGATAAGCTGATAAAAGCCGGGTACAATGAGTTGATACAAGTTGATGAAATAGGCGACAAGATTGCCCGAAGTTTGCTTTCATATTTTGAGGATACCGAAAATATTCAGCAAGTCAAACGCTTGTCAGAAGCCGGGATTAATATGAAAATTGAAGAAGATACATTTTCTGTTGTCAATATCCTTCAGGGAAAGACGTTTGTGGTAAGTGGTGTATTTACAGATTTTTCACGTGAAGGAATTAAACAATCTATTGAAATGAACGGTGGAAAAGTGAGCAGTTCAATTTCAGCCAAAACCGATTTTGTGCTTGCCGGTGAAAAAATGGGTCCTGAGAAATTGCGTAAAGCTGAAAGTCTGGGCATTAAAATCATTTCAGAGCAGGAGTATCAGAATATGATAGCGAGTAGTTAGTCATTGAGTCGTTTGCCCATTACCCGGAGTTTGCTGAGAAACGCAAAGCTTTTTTATCTTTCAGGCGCGTTTTAAAACCAATGATGAAATGTCAAAGCATAGAATATGGACTATTTTTTAGCTGACCCTGGTTTGAAAGTTGTTGGCCGGAAGCAAAAATCAGATAAGAATGAGTTGATCACCAATAAAAAAACAGCCTCATTGATTTCTCAACAAGGCTATCAGTTTAAGGGTAGGTTTGTGGTATTTAATTGATTTTTTTTACAGAAGCTGCTCCGCTTATATCTTTTTCAACTACAGCCGGGCTTCCCGCATATTGTATGGAGGATGAGCCACTGCCTTCCACCATTAGTTTTTGAGATACTTTTACTTTGGCTGTTGAGGCTCCACTGGCATCAATGTCGCAAATTGTGGCGGTTAAATCCAGTGCGTCCAGCATTGATGCTCCGCTTAGATCCATTTCAAAACTGGAAGCACTACCCATCAGGTTAACTGAGGATGCACCACTGATATCACAATTAAGTCTGGCAGCGGATAAATTGAGGTTTATTTTTGAAGCACCACTGCCTTCAATTTCAAGGTCATTGAATTTCATTACATTGGTTCCTTTCAATTCAACAGCTCCGCTTACTTCAATATCGGTAAGCTGTGTGAAGGTTAAATATATCCGCACATTCTGGAATTTATTCGAAAAGAAATTTGTGTTTCGTGGCTTAATAATCAGCTTTCCACCCCTGACCTCTGTAATAATATCATCAATATCAGCTTCATCAGCTTCGACCATGAGTTTTTCAACTGGGCCTTGTGTCAAGGCTACAATAAACGCACTGCTGACTTCCAGTTCTGTAAAGTTGGATATTTTGCGTTCCTGCTTCGCTGCAAAGCTGCTGATTGAAATGGAAAGAATAAGCGCAAGAATAAGGACAAGTGGAAAGATTTTGCGAGTGAGTGCCGGGTTTGTTTTCATTTGATTTGTGGTTTTGGGGAACGATGGTTTTTAAATATGAGGGTATTCACAAAGCATATTCACAGGTAATTGTTAAGTGCCTGTTGTTTGCCCATATAATAAAGACAACAAAACGTGAAAAATGTTACACCTTTATTCAAATAATTTCATAGTATTCTATTAAATAGCTATATATCAGAAATATGTGCTTGGTTATTGCCAGTTGTGTTATTGTTAGAATTCATGTAGGTTTGCACTCCTTTTAATGAACTGTAACTTTGAAAAACTCAATTGTATATTATTATCTTTTTGCCGTCCTCGCCATGCTGTTTTGGGGGCTTACTTTTGTCTGGTCAAAAATTGCGCTTGCTTTTTATGAACCGGTTACCCTTATTTTTCTGAGGCTGGCAATTTCTGCAGTTCTTCTTGGACTGGTTATAAAATTATTTGGTAGCTTTCAGAAGATTGAACGAGCAGATCGCAAGTGGTTTTTGATGCTGGCACTTGCTGAACCATTCTTCTATTTTCTGGGCGAAAATTATGGTTTAAAATTTGTTTCGTCTACCATTTCGTCAGTGATTATAGCCACCATTCCCTTGTTCAGTCCCTTTGTTGCTTTTTTATTTACGCGTGAACGAACCGGGATTTTTTCGTGGTTGGGTATTTTGGTCTCCTTTCTGGGTATAATTATTATGATTGTGAATCCAGATCTGAGTCTGAATGCCGAGCCCAAAGGCATTGCTTTCCTTTTTCTTGCCGTAGGATCTGCCCTGTTGTATTCAGCTTATGTGAAAAAGCTTACCGGGAAATACAATGCGCTGAATATTATTGTTCGCCAAAACCTTATTGGGGCACTTTATTTTATGCCTTTGTTCTTTCTTTTCGAGTTCAAGTCGTTCATTGGTATTCAACCCACCCGTGAACTTGTTCTGGCTGTACTTCAGCTGGCTTTGTTCGGCTCCTGTCTGGCCTTTATCTTCTTTACAATGGCTATTGCAAAACTCGGTATGGTAAAGGCGAATATATTTACCAATCTGATCCCTGTTTTTACGGCCGTTTTTTCCTATTTTGTTTTGTATGAAGTCTTCAATATCCAAAAAATCACTGGAATTCTATTGGTGGTATTAGGAATCGTTGTATCTCAGTATCGAGAAATAAAACAATTGATGCAACGCAATCGGACGAAATTTCAAAAATCCCGACTATGAAAGTATTGGTTTCAGGTGCAGGGGTGGTTGGAGGTTCTATGGCCATTGATATGCAAAAGATGTTGAATTACAGGTAACTGTAGCCGATATTGGCCCGAAGCATTGGCAAGGCTTGTCTGTGACTCAGGGATACTTACCTGGAATCGAACAGGTTCTCACGTATTAATAAAAGCTTACATTTACCCGGAAGTAAAAATTGATAAACTGTAAGTAAAAATTGATTTCAATTATGGAAATAAGTCTATTACAATGGATTGGCTATATTGCCTCGATCATCATTGCGCTATCCATGACCATGAGTTCT
This sequence comes from Lentimicrobium sp., assembly GCA_034005265.1. Taxonomy (GTDB): domain Bacteria; phylum Bacteroidota; class Bacteroidia; order Bacteroidales; family Lentimicrobiaceae; genus Lentimicrobium. The sequence goes on from JAVEVB010000079.1 coordinate 11,527, forward strand.
ATACTCAGGTTCAGATGGGTGAACCTGGTGGGAGCTGTTACTTTTGCTGCTTATGGATTTTTGATTGGCGCTTTACCTGTTGGTTTTCTGAATTTATTCATCGCATTGGTTGATGTCTATTATTTACGTTCCATCTATTCAAAAAAGGAAATTTTTGAAATTCTTGAAGTGACACCTGGTAGCCAATATCTCGAAAGGTTTCTGCAATTTCATGAAAATGACATTCACCTTTATTTTCCGAGCTTCGATTATAAGCCCAACCCGGAGGATATCTCCTTTTTCATACTGCGCGATATGGCTATAGCCGGAATCTTTATTGCACATCGACAAAATGACAGCTCCCTTATGGTTACTCTCGATTATGTAATTCCTGAGTACCGTGATTTTAAAAATGGCAAGTTCGTTTTTCTGAGCCTCCGAAGTAAATTTATTGAAGATGGCATTGCTAAAATAATTGCGCAGGCACAGGCTGAAAAGCACGAGAAGTATCTAAAAAAACTTGGCTTTGTGCGCATTTCAGCCAATTTGTATGAAAAATCGCTGGTATAATAAGCGCCAGTAGCATTTCTAAAAATCAAAATATATCTGCTGTCTTCACTATGCTAAGCAGTTTTTAACTATTCAGCACGATCATATTCTATTGATTCGCATATTATTGTTATATTTGCGTGTAAATCCCATCTTTTTGCATAGATTGCATCAGTTTCGCTCAACTCAAGGCCATTGAGCGAGCTCAAACTTTTATATAATTTTTGGATTATGAGTAGAGCATTTGTAAACGAAGATGATCAGCGTGAAGCGCCTTTTGTTCCTCCACGTGCTGATTTGCCGGATGGATTCCCCAATTACGTCACCCC
>JAVEVB010000003.1:0-175802 GCA_034005265.1 Lentimicrobium sp.
TTATTATAATTTCAGCAAACTAATTGTTAAGAAAAATATACATTCCATTATAATTAATATTCTGAATAAATTAGCGAAACACATCATTCACGCATTCAGTTATTTACAATCAATGAATATTGAATAGAAACTTCTATATTTTACGACCAGCAGAATTAAATAAACCATAATAAATTCATATGATAAGAAATACTGATTGAATATTTTCATCTTTTCAGCGAAATAATAACCAGCATAAATGAGTTAAAAATGAACACATTTTATTGAATTTTAAATTTATTTACGTAGGTTTGACCGGAAAAATACGCCCAGTGTCTATTAGCCCGCTTTTTCGCCGCAAATCCGTTGAAATGATTCTGGCAACTGCTAAGAGTGAGCAGGAAGCCGGCCATACAATGCGCAAGGACCTGGGGGTGGTTGATCTTACCGCGTTTGGAATCGCTGCCATTATAGGAGCCGGCATTTTCAGCACCATTGGAAACGCCTCATCTGCCGGTGGACCTGCTGTTTCTCTGTTGTTTGTATTCTCCGCCATAGCCTGCGGATTTTCGGCATTGTGTTATGCTCAGTTTGCCTCATCCATTCCTCTTAGTGGAAGTGCATACACATATGCGTATGCTAGTTTTGGCGAGTTGGTTGCCTGGATTATCGGGTGGGATCTGATCATGGAATATGCCGTGGGTAATATCGCGGTAGCCATTTCATGGAGTGGATATTTTTGTGGACTACTTGCCGGATTAGGCATACATGTCCCCGATTTTATGGCCATTGATTATCTCAGCGCCTCGCGAGGCTTTCAGGAAGCTTCGGCATTCATAGCAAACGGTACTGCCATATCCGAACTTCCGGGAGAGTTGATTGAAGCTTATCGGGCATGGTCACAAGCTCCTCAAATAGGAGGCATACGATTGATTGCCGATTTACCCGCATTTGCCATTGTCGTCGTTATTACATGGCTGGTTTACAGAGGAATACGTGAATCAAAACGAGCCAGCAACATCATGGTTTTACTCAAATTAGCCATTTTATTTCTGGTGATCGGTGTAGGTTCTTTTTATGTGGATCCGGAAAACTGGAGTCCGTTTGCACCCAATGGCATTGGGGGTGTTTTGAAAGGAGTTTCAGGGGTTTTCTTTGCATATATAGGCTTTGATGCTATTTCAACAACCGCCGAAGAGTGCAAGAACCCACAACGTGACCTGCCCCGCTCTATGATTTATGCACTCATTATCACCACGGTGCTTTATGTAGCCATTAGCCTGGTATTGACTGGAATGGTGAGCTATCAGCTGCTGGGAGTGAGCGATCCGCTGGCATTTGTATTTGAAAAGCTTCATCTCACAACCCTCTCAGGAATCATAGCCCTGAGTGCAGTGATAGCTATGGCAGGAGTATTACTCGTTTTTCAACTTGGCCAACCCCGCATTTGGATGAGCATGAGCCGGGACGGCTTGTTACCGCCAATTTTTTCCCGGCTGCATCCACGCTATAAAACTCCGGGTTTCTCAACAATTATTACCGGAATACTGGTTGCCGTTCCTACACTTTTCATGAACCTTACTGAAGTTACAGACCTTACCAGTATTGGCACTTTGTTTGCTTTTGTGTTGGTTTCGGGTGGCATTCTGATCCTGGATGGCAAAAAAACTCCCGTAGGAAATCTCGGACGAAGTGGAAGTGGTAAATTCAGGGTAATGTACCTCAACAGCCGCTATTGGCTACCCGCAATCTGGCTAAGCGTATTTCTACTCCTGCTTAGGCTCGACCCTGAAGACTTACGCCAGATAATAAATTTCAATGCTCTTCCGGATGAAACATTCTGGGATATAATCAAACATAAAATCCCTCACTTTGCGTTTATCATCGTCGCAATAAGCGTAACCTGGATAGCCATAAGGAAAGAACTTTCACTGATTCCTGCCCTGGGATTGCTCACCAATTTTTATTTAATGTCTCAACTGGGAATCACCAATTGGCTGCGATTTTTGATTTGGCTGGTTATTGGGCTGGCACTTTATTTTATTTATGGTTCTCAGCACAGCAAATTACGTCAGCATTCGAAAACCACAGATATGAGCGACATCCCGGGCGGCTAATCTCATCCTATAAATCAAAATTCAAAACAACCTTTTGTGGTTTTACTGCTGATTATCACCAATATAGCCAATTATTCAAGCCCCTCCCCCTCTTCATCAAAAACATGACACCTCGATTATTTATAAATGGTTTATCGTGCCAAATATTCAGGATTATATTTATACCTGCAATCACCCTGGCGATAAACACCAGTCTTTTCGCGCAAAATTCAGCGAAGGCAAAAAAAACAGAAGACAATCAGAATAAAAAGTTAGAAAAAGCCATGGCGCTTTACAATGAGGGATATGCCATATTAGACACAATGGGCTATCTTGAAGCTGAAAAAAACTTTACCGCAGCCTATGCGCTGGCAAAAAGCCTTAAAGAGCAACGGCTGATGGGCAAAATTGCCAACAATCTGGCCGAATGTTACAGCATGACAGGTCGCGGTGAAAAAGCGGAAGCCATGTACCTGGAATCCATAAAAATGTTTGAAGCACTGGCCGACACCAATGCTATGTCGGTGATGCTGATAAACCTTGGAGACGAGTATGCGAAAACCGGTCGGCTTGAATTGGCCGCCGAAACAGAGCTAAAAGCCATACGTTTGAAAGAAGCAGCAAAAGACTACAGACGGTTGGCTTTTTATTATCAAAAACTAGGGGAACTATTTATCCATCGCGATAACAAACGCTGGGAATACTATGCCCTTAAAGCCCTCGAGCTGTCACGAACAGACGAATACACCACCCTATATGCAACAGCAGCCATATACAATGACTTAGGCTCCATTTACCGCATAAAAAAGGATTTTGTCAAAGCAGCCGCATATTACGATACCATGTACCGCATCAGTGAGGAAGCCGGTTACCGAAAAGGGATATCCACCGCTACTTCGGAAAAAGCGCTACTACTTTACGATATGGGGAAATACCAGGAGGCTTTACCCTTGGCTGAAAAATCTTACCAAATTATAAAAGATACAGAGGACGATTATTCCATAGTTTACCGAACCACACTCAAGGCGAGGATTCTACTTAAGCTTAACCGGACTTCAGAAGCCATACCAATACTGGAAGAAGCGGCTACCCGGTCAAAAAAAGCCGGTTTGCATACGGAGGAAAAAGATGCCTACAAATACCTGGTTACCGCTTACCGAAATGCCAAACAGTGGGAAGAAGCGCTGCTGGCCCAGGATAAGTACATTGCCATAAAAGAATCTACTGAGGGTATTGAGGTACAAGCGGAGTTAAACAACCTTCAAACCCAGTTTGAAACTGAGAAAAAACAGCATCTCATCAACAGCCTGAATGCTCAAAACCTGGCCCATAAAAAACGCAACCATTTGTTTATCGGCCTTTTAGCAGCTTCTATACTTGCTTTGGTTTTGCTGGCTTTTATGATCCGCTGGCGCAACAGCACCATAAGGCAAAACAAGATTTTGATTGAGCAACAGTTGAGAATTAATAAACTGGAGCAGGAACAACTCAAAATACAGCTTGATTACAAAGCCAGGGAACTTTCGGCAGCAACCCTTCAATTGATCAATAAAAATGAAGTACTCAGCGATTTGAAAGGAAAACTGGAAGTTACCCGTAGCTCCTTGCCTGAAGTCAACCAAATCATCGGACAAATTGACCGCAACATCAATCTTGATAACGACTGGCAAAACTTCCGTCGTCACTTTGAGGAGGTTCACCCCTGCTTTTTTAAAAAACTGGTAGAGCGATTTCCAGGATTAACCATAAATGAGGAGCGGCTATGCGCCTACCTTTTATTGAAACTGAACACGAAAGAAATTTCGCAGATGCTAAATGTTACGACAGCAGCTGTGGATAAAAGCCGCAACCGGCTTCGGAAGAAATTTGACATTGCGCCTGAAGTGAATCTACAAGATTTTTTAAGCAAAATTTGAACGAATCTGTCGTTCAGGGCCCTTTTCAACTCAAATTACACTATTTATTTCGATTTGTCATAGCATTGTCATACCCTGAAATTTCGCTGTAAACAATAGTTACAGCACCTTTGACAAAAAAAAATAAATCTATGAAATTGATGACTGTAACAACAATGATTGCGCTGCTGATCGTAATTAACGTCAGTGGGATGGCACAAGTAAATCTTGACAAAGTAATAGACCGTACTGTAAAGAAAACCGAACGTAAAATTGAAAACCGGGTAGAACGCCGTATCGACAATGGCGTTGACAAATCACTCGATGCAGTGGAAGATGGGATTGATGGAACAGTGAAAGGCGACAGAAAGCAGAAGAGTAGTCAGGACAAGAAATCCTGCTCTAAAATCGACACCGAACAGAAAGGCGAACCCAATCAAAATAACGAAAGCCAGAACGACGAGACATCCCCCCAGGAACCTGAAAAAAAAGCACCTGAACTTATCTGGACCAAATATGATTTTATACCAGGCACTGAAATTATCTTTGAAGACAATCAGGAAGGCGAACAAAATGGCGAATTCCCATCAAAATGGGATTTAGTAAAAGGCACCATCGAAAATGCAAACCTCGGTGGTGAGAATGTCATTATTTTCAGAAAATGCAACATCAATTCAACTGACGGAATAGTTCCACTTTTAAAAAACGCAAATGAAGACTATCTCCCTGAAGAATTTACCATTGAATTTGATGCCTACTTCGAAAATCCAAACCTCCAATACCGTATTTTTTTATTTGATGTAAAAAATCAGCCCAAATTAAGTCCGGAAAACAGTGTCACAAACAGAAAATATTTGAGATTCCGGCAAAACTCAGTAGATGGGAAAGATATATCAACTACTTTTTATCCTGGATTTAGCTCAAACAGCGGCAAACCAGCTCCCGGCTGGAGACATATTGCGCTATCATTTAATCAGCGGGCACTGAAAGTTTACCTTGATGATGCCAGGGTGATGAATGTTCCAAATTTGGGATACAACCCAACAGGATTAACGCTGGGTTTCCACAACACATCCGAAGCTTTCATGGGGTATGTAAAAAACATCCGCATCGCAAAAGGAGCTGTTCCACTTTATGACAAGTTCCTCACCGATGGCAAATTTATAACTACCGGAATTAAATTTGATGTCAATAAATCGAGCATCAAACCCGAATCAATGGGCACCATCAATTATGTTGTTAAGATGATGCAGGACCACCCGGAACTAAAATTCTCGGTTGAAGGTCATACCGATAGTGACGGTGATGAAGCCTTAAACCAGAAACTTTCGGAAGCCCGAGCTAAGTCAGTATTGAACGAAATGGCTAAACTTGGGATCTCCTCCGACCGTCTCACCTCAAAAGGCCATGGTGAGAGTAAGCCCTTAACCGGAAATGACACACCGGAAGGTAAGGCACAAAACCGCAGGGTTGAATTCGTTAAATTTTAAAAAGCCCCAATGAAAAGTTTAGGATTTATTTATGCGGTGATTACAATGCTATTCGCCAACTCCATTGCTTCCGGATCAGGGAATCAAATATTCCGTGCAACCAGTCAGCCAGATACTCAAATACCAGCAAAAGGAGTAATGTATGATGTATATGCTAGTTTTTACGCAAAAAACTTCGCCCAGGCAGAAGTTGTCTGGCGAAATGTACTGATTGCTTTCCCGTTAACTGAGTCAGAGATTCAGGTATATGACGCTGAAGACTATGACCTCATTGAGGGCGCCATCCGGCCTCCTTACACCGTGAAGTATGCAGAAGAAGGGAGTGAAACTTACTACAGTCTGTGTGAAGAAGAGTCAGAAACCCCTGAAATCATCAGCATCAAATCACTTATGGGTGGGCAATGCTGGCTCGAAACCGGCGAAGATGCCCTGAACCAATTTTCCATTGAACGTGCAGCACCTTCAGACCGTCCGGAAATTAACGTAGTACTGCAATTTGATATGTTTTGTGGTGAAAGACCTGGGCAGGGTCAGCAGTTAACAGTTGGTACTGATTCCGACTCTCCTGATGCAACCACTTTCCCATGGCAAGCCCTTGATGAAGACATCATAAACAAACTAATGAACGGAGAAAAAGCGGTGAAACAACTTTCAAACCCCGGAAAACAAACATTAACCATTATCTTTGAACCTAAATCGTAGAAAAATTAACTATTTCTAAAATTTGACAATCTAAAAACAGGAAGATGAAAAAATTAAGACTTTCAGCAATCACAGTATTCAGCCTCACTGCAGCCTTATTAACTTCGTGCGGAGGTGGCTCCACTTCAACCACTGCCGACTCAAAAATGGAAGATGTAGCAAACGAAATGGCCTCCACCAAAAGCTATATGATTGAATACAAATCAATAGTAAATGCTCCGGAAATGAAAAGCACTTCAGTAACCACCACCTGGATTGACAACACCAACGACCGCCAGGCTGTATTTACTGACACTGAAAGTGAAGTAATGGGACGCAAACAGGGTGGCAAATCATTAATGATAATGAAAGATGGCTGGAGCTATGTAATTGACCTGACCCAAAAAACCGGATTCAAAAGCAAAGACGATGAAATGGATGAAAGTACAATGGAAATTAAGGAAACGGAAGACGATGTTACCTTCCGCCAGATGATCGAAAGCGAAGGCGGTAAAGTAGTAGGCAACGATAAAATACTTGGAAGGGATTGTATTGTTGTAGAAATGACCGAAGAGGGCGAAACCAACGAACCTGTGATTACCAAAGCATGGTATTATAAAGGCATCATGCTTAAAATGACCAATGCCTTCACTTCGATGGAAGCAACCAAATTTGAAGAAAATATAACCATTTCTTCAGATAAATTTGAAATTCCTTCTGATATAGTAATTAGTGAATTGCCATCATTTCAATAAGAAAGAATATCATCATTTTACTTGAAATGATATCTAATAAAAACAAATGCCAGTTTCAAAAACTGGCATTTTGTTTTTATATAAACAGAACATGGCAAAAAATAAACATTTGCAGTAAAAGGATCGTCAAAAAGCGACTGACAAACTTAATACGTCATATCTTTTCAGCTCACATACTTTATTATTAGTATATTAGCATGATTTTTAATTTGAGATGAAAACACAGCATAGTAATAATAAGTCGATAAAATTATAAAAGTTATTTCAGGAGACTGAAATAAAACCACATATAAAAACTAAGAAATGAGCGTCAAAGAATCCACTGCTGTTACCTTTTTTCTTCCGTTTTTTTTACTTTTTTCAGCATCACTCCTATTCTGGTGGCTAACTCCCGAGCCAACCCTTTACAATCTGTTGCTGATTGTATTGTGGGTAATTGTTATTGGAGGGGGCTCCATACTGTTTCAGGCAATTATCCGTGCACAAATAAAACGAAAATTTAACCCTTTCATTACTTTTCCAGCTATGGCAATTGTAATACTGATGGTTGGGTTTATTTCGCTGCGCATAAACAGTAATTTATTGAATCCGATGCTTGCCTGGGATAAGAAATGGATTAACCTTGCTATTATACTAATCTATTTTTTTGCCAGTTATCATTTTGAAAAATGGCATAACCGGGATCAGGAGTTGTTATCAAAAATGGACAACGATCTGACCTTAAAAGGGATGGAATTGGAATTTATGAAAACACAACTCAATCCGCACTTTCTTTTTAACAGCTTAAACAATGTGGCAGCCACCATTATGGTAAATCGCGATCTTGCACTTGAATACACCTATAAACTTTCTGAAATGCTTCGGTACCAGGTTGGAATTACGGAGCGCGAATCAGTAGGAATTCTTGAAGAAGATACCTTTATAAAGAATTACCTGGATGTTGAAAGACTCCGGCTTGGCGAACGATGTGCCATCGAATACATTTCACAGATTCATTCAGAAAACATCACGCTGCCTCCCTATTTATTGCATCCGCTGATTGAGCAATCGCTGCGCCAGAGTCAGGGTTTAAACGGGAAATCTGCCATCACCATAAATCTAATAGCCAACCGAAAGGAAATTAAACTAAACATTAGTTTTGCCCAGCCATTTAATCCGGCCCACACTAAATTTAATACAAAGGGATTCGAATTGGTTGAAAAACGATTAAATTTACTTTTCCCGGATAAACATAGTCTAAAAGAAATCAAAAAAAACGGAACCAGGGAAATAGAACTTTTAGTTTTGTTAACTTAGCAAAAAAATAAAATCAATATGACAACGAGTACTGAAGATAAGCTTGTTTGCCTGGTTGTTGATGATGAACAGCCTGCTCAGTGGGTATTGAAAAGTTACATCGAAGAAACAGAAAGGCTCAAACTTGCAGCCTGTGCATTTGATGCTGTTGAAGCGCTACAGATATTAAAAACCCAAAGCATTGATCTGTTGTTTCTCGACATTAACCTTCCCGGATTAAGTGGCCTTGACTTACTCGACACGCTTGAGAATCAACCTATGGTTATTTTCACTACCGCATATTCATCATACGCAGTAAACAGTTTTGATTATAATGTAGTTGATTACCTGGTAAAACCTATCACAAGGCAACACTTCGACAGAGCAATCGGACGCGCCTGTGAAAAGGCAAAGTTACAGGATGTGAATCAGCAACACCAGGACCATTATCAATCCTGTTCCATCGAACTTAACCTGGGGGGAAGTTTTGAAACTGTTGACACCAATGACATACTCTATTTGCAAAGCTATGGCAATTATGTAAAGGTGTTTATGGAAAACGGACGCATGATACTGGCAACATCAACCACACATCAGTTAATGAGCTTGCTCCCATTACAATCGTTTATACGTATTCATAAATCATACATTGTAAACCGCAGGTTCATCAGCGCATTTTCAAGCAATTCCGTATTGGCACTTAAAGAAAAACTCCCTATTGGCATATCCTATCGCCAGGCAGTGTTAACAGCAATGAACCCTGCCTAATTCAGGTATTTGCCCACAATTCCCAGCAGATCAGCCTGTTGAAATGGCTTAAAAAGGTAATCATTAACTCCTGCCTCTTTCATTTGAACCCTGGCTTCTACCGATACATTACCGGTAATCATAATGACCGGCAGTTGACTTATGCCACTACGTTTTTCATTACGAATGGATCGGGTTAGCTCCAAGCCATCCATTCCAGGCATGTACATGTCACTTAACAGCATATTATAATCGCCCTTATTCAATTGTTCAAGTGCTTCATTTCCATTTTCGGCAATATCCACTTCAATGCCGGTGCGTTTGAAAATTGATTTAAGGAGTAATATGTTGAAATAATTATCATCGGCAATCAATATTTTAATTCCTGAATCTTTGAGGTTAATTGATGATTTTATCGGTTGCTTTTTAACCAGATCAACATTTGAACGCGAATAGGGCAACCTGACAATTAACTCGGATCCTTTCCCTACCCTGCTACTCACCTCAATGTCGCCTCCAAGGGCATCAATAAGGCGCTTGGTAACCGGCAATCCCAATCCTGTTCCAATTACCCAACGGGATGCAGACTCAGCATGCACTCTGGTATATTCATTAAATATCTCAGAAAGATGCTCGGCCGGAATCCCAATGCCGGTATCACTCACCTTCACCGTGAGCCAATGACCTTCCTTACCATTGTCAGCTATAATAGCTTCAATCTCAACACTGCCTTTGTGTGTGTATTTGATGGCATTACTCAACAAGTTATTCAATATTTGCCGGAGCCTTATTTCATCTCCAAGCAGCACCACATCATTTCGCAATGGTCTGTTCACCAAGGTCAATCCTTTTTCGGCAGCAGCTCCTCTGAAAGCCCTGATAAGTTGGTTGATGGTTTCACCGGGAAGAAACGGTTCAAGCATGAAATTCATTTTTCCCGCCTCGAGTTTAGAAAGATCGAGGATATCATTCACTGTTGTGAGCAGAATTTCTGATGAAGCAATGATTCCCGAAAGGTACTCCAATTGCTCCTTGCTGAGCTTTGTTTGCTCCAGTTGCTCGGCAAATCCACTTACTGATGAAAGCGGTGTCCGGAACTCGTGACTCATATAAGCCAGGAATCTACGCTTCTCAGCAGCCTCTGCTAGCGCTTGATGACGCGATTCAATAATTCGTGCCTGATAACCCTGATTTTTATAAATCATCCAGGCGGTGGCAATAGCCAGCATAATTGCAGCAGTTATAGCCATTAGAAGAACATTCTGCAAAATATTTGTTGATCTTGCAATAGTAGTGGTTGATTGAGACTGGTCAGCACGTATGTTGTTTTGAATTGCCCCTTTTAACGAAACCAATATTTCCCGGATTTCTGTCATCAGGGCACCATTTAACCTCACAAGCCTTATTTCACTGTCCCTCAATTGCTTCCTGCGCTCCAACTGACTTCGCAGCTGCCTTTGGTAATAAGTATTCGACTTGTTGATGATGTCTTCAGCAAACCGGTTATAGGAAAAGGTTGTATCCGTAGTTTCAGAAATTTCAACATCCTGATTTACTGCTTGCCCTGACTTGACCACTACTTTGGAATTGGTGGTTTCTTGCTCCTCCTCTCCCACCAGGAAAGTCTTAATCTTACCCAAAAGGCCTTTCTTTCGTAAAGCTCTGGATTGATTAAAATCAAGTGTATCTATCACTATTTCGCCAGTAGCAGATGTTATTTTTTTTAAGGCGAACACATCATTGGGTTTTTCAAAAGGCACCATTTCAATGTTGGCCGATATAATCATAATAGAGTCGGTAAGCCGCTTTAACCGAATATATGAATTTGCTTCACGATTTCGTTCCTCAATTATTGCATGAGTTTTAAGTCCCTTTTCTTCATGGTTGAATGTTTTCACCATTACCTGTAAGGCATCTATACTTTGAACTAACCTGGATATTTGTAACTTATAATTGGTAAAATGATCCTGATCATAAGACAATGCATATTCTTTGAATTCATTTTCAGCAATAAATAATGATTCAAGCGTATTTTCAACCAAAGCCACCGGTCGACTTCCATCTTCTAAAATCTTCAGCGCAACAGCAATCTGAGCCTTTTGTTCTTTACGAACCATAAAAGCTATAACCACCGAAGCAAAAATCATAATCAACATGCCTATAGCAAGCGCGGGCATAAGTCTGTTCCCTGGTTGAAGTTTCATCATACTGGTTTTATGAATGGCAACAAATTTAGCCATTTGAGTCTAGACAGCAAATGAGAATGCGTAAATAAAATGACCAAGTAATTTCAACTATTTATTAATTTACTCAATCTGATCCTCAAATGCATGCTAAACATTTTTTTTACTCAAAAAAGAGGCTTTCATCCTTATAAAAACACAATAAACAAATTTAATTTATTATTTTTACCTATTCAAATTCACACTGAACAATTTTCAAGGTATTTAGCTATTATCTCTCAGCTAATAATCAACATTTAATAAGATGATCCGGAAGCAGAGATAAAAACCAACGAGAACATAAGAAACTCATACTAAGTTAACGAATTTCCCGACACACTTTTTCTAACGGGAACAAGTTTCACAACCGATATCGATGTATCTAAAAACAATAAGGTGAAGGAGACGGATGATTTTCAAAATAAGACTGTGCAGATAAGTCAATTACCAATCAAAAAAATAAGCAGCATCGCAGCGGATCAAAACATGAATGGATGTTTTGAGCGCCACTATGAAGTTGCATTATTTGCCCTCAATGCCGGTGTTTGGGCATGGGATATAAACCATAAGCAGCTCTACTGGAATCAAAAATGTTTCGAAATCACCGGGCTTCTGGAAGGTCTTGCAAGTCCTGATCACTTGTATTACATTACTCATCCTGCAGATCAGCAGCGTTTAAAGATAATGTGGTCGAGGATAACAGCAGCCGATGGCTATTTCGATCTTGAATTCAGGATAATCCTGAAAAACGAACACCATTGGTTAAGAATTACTGGCTATTACCACAAAAACAGCACAAATCCCGGGTTGGTGCAGGGTGCTTTGGTTGACATCACAGAAGAGAAGGATTTCCAGGAAAAACTACTTGAAAGCAGGAGCCTTTTTCAATCGGTGGTTGATGACCAAACTGAACTGATCTGCCGTTTTGACAAATACAAAATACTTACCTTTTCAAACAAAGCCTTTCGCAAATTTTTCAACCTAAACCCTGCAGATGAAGCAGGATTGCAGCTTAAATCTTTTTTTCATAAAGCTGATTTCATAAGTTTAACACGCAACATACGCAGACTAAATCCTGACCGAACCGTTATCCGCTTTTATCAAAAACGTGCCATTGAAAATATTAAATATTTAAGGATACAATGGACCATTCGGGCGTTCTACAACAATGACAGATCGATTATTGGCTATCAATTGGTCGGCCGTGACATCGCTGAAATTGAGTTGCACCGTGATGCCCTCAAAAAAAGTGAGAATATGTTCAGGCTTATTGCTGAAAATTCAAAGGATATTATTTCTATTCAGGCCAGTGATGGTCGGCTGGAATACGTTTCCCCCTCCATTCAGGGATTACTGGGATTCACACCTTCCAGTGTAACAGGAACCTTTTCATATCATAGGATATGTCGGGAAGACCGTCAGGCTATCCTGCGGGCCATCCAACAACTCAGGAAGTATTTGCAACCGCAGTTGGTGGTTTTTCGCATCAAAAATGCTGATGGCCAAAGAATTTGGTTTGAAAGCATGATTCAACATGAATACAACAACAAAGGAGAAGCCACCGGCAGAACTATTGCCGTTACCCGAAATATACAACAGAGAAAAGAGATAGAAGAGGAACAAAAAAGAGTAGAAGCAGAACTAAAAGAAGCCAATCTGACCAAAGATAAATTTTTCACCATCATAGCACACGACCTGCGCAGCCCTTTTACCTCCATTCTTGGCTTTTCGCGTTTGATGAATGATGACTATGATGATTTTGATGACGAGGACCGTAAAATGATGGTTCAGCAAATCCTCAGCTCCACCGAAACCACCTATCAACTTCTTGACAATTTGCTGGCCTGGGCAAAAAGCCAGCTTGGCAGAACCAGTTTCAACCCCGAAGACTTCTTTATTGAATCATTGATTAAAGAAACCGTACAACAAGCCAATGGCCAGGCTTTGTCCAAAAATATAAGCATTTTGTTTGAAAGCAGCGATTTCAATATTGTATATGCCGATATCAACATGACCCGGGTGGTACTCAGAAACCTGATTTCAAATGCAATAAAATATTCAAATCATGAGAGTGAGATCAAAATAAATGTCCGATTGGAAGATGATTTTGTAACGATAGAAATCATAGACAAAGGAGTTGGAATGGAAGAATCAGTCGTTGATGCATTATTCAGCATTGGGAATAAAGGGACATCTACCAAAGGAACTGACAACGAAAAAGGCACCGGTTTGGGACTGATTCTGGTAAAAGAATATGTTGAACGCAACGGAGGTAAAATAACGGTGCAAAGTGAACAAGGCGAAGGCAGCCTTTTCAGGTTTACTATACCTCTTTTTTCAGATAAAAAGTAATTGACAGACATTCTTAATCAAAACCATTCGTCCACAATCACTCAGGAACTCGCCAATATTCCAACATTCCAACACCCTGAGGAAGACATTCCATAAATTCCAAATTTACCCTTATTTCATTTTTTTTCTCCATGACAGCCAATTCTGCTGATGCACTCGTCTGGTGGAACTAAACCGCCAAAATACTTGATTAATCGGCTAAAAACCGTAATTTCGCACCTTAAATATTCATTTATAAAACACAAAATCATGATGTTGCGCAAAATAATGACCGTTATGTCGTTCATCAGTCTGCTGATACTGGCAGCCGGATGCGGTAAAACCCAAAAAACTGAAGAAGAGATGGAAAATACTCATCCGGGGGTAATCCCCACCGGGACAGAATTAACCACCGATGAAGGAACCGATGTGGTCCAGCGGCTTTCAATTTATGCACCTTTTACGCTAACCGCCAACATCAGTCATCTTTCTGAAAAAGAAAAACAATTACTGCCCCTTCTTTTTGATGCTGCACAATTAATGGATGATATTTACTGGCAACAAACCATTGGGGACAAAGAGGCCTTTATATCAGCAATAAAAGATAAAAATGCCCGCAAATTTGCCGAAATAAATTATGGCCCCTGGGACAGGTTAAATGGCAACAAATCATTCATCTCAGGAATAGGAGAAAAGCCATTAGGTGCTAACTTTTATCCTGTTGACATGACCCGGGAAGAATTTGAAGCGCTTAATAATCCCGACAAATCAAGCCTATACACACTTATCCGCCGAAACGATGACGGATCATTACGCGTGGTATGGTATCATGATGCTTATGCTTCAAAGGTTGAAAAAGCTGCTGATCTGCTTAAGCAGGCCGCCGTTCTTGCCGAAGATGCCGGACTGAAAAAATACCTTGAGCTACGCGCCGAAGCACTGCTCACCGATAAATACCAGGAGAGCGACTTTGCATGGATGGACATGAAAACATCAAACATCGACTTCGTGGTTGGACCTATCGAAAATTACGAAGATGCTCTTTTTGGCACCAAAGCCGCTCAGGAATCTTTTGTGTTGATAAAAGATGTAAAATGGAGTGAGCGACTGGCACATTTTGCAGCCCTGCTTCCCGACTTGCAAAAAGGTTTGCCGGTTGACCAGAAATACAAAAATGAAGTTCCAGGCTCGGATGCCGACCTAAACGCTTACGACGTTGTTTATTACCGCGGTGATTGCAATGCCGGCAGCAAAACCATTGCCATCAACCTGCCAAATGATGAAGAGGTACAACTTAAGAAAGGTTCACGCAAACTGCAATTAAAAAATGCAATGCAGGCAAAATTTGATAAAATTGTTGTTCCCATCGCCGATCTATTGATTGACGAATCCCAGCGAAAGTATATAAAATTCGACGCCTTCTTTGGTAACACTATGTTTCATGAGGTTGCTCATGGACTGGGTATAAAAAACACCCTTGACGGGAAAGGCACGGTGCGTGAAGCCCTGAAAGAACAATATTCAGCCATTGAAGAAGCAAAAGCCGATATTCTCGGACTTTATCTCGTAACCAAACTTTACGAAATGGGCGAACTCAATGAAGGCGAGGTGATGGACAACTACGTAACCTTTATGGCCGGCATTTTCCGCTCCGTACGTTTTGGTGCTGCCAGTGCCCATGGCAAAGCCAATATGCTTACTTTTGCCCATTTCGCTGAAAATAAAGCCTTTACCTATCAGGAAAATGGCACCTATCTTGTCAACTTCGACAGCATGAAACTAGCCGTAGAAAGCCTTGCCAACATGATCCTGACCATGCAGGGTGATGGTGATTATGTGAAGGTTAAAGATCTGATCAACACAAAATCTGTTATCCCGGTACAACTTAAGACAGACCTGGACCGCCTTAAAGAGGCATCTATCCCGGTTGACATCGTTTTCACCCAGGGAAAAAGCGAGCTTGGGCTCTAATTCATCATTAAAGCTGTCCGAAATCGACCAATGTTTATTCGAAAACGTACATACCTGTTTATTTGAAAACAAAAGTTCAGACAGGTATGTACTTGATTATATATATCTTGTGACAATGGCATAATTTTGGTAAAAGGCCGGGATTACCCGGAATTACCGGGCTGTTATATTATTGTCTCCTTCAGCAACAAAAACAGATAAATCAATAAAAAACCAAATGAAAAAAATCCTCTTTACACTAATGATTATTGCAGGCCTGAGTTCAGGCCTCAGGGCAGGAAACCCACCTGACGAAGGTATGTGGCTGCCCATGTTCGTCGAACGATTGAACTATGTTGATATGCAATCCATGGGACTAAAACTTACCCCCCAGGAGATATATGACATTAACAATTCCAGTCTTAAGGATGCCATTGTTAGTCTGAATGGTGGTTCTTGCACAGCCGAAGTGGTTTCGGATAAAGGATTAATTCTTACCAACCACCACTGTGGTTATGATGCGATTCAAAACCATAGCACCATTGAACACGATTATCTTACCGACGGATTCTGGGCACGCAGCCTCGAGGAAGAACTTCCAAATGAAGGGTCTACAGTGTCTTTCCTTGTTAAGATGGATGATGTAACGGCCAGGGTTATGGCTGAAATCAATCCTGAGATGACTGAGGGTGAACGTTCTGCTGCTATAGGCAAATTGGTAGAAACATTGAAAAATGAGGAATCTGCTGAAGGGAAATACGAAGTTTCGGTAAAAAGTTTTTACAACGGAAACGAATACTACCGCTTTGTGTACGAAGTTTATGAAGACATTCGTTTAGTTGGAGCACCACCTTCAGCCATTGGGAAATTTGGAGGTGACACGGACAACTGGATGTGGCCCCGCCACACAGGAGATTTCAGCATTTTCAGGATCTATGCCAGCCCTGATGGGAAACCGGCAACTTACTCCAAAGATAACGTTCCTTTAAAACCCAAACATTCCCTCAAAATTTCACTTGATGGTATTGAGCGTGGCGATTTTGCCATGATCTGGGGCTATCCCGGAAGCACCGATCGTTATCTCACTTCTTATGGAATTCAGGCTACACTCGATGAGATAAACCCTGCAATTATCAAAGTGGGCGGTCGCATCCTCGAAATTATGAAAGCCGATATGGACAAAAGCGATGAGGTACGTATTCAGTATGCTTCCAATTATGCAGGACTGGCGAATTTCTGGAAAAACAAAATTGGTGAAACCAGAGGGTTGAAACGCCTCAATGTTTTTGATAAGAAAAAAGCTATAGAAAATGACCTGACTGCATGGATTAACGCGGATGAAAGCCGCAAAGAGGAATATGGAATGGTTCTTCAAAACCTCTCCGATGCCTATGCACAGTTCTCTGACATTAAATACAATGCCAAATTATGGAACTTCCAGTTATCGTTATTTGGATCTCAGATGATGCAATTCCCGCTTAAAAATCAGGGCATCATCAACATACTTAAAAGTGAACAAAAAGGTGATGAATTGCAGGCCACCCTGGCTCCCTTTTACGCCATGGGCGAAGAACAATTCAAGGACTACAATGCACCCACCGAAGAAAAAATTCTTGCAGCCATTCTTGAAATGTATCGTGAAGATGTTCCTGCCGATGCACTTCCTGACATCTACAACCTGATTGACAAAAAATACAAAGGAGACGTGAAAGCCTTCGCGAAAGAAGTTTTTGAAACTTCGGTGCTTACAACCCATGAAAGATATAACGCATTTCTGGCCAATCCGAAGTTGAAAACCTTTGAGAAAGACCTCGCCTATAAGCTTGTAAATTCTTTCTACAATACCTTCATGACCCAAAACATGAATGTTGGTCCTATCAATGACAAACTTAAAAAAGCCCAACGTATGTTTGTTGATGGTTTGCGCAAATCAAACCCCGATAAGGTTTATTATCCTGATGCAAATTCAACCATGAGGGTGACTTACGGTCAGGTGTTTGACTACTATCCTGCTGATGCTATCCACTATGACTATGTTACCTACATAGAGGGTATAATGGAAAAAGAAGACCCCACCAACGATGAATTTATCGTGCCAGCCAAACTAAAAGAACTTTACGAAGCTAAAGATTATGGTAAATGGGCCAATAAGGACGGCAGACTTGTGGTTAATTTCCTAAGCAATAACGACATAACAGGAGGCAACTCAGGGAGTCCGGTAATGAATGGGAATGGGGATCTGATTGGTATTGCCTTTGACGGTAACTGGGAAGCCATGAGCGGCGACATTGCCTTTGAACCAGAATTGCAACGCACCATTAGCGTGGATATCCGTTACGTGATGTTCATCATCGATAAATTTGCCAATGCACAAAACCTTATTGATGAGATGAAATTCTCAAAAACGAGGTAAAATCGAATTGAAATTAAAAAAATCCCGCAATCATAGAAGGTTGCGGGATTTTTTTTTAAAACAACGATTTTTTTTGACAAACACCTGACACGTTACCTTCGGATGTTCTTACTTCCTTGATCCTACTTCCCGGTTCAGTCTTTAAAACACCTGACAGGTCGGAAAGAAGACCTGTTAAGAGAATTCTATTTCCTACTCCATATCCAGGTTCGGCTGAACTTTTAGTTCCATGGAGCCAAGCTCAAGAGCTACGAGGTTTCCATAACCCGGACGATTGGCCATATAACAGCCATTGTCAAGATCAATAAAGGGATAACGTTTGTGGTTGATGGAGATATCAATAAATTCAAGGTTTACCGGCACATGGCCATGGATAAGCCGGCGGAAACCAATTTTCTTGGGAATAATTTTATAATCTTTAAGCCAAAGCATGGACCATTCATCGCTAAAAGGATCTTCAATCTTAAAATTCAGACCGGCATGCACAAGGATAAATTTTTCTGTTTTATGAAAAAGCTTAAGGTTTCGCATCCAGTCAATGTAATGCTCAGGTACGTCAGCGAGACTATCAGTGCCAAAACTTTCAAGAGTTTCCTTACCTCCATGTTTTACCCATTGACTTTTAGCCTGATTGGTCTTCCGAAAAAATAAAAACTTTTTTCGGGAGCGTTCTTCATCCCACGATTTAACAAAAAACTCCTCATGATTGCCCTTGAGTGCCACAATATTGTATCCTCTGGCCTGAAGCCAGATTACATAATCCAGCACGCCCTTGGAATCAGGCCCCCGATCGACGAAATCACCCAAAAAGAGCAATTGATCGTCGAGAGAAGGCACAATCTGATTCTCAATCAAAGCCTTAAAACTGCGAGAGCAGCCATGTATATCAGGGATCACCCATTGCTTTGGCATGGGCTATTTTTTAGCTTTCCCCTGATTGGCCACTTCTTCCATTAATTTTTTTATGGTTTCCTCATCGCCCAGGAAATAATCTTTCTGAAGGTTCAAATCATCATCAAATTCAAAAACGTAAGGAATACCAGTGGGCAGGTTCAGGCTAACGATATCCTCATCACTTATATTCTTGAGGTATTTTACAACCGCACGTAAACTATTACCGTGAGCTGCAACCAATATCTGGTTATTAGCCCTCAGGGATTCCCTGATTTCATTTTCCCAGTATGGCGTCATACGCTCAACCGTTTCTTTGAGTGATTCGGTTAAGGGAATGAGTTCCGGATTTTCGTTCTTATAACGCACATCAAGACGTGGATTGCGCTCATCGCTCAATTCTACCGCAGTTGGCGGAATATCATAGCTGCGTCTCCATATCAAAACCTGCTTATCGCCATACTTTGCAGCAGTTTCAGCTTTATTCAGCCCCTGCAAATTTCCATAATGTTTTTCGTTCAATCTCCAGCTTTTCTTAACAGGAATCCAGAGCTGATCCATTTCCTCCAGGGCAAGGTTCAACGTTTTGATGGCTCTCTTAAGAAAAGAGGTATAGGCAAGCTCAAAAAAGAATCCATTTTCTTTAAGCACTTTCCCAGCTTCACTGGCTTCTTTAACGCCTCTTTCAGAAAGATCAACATCGGTCCATCCGGTAAAGCGATTTTCTTTGTTCCATTCACTTTCACCATGCCGAAGCAATACAAGTTTTTTCATTTGATAAATAAATTAAAGATGATATACTTTGTGTACTTTCTCGTTATGCAAAGGTACAAAATATAAAAGAAAACACTTTAAAGTAAATTCAGGCCACAAGCATCAAAAAACATTAACCGGCCATTCGCCTAATATTCATAAAACAACTCAGGCCATACCCTGAATAATCTGCAGGATATGGCCTGATTGGGAATTGTGCTATTTTTTTTATTTAAACAACTTTACAATATCATTTCCGTTGGCAAAAATAAGCAAGCCAAAAAGGAGAACCATGCCAACAATCTGAGCAAATTCCATAAACCTGTCCGAAGGTTTACGCCCGGTTATGATTTCATAAAGCAGAAACATTACATGACCTCCATCAAGGGCAGGAATGGGCAGTACATTCAAAATGGCCAACATGATGGATAGAAAAGCGGTTAATCCCCAGAAGGCCGTCCAATCCCAGGTACCCGGGAAAATATTGCCTATGGTAATAAAACCACCCACCGATTCATAGGCCTTTACTTCAGGGGAGAAAATCAGCCGGAGCTGTTTAATATAATCAGCTACCCCTTTTATGGTACGGTTAAACCCGGCAGGAATGGCCGTGAAAAAGTTGTAATTCTTAACTTTAAAATTAAACAGTCCTGCAGGATTGGTGTATGCTCCAATTACCCCGGTTTCAGGAATCTGAACATTAAAGCTCATGGTATCCACACCACGCAGTACTTTTAAACTTATTTCCTGATTCTTATATGCAGGAATCACTTCCCTGAATTGATCGAAATATTCCACTACACTATCGTTTATACCAATGATGCGATCACCTTCCATCACACCACTTTCCTTTGCTGTCGACTCAGGTGAGAATCCTCCGATAATAAAAGGCATACGTGCAGTGATAAAGTCAGCACTCTGGTGCTTGAGTAAACGACCGATAAATCCTTCAGGAATCTGAATGTTGACCGGTTGACCATCTCGTTCAACCTGAACACTGCTTGCATTATCAAGAATGATCCGGCCCGGAATCCTAAAAAAGTCCTCCACCTGCTCATTATTCACTGAAAGTATTTTATCCCCATTACGCAAACCCATGTCCTGGGCAACAGAATCAGCTACAATACCATATTTAACCTCAGAAGTAGGCAGGTATTGCTCACCCCATATCCACATCATGCCAATATAAATAGCAAAGGCCAGCAGAATATTAACAGTTACACCGCCCAACATAATGATAAGCCGCTGCCACGAAGGTTTACTTCTGAATTCGTAAGGCTCAGGGGGCAGTTTCATCTGTTCCTTATCCATAGATTCATCAATCATCCCGGAGATTTTAACGTAACCTCCCAGAGGCAGCCATCCCATTCCGTATTCGGTTTCCCCTTTTTTAAATTTAAAAAGTGAAAACCATGGATTAAAAAAGAGGTAAAATTTTTCAACCCGCGTTTTAAAAATTTTGGCCGCTATAAAATGGCCAAACTCATGAAAAATAACGAGTATTGACAGGCTAAGCAGTAATTGGGCAATTTTAACAAGAATTTCCATTGAAAAATAGAAGTTTAACAATTGATGAATAACAACACTTTTGTTTTAATGTTTTCAAGTATTTCAAATTTACGATTTGATTAGGTCTTCCGCTATTCTTCGTGCCTCTTCATCCGATTTAAAATAGTCATCAAGAACAGGGTTTGAAACGAAAGTAGCCTTCGCCATACAGGATTCAATTACTTCGGGAATGGCGGTAAATTTTATTTTATCCTTAAGAAATGCCGCAACTGCCACTTCATTGGCCGCATTGAGCAAACAAGGCATATTTCCACCTTTTTCAAGGGCTGAATAAGCTAGCCCCAAACAGGTAAAGGTTTCACGATCAGGTTGCTCAAAAGTCAGGTCAGGATAATCCAGGAAACTGAATCTTGGCATAGCTGATTTAATTCGATGTGGATAAGAGAGTGCATACTGAATCGGCAAACGCATATCGTGCAAACCCAGTTGCGCCTTTAGAGAACCATCCTCAAACTGGACCAGACTGTGAACAATGGATTGCGGGTGCACCACTACATCTATCTGACTGGCCTTCAATCCAAAAAGCCATCGGGCTTCTATCACCTCAAGCCCTTTGTTCATCATGGTGGCAGAATCAATACTGATTTTACAGCCCATGTTCCAGTTGGGATGTTTAAGGGCATCAGCGCTGGTAACATTATGCAGAAAATCAGTCTTTTTCCCTCGGAAAGGACCTCCGGAAGCTGTAAGGTAAATTTTTTCTACCGGATTATGAAACTCACCCACCAGACATTGAAATATAGCAGAATGCTCAGAATCAATGGGATACAAATTCACTGCCGTATCAAGAGCCATGCGGGTAACCAGTTCACCCGCCACCACCAAAGTTTCTTTATTGGCAATTGCAACAGGTTTGAGGGCTTCTATGGCTTTTAGTGTGGGTTTTAATCCTGCAAAACCAACCATTGCCATAACAACCATATCAATGGTATCCATTTCAAGCACCTGAACCAGTGATTCTTCCCCGCAATAAACCTTTATGCCATAGGGTTCCAGGGAAGAAGCAACCTTGTCACGCAAAGCCGGCGATCCAATTACCACAACATTGGGGTTGAATTCAATGGCTTGCTCTATCAATTTGGAGGCACTGTTATAAGCCGACAAAACCTCTACCTGAAAAACATCCTTATTCTGCCTTACGACGTCAAGGGTTTGAGTACCGATGGACCCGGTTGAACCAAGAATAGCAAGTCGCCTGGGAGTTGAGTTTTCCATCAAAATCAGAAAGTCATGTAAAGTTCAGGATCAACCGATGCACTGTTGATCCAAAGTTCAAAATGAAGGTGCGGGCCAGTTGAAAGTTCACCTGTGTCGCCAACAATGGCGATAGACTCCCCTGCCCGAACAAAGGCCCCCTGTTTTCGCAGGAGAACCGCGTTATGTTTGTATACAGTAACAATATTGCCGGGATGCTGAATGGCAATAACATTCCCTGTTTCAACGGTCCATTCAGAGAAAAACACCACCCCATCATAAGCAGCTTTTACTGACTCATTCATTGCAGAAGCGATATCAATTCCATAATGACCTTTCGAGGCATCAAAACGATTGGTAATTATACCTTTTACAGGGGTAAAAAAATTAATGGTACTCAGCGAGGCCTTTCTGACACTATTTGATTCGATTGCCGGACGAATATTGTACAAATTCTCCTTTTCATATTCTGCCCTCAATATTGAATCTTCTTTTGATTTTTTGATACTTATTCGGGCATAGTTACCACGAGTAACCGAATCAACAGCAGTCATTGGGTTGTAAACAGTGTCTATAACCTCTCCATTTAAAACCCGGTTCATATTCTCAATAAACTTATCTTTCTGGCTAACAGCCAATTCAATTGAATCTGCCTTTAACTGAAGTTCATAAAGCTCTTTTTGAACACCGGTATCACTATATCCGGGAATAAATTCACGCAAGGGAGTAAATGCAATCAGATAGGTAGTAAGAAAAATGAGGATAATAGCTAACATGCCAGTGATGATGAAGACGTTAAGCCGTGACAATCGCACGGAAACCTTTTCTTCAAAAGAATCTTCATTTAAAATTACTAAACGGTACTTATCCCTGAGCCTATGATACCAGGGAACCCTGGTTTCGTTTCCTGCATCAGGGGGCCGCGTGGAAATTGCCATTGAACAGGAAAATCAAATAATTAGGCTGCAAATATCGGAAAAAATGCCATTTAAACGGGATTCGATTAATTTAAATTAACGTTTATTAGCAATTGTTCAAATCTTAGTTCTGTAGCTTCCTGGAATGAAAAAAGAAAATCAAATTCAATCACTTTTTAACCTATCTTTGAATTCATTCGGATTATTTAGCAACAGAAGGAGTGGTTTTCAAAAAAATAAAATAATTTTGCACTTTATCAGTTATTAATTAAACTGTAAACAGGCGTTTCCTTGACTAAAACCATCAACCACTTTAAGAAGTTCATCTTTTTGGGTTTAACCATTACCCTGATCGTCTCTGCTTGTTCTACAAAAAAGAACACTGCTACCCGCAGAGCCTACCATAACCTGAACGCACATTACAACGCCTATTGGAATGGTAATGAGAGCCTAAAGAATGGCGTTGCTGACCTGCGACAAAATGTCCAGGACAACTACAACGCAGTTCTACCTATTGAAAATTACGGCACAGAGGCCAACACCCAAAGCATAAACGGCAGCATGGACAGGGCTATTGAAAAAGCCTCAAAAGTGATTCAACGGCATTCCATGTATTTCGACAAAAAAGAATACGTTAAATGGGTTAAAGAGAGTTATCTACTCATTGGTAAAGCCAATTTTTACAAACAGGACTACAATGCCGCCCGCAGGGCTTTTGAATATATCAACCGACAATATACAGGTGAGCCCATTAGTTTTGAAGCAAGGCTCTGGCTGGCAAAAGCTTTTTCGCAGCAAAAACAATATGAAAAGGCTATCAATGAGTTTGATCTATTGACCGAGGAAGCCAAAACAACGCTACTCCCCTGGAAAGTCAGAAAAGAATTGCCCCTGGCTATGGCCAACATGAACATTGCTCAGAAAAAATACAAGGAGGCAAGAGAACAGATTGAAAAAGGACTGCCTTTAAACAATAATAGAAAGTTAAAAACAAGGTTATACAATATTCTTGCACAAATTTATAAACTGGAAGGAAAAGAAACGCTATCGGGAGAGTATTTTACCAAGGTATTAAAGAGTCCGGCATCTTTTGAAATGGCTTTTAATGCGCGCATCAACCTGGCTATGGTTTATAACGCCAACAGCAGTGACAAAAAGCTAATCATCAAGGAATTGGAGAAGATGCTTCGTGACATGAAAAACAGTGATTTTCAGGATCAGATATACTATGCACTGGCTGACATTGCCCTGAAAGATAAAAATGACACCCTTGGTATTAACCACTTGCGGAAATCGGTGGCCACTAGCCTTTCCAATGATTATCAGCGATCAACCTCTTCATTGAGGCTTGCTGATTTATATTACCTGCGAAAAGATTACAGAAATGCCCAACTGTATTACGACACCACGCTAATGTCACTCCCAAAAGATTTTCCAGATGCTGAAAAAATCGGGCAAAAAACTGAAATATTGAGCCGCCTCGTTGAAAACCTGCAACTTATTCACGTACAGGACAGTTTACAAACGCTTGCCGCAATGCCCGAGGCCCAGAGGGATGCTGTTATTGACAAAGCTATCGCTGCCTTTATTAAGAAAGAAGAAGAAGCCCGTAAGAGAGCTGAAGAAGAAAGACTTGCCGAAATGGTAGGCCCCGGATTAAACGCACGACAAATTGTTGATCCTACAAAAGGCACCTCAGCCCTGGGCGGCGGCGGATGGTATTTTTACAATCCAAGTGCAATCAGCATGGGTTACAGTGAATTTACCCGAAAATGGGGACGTAGAAAACTGGAGGATAACTGGAGGCTAAGTAACAAACGAGAAACCAACTTCGACCAGTTTGCTGAAGACGAAACAGGTGAAGGGATGACCGCTGACTCAACAAAGGGTGCAGAAGGTGAAGGTAAGCCTTCCGATATGAAGAATAAGGAAACCTACCTGAAAAATCTACCCCTCACCCCTGAAAAAGTAGAGCAAAGCAACGAAATGATCAGCAAGGCCATGTTCAATTCAGGAATAATATATCTGGAAGAACTTATTGAGAAGCAAAAGGCTGCCGACATGTTCAACCAGCTAACCTCCAGGTTCCCTGCTGACGACAATGCACTTCAGGCAAACTATCATCTATACAGGATAAACAGAGACATGGATAATGTGGCAGCCATGAATGAACGCAAAGATTTAATTATCAACAACTGGCCGGATAGTGATTATGCTAAAATCCTGATTGATCCTGATTATAAAAAGGAGCTGGAAGCAACCCAGAACAGGGTTAAATCTTTATACGAAGAGACCTATCTTGCCTTCGACCGCGCACAATATCGCACTGCCATTATCTACAGCAACGAAGCCCTTGCCAGTTATTCAGACGAAAAATACATTCCAAGATTTACTTATCTGCGTGCTGTATCCTTAGGTAAAACAGAAGGTCAGGACTCCATGAAAGTTGAACTGAGGAAATTGATTAAGGACTTCCCTGAGAGCGAGATGGTTGATTTTGCACGCAGATTATTAGGGGAAGCTTCTCCTGGTAAAGGTTTGCCAGGAGATTCTTCCAAAGTAAATGAAGGTGCTGTTGTAAAACCACTTGATTATTCCATGTATAAATTCAACCCTTCATCAACACACTTTTATGCCCTGATTGTTGATGGCACAACGGTGAATGTTTATGGAACTAAAGTAAGGATAACTGACTTTAACACAAAGAATTACAGCATAGAAGGCCTTAAGGTAAACAGTGTTTTACTCGACAATAACCGCCATCTGGTTACGGTGAACAGTTTTAAGGAATTGAACAAAGCTATGAGATATTACAATGGTGTTAAAGAGGACACCTATGTATTCTCAGGCTTTCAACCAGGGACGTACGAACAGTTTATTATTTCAGCCGAAAATTACCCTGTCTTTTTCAAGGAAAAAAACACCGACGCCTACAAGCTCTTTTTTGAAAAGAATTATCTCAATAAATAAGTCGAAAAAAAAATCATCATGGCTAAAATTACCCTTCCCGAAACGCCTCAGTCTGCCAACCTTATTCAGGCCGGGACTTCCATCACCGGCGACATTGAATCTAACGGCAATATCCGCATAGATGGGAACCTTAAAGGAACCATCAACACGGGCGGAAAGGTAATACTTGGATCAACCGGCTCGGTTGATGGAGATATTATTTGCAGTAATGCCGACGTTGAAGGCAGAATTAACGGAACGGTAAAAGTGAAAGAATTGCTTTCGCTGAAATCAACCGCACTGGTGAATGGAGAGATTTACACTGACAAATTAGCCATTGAACCAGGTGCTAAATTCACCGGAAGTTGCCGAATGGAAAGTAGACGTCAGGAATATCCCGAGAAGGATGAAAAAACCGCAACAGAATAAAAACCAAAATTATTCGTCCTATGCCAGATACTCAGCACTTGCCATACAGGCAGGCGTAATTATTTTTGCCGGAACATTTGGTGGATATAAACTTGACGCGTACCTTAACCTGAAATTCCCAATCTTTACGCTGGTTTTATCACTATTATCCGTTTTTGCCGCCATTTGGCTTCTTATTCGCGATGTCCTGAAAAAAAACAAACCGAAATGAACGAAAAGTTCAATACCTATCTGAAGAAAATACTAATACTTACCGCAGTTATCGCGATAATAATGATAGTATCATTTTTGATTATTCCCGAACGGGTGAGTATCGCTTTGCCCTTTTTACTTGCTTTCTTCCTGGGTATTTCCATCATTTCTTATATGATTCTGCAAAAAAAAGCTGTGGAGAATCCCAGAAAATTTATTACCGGATTCCTTGCCCATACCGGAATTAGAATGATGATTTATCTGGCAATTATTGTTACCTATGCCTTACTTAACAGGGACGATGCTGTGAATTTTATCATTGGATTCTTTATTCTCTATATTTTCTTCACTTTTTTTGAAGTCATGCAATTCATTGCCCTGACCAAAAAGAACCAGTAAACAAGACCTTTCCCATTTATTCCATACTTTTTGCTTCTTTACAAAGAAATAATTCCTAATTTTAACTGAACTTAATTAACCAATTACTGTTTAATCTTTTGAATCATTCATTAAACAAATATTTGTTTGAAGTGAGTTTCCAAATTAATATTTTCCATTAAACGCCTTGTAACAATGATTTATATCACGCGGAAAGAACACTTTAATGCAGCACACAGGCTATACCGGCCTGAATATGATGATGCTAAAAACCTGGAAGTCTTTGGCAAGTGTTCAAACCCCAACTGGCATGGGCATAATTACGAACTTTTTGTAACAGTAAAGGGACCGGTAAACCCGGAAACCGGTTTTCTGATAAATCTTAAAGAATTAAGCCGCCTGATTAACCTGTTTGTTGTGGAAAAACTGGATCATAAAAATGTTAATGTGGAAGTTGATTTTATGGCTGGAAAGCTGGCCTCCTCCGAAAACCTGGCCATTGCCATTTGGGAGCAACTTTATCAGCCCATCAAAAATACCGGCGCAGAACTCCACTGCATAAAACTATTTGAAACTGAACGAAATTTTGTTGAATATTACGGATCTTAATAAACAAATATAATCATGAGCAGTGAAATTGTCAAAGACATGATCATCCAGAACATGATGGATGACTATCAGATAAAAGACGGGTATGAAAAAAGAGACCTGTACAATCAAAAAACCATTACCGAACTTGCGCACCATTACCACGAAATATTACGACTGATAGGGGAAGATCCCGACCGTGAAGGCCTTGCTAAAACGCCTGAACGTGTAGCAAAAGCGATGCAGTTTCTGACTCACGGTTATGACCTTGTTCCTGAAGAAATTTTGAGGTCGGCCATGTTTAAGGAGGACTACAAACAAATGGTATTGGTTAAAGACATAGAAGTATATTCCATGTGTGAACACCACATGATACCCTTTTTTGGACGAGCACACGTTGCTTATATACCCAATGGACAAATTGTTGGTCTGAGTAAAATTCCACGCGTGGTGGATGCGTTTGCCCGACGGTTACAAGTGCAGGAACGCCTGACTACCCAAATAAAAGATGCCATCAACAATACCCTGAAACCTCTCGGCGTAGCTGTGGTTATTGAAGCACAGCATATGTGTATGAGTATGAGGGGCATTCAGAAACAAAACTCAGTTACCACCACTTCGGACTTCACCGGAGCATTTCTGGCCGAAAAAACCCGTGCCGAATTTATCCATTTGATAGGATCCAGACTCCACGGTTAAGAACCATTTTTTAGAATTAAATAAAGACAGAAGTTACTACTCTTGCAGAGTGGTTTTTCTGTCTTTATTTTATTAACGCAGTATTTGCCTGCATTTACCGGAATAGCCTAAATTTGCATAAGGAGACCTGGAATTTACAAACCACAGGCAGTCTTCCTATTCTGAAACTGACTGAAAAATAAAAATATTTTAATAATTACTGCGCCAGAGCTTCTTAATAAAACGCTAAGAAGATGAAGAAGGAAGATACCATCACTAAAACCATTTCATTTGTGCAACAAACCCTGCAACAAGCAGAGGGTGGACATGATTGGTGGCACATATACCGGGTATGGAAAACTGCCCGAAAAATTGCCAGTCATGAGTCAGGTATCGACCTATTTGTTGTTGAACTGGGGGCACTTCTGCACGATATTGCTGACTCCAAATTCCATGATGGCGATGAGAAGATAGGCCCCAGACTGGCGGCTGAGTTTATGGCTTCACAACAAGTGGATGAAACCACCTCACAGCATGTGATCAAAATCATTGAAAATATTTCATTTAAAGGGGGAAAAGAAAAACAGCAATTTAAATCAGCTGAGCTGGATGTGGTACAGGACGCTGACCGTCTTGATGCCATAGGTGCCATTGGCATTGCCCGTGCATTCAATTATGGCGGCCATAAAAACCGTGAAATCTACAATCCATACATCAGTCCGGATCTTAAAATGGACAAGGAAACCTATAAAAAAAGTACGGCACCTACAATCAACCATTTCTATGAAAAACTTCTACTTTTGAAAGATCGGATGAATACCCGAACAGGGAAACAAATAGCAGAACAGAGGCATAAATATATGCTTGATTTTCTTGATCAGTTTTATATGGAATGGGAAAGTGGGAATTCCTTATAAATAATATAAAGTCAGAATTTATTGTTCATATCTATTATTTATCAGGATAAAGTATGGCTGCACATTGAAAAGAGGCATATCTTTATCAAAAAAAAGAAGTTCAATCAAGCAAAACACCTTACTTTAGTGTTAATATATTATCTAAATAAAACAATACCTTATGAAACGTCCACCATTTTCAAAAGAGATATTAAAAATTCAGGACATTGCAGCCCTGTCCGACCATTTGGGCAATATGCTCAAAGACGAAATATTTGTTAAGCATAAACGCCGCGGAGCAGTGATTGGCATCAGTGGAGGCATTGACTCCTCAGTTTCTATGGCCTTGGCTGCCAAATACATTGGTCCGGAAAGAGTTTTTGGTGTAATGATGCCTGAAAAAGACTCCAGTCCCGATAGCGAAAGCCTGGCTGAAAAGCTAGCAAAAAAATTCGGAGTGCCGCACATTGTTGAAAATATCCGCCCGGCCCTTGAAGGTTTCAAATGCTATGAACGCCGGGATGAAGCCATTAAAAGGGTATTTCCTGACTTTGACCCGATCACCGACAAATCAAAAATAGGCATTAATAAATCAGGCCTGGATCAAAAACTACCACCACTCTTTTATCTTACAGTAATTGATAAGGATGGGAATTCACAAAGCAAAATTATACCAGTTAACGAGTATTTACAGATAGTTGCAGCATCAAATTTCAAACAGCGTTGCCGTATGTCGATGGTATATTATTATGCTGAAAAAATGCATTATGTTGTTATTGGTACGGCAAACAAACATGAAATTGATCAGGGCTTTTTTGTTAAGTTTGGCGATGGTGGTGCAGATTTCTACCCACAGGCCAATCTTTACAAAACACAGGTATATCAACTTGCAGAATACCTTGGAGTTACACGCGAAATTATTGATCGTACACCTACAACCGACACTTACAGCGCCGAACAAACTCAGGAAGAATTCTTTTACCAGCTCCCCTTTGAAATTATGGATCCATTGTGGTATGGCTATGAAAACAATTACGATCCAGCTGAAGTGGGTGAAGCAATGAATATACCCGCCGAAGAGGTGAAAATTATTTTCGGGAATTTTACACGAAAGAAGAAAACAACCGAATACCTACGGGCCAATCCCTACTATTTCCCATTGATCTAAAACTATTTTTATAATGAACGTTTTTGATTATTTTTTTGAACAGACCGCAGCGCTCAGTAAAGAAGCCGTGGTAGGCAAGGAAAGTATCAATTATCCCGAACTTTATTCCAAATCAGCAAGAGTAGCTACCGCTTTTAAGGCTGCTCACGGAGAAAACAATTATGTGCTGATACTGAGCGAGAACTCGATTTTCTTTATAACAGTTTATCTGGCATTGATAAAATCGGGCAATATTTGCGTTCCACTCAACCCAAATATTGAAACTGAAAACCTGAAAAAAGTACTTGAAAAAACAGCGGCCAACCTTGCATTTATCAGTCAACGCCAGAAAAAGAAGTTTTTAAATTATGATTTTACTATATTTAGTGAAGATGAGGTGCACGAATGGTGCAATGTTGCTACATCTTCTGAAGCAGATACGACTTTTAACGAAAACAGGCTCGCTGAAATTATTTTCACTTCAGGTTCTACCGGTGAACAAAAAGGGGTGATGATTACCCATAAAAACATCATTACCAATACCAATTCCATTATCAAATACCTTAAGCTGACCCATCTTGACACCATCGAAGTTGTCATGCCATTTTATTATTGTTATGGGCTTTCCTTGTTGCATTCGCACCTGAGGGTTGGAGGTGCGATACACATGAACAATGCCTTTATCTTTATCGGTAGTGTTATCGACGATCTTAACCGATACAAATGCACTGGCTTTGCGGGCGTTCCCAGTCATTTTCAAATACTTCTGCGTAAGACAAAAGACTTCAAGACCACCAGATTTACATCGCTCAGGTATGTAACCCAGGCGGGCGGCAAGTTACACACCGCTTTTATAGAGGAGTTTATCAATGCCTTCCCTGACATAAAGTTTTACGTTATGTATGGTCAGACAGAAGCCACTGCACGGCTGTCCTACCTTCCTCCTGAAGTTTTGAGACAAAAACTCGGGTCATTGGGTAAGGGAATTCCTGACGTCGAACTAAAAGTGGTGAATGAAACCGGCCAAGTTGTTAAACCTGGCGAAACCGGCGAGATTATTGCCCGGGGTGAGAATATAATGGCAGGTTATTTCAAAGACCCTGAAACCACGGCTGCCACCATTCGAGGTGGATGGCTATACACCGGCGATATGGCGACTATTGACGATGAGGGCTACATCTTTATGCAATCACGTGCCAAAGAAATTATAAAAGTGCGGGGAGTCAGGGTTAGCCCCAAGGAGATTGAGGCTGTTATTGTTACCTTCCCAGGCGTAATTGACTGCACCATTTCCGCTGAACATGATGATGTTACGGAAGAGTCACTTAAGGCCACCGTTTACGTAAATGAAGCCGATCTGGCATCATTCACTGAAGAGAAGATCAGAAAACATTGCGCCCAGAACCTCTCCGCAATAAAAGTGCCCCAGAAAGTTATTTTTGATACAAGACTTACTTTTAATGCAGCAGGGAAAAAATCGAAATATTAAGTTAGCCGACTGGGTGTTAGCCTCCAGAATCGCTTCGATATTGAAAGCACCATACGTTCAGAATAATCTTCAGATGGTTTGTATGTCGTAAGCCTAATGATCAACATTTTATACTTTTCGTCACGCCTTAGGTTGGATTAAAACGATAGATTTATTTAAACAACAAAAATAATTCTATATACTTTTTGCCACAATGATATATCAGGAAATGCCGGGTAGAAAAATGACAAGGTAGCGAAATATTGCAGAAGAAATTTTAATACCAAATTATTGGAATTAAATGCAACTTTATCAGAAGGCACAGGCACAGCAATCAGTTGTCCTGGCTAAAATAATCTCAGTTAAAGCCGTAGAACTCCCCAAAAGGCAACATCAACACTATTAGATATCAGTGCATTACTCATTTATTCCCCTCATCTCAGGTCCAAGCACATTCATTATTCGCCGCGTTGCTCCCGAGAGCTCCATAACGTATTTTCCAGCTTTTGCCGAGACTTCCTCCAATCGTTCCTGATTTGAAAACAGCGCCTGAACCTTCTCCAATAATTCGGAGGAGTTCGCAATATTAAATGCAGTTCCTATGGCTACCATATCACGGGCTTCACGAAAACGGTTAAAGTTAGGTCCAAAAAACACCGGAACACCAAAAGCAGCGGCTTCAAGTGTATTGTGGATGCCTGCCCCAAATCCACCGCCAATATAAGCGATACTGGCATAGCGGTATAATTGGGATAAAATCCCTATTGAATCAATAATTAATGCATCTTTATCTGCAAGGTTAACCTCCTGAGCATTGCTATATACTTCGGCCTTTTCACCCAACAAATTAAGCAGGTCTTTAATGCGGTTCGATCCAAATTCATGAGGAGCAATGATGAACTTAACCTTCCCGGCATAATTCCGGAATAAATCCAGCATCACTTCCTCGTCTTGCTGCCAGGTACTGCCAGCGACCAAAACAGGCTTACTACCTACAAAAGCATCTATTAACGGGAAAGGCTGTTGCAAAACCTTTAGGTCAAGCACCCGGTCGAAACGGGTATCACCACCTATCAAAACATTGGTCACATCCACCATATGAAGCAATTCTGCCGATTCCTTGTCTTGTACAAAAATCATTTTTATTTTGCGCAAATGAGTTCGGAACCACCCCCCGTACCATTTAAAAAAATGTTGATCAGGCCTGAAAATAGCAGAAATAGTAAAAACCGGAACACTGTGTTTAAATAATTGATTGAGGTAGTTGAACCAAAATTCATATTTAACAAATAAAGCCACCGACGGCCTGACAATATTAACAAATCTGCGGGCATTGTAAATGGTATCAATGGGCAGATAAAACACATGGTCAACAAAGTCATAATGGGTGTGATGATTGTAACCTGAGGGGGAAAAGAAAGTTAGCAGGATTAAATGCCCGGGAAATTCCTGATGATAAGCTTCAATTACAGGTTTCCCTTGCTCGAATTCGCCCAACGATGCGCAATGAAACCAGGCCACCGGAGCAGGATCTTCGTTGGCATAGTGAATAGAAAAGACTTCATCTAATTTGTCAAACAATTCTTTTCGTCCGTAATGCCATGCCCTGGCTTTAGAGCTAAAGATGCCTGCGATCCGAAGAAAAAAATAATATAAAATGACACCGGTACTGTAAAGAAACCTCATATTTGTATAGGGTTGAAAACCTTAAAAAAGCCAGTGTTAATAGTAGTAAAACTCCTTAGGGGCCCGTTTGTAAACCGGAAAAATCCAGCCAACTTTCACGCCGCCATAAGTATCGGTAAATGAACCTGTATTGAATTTCATTTCAGTAAAACTATATGGCCGCCCAGATTTCATAAACCCAAGGTTAAAATCAAGGCCAGCAAAGAAGTTAACTTTATTCGAATTACCGAGGTAAAGATAACCCAGAAAAACATTGGTGACAAATCCTCTTTTCAGTTCATCATAACCTTTTACATATTCCCCGGTGATTTGGGGTGCCGATTTGTCCTTGTGCTCAATGTAGATCTTATGCTGCAGGTATCCCAATCCGGCAGTCAGCATGATGCCTGAGTTTTTATTCGGGCCCAAAACCGGAATGACCTTTCCTACCCTACCCATTGCCGAAAAACTGCGCATATTGAATTGAAAATCAGCATATACTCCGCTCATATCAATCACATTTCCATCCGAAGTAGTAATACCTTTTAGTATTTCATCTTCGTTCTTGATGGTACTGCCAAAGCCGAAACTACTCTCCACACCTAATATCCAGTTGGAGCGGGTTTTGAGCAAATATCCTGGACCTACCTGCGAAAAACCACCAAAACGCCCGGCCATATCTTGCCCGGGTATCTCATATGAATAAGTCCCATAGATCAGGTGGGCAACAATAGCTGAATCTCCAATGCTTTTTTGAGCAAAAGCCATATTTGTTGTAAAAATCAGTAAAATGATGATTTTCAGAGAGTTTTTCATAATTCTTAGTAGAATGTCATCGGAAAAAGCCAGATAGGATGTGGCAAATATATAAATTAAGTGCATTCATTGACTGGATCCAATCCCAAAAAGCGTTAAATGCGGTTCATATCTGCCAATATTGGCCTTTTTATTTTTTAATAACTTCAAGGAAATGTTTGGTTAGTTCCCCGGCTGCCTGGTATGGCGTTAATTGTCCTGACTTTATTTTCATTTCTGCTTGTTGAAGCATGGGTCTGATCTCAGGATGCCGGTAAAACAAATCATGCAGGTGTGCATCAATTGTATCTAACATAATCTGCTTGTTTTGCTGCATCCGTTTTTGGTCAAAATAGCCATTATCCTTGGTAAAATCGATATATTCCCCAATTTTACCCCAGATTTCAGGGATGCCTTCGCCAGTGAGCGAAGAGCAGATTACTGCCGGAGGCGACCATGCAGATTCAGGTAAAGGAAAGAGATGGAGCGCATTTTTAATTTGTGTGCATGCAATCTGCGCTTTTGTTTTATTGTCGCCATCGGCTTTATTAATCGCAATCGCATCAGCCATTTCCATAATGCCTCGCTTTATGCCCTGCAATTCATCCCCTGCGCCTGAAATCATCAGAAGGAGGAAGAAATCAACCATGGAATGCACAGCAATCTCAGACTGTCCCACGCCAACAGTCTCAACAAAAATGGTATCAAAACCAGCGGCTTCACATAAAATGATAATTTCCCTGGTTTTGCGTGCTACACCTCCCAGCGAACCTGCTGATGGAGAAGGTCGTATGAAAGCATTTGGATGCACCGATAAACCTTCCATACGGGTTTTATCGCCCAATATACTGCCTTTTGTGCGCGAACTACTTGGATCTATGGCCAATACAGCCAACCGATGCCCATCAGATGTAAGGTGAATACCTAAAGCTTCAATAAAGGTACTTTTCCCTGCACCTGGCACTCCAGTAATTCCCAACCGAACGGAATTACCTGAATATGGCAAACAAAGGGCAATTAATTCCTGAGCAATATCCTGATGTTCAGGTAACGAGCTCTCAACCAGAGTAATGGCCTGACTGAATATGGTTCGATTAAAATCCCTGATCCCTTCAAGGTATTCATTGACCGTAAGCAACCTCTTTTTGCTTAACCTGAATTTCTCCAGTGCCTCAGTATTTAGCATGGATGGCTGTTCAACACCTTCCTGTACCCTAAGTGCGGATTTATGTGAATTTGTGCGAATACTCTTATTTTTCATTCCAGCTTGGCATTTGTGCAAAGGTAAACATTTACATATTGCGCGGATGGGCAGCACCAGTAGTTTAGTATACTAAAAAAGTTGCAAAAACTCATTGATTAAATAAAAATCATTGTAAATTTGCACTCCCAAATATAAAAAATCTCTCCGTAGCTCAGCTGGTAGAGCAAATGACTCTTAATCATTGGGTCACAGGTTCGAGCCCTGTCGGGGAGACAAATATATTCTATGAAAAGGTTGCTGCATGTTTATGCGTCAACCTTTTCTGTTTTAATAAAACCAACTTGCAGGGCTTTACAATTAGGTAGTTGGTTACAGGGTTTGTAACGAAATAGAAAATATTTTCAGTACGTGTAAAAACCACAAGAGGAAATTGTTAATTTTGCAGCCCATAATTATTGCAATGTCCTTTCGGGATGTAGCGCAGCCCGGTAGCGCGCTTCGTTCGGGACGAAGAGGCCGCAGGTTCGAATCCTGTCATCCCGACAAATTAATTTGTTTGCTTTTTATACGCAAACAATAATCTGCTTTAACTATGATAACAGAGCAGTCTCGTCGAAAGTGGACGAGACAGAAAAGTTAAAGCGTTTTGAAATAAAAAGTATTAAGCCACTTTAGCTCAGTTGGTAGAGCAGCGCATTCGTAATGCGCGGGTCGGGGGTTCGAGTCCCCTGAGTGGCTCTCAAAGCCGGTAATGCCGGCTTTTTTTATCCCCTATTTTATTAGCATATTGTTAGGCCTCTTTCGTTAGAGCAATCTCTACAGGGGCTAAAATGAAGCGACGGGGTTTCAAATACCCAGAGTGGATAATTTCAGCCGGTTCTTCCGGCATTTTCAAGCAGTTGAGCCCCGATATTATGCAGTATCCGTCCGTCGTTCAGGAAAAGCCAATGAAGCAACGATGCTAACCCCCAGAATAAAAAGAATAATATACAGAGAATGGGCCGTTGTAAATCCAATGTCTTTCAACCAATGATGAATCAGCATTTTTACGCCAATAAAAACCAAAAGCACTGCAAGACCGGTTTTTAGATAACGGAAAATATCAATAATGTTAACCACCATAAAAAAGAGTGCCCTCAGACCAAGTATAGCAAAAACATTGGAGAAGAATACCACATAGGGATCTTTGGTTACTGCGAAAATAGCCGGGATGGAGTCTACGGCAAAGATGAGGTCAGAGAATTCAACAACCATCAGAACAATAAACAAAGGTGTGATATATAGCTTCTTATCTTTATGAATTAAGAAATGATGTCGAACAAAAAAAGGATATACCGGCAGGTATTTTGAGGCAAAACGAACCACTGGATGATGCTTTGGATCAATCTTTTCCTTTTTATTTCGTGAAATAAACATATTGATACCTGTAAATATCAATAACACTCCAAACAGATACAACACCCATGAAAACTGTTGAATAATGGCTGATGCGCTGAAAATAAAAATGAAACGTAGAACGATTGCAGCCAGAATTCCCCAGAACAGCACCCTACGATAATATCGTGCATCCACACCAAAGGCAAAAAAGATCATGACCATTACAAAAATATTGTCAACAGACAAGGCCTTTTCAATAAGATAGCCAGTTAGAAATTCCAATCCAAGGTTATTTTTATAAACCCGGAGCGCCGCTTCATAATCCAATCCTTCAATATTAATTGGATGTCCGTATTTTTCAATAAGTACAGTCAAATCCTGAAGAGTGCCACTTCCTCCAAGATGAATCCATTCGCCATGAGTGAGCATCAACACATAAAAACCAAGAGAGAAGCCAATCCACAAAAGGGTCCAGAATAATGCTTCTTTAAAAGGGATAACATGATTGCGTCGGTCAAATACACCAAGATCGAGCAGCAAAACTCCTGTAATGACTGTAACAAAGACGGAAAAAAATATCAATTCACTATGATTCATATATCCCACGGTATGAAATGCAAAATTACCATTATGCTTATGATAAACAGATTATTTATGAATAATATTTTTGTTTTGAACAATTCTAAGGGAAGTTTAAAAATCTTTCTAATTTTGAACCGTTTTTCAGCCTGAAAATATTGCAAGACAATAATTTTTCAGCATATACAGCCTTTTAAAAATCCTAAAAAAAAATATACTTTTATGACAAGCTTTACTGAATTGAATCCCAATCCCCTTGTTCAATACCTAAACAAGCCGGCTACAGAATTTACAAGGGCTGATCTGGTAAAATACATTGAAGATCACAACATTGAGATGGTAAATTTCAGATACACCGGTGGAGATGGCCGGTTGAAAGCCCTGAATTTTGTAATCAGTTCACGTGACCACTTAAATAGTATTCTTTCCACTGGTGAACGTGTTGACGGATCAAGTCTTTTCCCTTTTATTGAGGCAGGATCGAGCGATCTATATGTTGTTCCACGCTACAGTACAGCTTTTTTGAATCCGTTTTCCGAAGTACCCGCACTCGACATCCTGTGTTCCTATTACAATAAGGATGGAGAACCCCTGGAAAGTTCACCGGAATACATTCTCCGCAAGGCACATAATGTACTTAAAACTCAAACCGGCCTCACATTTCATGTGATGGGCGAGCTTGAATACTATATTATTAGTGACGATGAGGATATTTTCAGAGCTGTTGATCAGAAAGGATATCACGAATCTTTTCCTTTCGCCAAATGGGAATTTCTGCGTACAGAAGCCATGACGGCTATGGCAAAAGCAGGGTGCTTAATTAAATACGGACATTCAGAAGTAGGCAATTTTTCGCAGGATGGCAAACTCTATGAGCAAAATGAGATTGAATTTATGCCTACCAATCTGGAAGACGCAGCCGATCAATTGGTAATAGCAAAATGGATTCTACGTTCCCTGGCCTATAAATATGGTGTTACGGTGACCTTTTCACCAAAAATAACCGTTGGCAAAGCTGGCAGCGGGTTACACATACACACCAAACTGGTAAAAGATGGCAAGAATCAGATGATTGAAAATGGCAAATTAAGCGATATCGCGAAAAAAGCCATTGCAGGATATCTTGAACTTTCGCCTTCACTTACCGCTTTTGGCAACACCAATCCTACTTCATATTTCAGGTTGGTTCCCCATCAGGAAGCACCAACAAACATATGCTGGGGGGATCGCAATCGAAGTGTTTTAGTAAGGGTTCCACTGGGATGGACCAAAGGGAATTCAATGATTTATCACGCGAATCCAATCGAAAAGCCAGTTGATCATGACTTTTCCCAACTTCAAACGGTCGAATTCCGTTGCCCGGATGGATCCGCCGATATTTATCTATTACTTGCCGGACTCACCGTTGCTGCCCGCCACGGTCTTGAAATGGAAAATGCCCTTGAAATGGCGGAAAAAACCTACGTTGATGTAAATATTTTTGATGATAAAAATAAAGAGCGCCTCGCTCAGCTCAACCAATTACCCGTTTCATGCTGGGAATCAGCGGATATGCTGGAGAAGCAGGCTGCAATTTACCTGAAATACGGCATCTTTTCGCAAGGTGTTATTGATGGAATAGCCCGAAAACTTCGCAATTACAAAGATGAGCAGCTTAGGGACGACGCACACTGCAACAAAGAAAAGATCATGCAATTGGTTGAACAATACTTCCATTGCGGATAAACTTTTCTTTTTAATCAAACCGCAAGCCTTTCAGCTTCTTTTTGCTGAAGGGCTTTTTGTTACCTTTCTGAATCGTATTAATTTCCGTCCCAGATACACGCGCCTGAGCCACAAAGGCAAAACTATGGCGCCAATTATGAGATAAGGGTAATAACTGATGATACGCCAGGCCAGCGCAATCAATGTTGTAAGATCAGTAACCTCCCCGGCAATATATTCACGTAAGAATATGGGAAAGAAATATTCAGCAATGCCGCTGCCACCGGGCGTTGGGCTGACCAACATAATCACCCACATCATGAGTTGACGGGCATAAATCAACAAATTGTCAATTACACTTACATGGCCGGTAAATGCCATTATCAGAAAATTTACCACCCAAAATCGGGCAGTCCACGAAAGCAGGGTAGAACCAAACGCCTTAAGCCAGAAAACAAACGATTTACCGCGTAATTCGGCAGAGGTTACAATAACCTGATCACCGGTAACTATTGCTCCTTCACGAAATTTTCTTAAAAATCTGATGGAAGTTATTTTCAGCAGCAACCATTTGAAACCTCCGGGATTAATAAAAATGCCAAATGCGA
This sequence comes from Lentimicrobium sp., assembly GCA_034005265.1. Lineage (GTDB taxonomy): Bacteria > Bacteroidota > Bacteroidia > Bacteroidales > Lentimicrobiaceae > Lentimicrobium. Next base: position 39,816 of record JAVEVB010000003.1, read on the forward strand.
TCAACAGTGTAAGCATTAAAATAAATGAATAACCAACAAAAAACAGCCCCATCGTGGTAAACTTCATTCCCAAAAAAACAAACTCTGAACCTGCAACCGAAACCTGCCTATAGCCCGCCAGTAGAAATACCAACGGAACCATGATAATGTAAAACAATTCATCGAGCATGGCCGTTACCACAACAATTGCAGTTGACCGTCCTATGCCGAGCTTTTCCTTGTTTAAAATAAAAATGGCAATAGCTGAACCGCCAACCACCGATGGGGTAACACTGGATGCAAATTCCCATAGCATTATAACCTCAAATGAGTTTCTCCAACTTAAGAATTTACCGGTAAGTAGCCGAATTCTGTACATGTATGCTACATCCCTGATCACCATCATGGAAAATGCCAACATCAGGTAAAATATTGAATACCATTCCCAGTTTATAGAAGCAAAATCGTTTCGGGTGAGATCATTAAGAATCATGTAAACAATCACCGCCAACCCCAATACAACAGGTATAATGATACGTTGAAAGGAAAATAGATTTAGAATTCTGCGTTGCTGACTGGCCATACGTTCACTTATAAAGTGCGACTAAGATAACTAAAAAACCTTACGAAATTTTTTATCAGATTTAGTGCCTCCTCGCTGGTAGTTTTATTTAAAATCCGTTTAAACGTGACTAAAATCAACAACAATGCGCCATATTGACATGAATTCCTTAATGAATCAGCCTTTTTGTCATTATTTTATGCATTTTTAGGCTGTTATTAAGAATGGAACAAAACTTGAAAAGGGAAGTTCAATTAAAAATTAAAACCAAAAAAAAACTAAAATAAGGAGGACCATATCATGACAATGATTCGCTTACACAATCACCCGACGATGAACAACGTCCTGGAAGGAATTTTCAACAATCCGGTTAACCAGAGCAGAGCATGTAACATTCCAGCCAACATTTATGAGGACGAAAATGCTTTCGTATTAGAACTTGTTGCACCGGGCTACATCAAAGAAAATTTCAACATTAGTATTGAGGAGCAAATGCTGAAAATCACTGCTGATGAAATGAAACATGAAATTGCTGATGAAAAATTTCTCAGAAAAGAGTTTGAGACACGGGGCATCAACAAAAGTTTCGCACTCCCCAAAACTGTTGATGTTGAAAACATTTCAGCGCAATACACCAATGGCATTCTCTCAATTAAACTTCCACTATTGAAGGATGCTAAGATTAAAAAAGAGATATCAATATCCTAATTCAACCCTCATATATTCTCCATGCCGCAACATTTTTGCGGCATTTTTTTTTGCCATATCGTCAATGAAATTCGCACCTTTGCCTCATTTATCGCCATACTCATGGTTTCTACAAGGTTGCGTGCCCATGCGGCACTTTTCTTTTCAGGCGTTTTGTTTGGAGCCAATTATTGGATAGCCAAAGGGCTGATGCCCGAATACATGAGCCCCATGCAGATTATTTTTTACCGCGGGCTGATTACTATGCTGCTTTTTCAACTTTTGTCACTCGTGATTGGAGTGGAAAAAACCAGCAAACGCGATATTGTACGACTTGCGGTGTGTGGTTTATTAGGTGTTGCGGTCAACCAGATGTTCTTTTTCACAGGGCTCAATTACACCAGCCCGGTTGACACAGCGTTGATCCATGCGGGGAGTCCGTTGATGGTGATGACTTTTTCCGCGTTGATCATCGGGGAAAAAGCAAGTCCGTTAAAAATTATTGGTATTCTGCTCGGTGGTACTGGTGCTGTGATGCTGGTATTACAAGGAAATACCGACATCACCGGAAGCAATCAGTTACTGGGAAATGTGCTTGTATTTATCAACATCATGGGTTATAGCCTCTATCTTGTATTGGTAAAACCAATAATGGCCAGGAATAGCCCCATTACTGTCCTTAAGTGGGTTTTTACTTTCGGTTTTTTCATGGTCTTTCCATTTTCGATATCCGAAGCGCACACAGTGAACTGGAGTCACTTCTCTGTAAGTGCCTGGATATCGATAATCTATATAATAATCGGGACCACTTTTATTACCTATCTGCTCACCACATTTTCTTTACGAACATTAAACGCCGGAACTGCAGGATATTATATTTACATGCAACCTTTCATCGCTGCAACCATTGGAATATTATTTTATAATGAAAAATTCACACCCATTAAGATCATTGCGGCGCTGGTGGTTTTTGCCGGAGTATATCTTGTATTAAAACCATCGATTAAAAAAGATGTCGAAAAGGAGTCAGCAACAATCCCATAACGCGCTCAAAATAAGGTCGGGCAAGCCATACCTCATAATCGAAAGGTCTGCTACTTTGCATACTTTCATTAAGATGATTTCTTAATTGAGCGACAATTTCAGGATTTTTGCCAAAAAGCATAATTTCATGCTGATACCGAAAACTACGATAATCAAAATTGGCAGAACCTATAGCGAAAGTTTGATTATCAACCAGTACGCATTTTGCATGAAGATTGCCAGGGGTATAGTAAAAGACATGAATCTTATTTTTGTGATAAAACTCCATATATCTGGCCCGCAAAAAATCAACGAGACGTACATCGGAATGAAATGGCACAAGAATGGTAACTTTTACCCCCCGCTTTGCAGCCTTGGCCATGCGCTGCCGAAGCTTATATCCCGGAAGAAAATAAGGTGTTTCAATAAATATCTCCTGCTTTGCTTTACTAAAAAGATGCTCATACCTGTTTTTGATCAGTTGCCGGTATATAGATGGCATATCCTGCACTATTTCATAACTCCCGCGAATAATACTTTTTTTGTACGAAAACCTGTTCAGGATATACTTATTGTAAATCCTGAAGCTGTCATCAAATGTTTTTTGAAAATCAGCGGCAATGGGTCCTTCAATCCTTAGCATCAACTCCCGCCATTTAATTGAATAATGTGTAAGATTGGCCGAACCAATGTAGGTAACTCGCTGATCAATAATCAATAGCTTACGATGATTTCGCCGATGGTTTTTGGTAAAAAAATCGACAAAAAACCTTATTTTCTTAAAAAACCTCACCTCTCCGCCTTGCCTAATAATTGGATCAAAAAAAGAAATTGGCACATCTGTGCCCCAGGAATCCAGCAATAATTTAACCCGGACACCTTCAGCGCATTTCTCAGCCAACGCATCGCGGTATAGCACACCTAGTTTGTCGTTTCTGAAACGATAAATCTCAAGCAGGATGCTCTTCCGTGCAAGCCTAATATCATTGAGCATAGCTTCATGATACAATTCGGGAAGGCTGTAAAGATGTGTCTTGTGCGGATCAGGAGGAGTCAATATTGTAACTTAAAAATGTTTTAGCAAAGATACCCAAAATAGGTTAATTACGGGACTGACAATTTTTCGCGCCTTGGTTCTATTGCCCTTATTGAGCGGCCTTTTCTTTCATTCAGAGGTCATTGGATGCCCTTTGATTTAACTTCCATTCTCTCCAGAATATTAACGAAGCTAAAATACTCCTTAATCACTGAAGAAAGATAAACCTCCGGATTGATTTTACGTTACCATCAAAATGGCAAATCCTGGCAAGTATATAACCCTATCCATAATTAACAATAATAAACTGAATAAGCATAAAGTCATACGAAGCAACATACAGGCTATTGTGACTAAGAAATATTAATTCTGTTTGGCCGATAGAACATCACTGGTTTGTTTTAGCTTCAATGCCCCTGAATATTTCATTTATATTCTCTGACAAACCCGATTTTCCTACTTGGGTTATTATCAAGAGAAAGTATTGTCCCGATAAAGGTTCCCAGCTCAAACCACTTAAAGTCTACCGAAAAACTGACACCCATCCTATATTTATATTTCATCCTGAATGAAGAAACATAAATAGAAAAACATGAAATGTGGATTTAAAACAAAAAAAGTTTGCCTATTACATAAAAAAACGACATAATATTCTTATCCAATGATATACCATTTCTTCATCAGACCCAACTTAGGGGCATGACAACAACAATAACTATATATTCGAATTCTCTTTTGAACGATTATTAAATACTTCTATAGCCTTGGTTATTTTTTTTGCTGCTTTGGCCGAAAATCCATGGCCCGTGAAAGACCGATTGGCCAGAGACTCAATAAAAATATTGGTGCCGGTAAGAGTATTTCTAATTCCTATGTTCTTAACATTACTCAAGGGAATATTTACGGATTTCTTTTGATCATTAAAAACTCCTTTCTGACGCAAAGTAATAAATACCCCGTCAATCTCAATCACGTCCCTTACAAAGAGACTTCCTCCGAATAAGAAACTAGAGATAAAACGTATAGGTTGATTGTGTGGCATAATAAAATCCGTCTAATTTAAAACATATTTATGATGAAACAGAACGGAATCAGATCTGGAATTATAGCATTTGCAGTGGGCGTCATATAACTCCTGAAGTTCCGAATCGCTTAAGAACCTGAGATAATTAAAAGCCAATCTTTTTGAAAAAATTTTATCCAGCTTAAGTACGTGGCACTCCGGACAACGTTCCCCGGCAGGGCATTGGTGCATTATACCCATTAGCTTGATTAATATGTAATCTCTATCCATAAGTGAATATACTGTAAATTAACCTAAGATAAACTACAATATTACAAAAAATAAAAGCCAAAATGAGGTCAAATGGATATTCGTACGGGTTGAGTTAATAAACGTATATAAAATACACTAAAAGCGTAACATTTCTTCTACAGAGATTTTAAGATTCGGAGCAATTCGTTTCGTTTTCGGAAAGAAACCGGCACTTCTGCATTATCTTTAAGAACACAGATCAATTCATCCTTTTTAAACCGTTTCAGAAAATTCAGGTTGATCAGATGAGACTGATGTACCCTGAAAAAATTGTGTTCTTCCAGAAAATCCATAAATTCTTTTACTGGCCTTGCAACTAAAATTTTTTCCTGATCGTTCATTATGAAAGTGGTATAATTTCCATCAGCTTCACAACGAACAATGTCATTGGTATCAAGTATGTGAATAGCTTCGGAGGTTTTAAGAACCAATTTCCGGTTTTCGGGCGCAACAGGTCGTGAATAATCATCCAGCATCTGCCGCAGTCTTCCGTTCAGGTTTTCATTATCAAGCACTTTGGTAGCTTTTTCAACAGCCTGTTGCAACTCATCAGGATCAACAGGTTTGGTAATGTAATCTACGGCATTAAATTTAAATGCTTTTATGGCATACTCTTCATAAGCGGTGATAAAAACAAGTTTGAAATTTATAGGCATCAGTTGCCTGAGAACATCAAAGCCTGAACCATCTGGCATCTTTATATCGAGAAAAACCAGATCCGGACTGCTGGCACGTATGGCTTTTACACCCGATTGAACATCAACTCCTTCGGCAACTACATCTATCATGGGACAATACAATCGAAGCATCTCCCGAAGGGCTTCACGTGATCTGGATTCATCGTCAATAATTACCGCTCTTGTCATACTTCATATTTTGTAAGGAGGAAGGAGTATACATTTTTATAAGGTGTAAAATTAGGATAATTTATGTTTGGATGATAATTAAATTAATTTACTGATATGTGAAATTTATAGAGAACAAAATCAAGCTTTCTTCATATCGGCTATAAAACGAAACCCTTTCCCTCTTCCGCAGAAGGGTAATAAAGCAAAAAAAGCGTAATTTTGTTAAAAATTTAGTTTCTATGCTCAAATCCATGACTGGCTTCGGAAAATCATCCACAACATTAGCCGGAAAAACATTAACGTTTGAAATACGCTCCCTCAACAGCAAACAACTAGACCTCAACCTACGTTTTCCATCTTTGCTTCGCGATCTGGAACCTGAAATAAGGGCTATGGTAACCCGATCAGCAGAAAGAGGAAAAATTGAGCTACTGGCATCCATTGACTTCACGGGCAGTGAACTCCCGGCAAACATCAACAAGCCTTTAGCGATTGCGTATTACCGTGAATTGAAATCCCTGGCTGAGGAATTGCAGGCACCTGCCGAAAATTTACTCTCAATTGTGATGAAAATGCCCGAAATTACCAAAAATTCGCGCGAAGAACTATCGGATGAAGAGAAAATATCTGCAAAAGCTACTGTAAACGAGGCGCTTCAATTATTTGATGAGTTCAGAAAACATGAAGGTCAATTACTCGAAAATGACTTTATTGACAGGATTAACGCCATCCTGGCTAACCTGGAAGGCATCACTCCGTATGAAGAACAGCGCAACATTCAAATGAGGGAGAAACTCAGATCTGGATTTGCCGGGTTTAACGAAAACAACAACTTTGACGCCAATCGTTTTGAACAGGAAATTATTTATTATCTTGAAAAATTAGACATTACAGAGGAAAAAGTCCGGCTTCGCAAACATTGCGATTATTTTTTGGACACGTTGAAAGAAACCGTGGCCAACGGTAGAAAATTATCCTTTGTCTCACAGGAAATTGGTCGTGAAATCAATACCATTGGTTCAAAGGCCAGCGATGCAAACATTCAGAAAATTGTTGTCGGCATGAAGGACGAACTTGAGAAAATAAAAGAGCAATTGGCCAATATCCTTTAATTATGAACGGCAAAGGCAAGCTCATCATTGTTTCAGCACCTTCAGGAGCAGGCAAAACCACATTGGTCAGGCATTTGCTGGCGGGCAACCTTAATCTGGGATTTTCGGTATCAGCAACCAGCAGGCAACAACGACCGGGTGAAATGGATGGGAAGGATTACTTTTTCATGTCATCCGATGCGTTCCGCAAAAGAATTGAAGCTGGTGATTTGCTTGAATGGCAGGAGGTTTATGCCGGCAGTTTTTATGGCACCTTACTTTCGGAAGTTGAAAAACTGCGCCAGCTTGGAAAAAATGTAATCTTTGATGTGGATGTAGTTGGAGGAATGAATATCAAAAAGAAATTTGGTAAAGACGCATTATCTATTTTTATCAGTCCGCCTTCCATCGAAGTGCTTGAACAGCGATTAAAAGACCGCAGCACCGACAGCCCGGAAACCATCGCCAAACGTATGGAAAAAGCAAAGTGGGAAATGTCCTATTCTCCTCATTTCGATGTCATTGTAATTAATGATAACCTTGAGGAAGCCAGACAGAACATCCATCAAATTGTGGAGCATTTTTTAACGATGTGATTTGTTTCAGGATTACAGTTCTACAAAGATTTACATCCTATGAAAATATACACAAAACCGAAACCGGGCAGTCCCACCGGTCTTTTTTTCGGGTCATTCAACCCAATACACAACGGCCACCTGTGTATTGCTGAATACATGATTGAATTTGCCGGCCTTCAGGAAGTGTGGTTTATAGTTTCCCCACACAATCCATTAAAGGAAAAATCCACCCTCCTTTCTGACCAATACCGCCTCGAAATGGTGGAAGCTGCCATTGAAGGGGATGACCGTTTCAGGGTATTGGACATTGAGTTCAGAATGCCCCGTCCTTCTTACACCATCGATACCCTTACACGGCTTTCAGAAAAACATCCTGAACGACAGTTCGTTCTGATTGCCGGTACAGACGTATTGCCAACCTTCCACAAATGGAAAAATTACGAGCAACTTCTAAAGCAATATCAATTGATGATATATCCCAGGCATAAGGATGAAAATCCGGATTTACTCAGCCATCCCGCTGTGAAATTGGTTGATGCTCCCCGTGTAGAAATATCAGCAAGTTTCATCCGAAATGCCATTAAAGATGGAAAATCTATGCGCTATTTCCTTCCTGAAAAAGTGTGGGAAACAATTGACAAGATGGGGTTTTACAGAAATTGATTTTTGAACGATGCCTTTATGCGGTACTCAAAAACCAGAAACTGATGGCGGAATAATTTAAGAATGACAGAATGGAGTCATTCTAAATGCATTTGGAGGATGATCTGGCACAGGAGGCACTTTGCAGCAATACTAGCAGGCATTCCACCATCTCATCCTACCTTACTTAACTTATAGCCTGGGTAAAAACTTTAGAAATTTCCTAAGAAAACGCAACTTTAATATATTCAGGAGTGACTCCTCCTGAAGAAATCCCTCAACACCGGAAATACTTTTTCTGGCGCCTCCAGGAAACTCATATGTCCCACGTTGTCCAGAAGTTGTACCTGAATATTCCGACCCATCATAGCCTGAGCCATCACTTTATTGTATGGCATCCGACTATCGTTTTTACCAATCACAAAAAATAAAGGGATTTCAGTTTCCAACAGCAAGTCGAGGCCACCGCTTCTTTCTTTCATGCCTTCGAGGCTGGCAATAATTGACTTAGCCGATGTAGATGCCGCACGGTTGCTGAGCTTTTCAATTTCGGAGGCAAGGCGTTCTCTGTTTATTTCTGAAAATAAATCGGGAATAAATTGCCGGATAAATCCGGTATGGTTAAGTTTTACAATATTCACCGTACGGCGACGGTTTTCTTTAGCCTGCTCATCATCCGGCGCTATATGAGAATGTAAAAACACTGCACCTTTTATTCTTTCGGGGGCATGTTTGGCCAGTTCAACAGCCACATAGCCTCCCATACTGTGTCCACAAACCACAAATTTATTTATCTGTTCGGAATCGGCAACAGCCAAAACCACATCAGCCATATCGGCCATAGTATTCACTTCACCCATTAATCCGCTTCTACCGTGACCGGGCAGGTCTATCATAAGCAGACTGAATTCATTTTCAAGCTGTAAAGCAAAGTCATTCCATATTTCGAGCGACTCAAGGAAACCATGAAGTAAAACCACCCAAGGACCTTTGCCTGTTTTTCTGTAGTGAATGGGAGCATTTCTAAAAGTAATAAAATCAGTCATTTAGTTCAATTTTAGCTATTTAAAAAAATGAAATTTTAAAGATTGGAAAGTTCAATGCTAAACCGCTCCCGGAGCAAAGGTATCACCTGAAGAAAGGTCGCCGGTTTCCCATCCTTTACGAAACCATGCCATACGTTGTTTTGAAGAACCATGCGTAAAAGCATCTGGTATAATATGGCCCTGCGATTGCATTTGTATGTTGTCGTCGCCAACGGCTGCTGCAGCCCTTAAAGCTTCTTCGATATCGCCATCTTCAAGGATATCCATCATCCTGTCGGCATGATGTGCCCATACCCCTGCCAGAAAATCGGCCTGAAGCTCAAGCCTGACAGTGAGCTTATTGGCTTCAGTTTCGCTCAGGCGCTGACGCCGGGATTGAACCTCATCAAGGATACCCAATAATTTTTGCACATGATGACCCACTTCATGCGAAATAACATAAGCTACTGCAAAATCGCCCTGAGCCTGAAAACGGTTTTTCAACTCATCGCAAAAACTCAGGTCAATATATATTTTTTCATCGCCCGGACAATAAAATGGCCCACTAGCGGCGCTGGCATAGCCACATGCAGACTCCACACTGCCACGGAAAAGCACCAATTTGGGCTCACGATAGGTATTGCCTGCTTGATTAAAAATCGTTTTCCAAACATCCTCTGTATCAGCCAAAACTACTGAAACAAATTGAGCCATTTGATCCTCTTCAGCAGAAGCCTCAACGGTTTGTGTGGGTTGACCTGAATCCAGGTTACCAAGCATTTGCCCCGGATCACCACCCATCAACCAGACAATCAGCACAATAACAATGGTTCCAATTCCGCCACCCATGGCCATTTTTCCGCCAGACACCCCACGGCGGTCTTCCACATTTGAACTTCCACGTCTTCCGGTCCAGCGCATATAGGTAATTTTTATGGATTACTGTATTTTTGAATAAAGGAGAAGGTACTTAAATTCGGTTAGTTTACTTCTGCTAATGTATGAAAACAATCCGAAATGCTTTAAAGTTTACTTACGGAAAGGATGAATTTCATTTACCGGATTTAAGAACTGCAAAAAATAATGATCGTCAATTCCAGTCCACAAACCCGGAAGGCTTTGTATCTTTGAAAATTAATATGAGAATAAAATTGAACGAAAAAGAATACACCACATTATTTGCAGAAGTGCTGCTTCCCCTTCCGGTGAAAGGCTATTTCACTTATCGGGTACCTAAGGATCTGGATGAAGAACTGCTCCCCGGCATGAGGGTCGTCGTGCAATTTGGGCAAAAAAAATTCTACACTGCATTGGTTCGCCGCATTCATGCTGAGGCCCCAAAAGTAATGGCTTTAAAATATGTACTTTCAGTAATCGACACCTTCCCTGTAGTAAATGAGAAACAGTTTAAGCTTTGGGAATGGATTGCTGATTATTATCTATGCACCGTAGGTGAAGTAATGAATGTTGCCTTGCCATCGGCATACAAACTGGCCAGCGAAACGCGTGTTGTTATTGATCCTGAATATATTAACGATTCAGAAACCCTAACCGACCGCGAATTTCAAATTGTTGAAGCATTACAATTGCAACAAATACTTTCTCTCACCGATGTAAGTCGTATTATAGGACTTGCCAAAGTAGTTCCCCTTATAAAAACCATGATTGAAAAGGGAATTATTCGCGTGGAAGAAGAAATTACCGAGCGCTATAAACCACGTACAGAAAACTTTTTGAGACTTACCGAAATCTACCGGGATGAGCAGGTTTTAAATGCAGAAATGGATAAGCTCACCAAAAGAGCCTTTAAGCAATTACAGGCGTTGATGGCATACCTGAGTTTATCCCGGTTTTTTAGTCCAATAACAAAAGAAGTCAGTCGGACAGAATTACTCAAAACCACCGATATTTCGGCATCACAAATTGATGGACTGATTAAAAAAGGCATTCTGGAAACATACACCAAAAATGTGAGTAGGCTGATTTATAACGAAGCTACGGATGACACGCTCAATCTTCAATTTACTGCTGCTCAACAGCAGGCGTTGAATGAAATAAAACCCTCCTTATCAGATAATAATGTGGTTTTGCTAAAGGGAGTAACCTCCAGTGGTAAAACTGAAATCTACATCAAACTGATTGAGGAAACCATTGCTCTGGGGCGGCAGGTTTTGTACCTGCTCCCTGAAATTGCACTTACCACTCAAATAATCAGCAGATTACAAAAATATTTCGGAGAAAAGGTAGGCGTTTATCACTCCAAATACAATGAATTTGAACGGGTAGAAATCTGGAACAAGGCAAATGTGCCTTTATCGGGAAACCAAAGCCAGCAGCCTTTCCAAATACTCCTGGGTGCAAGATCAGCGCTGTTTTTGCCTTTTACTGATCTGGGTTTAATCATTGTGGACGAGGAGCACGATTCTTCTTACAAACAAAATAATCCCGCTCCACGCTATAACGCCAGGGACGCAGCAGTGGTACTGGGAAACTTGCATAAATGTCCGGTGATATTAGGCTCTGCCACCCCCTCGCTGGAAAGCTATTCCAATGCCCTTGCAAAGAAATATAAATATGTAGAGCTTAATGAGCGCTATGGAGGTGTGCAAATGCCCGAAATCCGGATTATTGACATGAAGGAGGAGACCCGCATGAAGCGGATGCAATCGCACTTCACACCCCAATTGTTACAAGGCATTAACGATGCACTTACGCTTGGAGAGCAGGTAATACTTTTTCAGAATCGCCGTGGGTTTTCTCTTCGGCTTGAATGTGACACATGCCATCATACACCAGAATGCGTCAACTGCGATGTTACCCTTACTTATCACAAGCACCTCAATCAATTGAAATGCCATTACTGTGGCTATTCAACTCCCGTACCATCCATTTGTCCACACTGCCAAAGCCCGGCTATAAAAATGCGCGGATTCGGCACTGAAAAGGTAGAAGAAGAATTGGCCATTCTTTTTCCCGAAGCCAAAATTGGCCGAATGGATTTCGACACTACCCGCACTAAGTATTCCTATCAGCGTATTATCGGGGACTTTGAAACTCAAAAAATTGACATCTTGGTTGGCACACAAATGGTAACCAAAGGCCTGGATTTTAACAATGTAAGTTTGGTTGGCGTACTTTATGCTGATGGAATGATCAGTTATCCCGATTTCAGAGCCATTGAACGCAGCTATCAATTGCTTGCACAGGTGAGTGGAAGGGCCGGGCGCAAAAGAAAACGCGGATTGGTAATGATTCAGACCAATAACCCCAAACATCCACTGCTGCAATGGGTTATCGGGGATAACTATCAAAATATGTATGATCAGCAGATTGCCGACCGTCACAAATACAAATATCCACCCTACTACCGCCTGATGATGATTTCGTTACAGCACAAGGATTATAATGTGCTTAATGAGGCGGCAGCCAAATTAGCCAGCCTGTTCAAACCATACTTTGGCAAAATGATGCTTGGACCTGAATATCCAATGGTATCCAGGGTGCGCAACCTATACATCAAAAACATCATCCTTAAAATCGACAAAAACTCAAATGGCAGACAACTTAAGTTCGAGGCCATACGAAATACCGAGTTACTGCGCGCTATGGCAGATTTCAAAAGCGTGCGGGTTATAGTAGATGTGGATCCGGTGTAGATGGAGGCAGAAATTGCTGATTTCTAATCCCAAATCACAATTGTTACCGATTCCATCACTATCGCGACCCTAGGAATAACAAGCTAACGACCGTCGAATCAAGGCACGCAGCAGCTCTTTGTCCTCAGCCTTCAAACAATAGACATTAGAATTTATCACTTACCCACCATCTTAATGGCTTTTATTGTAAATTTGCGCCAATCATTCTTACCCAATGGCATATTGGGGATCAATATATTACATCATCAATTTGCTTCATGCAAAAAAGATGATCGGTTTAAATTTTGCAGAAAATGGAAGAACAAGATAAAATATCTCCTGAAAAAAATCATTTTATCACCCGGGGTTGTTGTCATCCCCCCAGCCTCATCCACAAAAATGAAGATATTTTCAAACACGGGTGCAGTAAACTTGATGCATTCGACTGGCTGGAATACCTGAGTTTGCCCAAAGGCCATAAACCTTTTGATTGTATCGAGGTCAGGTTTAAAAATAACCGCAAGGATTTTTTCCGCAACAACACCGATGCTGATATGCATACCGGTGACATAGTTGCCGTGGAAGCTAATCCGGGTCATGATATTGGTATTGTTTCACTGGTTGGCGAAATTGTACGCCTGCAAATGAAAAAACGGAATGTTGATACTAAACGTGATGACATAAAAAAGGTTTACAGGAAAGCCAGACTAAGCGACATTGAGAAGTGGATTACCGCTGTTGAAAAAGAAGATTCAACCATGTTCCGCTCACGGGAAATTGCTTCGCAACTCAATTTAAGAATGAAGATCAATGATGTGGAATACCAAGGTGATGACACTAAAGGGATTTTCTACTATACCGCAGATGAGCGGGTTGATTTTAGGGAGTTGATAAAAATACTGGCTGAAGAGTTTAAAATACGGATTGAAATGCGGCAAATTGGTGCCCGCCAGGAAGCTGCCCGATTGGGCGGAATTGGTAGTTGCGGCCGGGAACTATGCTGCTCCACATGGCTCAATAGCTTTAATACCGTGAGTACCAATGCAGCACGCATTCAACAACTTTCGCTTAACCCTCAAAAACTGGCCGGGCAGTGTGGAAAACTAAAGTGCTGCCTTAACTATGAATACTCAGCCTATGCCGAAGCCCTCAAAAAATTTCCACCAGACGACACCTTGCTAAAAACGGCCAAGGGAGATGCTTTTGCACAGAAAACGGATGTATTTGCCGGAATTATCTGGTATGCCTATAAATCGGAGCCCAATAACCTGATGGCCATTCCGGTTGATAAGGTGAAGGAAATCATTCAAATAAACCGGAAAGGCAAAAACATTGATAAATTAGAAGATTTTGCCCGCAAAATAGATAAGAAAATCGAGTTTGAGAATGTTGTCGGACAGGATGACCTGCGTCGGTTTGATAAATAATCCGTTATGCTGCATGGTTTTTCATTAAAATATGCAAAACCATGTAATAGCATTAGGGATTTTACGTTGATGATTACATGAAGAATCAGCATTTTATGTTTCGGGGTTTAACAACGGCCATGGTGATTTTCATCACTATGCTGTTTGTCGGTTGCGACCGCGACAAATTTTTTGATGAAAGTTTAAGCCTTCCCGGAGACCGTTGGGACAAAGATGAGGCACTTGCCTTTACTATTCCTATTGAAGACACCGTTACTCCTTATCGCTTTTTTATCAATGTGCGGAATAGCACCTCTTATAACTACAACAACATTTATTTTTTTCTTACCACTGAATACCCTGGAGGGGGATATTCACAAGATACCATTGAATGTTTGTTGGCTGAAAAAGACGGAAGTTGGATTGGCAAAGGCACAGGAGCATACCGCGACAACCGGGTACATATTCGTGACAATATTGTCTTCCCGCGTCAGGGTAAATATACCCTACGCCTTCGACAAGCCATGCGCGAAGAGATACTTGAAGGTATTTCTGATGCTGGTATCAGGCTTGAAAAACAAAGTAAATAAATTCATCGTGGCAGAATTTTGATTTTTTTCAATCTCAACGAAAAACGATAATAGAAAATCAATGGCTAAAAAGTCAAAAAGTGAAGGAGTTAGCTTAAATCATTGGAAAAAACGCTTCTGGATAGCTTATTTTTCGATTTTTGCCTTTGTCATTCTCCTGTTTATTTCCATTTCGGCTGGCTTGTTGGGCTTTATGCCTTCATTTGAAGAGCTGGAAAACCCGAACAGCAACCTGGCCTCCGAAATCATTAGTGCCGATCAGGAATTACTGGGGAAATACTATATTGAAAACCGATCGAACATTCACTATTCGGACCTCTCCCCTAACCTGGTAAACGCGATTATTGCTACTGAAGATGCCCGCTTTTTCAACCACTCTGGCGTAGATGTAAAAGCTTTGCTCAGGGTTACTTTTGGTTTGCTTACCGGCACAAGTCAGGGTGGTGGAAGCACCCTCACCCAGCAACTGGCCAAAAACCTTTTTCCAAGAAAAGTTGACCGCAATTTTATTGAAACCGTTTTTATTAAACTTAAAGAATGGGTTACCGCCACCCGTCTGGAGCGCAATTATACCAAGGAAGAGATTATTGCCATGTACTTCAATACAGTGGAATTTGGCAGCAACTCTTTCGGCATAAAATCGGCCGCAAAAACCTTTTTCAACAAAGAGCCTGGCGAGCTCAGTATTGAAGAATCCGCCATGCTGGTGGGAATGTTAAAAGCACCCACACGATTCTCGCCGGTACGCAATCCCGAAAGGGCCATCAAAAGACGGGAAGTCGTACTTCACCAGATGGAGAAATACGAATACCTCACTACTGAACAATATGATTCCATAAGGGTGATACCACTTGACATGTCAAATTTCAAACAGCAGGACCATACCTCAGGATCAGCAACTTACTTTAGAGAATACCTGCGAGGCATCATGAACGCCCACGAGCCTAAGCGAAAAAATTATTTCGACAAAACAGCTTTTGCTGATGACTCCCTTCAATGGGTGCGCAATCCACTTTACGGTTGGATTGAAAAGAACCCTAAGCCAGATGGGACAAATTACAACCTTTACAAAGACGGTTTAAGGATTTATACTACCATAAACTCCAAAATGCAGCGCTATGCTGAGGAGGCTGTTACTGAACACATAGGCGGGGAATTGCAGCCAGCTTTTTATAAACACTGGGAAGGACGGGAAGAGGCCCCTTTTGACTTCCCACGTTCTCAGGTTAAGGACGAAGCACGAAAACTGATGATTTCTTCAATGAAACGTTCAGAACGTTACCGCAAGCTAAAGGCGGCAAAAATGCCGGAAGACTCGATCATGCTTTCGTTTAACACCAAAACACCCATGAGGGTTTTCTCCTGGAAAGGAGAATTTGACACCATTATGACCCCATGGGATTCCATACGTTATTGCAAAT
Organism: Lentimicrobium sp.; assembly: GCA_034005265.1. GTDB lineage: Bacteria > Bacteroidota > Bacteroidia > Bacteroidales > Lentimicrobiaceae > Lentimicrobium. Next base: position 55,654 of record JAVEVB010000003.1, read on the forward strand.
TTTTTCTACAGGCTGGCTTGATGTCAGTGGAGCCTCAAACTGGATTTGTACGCGCTTATGTCGGCGGCATCAATTACAGTCATTTTCAATTTGACCATGTCAAAATGGCGAAACGTCAGGTAGGCTCCACATTCAAACCTTTTGTTTATACCCTTGCCATGCAGGAGGGCGATCTATCACCATGCTCAAAAGTGGCCAACATCCAATACAGTATTGATTTGCCCGAAGGCGGAAAATGGGAGCCCCGAAACTCAAATGATTTCAAACAAGGGGAAATGGTGACCTTAAAAGAAGCGCTGGCCAACTCCATCAACTGGATTTCAGCATTCCTTATCAAGCGATACTCGCCAATGGCCGTAATAAAAATTGCCCGTAAAATGGGTGTCATCAGTCATATTGATCCGGTACCATCCATTGCATTGGGCTCACCTGATCTTACCTTATACGAAATGGCCGGAGCGATGAATACCTTCGCTGCAAAGGGGGTTTACACAGAGCCGTTGTTTGTTACACGTATTGAAGATAAAAACGGCAATGTACTTGCACGATTTATGCCCCGGCAGGAAGAAGCCATGAGCGAGGAAACTGCTTTTTTGATGCTTGAACTAATGAAGGGCGTGGTGGAAAGTGGAACCGGCGTAAGATTAAGATACAAATATGGAATTAACAACCCTGTTGCTGGTAAAACTGGCACCACCCAAAACAACTCTGATGGTTGGTTTATGGGATTGACTCCTGATTTGGTAACAGGTGTATGGGTGGGTGGCGAAGACAGAAGCATCCGCTTTCGTACCATTACTCTCGGACAAGGTGCAAATATGGCACTGCCAATTTGGGCTTTATACATGAAGCGTATTTATGCAGATAAGAGCCTCAAGATTTCCATCGGTGATTTTGAGCGCCCCAATGCGCCGCTTTCTGTAGAAACAAATTGTGCCAAATATGAAGAAGCCCAAAAAAAGAGCGACAACCGATATAAAACCAGTGACTTCTGATTGTTTCTTATGAAAATCAGTAACTTATTCCATAGTCCGGAGTTTAAGCACCTTTTCAGGAAAATTCAACGAAACCTTTCTTTGATCACCCTATGGCTGATTTTTATGGGTGTTACCATTTACAACATCCAGAATCAGGACTGGCTTAAGTCACATCGTTTAATTAAAGACGATGTTCACGAATATTACATCTATGCATCAGCAGTAATTGTTTATGGTGAGTACGATTTGGAAAAGGTACACCAACAATTGCCTTCCGATGTAAAATCTATGTTATGGTTGCACAGATATGATGAAACCAACCGGATGTACTCCAAAATGGCTATGGGCATGGCCCTGGTTTATGCCCCGTTTACAGCTTTTGCCCATTATGTGCTGGTGCCTCTAATGAACTATCCGGCCGATGGTTATTCCCCTCCATACAAGATTGGGTTGTTGATCAGTGCCTTATGTTTCTTTCTTTTTGGGTTGTGGCAACTGAGAAAATCATTACTGAAGTATTTCAGCGAGACCATTACCGCGCTTACCCTTATTGTTATCGCATTTGGCACAAATCTAACCTGGTATGTAAGTTCAGAGGCGACCATGTCGCATGTGTATAGTTTTGCGTTGGTGATTTTTTTCTACCGTATGCTTGAGCGCTGGTTTGAAAAACCAGGTGTTTGGCTTACCTTGCTGAATGGGCTTATTTTTGGGCTTATCGTTCTTATCCGGCCTACCAATATTATGTTTGTGGTACTTTTCTTTGTTGGGGGTAGTTTCGGCGAGCGTATTAAATTCCTCCTGAAGAACTATTGGAAACTAATGTTAATGGTATTGACTTTCCTGTTGGTTTGGATGCCACAATTGTTTTTTTGGAAATGGGTAAGTGGCGGGTGGTTTTTATACACCTATGGGGATGAAGGGTTTTTCTGGAATAACCCTCAGATTATCAGTAGCTTATTCAGTTATCGAAAAGGTTGGCTTGTTTATACGCCCTTAATGGTGTTGTTATTTGCCGGGCTGCCCTATTTATGGATAAAATACCGTGGCATTTTCTGGCAGGTTCTAATGGTTCTTGTTTTGGCTATCTATATTAACTCATCCTGGTGGTGCTGGTGGTTTGGCGGCAGTTATGGCAACCGCGCCTACATTGATGCTTATGGTATTTATGGTCTGGCTATTGCAGCGCTATTTCAGGCAGTGGCCAAGTGCAAAAGATGGCTGATATCCTATTTGGGAGTGGTGGTGGTTGCTGCCTTTGTTTGCCTTAACCTGTTTCAGACCTGGCAATGCAGGATGGGATTGATCCATTATGTATCGGAAAACAGAACAACCTATTGGATTAATTTTTTACATACGACGCCACAGCCTAACTACTTCGAAAATCTTGTTTATCCCGATATTGAAGCTGGTATGGTGGGCTACTATTATCCACCGGATGAAAAGATTGTGGCTGAACGGAAAAAATTGAAAGCCAAACTGGAGCAACTTGAGCCCTATTTATTGGACCAGTTTAAAAAAGAACAATTGAAACGGCTTTACAATGAATCAGAGGCTAACCAGCAATATGACTATGATTCACTGGCAAGTATTGAAGCAAGAAAAAATTTCAATGCATATAAATCCCGGCAGAAACTAAACTGGTAAGGCAATTTATGGGATTTAATACCTCCTCATCATTAGTTATAAAAGCAATTTCAACAGAAGAAATGTAAAATCTTGATTTACTTCCTTACTTTTGTCCCTTTAATTTTCAAAAGGCATCCTTTTAATATAACTCATAATGGTTTTTAGCAGCAGCCTTTTCCTCCTTTATTTTCTTCCGGTCTTTTTGTTGTTCTACTATTTTGCCGATGTAAAATACAAGAACTATGTAGCATTAGCCGCAAGTGTTTTCTTTTATGCATGGGGGGCACCAACCTTTATTTTTATTGTTGCCGGATCAATCGTGGTCGATTTTTTTGCGGTTAAAGAGATGCATCAATCGACTGGACGTAAGAAGAAACTACTAGTTGCTTTCTCCGTATTGCTTAACATTGGCTTGTTGCTTTATTTTAAGTATGCCAACTTTTTTGTAGATAATTTCAACATAATGCTTGAGGCCTTTGGTGGGAAGCCCGCTGAATGGACCAAAATAGTACTGCCAATTGGCATTTCATTTTTTAGCTTTCAGAAGATGACCTACGCGGTGGATGTTTACCGCAAGGTGCATACTCCCCTGAAACGCATAAGCGATTTTGCGCTCTATATCCTCATGTTTCCCCAATTAATTGCAGGCCCTATTGTTCGATTTAACGAAATTGCAGATCAACTTGAAGACCGCCGCGACAATGAGAATGTGGACAACCGCCTCACCGGCTTTTTCCGGTTCGCACTGGGACTAGGCAAAAAGGTGTTGATTGCCAATGTAATGGGCGAATATGCCGACTCCGTCTTTTCTATGGACCCTTCTACTATGAGCACAGCCACTGCCTGGATGGGGGTTATTGCTTACGCTTTCCAGATTTATTATGACTTTGCCGGTTATTCGGACATGGCTATTGGACTGGGCCGCATGATTGGTTTTGATTTTCTCGAAAACTTCAACAATCCTTATATCTCGCAAAACATCTCCGAATTCTGGAGGCGCTGGCATATTTCACTTGGCCGGTGGATGCGTGACTATTTATACATTCCTTTAGGAGGGAATCGGGTAAGTACCCGCCGAATGTACTTCAATCTATGGTTTGTGTTCCTGATTTCAGGGTTCTGGCATGGAGCCGCCTGGACATTTATTATCTGGGGCGCCTTTCACGGTTTCTTTCTCATAGCCGACCGTTTGTTCCTGCTTAAGTTCTATTCAAAAATTGGCAAATATCCTTCCATCATTATCACCTTTGTTATTACTTTGGTCGGTTGGGTATTCTTCAGGGCCGAAAGCCTGCCTTATGCCCTTGATTTTATTGGCCGTATGTTTAATTTTACCAGTGGTCCGGCAGTATATATAAGTCAGAAAGTCTGGATAATACTTGTCATCGCGACTTTCTTTGGTTTCTGGGCTTCGTTTGGTAGCAATGAGAAATGGCAGATGAAACTTTTTGCTAAAAAACAGCAACTTTCTACTTTGGTCATCATGACAGCAGCCTCTGTTGTTCTTTTTGTCGTCAGCCTTGCAGCAATTACTTCATCGGGATTTAACCCCTTCATTTACTTTAGGTTCTGAAATGAAGTTATTCAAAAACATATTGTATAGCCTGTTAATGTTGATGTTGGGCCTTCCGCTGATACAGCGGACCATACCCATATTCGACGAAATACCGCTGAATGGGGCCTTCAATATTCCATCAAACCCATCCATTTCCCTTGATTCAGTGCTAAAGGGGACCTATCAGGATGCCTACAATAATTATTTTGAACATACCATAGGCTTCCGTCCTTTACTGGTACGCATCAACAATCAAATGGCGCTTTCGGTTTTTGATACTGCACTTGCCAATGGTGTAGTTATTGGCAAAAACGACTATCTGTATGAAATTAATTACATAAAAGCTTATAAAGGTTGGGACTATCAGGGGGATGAAGTCATAGAAACTCATGCAAAAAAAGCAGCCTTTGTTTTTAATAAGCTGAGTGAAGCTGGTAAAACCCTCCTTTTCGTTTTTGCACCAGGGAAAGCATCATTCTATCCTGAGTATATTCCGGAAAAATACATGGAAAGACCTTCGGGAAAAAGAACCAATCTTCAGGCTTTTACTGAAAAGTTTGGAAAATACGGACTTCCATATATTGATTTCAATAACTGGTTTATGCAGATGAAAGACACTGCAACCTACCCGCTTTATCCGCAATGTGGTATTCACTGGAGTGCCTATGGTGTTGCACTGGCGACAGATTCCTTAATTCAATACATTGAAAAGGACAGGAATATTGACATGGTGGATTTCAACTGGGACGGATTTGATTTACCCGACACCCTGAGAAACCCTGACTACGACATCGCCGAAGGGATGAACCTGCTTTTTGAGATACCACATTACCCAATGGCCTATCCAAAGATACAATTTGGCAATGATGGAGGCAAAATACGTCCAAATGTTATAGTTGTGGCTGATAGTTATTACTGGAGTATTTTTGGGAAAGGGTATTCAAACCGTTTGTTCAATGAAAATAATTTCTGGTATTACAATGTTGAAGCACACAATCCGGAATGGCCTACACCACGTAAAACCGCCGAACTAGATATGGCTTCCGAACTTGGAAAGGCTGATGTGATTATTGTAATGGCCACTGAAGCCAACCTATACCGCTTTCCATATGGTTTTATTGACAGGGCCTACGAAACACTTTCGAAATCAGATGTAGCTGTCAACAGTCCATCATCTCACGAGCAGAAAAGCACAGAAATTAAACAGATTATGAAGGATATTGACTCAAATCCTGAATGGAAGGCGAAAATTATCCAAAAAGCGTTGGACAGAAAGATCAGTTACAACGAAATGCTACAATTGGACGCAACCTGGGTTTGGGAAAATAAACAGAACTAAGCTCCAGGGTTTTTTATTTACATACTTTGAATTACATAATTACATGGTATGCATATAGTGAAATTTCGGGTTGTTTTTTTTTGCTTCTCCGAATTTAGGCGACAATAACTAACCTAAACCTGAAATATCCCTATCTTAGCCACATCAAACCAAAATCGTTTCTATGAATTTTATGGTTTCGTTGTTGATTCCTTGTTTTAAACAGAAGGATAACCTACCAGATTTATGTCATCAGCTAATTGAAACTCAACAAAAATACCCTTCGCATGAAATACGATCTTTGTAAGATGACAACAGAGGCCATAATGTCAACATCATCAGGAAACTGCCAAAAGATGAAGGAACTGATTGTATCTTTCCCTAACTTAATTTGTTTTTCTTGATTGTTTTAAATTTTTAATCTCAAATAAAAAATGAAACTTATCCGGCTTTCAACAAATAAACGTGAGTCTCAACTTACATTGGTGATGCTTGCCATCGTAATTGTAGTACTGAGAATTATGACATTAAAAAGCAATGAATTAAGCTGGGATGTATTGGGATATTACATTCACCTTCCTGCTCTTTTCATTTATAATGACTATGGGCTCAGCGATTTGAGTTGGATTCAACAACTCATGAGCCAATATTCGCTCACCGATTCGTTATATCAAATCAGTACAGGGCCAGATGGCAACCCGATATTCTTCTTTTTGATGGGAATGTCATTCTTTTACCTCCCTTGGTTTCTGATTGGCCATTTGTTGGCTTCATTTTCGGGCTATCCAGTAGATGGTTTTAGCCTGCCCTATCAATACAGCTTAGCCATTGGGGTTATTGTTTATACTGTAATCGGATTGATTTATCTGCGAAAGGTATTATTGGAATTTTTCAGTGACAGAATTACAACCATTACGCTGATAATTATTGTGCTGGGAACAAATTACCTGCACTTTATGACCGTCAAAAATCTTGAAACGGCCAATATTCTGTTTATGATGGTGGCTCTAATAACCTGGAATACCATCCAATGGCACAAAACCTACAAGCTGAAAAACCTGATTGCCTTGGGTATATTTACTGTGCTGACAGCCTTATCCAAACCAAGTGAAGTATTAATATTTCTATTACCGGTTTTTTGGGGTATTTACAATAAGGAAACTTTTTATAACAGATTCAGGCTTTTCTGGAAAAAAAGGAATCAGGTTATCATTGCTATTCTTGCCAGTATAGTAGTGGCCTTGCCTCAAATCATATACTGGTACACTGAAACCGGAAATATCCTTTACGATAGTTATAAAAATCCTGGGGTGGGTCTTGACCTGGCTTCTCCCCACATCCTGAATGTACTTTTCAGCTTTAAAAAAGGCTGGTTTATTTATACACCGGTTATGATATTTTCAGTGATGGGATTTGTTCAGCTTTACCGCAAAAACAAACCGGTTTTTACGCCTGTTCTGATTTATTGCCTGATCGCATTTTATCTTTTGGCCAGTTGGACTGAGTGGTGGTATGGGGCTTCCTTCAGCATTCGTCCTATGATTACATTGTACCCATTACTAGCCATTGCCCTTGGGTATTTTCTCCAGACAATTAAGGACAAAAACTTTGCCATCAAAACCGGAGTATATCTGCTTATCGTTTTCTTTACATTATTGAATCTTTTTCAAACCTGGCAAATCAACAATTTCATTCTGGAGCCTTACCGGATGACTCAAAAATACTATTTTGCCATCTTCGGGAAAACCCACATCACGGAAAAAGACAGACAGTATCTTGCTCCTGACCTTACCTTTAATGCTGACGCAAAACTTACAAACGAATCAGCATTCAATCGCAGGAATATTGGTTATTATGACTTTGAGGAAGCAGATGTAAATCTAAAGAATTTTTATATTACTGATTCTCTGGGAAACACCGTTCTTATGATGGACAGTACGCTGAGATTTTCTCCCGAAATAAAAAATACTTTTCGTGGACTAACCTCCCGTGATTACTTTTGGGTAAGAGCAAGTGCCGATGTATTTATTCCAAAAGGATATAAAGAGGAACTACCGCTCCTGGTCATGACCTTCGAGCGAAAGGGCGGAGCATATTCTTACCATTCTTATGGTGTGGATACCAGTATTTATAAGCCGGGCACCTGGGGTAAAATATCTGTAGATCTCATGAGTCCTAATGTTCGCAGTAGTAGCGATTATTTTAAAATATACTTCTGGCACAGAGGAAATCAGCCAGTCTTAATTGACAACATTAAAGCGGATGTTTTTGAGCCAAAGTAGTTGAATTCCCTATTTATAAAATCCATTCCTGAATAAAACCGTGGCTACCAAATAGATCTTACGGCAAATTATCTAATACCCACAACAGATATTTCTGTTGTGGGATACCAGTAAGAAAAACCCTACTCTAATAAATGGAAGCAAGTCCGAATTATTAGATTTCTGAACGAAACCGCTTAAGAAAAGGACGGTGGAATTATCCTGACTCCAAGTTTTATGGTACAACAACGATTGGGTTTGATTTAAAAAAATGGAAAGGGCAGCTTAAGCTAAGCTGCCCTTTCTATAAATAATAATAAGCCTTTTTTAATATTCGAAAGTAATCCTGAAGTCATCGAAATAAGCAACTTTATCACCGCTGATAGCAAATATTTTAATCTGCTGTTCTGGTTTAATGGGCTGGTCAATAGTAAAATAAGCCTTAAATTCATTCCATTGATTAATAGCCGGATTCACTGCTGTAAGGTTGTAAGATTTCCAAATGAGGGATTTACCATCTTCATTTATATCCATAACAATACCTGATTTCGGGTTTATCTCAGGGAAATAATACCAACCACTTACCACTACCCGCTTGGGAAGTTTGGCATTGATATTGGCAAAATTCTCACGAAAAGTGAGGGAATACTTCTTTTCCGCATCAACTTTAACGGCATAATTACCGGAATGGGCAGGTATTTTGTCCATTTTTTCAACAACAACCCCATTTATCCAGTAAGCTGGCAATGCCGCTACATTTTCCATGTCGGTTTCGATAACCATTTGATTATCATTAATTTGCGCAGCCTCGTCAGTTGCCTGATTTTCCTCAGCAGGAGCCTGAGGGTTGTTAGAACAAGCGTAAAACATTCCGGTAGCGACCAATAGAATAAAAAACCTTTTCATTTTTGTTTTCAGTATTAAGAGTTTAAGAGTGCAAAATTACGATATTGTATTCAGTTTTCATTAAAGTGGAAAAATTATTCATTTGGCATATCTCCGGTAGGGGAATTATGGAATGATTCCAACCTTCCATCGCCTTGGCTTTGGTTGGAGTTTTTGAAATTTTTCGGGAAAGGCCTGGCCAAACTACCCTTACTTTTCAAGATAATACCCTTCACGCGGAAGCAGATAAGGAAGGTTTGCCACTCCATAGGCCACCACAGAAGTTACTGTAGCTGCATGTTCCTGATATTCGGCTATGCTTTTGTCGTAGGTATCCCGTTCGGTGTGCCATATTTCCATGTAACTGAAGTTATATCCTTTGACATCTTCCAATCCAAAACTTAGTGTCGGAACTCCTTCAACAGCAAAAGGTCCGCTATCGGTGCCCCAGGCTTTAGCAGGTTTTTCTCTGGCTTCGCGTTTTTTCAACACAAAGGGAAAGTCAGGATTAATAGCTGCTATTGGTTTACAAATGGCTTCCATATCCTTCCACATAGCCTCCGAAACGCTAATATTTGTGGGAGCTAATGGGCCAGAGTCACGGTTAAACATATTTGAAACCCTGGGTAATTTTTCTTTGTTCCGGTCAACCCAGCTTTGTGATCCCCACAAGCCAAATTCTTCAGCAGCCCACAGGCAAAACAGCATGGTACGTTTTGGGTTTCCCCCAGCCTGCATTATCAGTCGGGCCGCTTCCATGGTTGGGGTTACGCCAGAGCCATCATCCACGCCACCTGTAGCCCCATCATAAGCATCAAGATGGCCACTGATAATTACATATTCTTCAGGAAATTCGGTTCCGGGTATGATGCCAATTACGTTGTGAAACTTTACAGGTCCTGGTTTAAAGTGGTTACGGATATCAAATTCAAGAATTACCTGGCGGCGCTCTTTTACCATTTGTTCGATGATGGCAAATTGATGTTCATCGAGTTTGATATCAGGCGTATTGGGCAAGTTTTCAAAGGTCATTTCTTTAATGTTTTTCCAGTCATACAAGGCCACCAATGGAACCGGTGCCGACTGAATAATACCCAGAATCCCGGCTTCGCGCATCTCACGATAAAATAAAGCGGGTTCATCAGGTTTGTTATCATCGGTTTGCGCAGGTTTTGAAGCGTATGGCGATGTTTGCTTGTCGGAGGTATGTTCATTGAGTGTAATAATACTATCACGTCTGTGATCAGCACTTCCCGAAAAATCAATTGGGAATCCACTGCTCTTGCCCGTCACCAGTACCCATGCGCCTTTCAACAAGCCTTTCATCCGTTCAAATTCAGCCCGCGTTTTTGGCTCACGAAGCACATGGCCGCGTTGTACGCCCTTTGTACCTGAAGTATAGGAAGGCGTCACAAAATGCAGGTTCATCGATTCTTCGCCCATCATACGTCCAAACCAGGGACCACGGTTAAACCCAACGGGCACACTTCCCGCCTCGTCCATCTCAACCTCCATACCCCATTCCCTGAATTTTGAAGCTGCCCAATCAGCCGCATTTTCGTAAGCATCGGAGCCAACAAGTCTGCCTCCAAAGCGGTTGCATAAAATATCCAAATGATGCATGGTTTGATTGTCGGTTTTACCGATTTCAATGATGCGCTCAACCACAGGGTCTGTTTGTGCATAAACCATGTTTGTGCAAAGGTTCAGGCCGGCAATAATGAGCAGGAGTTGAAAAGTTTTTTTCATTGGAAGTATATTGATTAGAAAATGAGGTTGTTGCGTATGTTTGGGTATTAGTGGATTGTTCCGTAAAAGCTAAATTCTTAGCGTCTTAGTTTTACTTCGACTGGCTAGGCATATCACTTTGCATAGGTTTGTCTTTGATTTCATTCCGAAAGAATAATTCTTTCACAGTCGGCCGGATTGTCAATCCGAAACTTAACAATGGCCAGCTCAGGCCCATCATGTGCTGCAGAATAACTGAATGTCCTCCCGGTTTGCTGTTTCCATTCCCCGGTAATTCTGGCTGATTCGTGAATATGCCCATGCATGGTAATCCATGGCTGTCGTTCAGTAATAAATCTTTGAACAGCAATACTTCCGACATGGACATCTAAAGGTACATGCTCAAATTTATGCCCATCCAGTGAAGCCCGATCGAGCTTTGATTGGTAAGGTGGAGTGTGGAATAGAAAAATTGCTTTGGTCATATCCTCTGAACCGGCCAATGCACTGAGGTCCTTTTCAATGGTTGAATATTCAGGATCATAATCGGGAACCACCGTACGAAAACCTTGAATAGGATCAACACAGCCCGGATCAACATAGCGCGAAACATCATATTTTTCCCAGTCCTTTAGCAAAAATGGGGTGGGTGGCACAAAGGGATAACCGTAAATGGTATAAGGCCCGAATTTGAATTTACTGTTATTCAGATATTTCCATAACTCAATTTTTTCACCCTCCAGAAAGGCCGGCTCTTCAATGTGGTGATCATCATTGCCCATAATAACAAAGACTTCAGGATAATTGCACCCCAACTGCCGCCTGATATTTTTAAACCCAGGAATAAGATAATCCTTCATAAAATCAGGAATTTCTTTTTGTCCAAGCCTCACCGAACGATGCACATGGGGTAAGAGATCGCCGCCGATAAAAACAAACGAAGGTTTATTGCGGATGATTTCCCTGAACAGCAATTCATAGCGCGTGATGCTGCCATGAAGATCGGATACGAAGTAACTGGTTGTCATTTAAATAAAATAAAAAACCGAAGTGTTTCAACTATTAGCTTTTCGCAACAAACGTGCAGGGTCAGTAACCGCACCAATCATTGCGGCAAAGCTGCTGCCTTGTTCAATATCTTTATCAGTAATCAAGTGAAGATCAATCAGCCCATCGGTGTGGTATCCGGTTTTTTGAAAATTTTCTTCAGCTAAGCATAAGCTCCAACCGTCAATCCATGCTTTAAGACATTTAAGTTGCTGTGGGTTACAATCATGATGAACAAGCATGTCGATATCGCTGGCTGGTCCTGCATTTGCATTCTTTGCACTTCCAATCAGATAAATGGCCTTCACATTCAGCCGATGGCAATCCATAAGCTCGCTGATGCGTTCGGCCATACGAAAACGCCACTTCCAATGTTGATCTGATTCCGGGGATAAAAGATTTTTACCATTGCCCACATTGCTCTCTTTTCCGGTTTCGATTAACCTGAGGGTATTTTTTAACCGTTGTTGAAAAAAATAATTCCCGATACGATGAGCTATGGTGTTGGTTAACTTATGCTCTTCGGGCATAAAGGTATCCTCGGAGGATTCATTAATCAACTGGGTATATATCACATGAATCTCACCGCAAATATTGTTGTCAACTTCAATCTCAGTGGTCAGTTCCCAGGGTGTTTCCCTGTAATCATCACTTTGCCATGATTTACCTTCAAAAATAATCTTAATTTCACAAACAGTGGTAAACTGATACCCCATAGGTAAAAATGCAATTAACCTGGGGAAAAGATCGTCCGGCTCCAGCTTTTCGTTTTCCAACAAACTATTGAGTTGATAAAGCGTATTGAGCTCTTTTTCCCTTTCTTTGAGCCGTTGAACCACTATTTTATTGATCATACACGGTTTTCAAGGTATTCGTACACAAATATAGTCAACATATTCAGGCGCTAAAATAGCAAAATCTTATCTTTGCGCTAAATTAATGATAAACAAAACGTAAAATGTCGGAAATTGAAAACAAGCCGGTAATTGGAATTACCCATGGCGATATAAACAGCATAAGTTATGAGATCATTACCAAGGCCCTTGCTGATAACCGGATTTTTGACTTTTTCACTCCGGTTGTTTATGGATCTTCTAAGGTAGCTTCGTATTACCGGAAGATGTTAAATGTGAGCGATTTCGCCTTTAATCTGATAAAAAAAGCTGATATGGCGAACCCCAAAAGGGCAAATATTATCAACATCAATGATCAGGAGATTAAAATTGAAGCGGGTAAATCAACAACCATCGCCGGTGAACTGGCTCTCCATTCGCTCGAAAGTGCAATTGATGACCTTAAGAAAGGCCTGATAGATGTAATGGTTACAGCACCAATCAATAAACACAATATCCAATCCAAAGATTTCCATTTCCCCGGCCACACTGAGTACCTGGCAAATAAATTCGATGCCAGGGATTACCTCATGCTTATGGTAAGTCACTCCATCCGCATTGGTGTAGTTACTGGTCATATTCCTTTGCGTGAGGTAGCTGATACTATAACTGAAGAGCTGCTGATGAATAAAATCAAGATTTTACATCAATCCCTTTTGCAGGATTTCGGCATCCGGAATCCGCGGATTGCGATACTGGGAATAAATCCACACGCAAGTGATAACGGTCTCCTTGGAGCTGAAGAAGCAAAAGTCATTAAACCAGCTATCGATAAGGCCTTCGACTCAGGAATGTTGGTTTTTGGGCCTTATCCGGCAGATGGTTTCTTTGGATCTTCGGTCTTTACGGAGTTTGATGGCATTCTGGCTATGTTTCATGATCAGGGCATGTTACCTTTCAAGACACTGGCTTTTGATTCAGGCGTAAATTATACCGCTGGCTTGCCCATTATCCGCACCTCCCCTGCCCACGGCACTGCCTATGATATTGCCGGGAAAGATAAAGCCTCTGCAGAATCGTTCAGGGCTGCTTTGTACCTGGCTACTGATATTTATCACAACCGGAAAAGATATGCTGAAATGACAGCCAACCCATTAGAAATGAGCAAACAGGAAACTGAGCGTTAATCTTTATCCATGTCCGAAAAAAGTTATTTCTTCTGTAAAATTGCCGAAGTATGTGGTGGCCTCCTCAAAGGCAACTTCACCGACAGCCGGATTGAAGAATTACTGATCGATAGCCGGAAACTTTCCACGCCTTTGCATACCTTGTTTTTTGCTTTGGTCACGCCAAGCAACGATGGCCACAAATTTATTGGTGATCTTTACCGTCGGGGTGTGAGGTATTTTGTAGTTTCCACTTTGCCTGCTGATGCATATCCGCAGGCCGGATTCATACTGGTTAAAGATACACTGGAAGCACTTCAGAAAATAGCCGCCTGGCACCGTTCTGATTTTGACCTTCCGGTAATAGGAATTACAGGGAGCAATGGCAAAACCATTGTAAAAGAATGGTTGTGGCAATTACTGTCACCTGAATACACCATTGTACGCAGCCCCAGAAGCTACAATTCTCAGATTGGTGTACCACTTTCGGTATGGCAAATCAGCAACATACATACTCTGGCGCTTTTTGAAGCCGGCATTTCTAAACCTGGCGAAATGACCCATCTGACCCAGGTCATCCGGCCCCAAATCGGCATCCTCACCAATATTGGCCACGCCCACGATCAGTTCTTTACTTCGTTCGATCAGAAATTGGAGGAGAAATACCTGTTGCTTGCCGATACTGACACCATCATTTATTGCAGTGACAATCCCTTGATTGAGCAAAAGATTCAATCGAAGCGAAAACCGGAACAAATCCTTTTCAATTGGGGTAATGCTGCCGGAAATAAGCTGCAAATCACTGAAAAAAAGTATTTTCCCGGAACTACGCGTATTATGGCTCTGTTTGAGCAAAAGGAAATGACTATAAACATTCCTTTCACCGATGCTGCGTCTGTTGAAAATGCCATTCACTGTTGGTGTACCCTGTTGTTGATGGGTTATGGTAACACCGTAACAAATGAACGCATGATGCAATTACAATCTGTGGAAATGCGCCTTCAGATGAATGCTGGCATCAATGGCTGTTCACTCATAAATGATGCGTATAGCTTTGATCCCGATTCCCTTCAAATTGCCCTTGACTTTCTGCTTCAACAAAATCAACATGAAGCAAAATGCCTGATTCTTAGCGACATGAAGCAAGGTGAATTGAATGAACAAGCTTTGTATGAGCGTATCGCTCAAATGGTCAATTCAAGAAACATAAACAGCTTGATCGGCATTGGCGAAGTTATATCACGCTATGGAAAGCTATTCAAAGCAAAAACTACTTTCTATAAAGATACAGCCAGTTTTTTGAAAAATTACAACAATGCGGACTTCCTGAATGAAAGCATACTCATTAAGGGGGCCAGGGAATTTGGTTTCGAGAAAATCACGCATCTGCTGATGCAGAAAAGCCATGAAACCATTCTTGAAGTCAACCTGGATGCATTGGTGCATAACCTGAATTATTACCGGTCAAAGCTTCAGCCCGACACCAGACTCATGGCCATGGTAAAAGCATTTTCCTATGGCAGTGGCAGCTATGAGATTGCCAATATTCTTGAATTTCACCGGGTCGATTACCTTGCTGTGGCCTACGCCGATGAAGGTGTTGAACTTCGAAGGGCAGGAATAAGTCTGCCCATAATGGTAATGAACCCTGAAGAAAGTGGTATGGCTGCCATGCTGATCCATCATCTTGAGCCTGAGATATATAGTATCAGAACACTGAATCTGCTGGTCTCAGCCATTAAAAGATTAAAAAACATATCAGGCACGGTAAAAATCCACCTGAAGTTTGATACCGGAATGCATCGGCTGGGTTTTTCAAAGGAAGAAATGCCTGACTTGATTGCACTATTACAGAATCATCCTGAAATTCGTGTTGTTTCGGCTTTTTCACATCTTGTAGGAAGCGATGACCCTGCACTGGATGATTTTACCCTTCAGCAGATTGATGATTTTACAACAATGGCTGAAAGATTAAAAGAATCATTAGGTTATGGGTTCATCCGGCACATCTTGAACTCAGCCGGCATCACCCGTTTTCCTCAGGCCCAGTTTGAAATGGTCAGGTTAGGAATTTCCTTGTACGGCATTTCATCCGACAAAGAAGAACAGTCCGCTCTGGAAACCGTTACTTCACTCAGGACAAGTGTATCGCAAATCATCAAAATAAAATCAGGTGATACCGTGGGCTATAATCGTTCATGGAAAGCCAATCGCGAAAGCCTCATCGCTACCATCCCCATTGGTTATGCCGATGGACTGGACCGAAAGTTGGGTAATGGCAGGGGGCGTTTCATGATCAATGGAAGTATCGCACCTGTGGCCGGTAATGTATGCATGGATATGTGCATGCTCGACATTACCGGAATTGAAGTTAAAGAGGGCGATGATGTCCTTATCTTTGGCCGTGGCTGGCCCATCAACCATTTAGCAGAAGCGATTGGCACCATTCCTTATGAGATTCTTACCGGTATTTCTGCAAGGGTCAAAAGAGTGTATTTTAAAGAATAGAATTTCCATTTCAGTAAAAGTTAAGATAAATGCACAAATTATCCATCATTATCCCGGCCTATAACGAAGCCGCCACCATTCATCTTATTCTGAATAAGGTGATTGATACTGAAATGCATTTTGATATTGAGAAAGAAATTATCGTGGTGAACGATTGTTCAACCGATGGAACAGCTGAAGTAATGCAGCAATTTTCTGAAGCCCATCCTACAGTAACAATCCTCACTTTTAATCAACCCCAGAACCAGGGGAAAGGTGCAGCCCTTCACAAAGGCATTGAACTGGCCACCGGTGATTTCGTGCTTATACAGGATGCTGACCTTGAATATGACCCGGCCGATTATAACCTTTTGCTTAAGCCAATGGTTAATGGTGAAGCTGATGTTGTTTATGGTTCGCGGTTTATGGGAATGGGGCCACACCGTATCCTGTTTTTCTGGCACTCCATCGGAAATAAATTCCTGACGTTTCTTTCCAACCTGTTCACCAACCTGAACCTCACCGATATGGAAACCTGTTACAAGATGTTCAGGGCTGAAATTATCAAGAAAGTTGTACTTACCGAGAAGCGCTTTGGATTTGAGCCGGAAGTTACCTCAAGAATTTCACGGATTAAAGCCATCAGGATTTATGAAGTCGGAATTTCATACTATGGTCGCACCTATGATGAAGGCAAAAAGATAGGTGCCAGGGATGGCTTCAGGGCCATATACTGTATCCTTAAGTTCGGTATTTTTGACAGAAGGGTTTATAAGAAAAACTGATTATAATACCAGATTATGTTTCGAAACAGGCGATTATCTCTATTCGCGGTGATATTTCTGACCATAGCCCTTATGGCGTTTCGCAGCATTTCCTGGCCTGTAAAATCCCTTACCTGGGATGTTTTTGGATACTACCTCTACCTCCCTGCTGCCGTCATTTATGACGACCCCGGCCTTAAAGATGCTGCCTGGCTTGATAAAATCATGTCAAGCTATGAGCCCTCCTCTACTTTGTATCAATTGGTACCGGGCGTGGATGGAAGTAGGGTAATAAAATACACATCAGGGCTGGCGTTGATTTATGCCCCGTTTTTCTTTGTTGCCCATTGGCTGGCCCCCTTGCTGGGCTATCCGGCTGACGGGTTTTCGTTGCCTTATCAGTTGATATTGAGTTTGGGTGGAATACTCTGGGCAATTCTGGGGCTGGTATTGTTTCGAAAGTCACTCCTGCGTTTATTTGA
This sequence comes from Lentimicrobium sp., assembly GCA_034005265.1. Classification (GTDB taxonomy): domain Bacteria; phylum Bacteroidota; class Bacteroidia; order Bacteroidales; family Lentimicrobiaceae; genus Lentimicrobium. The sequence goes on from JAVEVB010000003.1 coordinate 72,786, forward strand.
TGATAAAACTACCGCGATAACGCTATTGTTGATTGCATTGGGGACCAACTATTTTCAGCTTGCCGCCTTTGATGGTACCCTGCTTTCACACAATTTTTTGTTCACGTTATATGCCTTGCTGTTCCTCTATACCATTCGCTGGCACGAAAGGCCATCCTACAGTAAGGTTTTTATGCTGGGGCTTACAAGTGGGTTAATCACACTCATACGCCCTTCCGAAATCATTTGTGTACTGATACCTTTGCTTTGGAATGCTGGCTCCTGGCGACAATTTATTTTCAGGTTTAAGGTGATTAAAATCAACCTGTACTATGTGCTGATTTATCTGGCCCCGGTCGCGCTGCTTGGCTTTATTCAACTTTATTACTGGAAAAGCGTAAGCGGTAGTTGGTTGTTTTACTCCTATAACAATCCTGGCGAAGGATTTCGTTTCTTCCCTCCGTATATTGTTGATTTTCTGTTTAGTTTCCGCAAAGGCTGGTTTATCTACACGCCCCTGATGCTGTTTGTATTTGCCGGTTTTTACACCTTATTTCAGCGTCACAAAGCGTGGTTCCCGGCTATCTTTATTTTTGTATTGCTCGATTTGTGGATTGTTTCATCATGGAGTTGCTGGTGGTATGCAGGCGGAAGTTTCAGTGCCAGAGCCATGCTTCCTGCCTATGTTTTGCTGGCGGTACCACTTGCCTCACTGGTTGAAGTGACATTGGAAAAAAGCTGGAAATGGATTGCTGCTGCCATAGCAGTATTCATCGTTGTACTAAATCTTTTTCAAACCTGGCAGTTTGAAACGGGCATCATTGACAAAGAGCGCATGACACGGGATTACTATTGGGCAATTTTCGGAAAAACGACTATCGACCGTGAAAAACTTGACCCGCTCTTGTTGGTGGAACGAAGCACCGAAACAAGAGAGGCACCAGTCGATATTAGCCGATATACGATGCGCCGGATTTTTGAAACTCCTCTGCAATCGGACAATGATACCACAAAGGCCATGAAACTCACTGGCAACAATGCCTTTTTGAGTGGCCCAGATCTCACATATCACCAAATTACTGGCAGGGACCATGCCTGGATTCATGCACAAGTGGAATATTTTGTACCAGACGGATTTGAGGGAAATGCCCCCCTGCTTGTTGCCAGTTTTCATCATAAGAAACAAGCTTATAAATACCGGGGTGAAGCCCTGGTGATGGACTCTGCTTCACGTGGCAAATGGAATTCCTTTGATTTGTGGTATTTGACACCCGAAGTACGTAACAAAGAGGATAATCTAAAAGTATATGTATGGAATCGGGTGCCTTCAACGATTTATATCAGAAATTTCATTGTAGAGGTTTGGGAAGTTAAAAAATAAGGACATGCTGTTTCTAAAACACATCAAGGATAAGCTTCATAGCCTTAGAGATTATTATAACTGCTATGTTTACAATCAGGGCAATACGCTGTTTTTAGTGGATAATTTCAGGATTGAAGTATTCGAGCCTATCGCTAAATAATCCTAAATTTATGAATTTTAAGAATTTCCTTAAGAAAAAATCATCCCTTAATTTTGCTATTCCGCTGATCATATTTAGTATAGGATTTTTGTGGAAGATGTTTTTTATTTCCCATCGCGATATTGGCCTCGATGAACCATTCACCATTTTCCATGCCCAGCAAAGCATCAATCATATTTTAGCACTTCCGGCAGAAGGGGAACCCAACCCACCGCTTTTTATGCTGTTGCTTCATTTATGGATAAAACTATTTGGAATTGGCATTACTTCAGTTCGGATGCTTCCTCTTATTTTCAGCAGCCTGACCGTTGTTTTTATTTATCTCACTGGTAAAAGATCTTTTAATGTTTGGACCGGGCTAATCGCTTCAGCTATGTTTTTGTTGTCGAATTATCACTTTTTTCATGGCCTGGAAGTAAGGACCTATTCATTGCTTTCGCTCGCTACAGCCTCGTCGCTTTATTTCTATTTATGTGTAATCAAAGAACCGGGAAATGTTAAAATGCTGATAGCTTTGGTATTGTCAAACCTGGTATTGGTGTATTCACATTATTTTGGATGGTTTATTATTTTCATTCAATTTATTGCTGGATTCCTGTATCTGAAAGATAAGCGGGTGGTGAAAAGTGTGCTGATAGCCCTGGGCCTTTCGTTTTTAGCTTATCTCCCATTCTTTTTGATCCTAATTCGGCAATTTCTCAAATCGAGCCAGGGCACCTGGATTGAATCTCCAGATTCAACCTCGGAATATTTCTATCAACTTGATCTCTTGCTAAACCACAAAGAAGTTTTTAACGCTTTTGCATGGATAATCGCCATAGGCGTGGGGTTTATGATATACAAAAAATCGTGGAGAGCAGTACCAAAAGAATTGTTGGTGTTATTTGTGTGGTGGTTTGTGCCCTATACAATCATGTTCTTAGTATCCTTCAAAATTCCGGTTTTTATTACCCGTTATTTGCTCTTTAATTCCATTGGTTTGTACCTTTTTGTTGCCGCGGCTATGGTTATAATGTTTAATCGTCATAAATATATTGTACCGGTCGTGGGTTTGATATTGCTGGCAATGATGGCAAACAGGATGCGCATACTTCCCGATGACTTTTCGTATCGTGAGGTAAAAAATGCTACTTCCTTTGTGAAAGAAAACCAACGAGCCGAAGATGTTATTATCCTTTACCCTCACTGGGACGAGATGGGATTCACCTACTATTTCAACCGCTCCATTTTCGCTGATACTGATAATTTTTCTACCCGGATGGCTCAAAATCTGATTTTTCCGGTATGGGGGATTGACATGACAAAATCCATCCTTAACGAAAGCAATTCAGGCCGAATCATTTATTACCTGAACGGACCGGCTCCGGGAGAGGATGATGGCATTTTTCAATATCTTTCAGACCAATACAAAATGGTAGATAGTACTTTTTATCCGCAATCATTTACAATCGCCATTTTTGAAAGAAAATAAAATCCGAAATTATTCTTTGAATTTTATTTTATGACTGGCATACACCACCATTTTCAGCAGCAGCCACCCATGTTTAAATCGTGAAATATTGGTATCCCCATATTTCCGGGCACGATACCGGATGGGCACTTCCACCAACTTGAGGTTGAGTTTTGACGCGCCGAAAATCAGATCAAAATCCCCGAAAGGGTCAAAATTACCAAAGTAAGCCCGGTTGGCGGCAAGTTTCCGGTAGTTGTCTGCACTCAGCACCTTGGTGCCGCATAGCGTATCCTTTATCCGCTGACCCAGCAGCCACGAAAACATCACCGAGAAAAACTTGTTCCCCATGATATTAAGGGCACGCATGGCTTCATCCTCCATGGGATAAACCAGGCGGGTACCGTTGATGTATTCACCTTTTCCTGTGGCAATGGCATCGTAAAACTTTGGCAAATCTTCAGGTGGTACAGTGAGGTCGGCATCCAGAATCATCAGAATATCTCCCGTCGCATGGTCATAACCTTTACGCACGGCATCACCCTTGCCTTTCCCTTCCTGAATCAGATATTTAACGTCCCTTTTGTTTTTGTAAACTTCGCAAACACGTTTTATCTCTTCCAGAGTTTCGTCAGTAGAATTACCTTCTACAAAAATTATTTCAGTGTGGCTGCCCATCTCAGGAACACGCAGCACTGCATCTTCAATGTTTCCTTTTTCGTTCCGTGCCGGGATAATTACGCTTACACTGAAATCTGCATTTTTCTCCGGACGGGCATCCGGCAGACGCGCAATGGTAAAACCAGTAAGGCACAAACTGTTAAAAATGGGCAGGTTGGCAATGTATTTATTTATGAACCAGGAAATTATCGGAATATAAGCCGGGAACATGAAACGTCGTCCCCATTTTATCACATCGTACCCTTCCAGTTGCAGGAGGTTGATTACATCTCCACGGTTGAGCCAGTTCAACCGGGGGTGGGGCATCTTTAACCGTAATTTTTGCGCCAGCCATAAGGTGGGTTCCCAAAAAAAGTTTTGATAGGAAATCAGTATCCGTGTTCCCGGATGGATTATCTTTTTCAATCCGGCAAAGGCGCGCTGAATGTCTTCAAGGTATCCAAGGGTGTCGGAGATTACGATATAATCAAACTTTTCATCAAGGGTGAGTTGCTCGGCATCCATTACTTCAAAATGCAGGTGTGGATATTTTTGCCGGGCTATTGCAATCATAGCAGGAGAGAAGTCAATGCCCAAACCATAGGAAGGGTTCAGTGAATTGAGCAAATAACCTGTGCCGCAGCCAATTTCAACTATCCTGGAACCGTTGGGAATGTTAAACCTGAAGAAATTCCGTAAATTTTTATAATAGTAACGATTTTGCCGGATGTATTTATCGCGCCGGGGGGCGAGCTTTTCCATTGCCTCCCATACTTTTGTCTTGTTCTGTGAAAGTTTCCCCATTATTTATGGTTAAGGTCGGATGGTGTTGGTGATTTCCATAGAAAAATCATCAAACCAAGCCAGTGAATTGCCCTGATTCAGGCAACAAACAAATACGTTTTTTATCGAATCGGCTGAATTTACAAAGGTAAGGTTATGTTCGCACCATGGTTCATCTGTGTCGGCAGGTGATAAAGATTGGAGCAAAACTTTTCTGGTATCGCTTTCAGAAACGACAATTTTCAATGTTGATTGTGATCCATAGGCATAAACATTTGCCTGTATTTTATCGCCGGGGTATAGCATTACATTTTTTGTTGTAAAAGCGTAAGGATTTCCCTTTCCGGTGAGGAGGCTGCTGAATCCATTCCGTGATCTTGAAAAATCAATGTCATTCATTGTTACAAACCCATTGGCAGTGACCTGCGGCTTCTTAAGCCCTCTCTCTGTTTCGGCTGAACTAAAAATCAGTGTTTGACTGATGCCCTGATTTTTCCCTTTTTCAGGATAGGCTATCAGGATTACCTGTTTCTCATCCTCATAAAAAGCCTTTTCCTGAATATAAATAGCGGAAACAGATAGTGAACCCTTCAATGCTTGTTTGAATTCGATCGGTCCTTGTATCAATACTCTTTCGAAATTGGTCAATATCGCAGGCTCAATGGTTGTATTATCCCAATCAACAATCTTATTTTCAGCGATGTTGTAAAGGTAAGTATTCGGGTGCAATCGCCTGAGCAATTCAGTATATCTCCAATGACTGTAGGCATTGCCAAAAAAGAGCGCAGCCTCAGGCGAGGAGGCTGGATGGGCAAAAATACGAATGCTGTTTTCGGAAGCCGCCTCAGTAGCCAGCCAGGAGGTTTCCCACAAGTGGTTCTTATCGGGAGAATAGATTTTCTTTTTGGCTGCCAGGCCAGCGGGAACAACAAAACCTGCGAATGTCAGTGTAAGTAAAGCAGATATCCAGACACGTTTTTTTTTCATAATCCGAATGTCCACGATCTTAGAAAACACAATAATCATCAAAACCGAAGCAATCATTTCATAGGGAAGCAAATATGATTCTTTGGGTTGTTTGGCCACCATCAGAAAACCGATGAGGATGGCCGAAATCAACGCTATCAGCAATCTATTTGCTTTGGTTTGCAATAGCGCTTTTATCGATCTCTTTATTATAAACTGAACCATTAACCACATCAACACGACTGCGGTGAGCGTGGACAGTGCAGGGTTGGCCAATAGTGTCCACCAAAGGTTTTGGGGGTAGGAAAGGGTGTCAACCAGTCCCACCGACCCTGAACCGTACTGACCGGTAAAAACGAAAAGTTTAATTACCCACCACGCCATATTGGGATATAGGGTAAGTATGGGCAGGGTGAAAACCACAAATGAACCCGCGGTAAAAAGGAGGTATCTTTTACGTGATTTGAGGTTGGCAAGAATGATGAAAGGAATAATTAATAGTGGCGCAAAAAGTATTTTCGATGCCATCCCAAATCCGCTGATAATTCCGAAGGCTTTGGCGTACCTGTTTTCCTTTTGAGGTGTTGAATTTACCAACCAATCCACCAGGGCAGTAGCCATCGCGAGTGAAGCGATCATAAGCATAGCTTCCTGGGTAATGCGGGCAAAAGCATTGTACAGAATAAACCCGGAAATAAATGGGATGAGTTGTAGGATGAGTGCATGCCAAAAATTCCCGGTTCGTCGCAAAATAAAGAATCCGGCAATAAAAACTGCCAAAGCCGCCAGCATTGCAGTAGCCACATTGAGCAACCGTAGATAATCTTCAGGACGGGAAAGCACATCCTGTGTGAGGCTATCTCCATTGTGATGTAAAAGCCATGAACCTTGCAAAATCAGCGCCCCATAAACCTGCATGGGCGTGCCGGGATGGTCAAAATGCCCCACCAATCTGAAAGTTGCAACATTGAGTGAATTAAAAAGATAGGCGTATTCGGGATCGTAACCCGCGCCATACCATACTTTTTCGCGTTCCCTGATGGTTTCCAAAGAAGTCAGAAACAATAGCATAGGTATTGAAGCTAAAATAAGAATCTTCAGCCAGGCTTTAATACTGGTATAGCCGTTATGCACCATCAGGTAGTAAAATGAATGGCCAAAGATACAAAAAGCTGTCCAATGCCTTTTGAAAGCGGTGTATTGGTGAATAAAAGTAATTCGCTTATTTTAGAATTCCTTCAATCCGCCGGAGTTCTGCTTCTGAAAAGTGGAGGTTATTGATCGAATCAAGGCTTTCATCCATTTGTTCCATGCTGCTTGCCCCAATCAGCACCGAAGTTAAGCGCGGCTCCCGCAGCAACCAGGCCAGAGCCATCTGTGATAATTTTTGATTTCTGGTAGCAGCAATTTCGCTCAGTTTTCGGGCTTTTTCAACCACTTCGGGCGTAACCTGACTTTCTTGTAAAAATCCGAACTCCTTGGCTGCCCTTGATCCTGGCGGAATTCCATGCAGATATTTGTCACTGAGCAATCCCTGTGCCAGTGGAGAGTATGCTATGCAGCCCATCCCTTCCAACTCAACCACACCGAGTAATTCCGCTTCTACCCATCTGTCGAGCATGGAATAACGCGCCTGATGAATCAGGCATTTAATACCCAGACTTTTGAGTATTTTGACGGCAAGAAGCGTTTGTTGCGCAGAATAATTTGATAATCCCACGTATAAGGCTTTCCCCTGCCGAACGATTTGTTCTAAAGCACCCATGGTTTCTTCCAGGGGAGTATCGGGATCGGGACGATGTGAATAGAAAATGTCCACATAATCCAGCCCCATGCGTTTCAGGCTTTGATCAAGGCTGGAAATCAGGTATTTTTTTGAGCCAAATTCACCATAAGGCCCCGGCCACATGTAATAACCAGCTTTGGTTGAAATAACCAGTTCATCGCGATAGCGACCAAGGTCGGTACGCATTACCTGGCCAAGCGTTTCCTCTGCAGAACCCGGTGGAGGACCATAATTATTGGCCAGGTCAAAGTGCGTAATACCCCGGTCAAAAGCGTGAATCAACATATCCCGGCTCACCTGGTGTATATCAACTCCGCCAAAGTTATGCCACAGGCCCAGTGAAATAATGGGTAGTTTTAACCCGCTGTTGCCGCAGCGATTGTATTGCATTTCCTCATAACGATCTTTGCTTGCTGTAAATGACATGACGACTTAGTTTGATTTCGATTAAAAATAATCACTGCCTCACCCCCATGGGAGGAATCGAATCATAAAAATACAACAAATTCGGGGATATTTGGTCAAGTAGTGGCAAATATAGCATCCTTGCTCACTCTAAATGATTATTTGTTTTTCATCTGGCTTTAAATTAACTTACAACGCGCCTAAACCCGAATTGTCATTTTCCCAACCCAATAGTTCGTATTCAAAGTGTCTTGTCATCTGGAATATTCCCATCATGATTTAACATGTTTACTCTATTAACGATCAATTAAACTTTGATTGATTATCTATTTTCAAACTAAAGTAGTGAACCACCTATAATTTTATGAAAAGTGTACAAAACAAAACTATCTTTCCGACTGCATTGGTCAGGGAAATAGCGTATCTCTCATTTTTCCATAGAAGTACAATTGGAAGACAAAATGACAATTAATATTACGTAATCTTTCACTGAATACAATACCCAATGCATCGAAGTTTTAGCAGCCTTTCTAAAACTAACCCATTTAATTTAAGCCCTGTTAATTGCAAATTTACGTTAACTTTGTCAACTTGGATTTAAAGTCGAAATAGTAAATAATGGAAAAATTCAGGAAGTTTTTTAGCTGGAGTAATCTCGCAATTGCAATAGTAATATATGTAGTTATATCACAAACTTTTAGTTTGAAATTCTACCAAAATCCTCATAGGATAATTGATAGTGATGTAAGTAATTATTATGCATATCTTCCTCTGACCTTTATTTATGATCAGATGGATTACCATTTTGACGCAAATAGTTTCCCGATAGTAAAAGATTACTTGTACAGCATACCAGTGGATAATGGGAATAACATAAACCCTTATACAATGGGTCTGGCAATTGCTTACTCTCCATTCTTTTTTGCAGTTCACCTGCCTATGAAGTGGTTGAATTATCCTACTACCGGATTTTCGCAGCCCTATCGAATTTCTATAATTCTCGCTTGTTTATTTTATGTTGTTATAGCACTGTTTTTACTAAAAAACATTCTTTTAAGGATTTTCAATGACAAAATTACGGGTATTGCCATTACAGCAATAGTACTGGCAACCAACCTACTTCATTACCTGACTTTTGAACCTGGCATGCCTCATGCCTTTAATTTTGCTTTTGGGGTTTACTTTTTATTTCTCACCATTAAATGGCATGAGAATCCGCGAGTTTTAACTTCAATCGGCATTGGACTTCTTTCAGGAATGATTTCCCTCATCCGACCTACGGATTTAATTATAGCCCTGGTCTTTATTCTCTGGAAAGTAACATCATTTAATGCTTTAAAGAATAATTTATTCCTCTTTTTGCGAAAATGGCACCTGATTCTCATAATCTTACTTTTTGCCATCCTGGTATGGGTGCCGCAAATGATGTACTGGAAGCACTTTACCGGGCATTATCTCTATAATCCCTATAAAGACCTTGGGTTTAAGTTCTTTTTTGATAATCCTCAGATCTTTATAGCATTATTCAGTTATCGAAAAGGGTGGATGCTCTATACCCCAATTATGATACTACTCATTCCGGGGTTCATTGTCCTATATCGCAAATACCGTGAATATTTCTGGCCGGTTGTAATATACTTCCTTATTAACTTTTGGATAATTTCCTCATGGTGCTTGCCATGGTATGGGGGAAGTTATGGTCACCGTGCTTTTGTTGCATCATACAGCATCATGGTTATTCCTCTTGCGGCATTTTTTTCGGTTATTTTCTCAAACAGAAAGACTCTTGGTTTTATTACTGGAATATTACTTGTAATTCTATTTGTTGCACATAATCTGTTTCAGTTACAACAGTTTCATCACGGAGCCATACACTTTGTTTCGATGACTAAAGAGGCCTATTGGGATTCCTTCATGCACAAATATCCTTCACCCAGATTAAAGTACCTGCTATCCTACCCCGATTATGAGAGTGCCAAGAAAGGGGAATATCCAATACCGGTTATTGATCAGCGATACACCGGTAAACTCACAAAAGATGAGATTTTATTAAAAATCCAGCAGGATATAACTTCAGAACTAAAAATGGATAGCATCAAAAACACGGAATGGATTGTTAAGGCTCAGAAAGAGGGGATCAGCTATGATGAACTGATAAAAAAACAATCCGCAAAACGTTTGGAGGAACAGATCAATGAAGGAATCATTATCCCTAAACAATAAAACTTAAGATGTCATTAAATATTGATGAGTTCATAAAAAACGTTGTAAATAAAGGCACCTGCACAGGGTGTGGGTTGTGCGTGGGGTTAGATGAATCCGGCAAATCACATATGCGCGATACTGCACGGGGGCCCAGGCCTGAGGTGCATAAAAATCACAGAATTCCTGAAATAATTCAACAATGTTGCGCTGGGCATGAAATCAACTACCCGGAAATCTACAGGAGTTTTTATGGCAAATATCCTGAAAACTGGTTAACCGGAATAATTTCGGAAGTTTTTACTGGATTTTGCTCTGATGAAAATATTCGAAGGAACAGTTCATCAGGCGGTGTATTAACGGCTGTGCTTTGTTCATTGCTTGAATCTGATCAAATTGATGCAGCCATTGTTGTTACGCAGGGTATTCCTGAGCCCGAAAAGGCCTCAGTGGCAATAGTCAACTCATTAACTGATATTCAGAATGCTTCACAATCTGTTTATGTTCCGGTTTCAACCCTTGACATACTCAATAAGCTAAATCCCGAAAAAAGGTACGCCATCACCTGTCTCCCTGAGCAATCGGCTGCGCTTAGATATCTCCAGCAAAATGGCCATAAAAAAGCGTTAAGCATCAAGTATATTCTGGGCCCATACACAGGAACTGCTATTTATCCGGCTGCCATTGAAACGTTTAAAAAAATTAACGGTGTAAAGAAAAATGATCGGATCATTTCGCTAAAATGGAGAGCCGGTGAATGGCCGGGCTATCTGGAAATTATCACCCAGTCTGGCAAAGTATTACGTTCTCCGAAAGTATATTATAACTTCCTTATCCCTTTCTTTGTAACCAATGCAAGTTTACAAAGCATGGATTTTGCCAATGAGTTTGCTGATCTTGCGGTAGGTGATGCATGGTCGCCAGAGTTTGAGTCGCAGGGACAAGGGTTTTCAGTCATCGTAAGCCGTAATGAAACAATGACAAACTTTCTTGAAAAGTTAAAGCAGGAAGGAATACTTGACTTAAAAAAAGAGCCTTTTGAATCAGCATCTTCCATGCATGGACATATGATTGATTTTAAAAAAAGAGGTAGCTATATCCGCAACCGAACCCGCAAAATGCTTGGGATGAAGGCTCCAGATTTTGGTTATAAACCCAGCAGCATAGGCATTAAAAGAACATTGGTTGAAATAATAATTTCGACTATTTTCATTGTTGGCAGAACCTCACTGTTACGATCAACTTTATATGTGCTTCCTGAAAGGATAATCGGGCCGCTTTTTAATACATTAAGACTGCGGTGGAAGAAAATATCAAGAAAGACGAAACGTCAGGGACTTGAATCCTATGAAGTAATTTTTACAAAGCAATAACCATGGTCGATTTTCATCCGCTGATAAACCGAAATTTCCCCAGGATACTCACCCAGTTAAACCGCGACCCCAATACAGCGCATTACGGGAGTTTTGACAGAAATTGGTGGCATTATAAGATCAGGGATTTTTCATCAATTATTTTACAGCAGGGAGGCTATTTCCTGGAAATGGCAGCTAAACTACCAGAATACGCTGATTCTTCGGAACAACTTTATGAATATTCCCGCGCAACGGTTGATTTCTGGGTCAAAAGAGCCAACAAAAAAGGAGCATTTGAAGAGTATTACCCCTGGGAAAATGGCTACCCACCCCTGGCTTTTTCAACACTGGCTGTTGCAAAAATAATCCAATCCCAAAATTTGGAAACAACCCGGTCAGGGGATGCATTGAAAAAAGCTGCACGTAAACTTCAGCAACGTTTCGAGCCCAAAGCGGCAAATCAGCAAATTGCAGGATTGGCTGCCCTTGCTATTTTGAAAAAAATAAATCCTGAACTTGTTGACAATAATATTTTCAGTCGTATCTCCGAGCAAACTCTTGCCCTCCAATCTAATGAAGGATGGTTTACCGAATACGACGGGCCTGATCTTGGTTATTTATCTGTATCTCTCGATTGTTTATGGGATCTTTTTGACAATACCGAAGATCAAAAATTTGCTGATTCAGCGAACAGGGCATTCAGGTTTCTAGCAAAACTGGTTATTCATAACCAAGGTTCAATTGGCATGCACAATTCCCGGAATACGGACTATATTGTTCCTTATGGGATCTGTCGTTTTCTAAACTCCGACAACAATACTGATGCTATTCAGGCCAAACAGGTTATTGAAATTCTCTATTCAAACACAGATAATTCGGAGCACTTCTTTCAAGCAGTTGATGACCGGTACTGGAGCCATTATATAGGTCATTCCATTGTACGGGCTCAACAAATACTTGATGTGTATTCGTTCAAAAGGGAAACTTCCTATCTGGCGGTTAACGCAGAGTCATTATGGAAAGAATGCGGATATGCCATAGTAGCTCAGTACGGACACCGTGTTATGATCAGTTTGCTTAAAGGAGGAATAATTAGCATTAAGAACCAGACTAATTACTTCAACGATTTCGGCTGGATTATTTTTGACGGGAAGAAACAATATGTTACCCACTGGTGGACCCCAGCCAATCAGTATTCAGCCAATTCTGAAGAACTTCAAGTTTCGGGATATGCAGTTCAGTATAAAGAAAATACAAGCACTCCTTTCAAACACTTTCTATTACGAACAGTAAGCTATTTTTCAGGAGATAAGATTATTGCCCTATTAAAAAATCTGCTTATTTTCAGAAAGAGCGATCAAAAGCTTTTCTTCAAAAGGAATATAAAAATCCTATCTGGGAATATGGTTATTACTGACGAGATTTCTGGATTGAAAGGGAATGAAATCATTGTAAAGGCTCCACGTTTCTCAAAAAGGCATGTAGCCAGCGCGGATTCATTCCACCATGAAGATATGTTAATGGTAAATGGTTATGTTTGCAGTACAAAAACCCAAAAAAACGGGAACATTTTTAAGGCATCCACCCTTGTAAATCTTGATTAGCAGAGAACTAATGACTCGTATTAAATTTTCCGATAAATCGATTACACTGTTTTTGCAGCTCGTTAAATTCGGAATAGCTGGTTTGCCCTCTTTTCTGGTCGCAATTCCTCTCAACTGGTTCCTCGTTGAAAAAATTCTATTGTATAAACCGGTAGCTTACCTTATTACTCTGTTATTTCAGGTAACGGTTAACTTTATTTTTTTAAGACTCTTTGTATTCAAAGGGGACACACAGGGAAATCTATTGAAAACCTTCTTTAAGTTCTTGTGGGGTATTGCGTTCTTCCGATTGCTCGACTGGGGTTTATATACCGTTCTGGTTCAAAACACTACAATATATTACTTAATTGTCCAGATCGGAAATGTTCTGATATTTTCTCTTGCAAAGTTTTTTTACAGTAAAAAAATAATGGAAAAATAAAGATTATGAAACTCATTATACAAATTCCATGTTTTAACGAGGCAAAAACATTGCCTGAGGTAATCCGAGATCTCCCAAAAACTTTGCCCGGGATCGACGAAATTGAGTATCTTGTAATAGATGATGGCAGTTCAGACAACACCATTGCTGTTGCCCGAGAACTTATGGTGCATCATGTTCTGCAGCTAGGTAGTAACCGTGGTCTGGCATATGCATTCTCAGAAGGCATAAAATATGCATTGGAAAAAGGTGCCGATATTGTCGTAAATACAGATGGAGACAATCAATATGTCGGTGAAGATATTGCTTTATTGGTTGAACCCATTGTTGAAAGCAAAGCGGATATTGTTGTGGGGTGTAGGCCCATAAAGGAACATGAAGAATTCAGCCTGGTTAAGAAAATGTTTCAGTTAATGGGAAGTTGGATCTTACGTAAGATATCAAAAACCGATGTCAGAGATGCCCCTTCCGGATTCCGAGCGTTTTCAAGAGAGGCCTGTCTAAGAATGTTTATCTATTCAAAATTCTCTTACACGATGGAAAATCTTATTCAGGCAGGAAACTCCAATATGAGAGTAAAATCGGCTGACATCAGGGTAAATGCCAAGACCAGAGAGTCAAGATTATTCACAAACATTTTTGAACACATTTACAAATCAGGCAATACGATGATTATGATGTTTATTTTATATCGTCCTGGCAGGTTCTTTATATGGATCGGAACGATATTTAATCTAAGTGCTGTTGTATTGGGTTTGCGATTCATCTACCTGCTTTTTATCACCAATCATCCTGACGTGGACAGAACCTATGTCCCTTCGCTTATACTCTTAGCCATACTTGCCTTTTGGGGTGTAGTATCGTATATGATGGGAATTATTGGTGAACTTCTTAAATTTCTCAGGAAACAGAACGAAGAGATACTTATCAATCAACGAAGGGAGAAATTTAAAAAGGAATAGCAAAATCTGCTAATCTCTTAAAAAGCAACAATTCTGATTTAATGAATTGACGCTGCAATAGATTCTGCAATAGATTTAAAGTCATCAGAATCTAATTTCAGCTTAGCCTTACTGAAATCCATATCATAAATGGTCTCAATGGGAATAAGGTGAATGTGTGCATGGGCAACCTCAAGTCCGATGACCGTCATGCCGACTTTTGTGCAGGGAACAACTGCTTTTATGCCTTTGGCCACTTTTTTGGCAAATACGAATAGTTCTTCATAAAGGGGATCCTCAATATCAAAAATATAATCCACCTCTTTTTTGGGGATAACCAGGGTATGCCCTTTGGCCAGTGGGTTGATGTCAAGAAAAGCCAGGAATTTATCATCCTCGGCTACTTTGTACGAAGGAATTTCACCCGCGATAATTTTTGAAAAAATACTTGCCATGGGAAAGGTTTTTAACGTGATATTTCAATAATTTCAAAACTCATTTTACCGGCAGGCACTTGTATTTCAACGCTCTCACCCACACTTTTACCCAACAGGCCTTTGGATATGGGCGAATTTACCGAAATTCGGCCACTTTTAAGGTCGGCTTCATTTTCAGGCACCAGCGTGTATACCATAGTGGCATTATTTTTAATGTTCCGGATTTTTACCGTTGTCAGAATCAATACCTTGGTCGCATCAAGTTTGGTTTCATCAATAATCCGGGCATTCCGAATGATTTCCTGGAGTTTGGAAATTCTTAGCTCCAGCATACCCTGCGCATTTTTTGCAGCATCGTACTCAGCATTTTCCGACAGGTCGCCTTTATCGCGGGCTTCAGCTATTTGCTGTGAAATTGAAGGCCTTTCAGTATTGATCAGCTGATCAAGCTCAGATTTAAGTTTGTTTAATCCTTCCAATGTGTAGTACATGGCATTAAAATAATAAGGTTTTCTGAATAGGATAATAAGAAGAAAAGACCCTTAAAGGGTCCTTTCAATTTCAGTAAGCCAGGAGGGTTAATTAACCTCTATGCCCTGACTCTAGAGATTAATTCTTGCACCAATGCTGTGCGTCCCACTGAAGGGATCAGTTGCACGGTAAGAGTAGTCAATTGCTATGGACGAGCCCTTTTCTTTATCTAAAGGCAAGGCTACAGTAAATCCTGCACTTGGACCAGTATAAGCAGTAGTACGATCAGCTTTGACAGAAATACCTTCTTCATAAGTATAACCACCTCTGAGCATAAGATAAGACATAAGCTCATATTCAGCACCAAAAACAAATTGGTCTTTATTAAAGGAGTTCGAGATAAAGTTTCCGGCAAGTGACAATCGGTGCATTTCTGAAATATAGAAATCATAGGAAGCCCCTAAGGCAAGTTGGGTGGGAAGCTCAAAATCAGCTGAGCGCTGCTCAACGGTAAAATAGCTCTCCTGACCGGGAAGCAGAGTGCGGATGGAAAGACCATCGCCGCTAAACTTCATGGTTGGTCCAACATTACGCAGGGTAATACCGAAGCGGATGTTTTCACGTGGACCAGTTACATATTGAATACCGGCATCAAGTGCAATTCCCTGGGCACTAACATCAGAGATAACCTCCGAAACTATTTTAACATTAATACCTCCGTAAATGCTGCTGGAAAAAGCTTTTGCATAGGAAATGTTAATGTTCATATAGTTGGGAGAGAAGTTACCAATTCCGCCTTCAGGCAGTTCCTCGGTGGTAATGGGAATATCGCCAAAACCCATGGCCATAATTCCCAGCCCGATAACGCCAGATTCACCAATCTTCTGAGTAATCCCAAAAGAATTGATACTAATCTCACTTCCTTTCAGCCACTGCGTGTTTGAGAAAATCATTTCAGTGCCTGTGGTATGAGCGATTCCGGCTACATTGACAAAAAGTCCTTCCAAACCTTTTACACTTGCAATGTTAGCACCTCCCCATCCTGAACTTCTGGCCCAGGGGTTAATCAGGAGTTCAGAAGCGCCGGCCTGGCCTGACCTGTCCTTGTTTCCTGCCGACACCTGGTTGAAGGGTATGAGCAATGCCCCTGTCAGCAAAATGGCCCCGAAATATTTATAGATGTTGTTCATAATCAATATTTTGAATGTTTTACGAATTTTCAGGTTCTTAATTCCTTTTTCTTAGAAGGCGTTAAGGTCAATGGGGCGGAGTGAACCAAACCATTTAACTATTTTTTCTCCAACGCCATCAGCCTTAACATGAATAAGGTAAACCCCACCGGCGATAGGAATACCAGCGTAGTTTTTCAAGTCCCATTCAATTGATGTGCTGCTTTCATCTTTGGTAAACTGCCTGATAAGGCTTCCACTCGTGGTATAAATGGTAACTGTACATTTACGTGGCAGATTAACAATCTTCACACGATTGTCAAGTTGATTGGTCTCGTATGATGAGTAAGCATAGTACGGATTCGGAACTACTGTAATCAAATCCAGTTCACTTTCGGCTTTGCTGATGTTATCATAGGTAGTTGCAACATTTTCAGTACTGAATTTGTATTGGGGGAAGTTGCGGTTGCCCGTCATATCAGCAAGATAAGCGCTGTCAATACCACTCGTACTGTAATACCGATCATAAGGTTTAGCGATACGAATCCTGGCCTTGGCATCGTTTGAGAGCCATTGCTGACCCGGTACTGCTATTGGAATATTTACCCACATGGCATTAGAATAAACCAACGCACGTTTGATCTGAATAACCTGTGTAAGGCCAGTGGTCATTAAAGGAATATTTTCCCTCAGGAATTTACCGGCATCGTAAGCAGGGCAATTGGCTGTAATTTTTATCGAACCGCCGATCAGGGCGTCTCTGGAATCGGTGTGGGCAAAAACATAGATGTAATGCATACCACCCATAACCAACTCATTCCCATTAAAAAGGTTTGAAGATGGGTTAAAGATCATATCACGTCCATTTTCGCCAACGAGCCATGAATTTTCTCCAAAAGCCATGTTCAGACGTTCTCCGGTTTCAATATTAATGGCATATCCGGGGAACCAACTCATTCCAGTAGCTGAAATATAATTGGGATCATTCGGATTTGAACTGGCCTGGCTACCTGCCGGTGCAGCATTTCCATCTTTATCCACCGACATTCCAGCCCTGATACCAAAGCGTTCAACGTTACCTTCAGCAAGAAGTTTTTCATTGCACATCTCAATAACAGGAACCCTTGTCCACAAACTTTTATCGGAAGTAAAGACTACATCTACACTGGCCAGATCGGAGAACTTGTTAAATTCTTTACCACCGAACTCATTTTGATAGGCCGGTCCAAAAGTACTTTGTGAGTTGGTCGCAACCATAATTGCTGGAGACCAGGTACCATTGATAACCTTTTCGTAATTTGAATTGGGGTCAAAAGCCTTTGGAAGCTCAGAATTATCCATATCATAGTCATTGTTCGAAGCATTGCTGGGATCCGATACAACACCTGAGCGTATCCAGTTCAAATCAGCAATAGGAGCACCGTCTATGTCAGGAACAGAAGTAATCCAGATTTTTGAACTATCAGCAAAGGTGAATTCAGAGGAAATAAGTCCATTGTTCTCCAATAAAATACCCCATATTGGATTATTGTCAGCATTTGTTCCTATACGATATGGTCCGGGATACAGAATCTGCCCAATAGTAATTGAAATACCAAGTTCGGGAAAAAGCTGCTCATTTTTAAAGGAAATGAGCGTATCACTGCGATAAACCTGGTTGGATTTGGTATCGGTCAGGGTCCAGTATGCACGTTGACTCGGGATACTATCCGCACCGGACATGATGTAATATGGCCTGAGCGAGTCAAAAGCAAGGATGTACTCGGTATTTTTAACATTCAGGGGGTCAATCACCTTAACATCAATAGGACCCATTCCTGTTTCATAAGTTGCTTCATAGGCAATCGGATAATTCGGACTACCGTAAGTATTGGTAGAGTCAACCGGTTGCTTTGAAAGTATTTCGTCAATTGTTTCCTGAGTAAGTTCAAGCAGGTTTCCTCCATTTCCATGACCCTGCAGCCTGGTAATTTCGACACCACTGCCATAGCTGGCGTTAGTCTGAAGAGTTCCTACAGGAATGTGAGGAATTCCGGTATAAACTTTAATGTTCTTACGACCTGCAAGGTAAGTCCTTTTCTGACCGGTTAAACCAGCAATACCCTCTTCCTGTGCCCCAGGATCGGCTGTATAGCGCATAAATTCATTGTATCCGTAGGCAAGAGCAAGGAAATAATATTGTTTGTGATTTACCAGCGCCTCACCAGTAAAGGCATCTTCGTTTAAAACAAAAGTATGTGAAATACCAAGATCTTCACCATTGACCTCTTCCACAGGAACATTTGCATTTAAGGATTGATCAAAATTGTGATTAACCAATTGGGTTACACCATTTTTAACATCGCTTTGATAAACCAAGCGAGCAAGATCCTGATCTTTAATATCTGCAACCGATACAGAAGAATTTTTCAACTGAAACACCTGATAACCTTCAAAACGATAATAAGGGTCAAAATCAAAGCCAGTACTATTGGCCACAGCCAGAATGGCAGGATCAAGCTCTTTGTATCCTTCGTTAAAGTTATTGCCGGCATCATTGGTCTTACGGTTGGTGATGTAAAATACAAATTTCTCATCAAGTTCCTTAATGGTAAGGTCAGGAGCGTTAGGTCCACTAACCACCGCAAAACAGTTATCGAAAAGTAACTGGCACTTATCGTCAACAACCTGCAGCAACTTAACTGAAGCCCATGGACCACCTGAAGCAGCACGTGCCCAGGGAATACCCACGGTAATATAGTTAACGGCACCTGGTTCCAGTGTAAATGGTCCGGCTGATTGCATAAAACGACGGTCGCCAGCTTTATTCTGGGCAATTTCTTCTGTCCAGTATTTAGGTCCTGCAGGAGGAAGCCCGCTTGTGCCCCAATCGCAGACATCAGTATCGCCCGGGAACATAAAGTCACAGGCAGGTCCAAATGCTCCGGCTGAAGCGTGTCCGTTTCCTCCATAAAGCATCCTGGTATTGTCTTTCCATATTCCTTTCAAATAATTGTAATATTCAGGAGCATAGTCAGGATCGCGCATAAAGTCACCGATAGCATCTGCATTGTTATGATAAACAAAACGGCGCATTCCAAAACGTTCATCATCCACAATGCCGTTACCGAAGTTAACACCATTGATGGCCTCGGAACGAACCATAAAACCACCAGCTTGAGGATTGGTTTCGGTTCCGTATTCCATGTTAAGCATCGATCCACTTAAACCTACAATGCTACAATCGCCATTGAACGAAGGACCATCAATACCATCTCCATTAAAGGAAGGGTTGTCAGATCCATCAGGATCCATATAGGGACCCTGGAAAAAGTCGACACCAATTGCGGGAGGCTGGTCGCCATAAGCCCAAAATTGACCATCACCGTCTTTTGGCAGACCGTTATATGAATAACCAAGTCCACGATCAACATCACATCCTACATAGTCATCAGTAGCAAAACCAAGGTCAGTATCCACCCACTGGCTAAAATAAGTGCCGGTAAGACGGAATGTCGAACGGTTAATAATTTCATAACTATAAAAAGTCATGTTATTGATTTCATCATTGGTAGAAAAACCAAAAGCCTGTGCCCTGATTTCAAGACCAATAGGTGTACCTTGAGTTTCAGTATGAATGTTTCCTTTATCGTTAAACACCCACCAAAGGGTAGCATCACCTTTAATCACCTGATCGGCCAGTAAACCTCCCTGAACAATACCTTCTTCGCCTTCTTTGGTTTGAACTGATGAACGACACAATTCATTTGAAATGTCATAATATGGGTAATCACCATCTTCTGGCTCATAATTACCATCACCACTTCTATCGAAGAAGGGCGCGAGATAATAACTCTGTTTTTTGGAAATATCACCATGTGCCGGCCAATCCAGAATTTCGTTGGGAATCTGGTATCCGGGATAAGCTGCTTTATCGTTCCACCAGGCCAGATACTCATCAATCTGTGTGCGGTTGATGGGGAAAAGCTTATCATACTGAGCACAGGTTTCTTCACTAATAGCTGCGGTACCATCAATGGTAAGCGGACCAGGCCAGTAGTCATTACCAGCACCAACGGTAAAAGCATCGGATTGACGGTAACGCAATGCCGCGAGTTTCAACTGGTTGTTCACATCAATACCCCCGATCCACAATGCTGCGGAAAACATGGAGGTTTTGCTTGAACCTTTGGGAACCTCATACTGAGCTACTTCAAAGTCCCACCACATATCACCTCCGGTGTTGATACGTGTTCTCACGTTATTGATTTCGAGGTACTTGAATCCGGCGCCAGGCAAACAACCGGCAGCAGTTGCTTTCAATTCGGAGCCGCCGGACTTTTTGGTTGCGCCCTTATAATTTTCTGAATATCCCGGCAGGGCCAGAACAAAACAGAGCAGCGTTGCAATAGTAACACGGGCAATATTTTTCATCTTCAGGTATTTTTTATGTAAATCGTTTCTTTTCTGTTTTTTTCCTTATAGCTTTCCCCATTATCAGAAATTGAATATTAAACCCAAACGGATCTGACGTGGTGAACTATAATTATAGGGACTGTTAACCCTGATGGTATAAAGATCACGGTAAGCCTCAGGATCAAGTTGGGTGTTTATGAGGTTCTGGTATTCGGCAGCTGCCAGATAACCATCGTCATCAGGATTACCTGTTGCTGCATATACACTCATGATATTTTGGGAATCAAGAATATTCAACACCTGTACATATATATTCAGGTATGATTCGCGTCTATCCTCTCCCCAACTAATGTTGATATCCTTGTCGATCCGACCGTCAATCCTGAATTGCCATGGAAGACGTGAACCACTAACGGAACCTTTAATAATACCGGATTGTCCGATAGGAACAATTTTACTGGATTTGGTATAAGGTGTTCCTGAACCACCAAAGATGGTAAAGTTAACCCCGGTATTTCGCAGTATCTGGGTAGATTTGATAATCTCTGCACCAGCTGCATCGGTTTTCTTGCGACGAATAACTGGTCCATTGTATTCCTTGCCTTCTGCAAAACGATAGTCAAGCATAAGGTTAAGTGCATGGCGACGGTCGAAACTCAACGGAAACAAGGTACGCAGGTTGGGCTGACCGGTTTGGATCAATCCTTTTGCAAATTCAGGATCCGATCCGGTACCATTGGCAAACTGCAATGTGTAACTTGCCCTTACCCTTGCATTGGAAGTACGTCGCAGATCATAAGTTACTGTTAAACCCTTTACTGTTGAAAAGTCAATGTTATTATAGGAATAATAGGTTTTGGGATAAGCGGCAGTGTAACGGTATGCCTGGATCTGATCCCTGATCTCACGATAATAAGCCGATAAGGTAAGAGATGAAGTATTGGTTAACCTTTGCTGGAATCCCAATTCATAGTCGATTGTTTTCTCAGGCTTCAGGTTGGGATTGTTTATGGTTGGGCTACCCAATGATGGGAGGAAGAAATAATCCAGTGGATTAATGGCCAATGCATAGGTTGGTCGCTGGGTAAGTACATCATAATGCGCAAAGAAAAGTGCTTCATCCGAAATAGGGAACGAGAATGAAATACGTGGCATCACCGAAATCTGAGGTTCGTAATCGCTAAAAGCATCAGAACTAACGGTAATGTTGTTGCGGTCTTTAAGGTAAGGTGTAACACCGTTTCCAGCATCCAGAGAGATTGAAGGATCAGTAACTACCAAACCTTCAGCATTGTACCAGGTGTCACCATCCCTGTAACCCATAATGGTTGTGGGCTGGCTGACATTGTCAACATAAACCACATAATCATTGCCCATGTTTTGTGGGTGCGAGCCCAGATCGCTTACTTCAGCTACTGAAAGCGCAGGATAAAGGGTGTATGGATCGGTCAACACTTTCTGGTTGGCATCAAAACGGTCAACCCTAACCCCAATATTGAAAATAAGGTCATCAAAAGCAAATTTGTCCTGAATATAACCAGCAATATACACTGGCGCAAAAGGAGCAATCTCACGGGTTAAGTTTCCGTTTGCATCACGTTTGGTAAAGAAATCATCAAAACTCGGTGTATCTTTAGATTTGATGCGTTGTCCATCAAAGCTATATCCACGGTATGCAGCTAGAGTAGCACCATTGTTGAACAATTCATCCGGGGTAAACATATCAATAGATAAAGCTTCGCTTAATGCAGCCGTTCTAAGTGTGCCGTTTTCGTCGTAGTAATTCAGGGTCTGGGTATTGATGTCATAAGAATCAATGTCGATCCAATCGGTACCGTCAACAGGTAAGCCTAATTTCTCGCGAAGGTTAATATCAAAAACACGTTGTGACTGAGCATCATATTTACGGTCATAATAAATGGTATCCATAAATACACCATCCAGATAAACGAGATTTGGATTATCAACATCCAACTGGGCAATATGCGAATTGGTTAAACCGCGCATCAGATCCCAGAGTCCCGAAGGAGAATAGGAGTAATAACGGTCAGTGCGCTGCTCATAAATTGCGCCAAATTGTAAAGCATGATTTCCTATATCAGCGGAAGCATTAAAGTTAATGGCATACTGCTCATTGTCAATTTTCTGAAAACCTGTCTGATTTCCACCAGGACTTCCCCACAAACCATATACTGTTGGGGCATCCATACCATTGAGCAAGCCACCACCCGAGATAATGTTGTTCAGGTTATCGTGATATATTGATTCAGGATACAGTTCATAATACTGCCTTGTGTAATTTGCTGTGATGGGGTTAAAGGTCCCGGGAGTAAATGCTACCAGTGTATCGCGGAAACCATTATGAATATAAGCGGTTTTTTGTGAAATGGTGTCATAGCTGAATTCATAAGACCTGATTTTATGGGTCTCATATTTGCCTAAGTAACCATATTTAAAAAGGTCTTCTTTGTGATCAGGATCCTGCACCGTTTGGTCGTATTTTGTAAAATCGGCCTGCAGTGTATAGAAAATATTTTTGATGAGTGATTTGCTTTCTTTGTCAGCAGGGAAACGCTGGGTGAAACGTGCAAATACCCTCCAGGTATTGTCAATTACCTGGGCATTCTTGTCGTAATTAAACAAGCCTTGTGTGAAGTTGAAACTCCGGCCATCGCTGTAATTGACACTTCCTCCCAGAGAAAGGTTGATGTTCGGCCCGGTTTTGATATCAAGCTTTCCCGAAAGATTTACATCGATATTGCTCGAATTTAATGTTGATTTTGAGAATTCAAGGTCCTCTTTGCCAATAAAATTGGTGTTGTAGTAAGTCCCGAATCCGGTACCCGTTAAACGGAGCGGGTTAAGCTCCAGTTGGCGAAGTACATCGTCCTTAACCTTATAAACGCCTGTTGCGGTTGGGCGACCATCTTGGTTATAGACCATCTCACCAGCAAGGAAGTAACCAAGTAAAGAGCTTGTTTTATCCTTGTTCCATAGCAATGGGCCCTGCATGTTGAGGCCGGCCCTGTTATAGCCATAAGCATCAAGGTATTGAGAAGTCTGTAACTCCAAACCGGCACCAAACTCACGACTTGGACCTTTTGTAGTTACGTTAATGATACCACCGGTAGCATCACCATATTGAGCCGGAACCCCTGAAAGGATAACCGAAACCTGTTCAATGGCCGATTCGGGCAGTGATGAAGAACCCCGAACCCTGATACCGTCAATATACATGACTGTTCCTTCCGAACGCTGTCCGCGGACACTTCCACGTTCGCCGTCAGCCGAGAACACACCTCCCACGGTAGTTGCAATGGCATTGGCCGAGCGGTTTGGCATTTTTGCAATCTCTTCAGAGGTTACCGTAGCACCAACCGAGGTTTTGTCCTTATCAATAAGAGGAACTTTGTAGTCAACCACCTCAAAGGTTTCAATGTTGATCATTGTAGATTCCATTGGGATATCCCAAAAAGTAATCTGATCCGATTTAATGATCACACCCTTAATTAACACTGGCTTGTAACCCACAAAAGTAGCTTTTATGTCATACTTACCAGGGGTAATGGGTTTGATCGTGTATTTTCCATCGAAGTCGGAAGATGAGCCGCCAGCCTGAGTGCCCCCCAATTCAACGATTATGTTGACAAAGGGGATGGGTTCCTTTGTATCCTTATCGATCACTTTACCAGAGAGGGATCCCGACTGAGCAAATACCGACAGGCCTGCTGTAAGTAATAGCCCAATAGTTAGCAGTAGATTTCTGATCATACCATTGAAATTTTATGTTTGATATTCTTATTGTGTTTCTTGATGTGTTGCGTGTGCCGTTAAAAGCGGGTAAAGGTAATAATTTATTGAAATACGCTCCAAATTTTTCAAAACGTATTGAACAATTTTCTGAAAGGCCTATATGTAGCGGGGATTCAGTATCTCCGAATAAATTACTGCTTTGCGAAGATCAAATTCTTCTGAAAGTTGGTCCTGTAAAGCGACTTCATTATGCGTAGATTCTGCCATTTCACGGTTGTCGTAATAGTTCATGTCACCTCTGGATTCATATTGGTTCTCAAAATAGGAAGCCGAGACTTCGTCTTTGATGATTTCCAGCGACTGATATTTTGACCGGTATGGTTCTTCTTCGGAAATTTCAGGGATATAATTTGGGCTTGGATTCAAGTAATCGTCAAATGGCCCGCTCTTGGATTCGGTGTAGGACTCAGGGACGGACTCATTGATGGGTTCAGGTATTTGCGGCTCCGGATCAAGAAGCTGCTCAAATATTGATCTGGGGCTTTGCGGCTCAGGTTGTGGGGAAGACTGGCTTTTGCGTTGCTCCTCCAACAAACGCTTCTTTTGCTGCTTTTGTTTATTGGTATATAGCGAGTAAACAACCCAGACTATACCTATTATTATGTATAAAAAGTCATCCATAGTTTTCCCCTTTTTGCAAATCTACGGTAAAAGTATAAAAGTTTTTAGACCGGGGAAGAAAAATCATAAAAATCTGCACCTTCACAACTTTTAAAAATCAGCACTTTTCGAATAAAATTCTGGTAAAAACTCAGGGATTCTTCACTTCATCTCATTTGGTTCAGAATAACCCTTAACAAAAAAAATATCAAGAGGGGCGTCTTATCGCATAGGCAGTCGGTTAAGTTGAAAAAACCGAATACATCCCATCCGGCAACAGATAAAATATTACTTTTACCCATGCGTTAATCTATGAACATTAATCCCGGAATTTGATGAAAACTTCAATTTTTAGACCTTTTTATTTAAGTATGGCTTTGGTTTTGGTATTTTTTACCGCCTGTGACAAAGAAAATGAGAAAACTGAGATACCTTATGTTTATGTTAACTTTATCATTTATCCGAATACCCTTGATTTTATTCCTGAAGGCGGTTATGTTTATGTAACCGGAGGGTACAAAGGCCTGATTATTTACCGGCCATTCAGCGATCAGTTTATGATTTTTGAACGGGCCTGCCCTTATGACCCCCTGGAAGATGATGCAGTAATTGAAGTCGAAACCAACGGAGTGATAGCAATAGATTCAGTTTGTGGCTCCAGATTTTTGCTTACTGACGGCTCTCCGATAGAAGGGCCGGCCACACGTGCGCTGAAACAATACAGAGGAAGGTATGATGGATACTCGCTGCAGGTGAGTAATTGAAAGGTCAGGACATACTCCGAAATATAAAAATCTTTCTCAGAAGTCACAAGTATTGAAAAATGAAAGGGTGGAATATTGGGCAGCAGAGTCTCAATTTACTCCCAGGGAAAACCCTCTGCCTCCAACATTCCAACCTTTAAAATCAACACACTCCCGAAGAGTACCAAAAAAACTTAGTACCTGTAATGCTCAGGTTTATATGGCCCTTCAACAGGAACTCCAATATAAGCCGACTGTTCCGGAGTGAGTTTGGTTAATTTCACGCCCAATTGTTCAAGGTGCAGCCTTGCGACTTCTTCATCTAATTTTTTGGCAAGACGGTAAACACCGATTTCATAGTTGGTCTTCCACAAATCTAGTTGTGCCAGGGTTTGATTTGAGAATGAATTACTCATCACAAAGGATGGATGTCCGGTTGCACAGCCCAGATTGACAAGACGGCCTTCGGCTAGCAGAAAAATTGCGTTTCCGGCAGGAAATACATATTTATCAACCTGAGGTTTTATGTTCACATGCTCCACATCGCCAGCTTCATTCAGCGGCTCTACCTGTATTTCATTGTCAAAATGGCCAATATTGCAAACAATGCTCTGATCCTTCATTTTGCGCATATAATCCAGGGTAATTACATCTCGGTTTCCGGTAGCAGTAATATAAATATTACCTTCTTTCAGGGCATCTTCTATGGTTGAAACTTCAAACCCTTCCATAGCGGCCTGCAGCGCACAAATGGGATCGATCTCCGTCACAATAACCCGGGCTCCGTATGAACGCATGGAGCGGGCACAACCTTTTCCAACATCACCAAATCCTAATACAACCGCAACTTTCCCGGCAATCATTACATCGGTGGCACGTTTAATTCCATCGGCCAACGATTCATGGCATCCGTAAAGGTTGTCAAATTTCGATTTCGTAACCGAATCATTCACATTAATCGCAGGAAAAAGTAATTCACCGGCCTCCATCATCTGGTAAAGCCTGTGCACTCCTGTTGTGGTTTCCTCGGAAACCCCCTTAATCTCTTTCACTGCATTGTGCCAACGCTGCTTGTCTTCAACATATGCTTCCCCAAGAACTTTAAGAATTGCTTTCTCCTCTCCGGTTGATCCGGTTGCTTGTAGTAAGGATGGATTTTTCTCAGCAGCATAACCTTTATGTACCATCAGCGTAGCATCGCCACCATCGTCAACAATAAGGTTAGGGCCTTTTCCACCGGGAAAAGAGAGTGCTTGTAATGTACACCACCAGTATTCTTCAAGGGTTTCACCTTTCCAGGCAAAAACGGGAATACCAGAAGCAGCAATAGCAGCGGCGGCATGATCCTGCGTTGAAAATATGTTGCAACTGGCCCAACGAACATTGGCGCCCAATTCAACCAGGGTTTCAATAAGCACAGCCGTTTGAATGGTCATATGCAATGAACCCGTGATGCGCACATCTTTCAATGGTTTTTCAATCGCGTGTTTTTTGCGAATAGACATTAGTCCGGGCATTTCTTTTTCTGCAATCTCAATTTCCTTGCGGCCGAAATCAGCAAGCGACAAGTCTTTAACTTTAAAAGGAAGTATTTCAGTCATGGTTTCTTTCATGATTTATTATTTTTTTAAGGGCTGCAAAGGTAAGCATTGTTTTGATGCCAACATGCTGATAACATGGTCTTTTTTGTATTTATCAAACAACAGTCTTAAAGGTAAACAACCCATTAAATCCAAATAATGTATTGAAAATCAAATCAATGAAAGATACGGGTGCTTTTATACATAAAGCGACTCAGTCCTTGGGTTTTTCGTTTTCATCAATCTAGATTTTCATCTAAAAATAGCCTGACAATAATCAAGAATAAAAAATAATAGCCATGCTTTAGGGTAAATCGCTGGAATTACTTATCATTGCATCTCCAAAGTCGCTTAGGTATATGCTTGTTTATGAAACCATTACTCAACGAATGCACGCCGGCAAAAAGCAGTTGGCAGTTCTTGTTGATCCCGACAAAACAGGTGAAAAAGCCCTGGATTCAATTGTTTGCAATTCGATAGATTCCGGTGTAGATTATTTTTTTGTTGGAGGTAGTCTACTGATTAACAATCAATTGGATCAGGTTATCGCCATATTAAAAAAGGCCAAAGATATTCCGGTAGTGCTTTTCCCTGGCAATACCCTGCAAATGAGCTGGAAAGCGGATGCTATTTTATTTTTATCGCTCATCTCTGGCCGCAATGCCGAAATGTTGATCGGCAGACATGTTATTTCAGCCCCATATCTGAAATTAAGCCCATTACAAGTGCTACCAACAGGATATATGCTGATTGAAAGCGGCAAACCAACAGCAGTTTCATACATGAGTAATTCTGACCCCATTCCGGCCGACAAGGATGATATTGCGATGTGCACCGCCATGGCCGGCGAAATGCTGGGGTTGAAGCTAATTTTTATGGATGCAGGAAGCGGTGCCGTTAATCCTGTTTCTGAAACCATGATCAGTCATGTGAAACAAAGCATCGAAATTCCATTAATCGTAGGCGGCGGTATTCGCACACCCGAACAGGCCTCCCGGACGGCTGCTTCAGGTGCCGATGTGCTCGTGATTGGCAATGCGATTGAAAAAAATCCTTCCCTGATTGGTGAAATTGCACATTCTATAAAAAAATAAATATTTGCCCAACTTCAATAAATTTCAACTATGAATAGGTTAATAGCACTCTTTGCGCTCTTGTTTACAGGGCTGCAACTCTCCTTTGCCCAGGATAAAATTTTGGTCCCAGAAGAGATTATGTCGAACCGACAACTTTATCCAACCGGATTATCCAACCTTCAATGGCGGGGCTCAACAGATAACTATACCTGGCAGGTCCCCGATGGATTACTTCAAGGAAGCATAAAAGATGAAATAACCGACACTTTGCTGAGGGTTTCCACACTAAACGAAGCACTGGTTCGTGCAGGTTTTGATGAATTACAACGTTTGCCTTATGTAACCTGGGCTTCAGACAAAGTACTTGAATATACCCGGGGTGAAAACTGGTTTGCTTATGATTTGGAAGCAAAATCAATAAAACTCCTCAACACTACCGATACCCTGGCTGAAAATGCTGAAATGGCTCCTGAAACCAATTACATCGCCTATACCAAAAATAATAACCTGTATGTTTCGACCGGCACAGAACAAATTACCGTTACCAACGATGAAAATACAGGAATTGTAAATGGACAAACAGTGCACCGTAATGAATTTGGCATTGAGAAAGGAATTTTCTGGTCACCAAAGGGCAATTTGCTGGCTTTTTACCGCATGGACGAAACCATGGTCACAGAATACCCGCTGGTTGATATCACTCCCCGTGTTGCAGAAGTGAAAAACATCCGTTATCCCATGGCTGGAATGGCTAGCCACCAGGTTACACTAGGTGTATATAATCCCAAAACACGCAGCAAAGTATTTATGAAAACCGGACTGCCAGCTGAACAATATCTTACAAATATTGCCTGGAGCCCGGATGAAAAACTGATCTATATTGCTGTGCTCAACCGCGATCAGAACCACATGAAACTAAATTGCTATAATGCTGAAACAGGAGCGTTTATTAAAACACTTTTTGAAGAAACAAATGACCGCTATGTTGAGCCTCAGCATCCTATGGTATTTGTCCCCGGAAATCCCAATCAATTTATCTGGCAAAGTCAGCGTGATGGATTCAATCACCTTTATTTATACGACACTGATGGGAAACTGATTAAACAGTTAACCTCCGGATCCTGGATTATAACTGAATTTCTTGGTTTTAATCCTGATGGCACGGACTTGTTTTATACATCAACAGCAGTGAGTCCCCTTGAAAATCAATTGTATCATCTCAACATCAAATCAGGTAAATCATCCCGACTAACGATGGAAATGGGAACACACAACCCAATCGTTCGTAAAGACGGAAAATATTTTATAGATCGTTACAGCAACCGCGAAGTTCCCGCAGCGCTTTATCTTTCGGATACAAAGGCAAAAAGAAAAAAGACCCTGCATCAGTCGCCAAATCCTTTAAAGGATTTCAAACCGGTTGAAACCACAATCTTCACCTTAAAAGCAGATGAAGGCACCGATCTTTATTGTCGTTTGATAAAACCAGCCGATTTTGATACCACGAAGAAGTATCCGGCATTTATTTATGTTTACGGAGGACCACATGCACAGCTTATTACCGAATCATGGCTGGGTGGTGCGAATTTATTCCTGGATTATATGGCTCAACTCGGGTTTGTGGTTTTTACCCTGGACAATCGAGGATCAGCCAACCGTGGTTTTGCATTTGAAAGTATTATCCACCGTAACCTGGGAACCCTTGAGGTTGCTGATCAAATGAAAGGAGTTGAGTACCTGAAAACCCTTCCTTTTGTTGATCCTGAGCGGATTGGAGTTGATGGCTGGAGCTACGGCGGTTTTATGGCCATTTCGCTCAAGCTGAAAAATCCGGGCATCTTCAAGGTTGCATCAGCGGGAGGACCGGTAATTGACTGGAAATACTATGAAGTGATGTATGGGGAGCGTTACATGGATACACCTGAACAAAATACTGAAGGCTACAAGGAGGCTTCACTGTTAAATCATGTGGATAAACTGGAAGGCAAGTTGCTTGTAATTCACGGAAATATGGATAACACCGTGGTATGGCAAAACAGCCTTGATTTTCTCATGACATGTATAACCAATAAAAAACAAGTCGATTACTTTGTCTATCCCACTCATGAACACAATGTGGGCGGTATCGACCGGGCGCACCTGTTCAGGAAGCTATCTGAATACTATCTTCAGAATCTGTAATAAGAAAAAGAAGAAAAAAGGAAATAGAAAATCAGAAGTAAGATTATACCAATAGGTCCTCTTCAGGCCTGTTAGACCTGTTAAGTGTTATAAAGTAGAAGTAAGATTCCTATCCCGATGGCTTTCGGGATAGGAACTGGAATCGAAAACATTTTTAAGGTTTCTCCTACACGGCATCAATTTTAAATGCAGGAATTGCATCAGGAATAAATCGTAAAACCATACGCAAAAAAAATATTCGCCCTATCTTTGCCTCGGTTAAAAAAAACCGGTTTTTTCAAATAACTACAAATTCACTTGCCGATGAAGAAAATTGCAATGGTTGACCTGAAAAGTCAATATGAAAAAATTAAGCCTGAAATAGATCAGGCCATTCAAGAAGTTATTGATTCTACTGCTTTTATCAATGGCCCGGCAGTGAGAAACTTCCAGGAAAACCTGGAAAAATATCTTGATGTCAAACATGTTATTCCATGCGCCAATGGCACAGATGCGTTGCAGGCAGCCATGATGGCACTTGGCATTCAGCCCGGGGACGAAGTAATTACAAGCAATTTTACCTTTATTGCTACCGCGGAAGTTATTGCACTGCTTGGTTATATTCCAGTAGTGGTAGATGTTGATCCACACACATTTAACCTTGACCCGGAATCGGTTCGCAAAGCCATCACTCCCAAAACCCGCGCCATTGTTCCTGTTCATCTTTTCGGACAATGCGCTGACATGGAAGCTATGATGGAAATTGCCCGGGAACACAACCTTTATATTGTGGAGGATGCTGCCCAGGCCATCGGCGCCGACTATATTTTTGCCGATGGAAGTCGGAAAAAGGCAGGTACTATTGGACACGTTGGCTGCACATCTTTCTTTCCAAGTAAAAACCTGGGTTGCTATGGAGATGGTGGGGCCATATTTACCAACGATGATGAACTGGCCAAACAATTAAGGGTGGTAGTGAATCATGGCATGACGGTGCGCTATTATCATGATTTCATAGGGATAAACAGCAGATTGGACAGTCTTCAGGCAGCAGTGCTGGGCGTTAAGCTTGCTCACCTTGATCAATATGCGGCCGCCAGGAATCACGCCGCTGATTATTATGACACCGCATTCAAAAATCACCCTAAATTGCACACTCCGGCACGGTTTGAGAAATCAACCCATGTTTTTCACCAATATACTCTTGTTACCGATGGTATTGATCGCAATGCACTACAGGAATTTCTTTCAAAAAGGGATATTCCAGCTATGATTTATTACCCGGTGCCGTTGCATTTACAAAAAGCTTATATAGACCCACGCTACAAAGAGGGCGACTTTCCGGCAACTGAGCATCTCTGCAAAACGGTAATTTCTCTGCCCATGCATACCGAACTTGATGATGATCAACTAAAAATGATTACAAGTGCAATACTTGAATATGTAAATCAATAAATCAATGAAAATAATAAAGAAGCCGGGAAATGTCCCGGCTTTTTTGTTTTTCCTGAAAATAGTCAACCTTTCGTTTCCGTCCATATTAGCGAAATCTTTTGCAAAACCGATCAATTTGGATTACATTTGATAAAAATAACCATGAAGTTATCCCATAACGACACAATGGGTATATCTTTGTAAAAAATCAGTGCTATGGAATATAAAAAGGCAAAAGGGCTCAATTATTTTGCACATGAATCAGCCATTATTGACGACGGCTGCAAAATAGGAGATGGCTGCCACATCTGGCACTTTACGCATTTAATGACCGGCTGTGAATTGGGCAACAACTGCAACATTGGACAAAATGTTGTGATATCTCCCGATGTTAAACTGGGTCATAATGTCAAAGTGCAAAACAATGTTTCAATATACACCGGCGTTATATGCGAAGATGATGTTTTTCTGGGTCCCTCCATGGTTTTTACCAATATTGTAAATCCGCGAAGTGCCGTGGTGCGCAAGGGGCAATACACAACGACCATCGTCAAAAAAGGTGCTTCAATCGGTGCAAATGCGACCATTGTTTGTGGCCACGATATTGGTGCGTTTGCTTTTATTGGT
Source organism: Lentimicrobium sp. (assembly GCA_034005265.1). GTDB lineage: Bacteria > Bacteroidota > Bacteroidia > Bacteroidales > Lentimicrobiaceae > Lentimicrobium. The sequence goes on from JAVEVB010000003.1 coordinate 105,366, forward strand.
GCTGGCGCTGTTGTGACACGCGCAGTTCCGGATTACGCCCTGGTGGTGGGAAATCCCGCTCGACAAATTGGATGGATGAGCGAATATGGACACCGGCTGAATTTTGATCAGGAAGGAATTGCCATTTGCCCTGAGAGTAAAGAAAAATATAAATTGACCAAAACCAGCGTTTCTAAAATCAATTGATTATCATAATTTTATGAAAATACTTGTTACCGGCGGAACCGGGTTTATTGGTTCGCACACTTGTGTGGAACTGATTGAAAAAGGCTATGATGTTGTAATTGTTGATAATTTGTCAAACTCCACAGTCAGTGTTGTTCATCGGATTGCCGAAATTACCGGAAAAAAGCCTGAATTTCACAACTTTGATTTAACAGATAAAGACAAAACCAGCTCGTTTTTTGCAAGCCATCAAGATTTAGATGGCATTATTCATTTTGCAGCATACAAGGCTGTAGGCGAATCCATGACATCGCCATTGATGTATTACCGCAACAATATTGAATCACTCCTAAATGTCCTTCAGGGAATGAAAGATCAGGGGATTGCCAATCTGGTGTTTTCGTCATCCTGCACGGTTTACGGGCAGCCCGACACCTTACCGGTAAAGGAAACCTCTCCAATTAAAGAAGCATGGTCGCCGTATGGTAATACGAAACAAATGTCGGAACAAATCATCCGATTCGCAGTCGCATCTTATGGATTAAAAAGTATTGCCCTGCGATACTTCAACCCCATTGGTGCCCACGAAACATCGTTGATCGGAGAATTGCCGCTGGGTGTCCCCAACAACCTGGTGCCATTTATCACCCAAACCGCCATGGGATTACGCCCGGCCCTGAGTGTTTTTGGCAGTGATTATAACACCCCTGACGGGACAGCTATTCGTGATTACATTCACGTGGTTGATCTGGCCAAAGCACACATTGTAGCCGTTGACCGCATGATTTCAAAACAGGTCAAAACTGATTTTGAGATTTTCAATATAGGAACCGGAAATGGGCTTAGTGTGCTTGAAGTGATTCACTCTTTTGAGAAAGTAAGCGGACAAAAACTAAATTATCAAATGGTTGAACGCCGTGCCGGAGATATTGAAAAAGTTTGGGCCGACACCTCCTATGCCAACAATGAACTTGGCTGGAAGGCAGAAAAGACGCTGGACGAAATGATGCTTTCGGCCTGGAAATGGGAGCAGGCTCTGGCCAGGAAATGATCACAATTTAAACTTTAACATTCTATGAAAAACCTTCTTATTACCGGCGGAGCCGGCTTTATCGGATCGCATGTAGTACGGTTATTTGTAAAAAAATATCCTGATTATAAAATAATTAATCTCGACAAGTTAACTTATGCAGGAAATCTGGCCAATCTTTCCGACATCGAAAATTCACACAATTATATTTTCGAGAAAGGGGATATCACCGATGCGGATTTGATTCAAAAATTATTTCAGCAATATCAATTTGATGGAGTAATTCACCTGGCAGCCGAATCGCATGTGGATAGGTCCATTTCCAATCCCATGGAATTTATCATGACCAATATTGTGGGAACCGTTAATTTGCTAAACGCAGCAAAGGAAATCTGGAATTCAGATTTAGACCAGAAGCGGTTTTATCATATTTCAACGGATGAGGTTTACGGGTCATTGGGAGAAGAAGGCAAGTTTTTGGAATCTACCCCTTACGATCCCCGAAGCCCTTACTCTGCAAGCAAAGCCAGCAGCGACCATCTGGTGCGGGCATATTTTCATACCTTTCATTTACCTGTCGTTATCTCCAATTGTTCAAACAATTACGGCCCGTTTCAGTTTCCTGAAAAGCTTGTACCCCTGTTTATTCACAATATCCGCAACAATAAACCTTTACCGGTGTATGGCAAAGGAGAGAATGTTCGTGACTGGTTGTTCGTAGCAGATCATGCCAAAGCCATTGACCTGATTTTTCATCAGGGTAAAATCGGCGAAACCTATAACATTGGGGGCAATAACGAGTGGCAAAATATCAGCCTCATTAAAAAATTATGTGAAATTATGGATCGCAAACTATGCAGGGCCGAAGGAGAATCAGCAAAACTGATTTCTTTTGTGAAAGACCGCGCTGGCCATGATTTGCGTTATGCCATTGATGCCAGCAAAATTAAAGCGGATTTGGGTTGGGAGCCAACCGTTAAGTTCGCCGAAGGTTTTGAGGAAACCGTTGACTGGTATCTGAACAATGAAGCCTGGTTAAACAATGTTACTTCCGGAGATTATCAAAAATACTACGAGAATCAATATCAGAAAAGGTAGTGGATTCAAATCCCAATTTCGGCTCGCTCTCAGCTTTTTTGAAGGCTTTTGACAAACCCGGAAACATTGTTTTGCTTGAAGGTAAGCGTAAAGTAAATGCCTGGGATGAAGACAAGCTTTCTCAATTGGGTCGTCTGCTGGCCAATCGTAGCACTTTTATAAAATTCAGAAGTGGAAATGCAACCGGGGCAGATGAACTGTTTAGCCGGGGCGTGGCTGACATTGACCCTTCGCGGCTGGAAGTGATTAAACCTTATGCTTCGCACCGCTCATCAGTTAAAACAGGTGCAACTGCTTATTCCATGGATGAAATTGACCTTGCGGAAGAACCGGAAGTGGTTTATCACTCCAGACAAAATCAGCGAATGGCAGGCCTTATTGATAAATTTATTCTTCAGATTCACAACCGACTTACAGCCAAAGCAGCCTATATTTTGCGCGACACAGTAAAAGTATGTGGTACACGCTCAGGTATCGCACCAGCTACTGTCGCATTTTTTTATGATAATCTCTCAAATCCCATGCAGGGTGGGACAGGCCACACCATGCAGGTTTGTACAGAACGCAAGGTTCCGTTCTGTGATCAACAAATATGGATGAACTGGATTGGTGAAGATGCCTGAACTTTATTGATTTATGGGCGTTTAATGCTTAAAATAAATATCGTAATCATGAAAATCAGTGCCAGAAATCAAATTAAAGGAATCATCACAGAAATAAAACCGGGAGTAGTTACAGCCAAAATTGTGCTGGATATCGGTGGAGGAAATAAATTAAGTTCTGTTATAACAATGGACAGTGTGAATGATCTGAACCTCAAGGTTGGCGATACGGTTACTGCAATAATAAAGTCAACTGAAGTTATGATTGGTAAAGAATAAAAAAAGCCGGAAAACCCGGCTTTCTATTTAAATTATTCCTTTTTCAGGCGCTTAAGGCTTCAACCTGCGGCGCTATTTTTTTAACCAATCCCTGTAATACTGTTCCTGGACCAACTTCTGTAAAATTGGTTGCGCCATATTCAACCATATTCTGAACTGTTTGTGTCCATCGCACAGGTGCGGTAAGTTGTGCAATGAGATTTTCGCGAATTTGTGCCGGATCTGTGTAATGTTTCCCGGTAACATTTTGAAAAACCGGACAAACGGGCACGCTAAATTCCGTAGCTTTGATCGCGGATTCCAGTTCAACACGTGCAGGCTCCATCAACGGTGAGTGAAATGCGCCACCAACTTTGAGAGGCAAGGCCCTTTTTGCTCCGGCAGCTTTAAGCAGTTCACAAGCTACCTCAATACCTTTTACAGAACCGCTGATAACCAACTGTCCCGGGCTATTATAATTGGCCGGCACTACAACCTCCTGAATGTCAGCAAGAACGCCTTCCACACGGCTATCATCAAGACCTAAGATGGCTGCCATTGTTGATGGTTCCGCTTCACAGGCCTTTTGCATAGCCATGGCACGGGCATATACGAGCCTTAGTCCATCTTCAAATGAAAGCGCTCCAGCAGCTACCAGGGCGGAAAATTCACCAAGTGAGTGACCTGCAGTCATATCAGGTTTAAAAGTGTCACCCAGGGTTTTTGCCAGAATAACAGAATGCAAGAAGATGGCCGGTTGCGTTACACGGGTTTGCCTCAGATCCTCATCAGTACCCGAAAACATCAGATCAGTAATACGAAAGCCAAGGATTTCATTGGCTTTTTCAAACATTACTTTTGCCGCGTCACTTTTTTCGTAAAGGTCTTTACCCATGCCCACAAACTGAGCGCCCTGTCCGGGGAATACATATGCTTTCATGCGTTATTTTTTTTCGTTTTTATGAGTTGCAAAGTTACAAAACTGCCCGTAAGTTCAAAAACAGCGTCTCCTACCCTATTTCTGGCAACCTATTCCCGTATTATTTTAAGGTTTGCTGGTTTATCTGAATCAGCAACAAAAACGCTGTCAGTTATAAAGAAATGATGCAACAGCTGTGTGGAAATAATTCCGGCCAGCGCCATATTTTCAGTTTCAGATACGTATGGGTTTTGCTGGATTTTTGTGATTAATTTATCCACCTTATCCGCACCAAAATAGCCAAACGACCGAAGTTTTGCTTCACTCAATAAATCTTTCACATATTCCGGCGAGTTTTGCCCGATAAAACTTTGATGTATGGGAGCCCTGTAAGCTTGTTTATGCCGCTTAAGAATGGAATCGGGGATTTTCCCGGCCATCATTTTTTTCAGGATGTGCTTTTCATTCAGAATCCGCAACTTATAGTTCTCCGGGAGACTGTTGGCAAATTCAACCACCTTATGATCCAGAAAAGGATACCGACCTTCTACCGAATTGGCCATAGCCATACGGTCGCCTTGGGAGGACAACAGATACCCAGACATGAAAATATTTGATTCCAGGTATTGGGCTTTGGCCAGATCATCATATTGACCAAAACCATCCACCATATTTTTGCTCAGTTCATTAATTGGATCATAATTATTGAGCCCACTCAATAAGTCGTTGTCAAAGTAGTTCTGAATACGCGAAGTATTGTGCCAGCGCAATAAATGGGAATAATAAGGATTATCTGTTTCGCCCAGTTTGTATCCAAAAAACAATTTCAGGACGGTGGTTTTGGCATCCTTCATCATGGGCAGATAAGGATAAAGTTTTTTGAGCAACAACGGGCGTATGTCCGATTGTGGGTTGCGCGCCCAAAAACGCCTTATCTTATTCTCCTTGAAGATGTTATAACCTGCCAACATCTCATCAGCGCCCTCGCCGGTGATAACTACCTTGATGTTTTGTTCCCGTACTTTCTTTGAAAGCATAAACATGGGCGTGGGGGCGGTGCGGAGTATTGGAAATTCTGTATGCCAGATGGTGTCATAAAAATACGCTCCAATTTCTTGTGATGTACAGCTAAAGCTTGTGTGATGGGTATTATAAAACTTTGAGGCTTCAACCTGAAAAGATGTTTCATCAAAATCTTTATCACGGAATCCAATTGAGAAGGTATTCAGGATTCCTGGCTCCAACTCATGGATAAATGCGGTAGTAACACTTGAATCAATGCCACCACTGAGGTAGGCTGCCACTTCAACATCCGCCCTAAGTCGCATTTTAACTGAAGATTTGAAAAGGTCCCTTAACGCTTCAGTGGCATCATTCAGGCTCAAGCCCGAATAATATCCTTCGGTAGGAAAAACCAGACTCCAGTATTTTTTTGAGAAGGTTTCCCTTTCATTCAACAGCATATAATGGCCGGGAGAAACCTCGGAAACATCCTCAAAAGGTGTTTGGGGTGTAATGGTGGTCCAGAATGTAAAAATTTGACTCAGTGCCTCATGGTCGATAACACGCTTAACATCTGGCAATTGGAATATGCCTTTGATTTCGGAGCAAAAGATAAACCTTCCATTGGATCGGGTGAAGAACAAGGGGCGTATGCCCATACGATCACGGGCAAGAAAAAGCTCTTTTTTAACTTTATCCCATATAGCAATGGCAAACTGCCCAACGAAATGCTGCAAACAGTCTGGGCCCCAATGCACATAGGCCTGCAGAACAACTTCAGTATCACATTGGGTCATAAAGCTGACGCCCAACGCATTAAGCTCCTTTCGAACTTCAATATAATTGAATACTTCACCATTGTAAACAATCCAGTATCTGCCATCGGGCGTCGACATGGGCTGTTGCCCGGATGATAGGTCAATGATACTGAGTCTCACATTTCCTAGGCCTATGCCTTCGCCCAGATATATCCCACTTTCGTCAGGCCCCCGGTGTTTAATGGCAGCGAGCATGGAAACCAATTCTTGCTCTAAAGGCTGGTTGGAATGATTGATATTAACTATGCCTGCTATGCCACACATAAGATTAATTTAACTTGCTGCTGATAAATCGGGAAATCGCGTTGACCGATTCAAAGTTTGCTTCAAGCAATTCTGAATCCTGAGCTCTAATGCTGAAGTTTTCTTCAATATAATTTATCAGGGACAGAAATCCCATAGAATCAAAAATTCCTTCAACAAAGATAAGGGTATCATCCTGAATCTTCTCGGCCGGCACAAAGGCGGTTTCGGATATGAATTTTTTAAGTTGTTCTTTAATTACGTCAGTTGCAACCATGAAAAATAAGTGTTAGTTAATTAAAAACCTTAAATATTATTAATTATTGGGGTTCTCCTTTTAGGTTTGTGCTTGTTCCATCATTTTCGATTACATCAACTATTCTTGCAGCCAGAAGTGGTGCAACGCGCTTACCAAATGCTGAGGACGGATGCGAATCGCCGGACTTTTCAGCAAATTCATCTTTTAAATATAAACCTCCTTCAGTTTCCAGAGAATAAAAGTCCCAAAGGTAAATATTGTCTTCCGGAATATCCCAATGGTTTATGACCCAATCCACAAATTCTCTGGTTCTCATCGCTTCAGTTTCAGTTACATTGGACTTTTCGTTGGCAGGAGCAGTCCACAAAATAAATTTCGTATCAGGAAAAGAGTTTATTTTCTCTTTCAAGGCTTCATACTGAACTTTGTAATTTTCGAGACTTTTTTCGGGACTTGCAGGATCAGGGTTGCCACTATCCTCTTTGATGTTCCCCACCGGAAAGCAATGTTTAAAAATAATAACATCATATTCCTTTGTGAGCATCTCAAGGGTTGGTTCTTCTTTATAAAGCTCATTTCCTGCATGTTGAACCCATATATTATAATAATCATAAGGATAGTTATTCCACCCATAAGGTTGGGCCTTAGGAAAGTTTTGCTCCGTAATCCGGATGTTTGTTCCATGATTTTCATTGTAGCTTTCAAATAAATCCGGCAGTGCCTCATTTTTTCCAAACCACTCGCTTATACCTTTGCTCTGGCCTTTCCAGATTACATGACCGGTACTGTGATGTAAGAATATGATGTTTGTTGCGTTTGTTTCATTCACGACATTGCCTGTATCTTTACAACCAATAAAAAGTACTGATAAAAACATTAATACAAGTAAAAATAAAACCGTTACATTTGTCCTGAACATAATGTTAGAATTTTTAGTTTATTCATCAAACATATAACAAAATAAAATTCAAAAAGTGCAATTTAACTCATTTCACTACTTTGTTTTTCTTTTAGTTACCGTCTTTTTGTACTATGGTGTAAAAAACCGGTACAGACAAATGGTGATTTTCGTTGCAAGTATGGTGTTTATTGCCACCTTCAGTGTGAAATTCATGTTGTTTGCCTTTGCATTTACTGTTATAAACTATTTTTTTGGCATTTGGTTGTATAAATACAGAGAAACTCCATCAAGATTGAAGATTTTCTGGATAGTTGTACTCTCTGACATTGCTATTCTTGCATTTTTCAAGTACATCAACTTCCTGTTGGAGAATGTGGATTACCTGATAGGCTTCACTTCAACTTCCCTCAACATTCCTTATCTTAATATACTTATTCCTCTTGGAATTTCCTATTATACCTTCCAGGCGCTGGGTTACCTTATCCGAATAAACCGAAAAGCGGAAAACGCGGAGTCCAATTTCATATTTTTCGCTAATTACATGATGTTTTTCCCGAAATTCCTTGCCGGTCCGGTTGAACGCTCAAATTTATTTCTTCCTCAGGCAAGGGCTGAAATCAGTTTTAATGCCGACCAGGTTTCAGCGGGGCTGAGACTGTTCTTGTGGGGAATGTTTAAAAAAGTCATTATAGGCGACAATTTAAGCGGACCCGTCTATTTGCTTTACAATAATCTGGAAAATTATACCGGCATCTCCCTGATAATTATCTTTCTACTTCAGGCGATTCATTTGTACGCGGATTTTTCAGGCTACACTGATATGGCCCTGGGTGTAGCCAGAGTTTTTGGATTTAAGCTTACTCCCAATTTCAACCGACCATTTTTTGCATCTTCAGTTGGTGAATTTTGGCGGCGGTGGCATATTTCTCTCTCTTCATGGTGTAACGACTTTATTTTCGCCCCATTTATTGTCAAGTATAGAAAACATGGCCAAAAAGCAGCAATTGCCGGTATATTTATCACCTTCTATGTGATTGGCATCTGGCATGGTGCAAACTGGACATTTGTTGTTGTTGGTATTTTGCAGGGAATTGCCATTAGCTATGAATTTATTACCAAACGAAAGCGACTTCAGATTGCTTCCAAACTGAATCCATCACTGGTAAAGTTAACAAGCAGGGCACTGACTTATCTGTTTTTCTCTTTCACATTAGTGTTTTTCAACGCCAAAAATATCGGAGATGCCTGGTATTTTATTTCTCATTTATTTGTAAATATTGAATTTAAACTTAGTGGTAATCGTTTGATATTTGACACACCAGGCTTTTTACTTGCCTTGTTTGCTTTTTCAATTGTTTTTCTGTCAGAAGCGTTACAGGAGAGAGGTACCAACCTGGAAGAAACATTTTTAAGACAACCACGTTGGGTAAGATGGATGGGCTATTACGCCCTAATTACCCTCATTTTTGTTTACAGTGGGTTGGGCAATACGTTTGTTTACCTTCAGTTTTAATTTTCCTAAAAAAGTTAAATGAAGAAATATATCCTCAAGGCTTTATTGTTCGCAATTCCAATTCTGGTCTATGCGCTGATTATAACTATTGTGGACCCATATAACTTTGTTAATCTTAGTAAAGTTGTAAGTGATGAGGATAAATTTATGGTTATCCAACGGACCGATGAAAGCAGCCCACGTGGCAACCTTTTATGGAAAACCATTCATTTTCGGAGGAAGCCTGTACAAAACATTATTGTTGGTGATTCACAGGGAAAAGACATTGATGTTGAGATAATCAGGGATCAAACCGGAGAGGATTACTTTAACTTTTGCTCACCTGGTGCAAGTTTCACTACTATGTTTAAAACCTTCTGGTTTGCTGCAGATCAGGTGAAACTCAAAAAGGTCTATTTCCAGGTGGCGTTTATGAATTACAATATGGACAGAGATTATGATTTGTGGCATTTTGCTGAGGACTATATAAAAAGACCTTATGAATATTATACCACCAAAGAAATATTCACTGATGCAGTGGCCAATATTGCCTGGGCAGCAACCCGAAATCCCAAAATTATTGAGAGATCTTACGAATTCTTACCTCCTGCCGAAATGGAAAACCTTGCACAGTCGAGATTAAAATTATTTTTTAGTAGATATACTTATCCAACAGCTTACAAAAATGAATTCATCAAAATAACTAACTATTGCAAAGCGAATAATATTGAATTTTCATTTATGGTTTTGCCTGTATATAAGGGCGTGGATGAGTATCTTGCAAAACACAATCTTTTTGACGATAAAGTTAAGTTCAAATCAGACATTAATTCACTGGCGAATGTTTATGATCTGGATAAATTAGCAGGAATCAAGAATTACAGATATAATTTCATTGATTATTTCCATCCCACCCAAAAGGTGATGGACTCACTCACACGTTTGGTATGGACTTCAGCTCCGGCAAATATTGAGAATGCAATAACGCAGACCTCAGCTAATCCAGTCCAGGATTAAAACAGGGATATTGCGCCAAAGTTAAATTGGTGTAGCAGAAAAGATTCAGAACTGAGAGGATTTACAGAAATAGAATAAAGGTTTCAGTTAACAGAGCAGGTTTTGCCGGAGCAAAAGGCAGCGATACAATTTAAATGTTCTAAACAAATACCAATAGCCCAAAGGCACATTTTACAAAGAAAACACCGGGAGTATAACTATTTTGGAAGAAAAAAGACCCAAATGATCAAGACTAACAATTATTCTCCAACTAATCCTTTTCCCCCATCAAGATCTCTTTGGCTTGTTTCAATTTTGCTTTTTCGCTCGCGGGTAACTTCGGGTATTTCAGGTTAAGTTCTTTTAGGCGATTGATAATAATATTGCTGACAGCATAACGCATAAACCATTTTTTATCAGCAGGTATCACATACCAGGGAGCATAATCTGTGGATGTGGCTGTAAGCATATCACCGTATGCAGACATATATTCATCCCAATGGGCGCGCTCGCTCACATCGTTAGATGAAAATTTCCAGTTTTTGGCGGGATCATCTACACGATCAAGAAAACGTTTTTTCTGTTCCTTTTTGGAAACATTCAGGAAGAATTTTATCACCAGCGTGCCATTTTCGACCAGGTATTTTTCCATATTGTTAATTTGCTCATAACGCTTGTTCCAAAAGGCTTCATTCACATCATCAACCGAATGAACGCCAGGAATATTCTGTGGAAGCAAATACTCAGGATGCACCTTCACCACCAGCACCTCCTCATAATAGGAACGATTAAAAATACCAAATCTGCCACGCTCTGGCATGCAGCGATTGGTGCGCCACATATAATTGTGATCCAGCTCATTGGCCGAAGGCGCCTTAAAACTGTAAACCTCGCACCCCTGTGGATTTAAACCCGACATAACATGTTTGATGGTTCCATCTTTTCCAGCTGCATCCATAGCCTGAAATATCAGCAATACCGCTGAACGGTTGTCAGCATACAAACGCGCCTGAAGATCGATAAGCTGCTCCACATTTTCCTGCAATTTATCAATACCATCATCCTTCCCGCTTAATTTACCTGTATACGAAGGATCAAAATCAGATACTTTTATTTTTTTGCCAGGCTTAGCAATTACTTCGGGAACTTTAAGCAGATTTCTCATATACAAGACTTAATAATGAACACTGTTTTTAGAATTATAAAGATACGCAAATATCATCAAAACATAGAAATGATTTTTTCAAAAAGCCAATTTTTCTGAGCTGAATGAGACCTGTCAATTGTCAATAAATTTGGCAATCCCATCAAATATTTGTACCTTGCGAACCGAACAACAAAAAAATAAATAAAAATTTATGTATCAGTCTCAAATTTACAACGCAGTACAAAAACCTGACATTAACAAAAAAAACGAAATTGCTGAATTCCTTCACGATCATCTCGATGCGTTTGGGGATAAAAAAGAAGACATTTTAAAAGCCATAGATTTCTCAGTTAAAGACACCGCCTCATTCGGAGGATTTACTCTTGTGGGCTGGAAAGACAATAAAATAGTAGGCGCTGTGGTGGTTAACCAAACCGGCATGGAAGGGTATATTCCTGAAAACATTCTGGTATACATAGCTACGCATCGCGATTACCGCGGCCAGGGACTTGGCAAAGCCATGATGAAAGAAGTCATTGAACTTTCCAAAGGAAGCATTGCCCTTCATGTGGAGCCAAACAATCCGGCAAAATTTTTATACGAGAAGCTAGGCTTCAACAACAAGTACCTTGAAATGCGCCTGACCAAAAGCAAATAAAAAGATGGCATTTATTACACTTGACACTGCCAAGCTGAAAGAAAATTACGACTACCTCGAAAAACTATTCAGCAGGGAAGGCATCCAATGGGCAATTGTTTCTAAAATGCTCTGTGGAAACCGAATGTTCCTTCAGGAAGTGGTTAACCTGGGTCCCAAACAATTGTGCGACTCCCGGGTGACCAACCTTAAAGCCATAAAAAAGATGGCTCCGGATCTTGAAACGATCTATATTAAACCTCCTCCGGTAAGATCAATACCTGAGATCGTTAAATATGCCGACATCAGTTTCAATACCGAGTTCAAAACCATAAAATTGATCAGCGACGAAGCCGGACGGCAGCAAAAAATCCATAAGATTGTTATTATGATCGAAATGGGCGAGTTGCGCGAGGGCGTTATGCGCGAAGATTTTATTGATTTCTTTGAAAATGTCTTCACCCTTCCGAACATTGAGGTTGTTGGAATTGGAACAAATATGACCTGTCTCTATGGGGTATTACCAAACCACGATAAGCTAATACAACTCAGCCTCTACGAACAATTAATTGAAGCCAGGTTCAACAAACAGATTCCTTACGTTTCAGGTGGTGCATCGGTGGTTATACCGCTTATATTCGAAAAACTTTTACCCAAAGGGATAAACCACTTCAGGGTAGGTGAAACTTTATATTGCGGGACAGATGTTTACCATGATTCCACCTTGCCTGAAATGCACAACGATGTATTTATGCTCTATGCTGAGATCATTGAACTCATCGAAAAACCAATGGTTCCCAATGGAGACATGGGCACTAACCTGGAAGGTCATAGTTATGAATTTGACGACACTTCAATCGGGAAAACCTCATTCAGGGCAATACTGGATCTTGGGTTACTTGATGTAGAAAGCGGGCATCTAAAACCGGTAGATTCAGCGATTGAATTCTTAGGCTCCAGTTCTGATATGATTGTTATCGATCTGGGGAAAAATGACCGGAAATATAAAACTGGTGATCTCATTGAATTCCGCCTGGATTATATGGGAATATTGCGGATCATGAATTCGCGATATATTGAAAAAAGGCTGAGAAAAGATGATGAACATTAATCAATCAGCAGTTAACAAACCTTAATGCGAAGTCATTAGTCATTTTAAAGCCACAACCTTATCACCGCAATCTAAAACCTGAAATCCTATGCCATATTTGGTTGTTGACCTTGAAATGAGCGGGCCGGAACCGGGCTACCATGAAATTATTCAGATTGGCGCAGTACTTCTCAATGACAATTGGGTTGAACTGGGCACCTATCTGTCCAACGTTTATCCAGAAAATGAAGAAGCTTTTACTGCTTCTGCCGAAAAAGTGCATGGCCTTTCGTGGGATGAACTTCAGGAAGCGCCCATGATTTATGATGTACTGGAAGACTTTGAAAAATGGATCAAGAAACTGCTGAAAAGACAAACCGGCGATTTGAGGGATATTGTCATTTGCGGACAAAGCGTAATTTTTGATGTCAACTTCCTGAAATTTGCTTACAGCGGCGAAAATATTGACTGGCCTTTCAGTAATAAACTCATTGATTTGCATACCATTGCTTTCTATACCTTCAAAATACTAGAAGCCAATGGGAAATCGGTTCCCCGTTCACTGAGCCTGAAATCTATTTCGGCCTGGTTTGGATTTGAACGCGAAGGAACCACCCATAATGCACTGGAAGATTCACAGCTTACCATGCTTTGTCTGCAAAAATTCTTCCAGATGGCTGCAAAATTTAAAATTTAGCCTTTCCCGGGTTCTTACAAATGTTTTTCAAAGGATTTAATCTGGGCAGAAACAAATAGATTTCCAGAGAAATAAACCTAATAAAATAAAATTGTATTAAAAAATCGCGGGAGCGTTTATAGTTACTAAATTTGGAGGTTGAATTGAAAGTAGAATTATGGCACTTAAAGATGAGGAGATAAGCAGAATTGCCGAGTTGATACTGGCTGAAAGCGAGCATCTTTTCCCATCCCCTTACCCTGACATTCCGCTCAACATCCCCATGCTTAAGAATGCACTCGACAAAACAGGGCATCAGGTTAGTGAAGCTGAAATGAATGAAATGATGGTTTCCGTGGAATTGAATTTAGCCACCATAGCCCCTGTTAACTGGAATAATTTCGGCACAATCGCCATTTTGCTCAACAATCGTTATCCTGAGGAAGATCTGGTGGCCATAAGCCCGGAAAGAATAATCGAAATGGTTGAGGAATTTCCCAATTTTGACAACAGCACACCTCCGGATGAAGACACCCTTGATTCGGTAATTTATACATGGATTAGCCTTAATGATGATGATCCGGGTTTTTCGGAAGATGATGCCTGGGTTTGAAAATCATTTTTTACCAGCATTCATCCAACTTTTTAATTACCTCAGATTTAAACTATGAAAAGAGCAAAGCTCATTATCATGGCACTGATTTTTTGTTTTTCAGGTGCTATAGCTCAGAAAACTATATTTAACACCCCCGATTACACTAAGATTGAGAAATCAATCCGCAAAAAACCGGAAACATATAACACCTTACTACAACGGCTGAATATCAACGATACGCTGCTTTCACCGAAGGAATATAACCTGCTGTACTATGGATATCAACATCAAACATTACACACTCCAAACCAGCATATAACACTATCAGACAGCCTGTTAAAACTCATTGAAAAAGAAAATCCTACGGATGCAGATTACAGAAATTTAATTGAAACAGGCAACCAGATACTTAAAGAAAATCCTTTTGAACTTAGCTTTCTTGACCGGCTAATCTATGCGAACCGAATGTTGGGAGACAACAAAATGGCTGAGAAGCTTGAATTTCGGCTCGGTCGCATTATTGAGACCATCTTTAATTCGGGAGATGGCTTGTCCAAAGAAACTGCATTCCATGTAATTTCGTTGTCAAATGCATCCGATATGCTGCGCGCACTCGGTTTTGGCTCTACCGGACAACATATGAGTATTGGCCCCAATCTTCATTTTTTCAAAGTTGATAAAAATGACTTTGGTATTGAGGGCATGTATTTTTACATTCCATAACGCGAATCCTACTTCATCAATTAAACACCTATCAGGTCAATAGAAGAACTGTTAGGAGAATCTATCTCTTTTTTCTTACTTCATACTTCATACTTCATCAACTAAACACCTAACAGGTCGCAAGGAAACCCGTTAGGAGAATCCTACATCAAAAATATCGCCTGGCGATCCCGAACCAAACAACTTCCTTCTTCAACCTTCCTGCTCCGTCCGGCAAATAATTTCTTCCTGTAATTCCGGCGTAAGATCGTTGAAATAATCGCTGTAGCCAGCCACGCGCACAATCAGGTTGCTGTATTTTTCAGGATGAGCCTGCGCCTTTCTGAGTGTTTCGGCTGAAACCACATTGAACTGAATATGATGCCCGTCCATGCGGAAGTAAGCCCGAACCAACTGACCAATCTTTTTGATGGCTTCATCATCCTTGAAAAAGGAAGGAGAAAACTTCTGGTTCAACAATGTTCCGCCGGTTTTGATATGATCAAATTTGGCTGCCGATTTGATCACTGCTGTCGGTCCTTTTGTGTCAGCGCCCTGAACAGGTGAAATACCTTCCGAAACCGGCTTGCCAGCCTTTCTGCCATCGGGCAATGCCCTGATTTTGCTACCAAAATACACATGACAGGTGGTTGGCAGCATCTCTACCCGGTAAGTTGCGCCCCGTGGACTTTTACGGCCATCAATAACATTAAAATAAGCTTCAAAAACCTCAGTCACATGCTGATCGGCCTGATCATCATCGTTGCCATATTTTGGGGTTTCATAAAGCAGAGAGGCAAGCTCCCGATCAAATCCTTCAAAATCAGCCTGTAGCATCTCGAGCATCTGCTTCATTGTAAAAAGGTGATTATCAAATATATTGAATTTAATCGAAGTAAGGCAATCGGTCATAGTTCCCAGACCTACACCCTGAATGTAGCTGGTGTTGTAACGCGCACCTCCATCATTATAATCGCGGCCATTGGCTATGCAATCGTCAATAATTGCCGACAAAAGCGGTGCAGGCATTTGTGTTGCCCATATCTTTTCGATGATGTTGCTGCCTCCGATTTTTATATCAATAAAATGCCGGAGCATAGTCCGGTAAGCCGACATGAATTGTTCGAAATTGGTAAAATCTTCAGGATTCCCAGTTTTAGGGCCCAACTGCTTCCCGGTGAGGGGATCCACACCATTGTGCAGTGTAAGCTCCAGAATTTTCGGCATATTGAAATAACCGGTGAGAATATAAGCTTCTGTACCAAAAGCGCCCGCTTCCACACAACCTGACGCTCCTCCCCTACGGGCATCTTCGGGCGTTTTACCCTGCCGTATGAGTTCCTGTACAATGGCATCGGTATTGAAAATGGAGGGCTGTCCAAAGCCGGTTTTCACGATTTTAGCGGCGTGATAAATCAGTTGATCAGGATTCTTTTTACTTAACTGCACCATGGAACTGGGCTGCAAAAGACGCATTTCCTCAATCACATCCAGAATAAGATAGCTTAATTCATTCACCGCATCCGAACCATCGGCCTTCACACCGCCCACATTTATCAGGCAAAAGTCGGTATAAGTATTGCTTTCCTGAGCCGTAACGCCAACTTTAGGCGGTGCGGGGTGATTGTTAAACTTAATCCAGAATGCCTGCAGCAATTCCGTGGCTTTCTCTTTTGTAAGTGAACCTTCGGCAATTTCCTTGCGATAGAAAGGCAGCAAATGCTGATCCAAGCGACCCGGGTTGAAGGAATCCCACGGATTCAGTTCGGTAATCACGCTCACATGAATAAACCAGTAATGCTGTAAAGCCTCATGAAAAGTTTCCGGGGCATTGGCAGGCACCTTGCGGCATATGGCCGACATTTCGAGCAATTCATCACGCCTGTGTGCATCCGTTTCCTTCAAAACAAGTTGTTCGAGCGCTTCGGCATGACGCTCCGCAAAAACCATTATCGCTTTGCAAGCGTGCCGCATCCCCTGTAACTCTTCCGACTTTGCCAATGCTTCGAAATCATTGTGAAAATCAAGGCTGGAAACCGCATCATCAATATCCTGAATCAAATCTAGCATCCCTTTGCGAAAAACCTTCTCTCCGGCTACGGTGTGCCCAGGAGCGCGCTGCTCCATAAATTCGGTAAAAACACCAGCATTGTATGCTTCTTTCCACTCGTCAGGCAATGCCCTGAACATACGATCGCGAATGCTGCGATCAGACCAGAAAGAAATGATCTCATTTTGATATAGCAAACGGGTTGTTAAATCAACCTTATATGATACTTTTGGCCGGCTGTCGAGAATGTCAAGATCCTGAAGGGAATGCACACAAACCTCAGGATAAGTGGGAACGGCTTTGGGTGCAGGACCTCGTTCGCCAACGATCAGTTCATCATCGCCAATGTGCAACGATTTATGTTGCATGAGATAAAGCAAGGCTTTCCCCCTTTGTATGGGAATGGGCAAACCTGCTATTTCCGGTTGTTTGTAATATTCAGTGATCAGTCTGGCTCGTTCTCCCGAAATTCGGGGAATGGCGGCGAGGCTGGCTTCACGAAGGTGGGTTATGCGTGTATTCATGTTTGTTGTTTTTCTTTATATTTTAAAGGTCTTTCTGATAACCTGAAAGGTCTTTCTTATTGGCCGAATGATTGTTTTTTAATTCCTGTTTAACCTCCAACGGTAACCTTAAATCCCTTACTCTCAAAAAAATCATAAGCCTTTTCCACTTCAGCCCTAGCCGGCTCTTTCACCCCTTTCATTTTATTTTCCATCCCCAAACGGATGTATTTGTGTGAAGCAATATGATGGTAAGGCAGCAAATCAATCTGCTGAAGGCTGGGTAGATTCTCCAGTATTTTAGCCATTTCAGCATTAACGATTGCTGACATATTAAATCCGGGAATCAAGGGAATGCGAACAACCAATGGCTTATCAGCCTGAGCTTTTGATTGCAGATTCTTTAATATGAGTTCTAACCCAGCACCTGTAAATTCCTGATGTATATGGGAGTCTGTATGCTTTAGATCGAACAGCACCAGGTCAACTTCTGCGACAATCGTTGAGAATTGCTCCGGTTGCGCATAACCGCAGGTATCCAGCGCAATCTGAAAATTATGTTGCTTCGTCAATCGGATACATTCCATCAAGAAATCGGGTTGCATTAAAGGTTCACCGCCAGTAAAGGTGACACCGCCACCCGATTCCTCAAAGAAAACCCGGCTTTTCAAAACCTCCTCAATGACCTGTTCTGAAGGCATCAGTTTCCCAATGGTTTCAGGCATTTCAAGCAGTTTCTTACCAATGCGTTTTTCTTTGACAATTTCCACAGGCAGCATCTTCTGGCTTTCCGGATTGTGGCACCAGCGGCACCGCAACGGACAGCCTTTCAGAAACACTGCAGTGCGGATGCCCGGCCCGTCGTGCACCGAATAGTGACGTATATCGAAAACATAGCCTTCCATGGCAATGCGATGTAAATGAAAAATAGAAATGAATTGAAATCAGCGATCATATTCCCGAAAGGGAATTAAGGCAATGCCCGGAAATACTAACAAATCCAGCATTCGTAAAGGCCACGTCCAAAACAGTGGTAAAGGTTGGAATAATATTTAACCTTCTTCATAGGTGGTTGATTGGTGCAAATATACATTGAAAACCAGTAGATTGCCCGACCAGTCAAAAATAAATCTCAAATTAGAACTTTAACTCTCATCTGAACCTTCGTTACATGAATGTTGACCCACACTGATATTTCAGGAACGCACTGTTTGGATATGGATTTTTGAAATACTGAATTACTTCACGATGGTCAATTGCATGATTACTTGCGTATTTTAATGTGGTAATGTGAAAGATATTCACCAAAAGAGGCGGTATACTGGTGATAAAAAAGGAAACGAGGTGTTGGTGAATAATCGATTTACCGGGACATCGCATTCACCTTGCCAGTATTTTTTAAGCAAACTTCTGGTTGAGTATATATGTAACACACACTGGTTTATGAACCAGGGACTTTATCTTTAGTTAAAACAATGCTTTGGATTGATTTTTAAAAATTACCCCAGGCAATATTTTTCAATTCATCACACATCACAAACTCCTTCCCATAAAACAAACCGGGTCCCAGGCAAAATGCCCGGGCCCGGTTTCATTTTCCGGAAAACAGATTCCGGTCCCTTCCCCTCATTCCAGCTTTACTGAACCAACAATTTGTGCTGTTTCAAGCCTTTTGTATTCTTAATTACGAGCAAATATGATCCTGAGGATAAATGACTAACATCAACAGAAACATTATTGTCAACAGTCTGTATATGTGAAACCGTTCTTCCATCCATCGTGAAAATCAGAATTTCAGCATTCGCACAACCAGTTACGGTAACCCTGTCCGAAGCAGGATTCGGGTAAATCATTGACTTCTCAGGATCAACGGAAATTGTATTTACGCCCAGATAATCAATCACGTTTGAAAATGAAAATTCTGATTCACCTGTGCTGTAATAGGCTTTCACAGCATAAACATAATTACTGTACTGGCTAGGCGGCCATTGGTTGTCGGTGAAATTACTTTCGTTGAACATACTGGAATTCAATGGCTCCCATGCTGCGACGTTCGAAATATCTTCCAGCTTACCTACACTGATATCGTATCCGAGCAATGCTCTTGTAAATGAAGACTGAGCGGTATTCATCATTACATGGGGACGTAACATCATGTTTCCTGCAACGCCAATTATGTTTGACAAGGGGGCAGCATCGCCACCCGAATATTTATAATAGGCCAACTCTTCGCCCTCAGTTATGGCATCCCAACCAAAGTAGGTAGATTGTACAGACGTACTATTCCAATAAACCATGGCATAATAGTCACCCTGCAGGGTAATGTTGGGAACGGAAACATAAACCCATTCATCGCTGCCCGACTCAAACCAATCGCTGCTAACGATGAGATTATAATCTGAATCAAAAATATCGAGACGCAAGCTTTGAGGAATAGCCAGTACATTATACTGCGCCCAATACATATCAAACCCTGTTATGGTTGCTGGCACATCAAAATGCATGATGTTCCCCATCCATACCTCTTCGACCGGCTCACCGGCATATCCATCCTCATGCACTCCATCATCAAAAATCTGGATATGATTGGCAGTGGTAGACGGGTGATTCCAGTTTACTTCCATATTTTCAGCCATGAGTTCAGCAAAAACTACATAAGGAATATCCAGAGCTTCAGTAAGAACAATCTCTCCAAGATCAATATCCTCAGACTCAACAGCAACCTCCATAGTGTAACGCAGGTAACCATCTGCCTCAATCATCAGCGTATAACTGTTCAGGCCAAATACATCTTCAAACAGGAATTCCCCCATTGCATTCGATTGGGCAGTATAAGACTCATATCCCGAAAGGGTAACTGTTGCATTTTCCACAGCCATCCCATTGTTATCATTACCAACAATACTTCCGAAAATACTAAGCTGTGGCAAAGAAGCCATTTCAAAATTAAGCACAGTGTATGCGCCATCTACCACCTGAAGTGACTGGGTGACATTCTGATAAGTTTGAGCAGATGCGGTAGCCGAATATATACCTGCAGGTACGAAAGGGAAAATATAATTACCCTCTGCATTGGTAGATGCAACTATGCTGAGTTCATCAATAACAACTGAAGCGCCTTCAATCGGACTTCCATCAACAAATGTCACTGAGCCATTGGCAGAGCCAAGATTATCGTTGAAAACAAAACCGGTAACAGGATTCATATAGGACATCCCAGCTTCTCCACTCACGGTATAAGGATCAACAGGATTGGTAAAGCCAACTAATGTGCGCGTTGAAGCGCAGGTAGTATTATAACTTTCAAACAGCTGATTATAACTTACATCGGTATCGATTTTTTCAACCATCACTACTAAATGCTTAGATGCATCGTTGTAATCAAATGGTGTTTGGAAGGGAATGTAAATGGTTTGTTCACCCTTTCTAAAGTTGAGTGTACCCTCATAAACAAATTGCAAGTCGGTGGCAGTTACCCATTCCATTTCCAGATTTTCGGCATCAGTCATTCCCACCCAGATACGAACAGGCGTGGACGGTGCAGGAGTATTAAACATATAATTGTAAGTTAACCCGAAGATTACTCCCTGCTGATTGATTTCATCATTAAGATAAAGGCTTTCTATCAATGAATTGTTAAAACTCATTTCTACCGGGCCAGAATAATAATAGATGTCTTCACCTACAATAACCACATTTGATTCATCCGGGACTATTGAAATAACGAGGCTTTCGCTGCTATTATTATCAAGATATTCATCTTCTGAAAATTCGATCTCAGCATAAACTTCATACGCTCCAATTTCGGCAAATGCATAAGAAAAATCATAGGATAATTCCATCCCACTTGCAATTTCCAGACCTGGCATCGAAACCAACTCAACCGGATTATCTATACCACTATATAGTTTTACATTATAGTTACCAGCCGGAACAGTTTCTAATCCATTGTTACGAATCATCAGGCTTAAATCTGAAGTTTCACCTGGGAAAAATAAGCGTTCCCCATCAAATGCTTTGGTTTTCAAATCAAAATCATCATAGTAGGTGGAAACATTCTGCCCGATGACATAGTCAAGGGAAACCTGCCCTGAAGAGACATCTGGATTTACAACATCAGCCATAAAACCAATGCGTCCTTTTTGACCAGCAAATACAGACATATCGACTACATATTTCTTATATTGCATGGCTTCTAAGGCGGGGTTCATTAAAAATACCCATTCAGTGGAGCCTTCCTCCTGCCATAGGAGGGTGAGGTTCCCCGGCCACCACATAGTTGAAACAGCATAGAAAGAGACAGAACCATTGTCTGCAATAGACAAACGAGGGGAAATCAGGGTATCAGCGAAACCGATCTGCACCATCACCGAGGCACTTCCGTTACCACTGTATCCACCATAACCAGGTCCCCAGTGCTGGTTTATCCAGTTTTCAGGAGGAAATGTGCTACCTTCAAAATCTTCAAAAAAGGCATCAAAGGCATAGACCGTCTTTTCAATTATCTTACTATTGTTGCTATTGTCATCATCATCGGGTACTGATACCTCAATAACGTATGTTCCGGGAACAGTCGGAGTCCAGGCCTGCACCAGTAAAACAGTATCGGCTGAAGCAAGTGTACCTGTTTGCAAGGTACCAATTACTTCATTGTTTGCTTTAAACGTAACGGTCTTATCCTGAGCTTGTGTACCATAATTCTGAATTTTAACAGAAAGGTCGGTTGCACTATTCTGAAAAAGAGTACTCATACTGCTGCTTAGATTTATAACTGAAAAATCATCATTAAGCGGCGTAACACATGAAATAAAAGCTATCCAACCGGAAGTTTCTTCCCAGCCCGGACCCATAAAATGAACCGTTAACGCTCCTTCTGCATTTAGCGCAATAATTTCACCCGGACTTTCAGTTCCGTAGTAAGTACCAATCAATGGAGCTTCAGTTGAACTACCATTATAAATTGAAAAGCCACCCCAACTAGCATCAAATTCGAGAAAAGTCAATCGGACACGATCGCCAACATTTTCGGGGATGAATGTAGTAATGGCATCATCGTTCATGCCAATGTTTCCTTCAAGCCCACCAGCATCTGTAAAGGTGGCACCACAGCTTGAAATGGTTTGAGTGCCTGTAGCAGGCATGGCATTGATCATACCGTAATTATAAACAGTAGTGACGGCCTCATTATTCTCAGGATTTGGATCCCCGGCCATATTTACCGATGCTGCAATGGTATAGAGTCCTGCTATAGATAAATCAGCAGGCGTAGCAAAACTATAAGTTGCGGTTTGATTGGGTGAAAGAGAAAGCGCACCCACATTTTCCACCACAGGGGTACCATCATTTAATGTATAAGATACCTCAAATCCGGTTTCGGTAGCAACCCCTTCATTCTTAAGGGTTATTGTAACGATCTCAGCAGTACCGAGTCCACCTCCCGAATCAGGGCTATCAACACCTAACAACGAGAGGTCATTGTCTTCGCCTTCGCCATACAGGGCAAAAGAAAGGTTGAAGTCCATCCAGATTTGCATTGAAGCAGGTGTCCAGTCGGTATATCCCAGTCCGGAACCATCCAATGGATTTTTCCAGACAAATTCATTCTCAATGGTTGGCCCGGACTGATTAAACCAGCCCCATTGTCCGGTAACGTTATTATCTGAAACCACCTGCACCGAGATCCAGTAATGTCCGGAGGCTATATCGATTGTCTCGGGCAGCATAATTTCATACTTGTATATGTTATATTCTTCATCAATTAATCTTTCACTGAAATTACTGTAATTGAGAAAAGAAAACAGCTCATCACCGGGCAAATTATTGTCGTTTTCATAAATGCTGATATTCAAGATATCAATACTTGTTCCTGAATACATGAAATAAGCCCCAAGAACGTCAATGTAACGAACACCCCATGTTTCACCTTCAGGTACGATAAAATCATCGGCTGCTATACACGTAAGGTTTGCATCACCGGTATTGGTAAATAACTGACTGTTCATGTAATGAACACCTAAAGGGCCCAACTGATCATAGAGGGCCTGCCCATTCCTTGCAGAGCCTTCCCTGATCTGCTGGGTTACGGTGCCAACAATGGACTTCTGCGCGAATCCCGACAAGACCAGCCCATAAATCAACAATGATAACAAGGTTAATCTAAGCGTAATGTTTTTCATGATTTGAATTTTGATTAGTAGTTAATTGAAAATTTAATTTTTGTTCAATGATTTTTTGTCCTTCTCAGAGGGTTCTGGTTCAACTCCGTTGGTCAATACCTTTAAAATTTTACTTAAGGCTGAATTCTCTTTTTTAGTTTTTTCAATCAAATGCCTCAACGCTTTTTCCGTTTCATCGGAAATGTCTTTCTCATTTTTTGTCATACAGCGAAAAATAAAATGCAAATAAAACGGCAACTAAATCATATACCTAAAATACAGGGTCAACAAAAAAGCTACAAAGCCGAAATTAATGGGAACAATAATGCTACATCGGTTACAAGTATCTTTATATTAAATAGTTAAAAATACGGATGAAGTGTCCCCGGCAAGGGGAAGAATGAAGCAATGAAAGCATAAAAAGCCATGGAGCTGTTCTCTGGAGAGGACAAACCGGCAAAAAGGAGAAACTGAAAAGGGGAAACGAAAGGTTGAATTGTTACAATTGTTGCAACACAGTCACAAGATTGTCATCGCGGGTGATACCCATTTTTTTGCGCAGGCGGGCACGGGCTACCTGAATACTTTTCACCGATTGAAAAGTAATGGCAGAAATATCTTTGGTCGTCATGTTCAACCGCATAAAAGCACACAGTTTGGTTTCGTTTGGAGTAAGGTCAGGATAAACTTCGCTCAGTTTTCTATAAAAATCTTCATGCACCTGCTGAAACCGCACTTCAAACTCGTCCCAAACAGTATTGTCAATGTTTGACTTCATTTCGCGAATAATATCCTGTACCCATGCCATATGCTCAGGCAGAAGCAATGGCCTGATGGTCAATAATTTCTCGGTAATTGACGCGATGAATTCATTTTTATTGACCAGATACATTACATGAGTAGCCAATTCTTTATTTCGCAACTCCAGGTCAAGTTTCAGGTTTTGTTTTTCAAGCATAAGATTTTCCTGCTCAAGTTCCAGATGCTCCTGTTTTAGTTTTACCTGCCTGATTTTAATACGTTGATTCCGGTATAGAAGAATAAGAATGAGTATTGAAAACAGAAAAATTGCCGCTATTATAAGGAAAATCAATGCTTTTCGTTCCTTTTTAGCCAGGAGTATTTCTTTTTCCAGTTCCTGTTCCTTTATCTGCTTATCATACTGATATTGCAATTCAAGGCTCGCTGCCTTGCGCACGGCATCATTATTTACAATGCTATCATGCAATTGCTTAAATAATTTATGTGCAGTTAATGCAGCGCTATAATTTTGAATATCCTCATACGCCTGAGACAAGGAACCAGCAGCATACATCTCCGATTTGATATTCTTTGAACGCTTGCTATAGACCATAGATTGTTTAAATACATTGATGGCCTTTTCATACTTCCCAACTATAATATAACAATTGCCCAGATTATTCAGTACTTGCGCCATTCCAGCTGTATCATTCAATTCCTCGCGGATTTGAAGGGCATTTTCATAATAGGGAAAAGCCTTTTCGCAGTCCCCGTTTTCTTTATAAATGATGCCTAAGTTGTTGTA
The DNA here is from genome assembly GCA_034005265.1 of Lentimicrobium sp. Taxonomy (GTDB): domain Bacteria; phylum Bacteroidota; class Bacteroidia; order Bacteroidales; family Lentimicrobiaceae; genus Lentimicrobium. Next base: position 130,250 of record JAVEVB010000003.1, read on the forward strand.
CAAAACGCCATTATATTTTTTATTTCCATCAGCGCGGTTCATTTCAATAGCTCGTTCAAAACTCAGTCTGGCCTGCATAAAATCCTTAAGCCCGATGTATATCGAACCAATATTCAGGTGAAGAATAAGCATTTTATCATGAAAAGAATGCTCCGGGAACTGCTTTTGCAACGATTGCGCCAAAGCATACGCCTTCTGACAATAAGCCAATCCTTTGGTGGGATTTTCATTGTAAAAAAAAGTTGTCCCCAAATCATTGTACAAATCTACATAGCTTCTGCCAACCCTGAGTGTATCGTTCGTTACACGCATATCTTCATCAAGTAAATTCAACATCTTAAATTGATATTGCAATGCCAGAGCAAAATTGCCGCTTAATGAAAAAAGATCACTGTATTTTTCGTAGATTTTATATACGTATTTCTCATCACCTTGTTTTTGAGAAAACCCAGAAGCCTTGTTCAGACATGAAAGCGCTGAATCGTATTGATAACGGTTTGAAAAATCCTGACTCAGTAAAAGATACGCTTCAAGAACACAAGTATCGGCATTCTGCGCTGATATTACCCCGCGTAGACTATCAGCATCATTTACGGCATGAACTGCGGCATTACCCATTGATACCAAAATAATTATCATCAACATTTTAATAAACACATGATGGAAGGCAGGCAATCTATTTTTCATGGACTCGTTGTGGGAATATTGCAAAAGTAACCATTTACCTTGCTTTCAAATCTAATTTCATAAAAGAAAAATTCCTAAAAAGAACCAGCTACTTTAAACCAATCGCTCCAGCAACCGATGTTTCCATCCCGGAAAATGTTATCCTCGCAAGAGGAATTGGCATTTTGGCGAGTGGTCAAGTATTTCAAACTGTATGTACCTTCCGCAATTTTCATCTTTTGTTCCGCGAAACAATTTATACCTATATGATTATAATCCAATACCTTAGGTGCACTACCACCAATTAAAGGATCAAAATCCGTAATTTCTGTTTTCCAGTAGAAATTTCTGCCCGGTCTGAAGCGCATTTCATTGGGATCAAGCGAAGTGCAACTCATGGGCAAGCTATAATCTTCCGATAAAAAAACACTTCCGCCCGAAATTTTTATAATCCGTTGTTTCTCCCTATGCATATCATGAAGGTGATTCATTAAAGGTTAAAGATGGTAAAACAGTAAAAAAAAATCAGTTGCAATTACAGGAAGGCCGGATAAACAAATTCGCAATCAACTTGTTTAGAGGTTAAAATCAGCGGAATAGTGCATAAAAATAGTCGTATAACCATGATTATTTTAACCCTTTTGTTATGAGGCTGCAAAATTTTGCTATACTTGCAAGCCCGTAAATCACTTGCGGTTTTTATTGTTTTTAATGATCGGCTTTCATACTGGAATGAGAAAAATTTATCTGTTCATAACGTTGGTAACCATTGCCTTGCATGGGGTTACCTATGCCGGTAGCCAGGAAACAACCAGCACATCAACACATGGCGAAGACCAGAATGAATTCAATGCGGGCACAATGATTATTGAGCACATTATTGATAGTTATGAATGGCACATCGCAACCATTGGCCATACCCATATTTCTATTCCTCTGCCGATTATACTCATTGACAATGGCAAATTTCATGTTTTCAGCTCGGCAAAATTCCATCACGGGCAAGAATCATATGAAGGTTATAAAATTGAAAGTGCCAAAGGATTTAATAAAGGGCGAATTGTAAAAGTGCATCCCGGCACAATGGAAACAAATGCTGCAGCCGGTAAACCGATCGACTTATCTATCACCAAAACCGTTTTAGGAATCTTTGTAACCTTCATTTTAATGTTGCTGATTTTCTTTTCGGTTTCTAAAGCCTATAAGCGCAATGCGCACCATGCACCCAAAGGAATGCAATCACTTTTGGAGCCAGTAATTATCTTTATTCGGGATGAAGTTGCAAAACCATCCATTGGGAAGCATTATGAAAAATATTTGCCCTTTCTGCTCACTTTATTTTTCTTTATCTTTTTCACCAATCTCATAGGTCTTATTCCCATTTTTCCGGGAGGAGCAAACGTCACAGGAAATATAAGTGTAACATTAGTGCTGGCTGTTTTCACCTTTTTGATAACATCCTTCAGTGGCAATAAAAGCTATTGGCTTCACATATTCAATGCACCCGATGTGCCCTGGTGGCTCAAATTTCCAATTCCGTTATTCCCAATCATTGAACTAACAGGGGTCATCATCAAACCATTTGTATTGATGATTCGTTTGTTTGCCAATATTACCGCCGGTCACATTATTGTGCTGGGTTTCATCAGCCTGATATTCATCTTTGCCAGAATAAGCCCTGGTTTGGGCTATGGTGTCTCAGTAGTTTCGGTATTTTTTTCAGTATTTATAAGTCTTCTGGAGTTACTTGTAGCACTGATACAGGCTTATGTATTCACTCTTTTATCCGCTTTATACTTCGGCATGGCGACTGAAGAGCATGTGCATACTGATGACCAGCATTAAAATTTTGATTAAGTAATTTTTTGATTCATCCTTAAACCCAACAATTATGACAGTTTTATCAGTACTTATGCAGGTAGCAACCGACCTGGCTCCAGTTGCCAAAATGGGTGCTGCACTAGGTGCAGGAATCGCCGCGGTAGCAGCAGGTGTTGGCATTGGCAACATTGGCCGTGCAGCATTGGAGTCCATTGCGCGCCAACCCGAAGCATCAGGTGATATCAGGTCAAACATGATTGTATCGGCTGCCCTTATTGAAGGAGTTGCCTTTTTTGCCATCGTGGTTTGTCTGCTTATCCTGTTCATTTAAACAACACGACTTAACTACCGGTTCAACGGTTGGTTGCACCGGTAGTTTGGTATTCTGATTATTACTGACACTAAACAAAAGATAATTATGGAATTGGTAAATCCCGGCATTGGTCTCATTTTTTGGATGGCCCTTTCCTTTGGCATTTTGCTGTTTATCCTCGGCAAATTTGTTTGGCCACCCGTAATGCGCGCCCTGAGTGAGCGCGAGAATAACATTGAACAAGCCCTTCACGAAGCCGACAAAGCCCGTGAAGAAATGAAACAATTGCTTTTCTCAAACGAACAATTGATGCTTGAAGCCAGAGAGGAAAGAGATAAACTCATTGGAGAAGCCCGAAAAATAAAGGAAACTTTGATTGAAGATGCTCGCCTAAAGGCCAATGAAGAGGCCAATCGAATTGTTGAGAATGCCCGCGAAAGAATTCATTTTGAAAAAATGGCTGCCATTACTGAACTCAAAAACCAAATTGCAAACCTTTCCATCGAAATTGCGGAAAAAGTAATTGGCAAAGAACTTTCAGAGCATAATAAACAGGAGCAAATGGTTAAAGATTCGCTGAAAGATTTCAACCTTAACTAATTACCATGAACAACCCACGGGTAAATATACGCTATGCCCAGGCACTCTTTGATCTTGCCGTTGAACGCAAAGAATTGGATATTGCGCGGGCAAACATGAAGCTAGTCGCAAAGGTTTGTCTTGAAAATCCTGATTTGATTGCTTTGCTGAAAAGCCCCGTGATTTATGGATCTAAGAAAATTGCCGTGTTCCATGAAATTTTCAAGGAGCAGCTGGACAAATTGACCATGCGTTTCATTGAAATCATTATCCGCAAAAGAAGAGAAGAACACCTGCATCATATCGCCTTGAAATTTGAAGACCTGTATCTTGAATACAACAACATCAGTAAGGTCAAGGTTACTTCAGCCGTTTCACTCACCGAAAAGCTCCGGGCAGAAATCAAGCAACTGCTTGAAAAACAGACCAAAGGGGAGGTAATCATGGAGGAAGCAGTTCAACCTTCAATTATTGGAGGACTAATCATACAATTAGAAGACCAGATATTTGATGACAGTGTACACCGCAAACTGGAAGACCTTCGCAAAGAGTTTAATACCAATGATTATATCAAAACATTCTAAATCATAATAATCCAATGGCAGAAATAAAACCAGCAGAAGTATCGGCAATTTTGAGACAGCAACTGTCAGGCTTTAGCACGCAGGCTGAACTTGAAGAAACAGGGAGCGTATTGCAAGTTGGTGATGGAATTGCCAGGGTTTACGGGCTTTCTAATGTGCAGGCCGGCGAACTTGTTGAATTTGCCAATTCAGGACTAAAAGGCATTGTACTTAATCTTGAAGAAGACAATGTCGGAGTGGTAATGCTTGGTGAGTCATCAGCTGTGAATGAAGGTGACCTGGTGAAGCGCACCCGGCTTATTTCTTCCATTCCTGTATCGGAAGGGATGTTGGGCAGGGTTATCAATACCATTGGGGAACCCATTGATGGGAAAGGCCAGATTACCGGTGAAATTTTCGATATGCCACTAGAGCGTAAAGCTCCCGGTGTTATTTTCAGGCAACCGGTAAATGAGCCCCTTCAAACGGGAATTAAGGCAATTGATGCCATGATACCCATTGGCCGCGGACAACGTGAACTGATTATTGGCGACAGGCAAACCGGAAAGACTGCTATTGCTATAGATACCATTCTGAACCAGAAGGAATTTTACGAAAAAGGCGAACCTGTTTACTGTATTTATGTAGCCATTGGTCAAAAAGGCAGCAGTGTAGCAAACATTGTTCAAACCCTTGAGCAGAAAGGTGCAATGAAATATACTGTTGTGGTTGTGGCTACAGCCAGTGATGCAGCTGCCATGCAGTTTTACGCTCCGTTTGCCGGAGCAGCTATTGGTGAGTATTTCCGGGATACCGGAAGGCCAGCCCTTATTATTTATGATGATCTTTCAAAACAAGCGGTTGCCTATCGTGAAGTTTCCTTATTGCTGAGGCGCCCGCCCGGACGTGAGGCCTATCCAGGAGATGTATTTTACCTGCACTCCCGTCTGCTTGAAAGATCTGCCAAAATTATTGCCTCCGATGTTATTGCCGCTCAAATGAACGACCTACCCGAGTGTTTGAAAGGAAAAGTTAAAGGCGGTGGATCACTTACAGCACTTCCTATTATTGAAACGCAGGCCGGCGACGTTTCAGCATACATCCCAACGAATGTCATTTCCATTACTGATGGGCAAATATTTCTGGAAAACAACCTCTTTAATTCAGGTATTCGTCCTGCTATTAACGTGGGCATTTCAGTATCCCGGGTCGGTGGTAACGCCCAAATCAAGCCTATGAAGAAAGTGGCTGGAACCCTCAAACTCGACCAGGCACAATATCGTGAACTTGAAGCTTTTGCAAAATTTGGCTCTGATCTTGATTCAGTAACCAAAGCTGTTCTGGATAAAGGCGCACGCAATGTGGAGATTTTGAAACAACCTCAATATTCTCCTTTACCTGTTGAACAACAAATTGCCATAATATACTGTGGTTCTAAAGGATTACTTCAAAAAGTACCGGTACATAACATTCATAATTTTGAAGTTGAGTTTCTGCACCGGCTTGAAGACAACAAAGCTGATCTGCTTGAAAAACTCCGAAAAGGAATTTTCACCCCCGAAGTAGAAAAGGAGCTGAGTGATGCAGCCATAGAATTGGTAACTAAATACGAAGTTAAATAAGCCTTTTTACAGCAATGCCGAATTTAAAAGAGGTCAGAACCAGGATTGCATCGGTTAAATCCACGCAACAAATTACCAGCGCCATGAAAATGGTTGCTGCGTCGAAATTGCGTAAAGCCCAGACCAACATCCTAAAACTCAGGCCTTATGCTGCGCAGCAAAAAGCGTTGCTGCAAGTATTGAGTGCTGCTGTTGAAGGTGATCATGCATCCACTTTTAACCGGAAATATGCTGAAGGAAAAACTCTTTATGTTGTTTTCTCTTCAAACCGCGGCTTGTGTGGGGCATATAATGCCAACGTCATCAAACAAACCAATGCTCAACTTGCCATACACCACGCTAAAGGTGAACGTGATTCGGTGGAACTGATGACCATTGGCAAAAAAGTTACTGAGTTTTACGCAAAGCAGAAAGTAAAACTGGTTAGCCATCACGATGATTTGTACGACAGCCTGAGTTACGGCAAATCTATGGAGATCGCTGAGAAACTTCTGGAACAATATCTTTCGGGAGAATACGACCGCATTGTTTTTATTTATCATAAATTTACCAACGCTGTAATTCAAAAACTTCAAGTTGAGCAATTCCTGCCAGTTGAAAGTGCAGAAACTTCAGATAACAAGGAAAGGGAAGAAACTGAGTTCATTTTTGATCCTTCAAAAGAAGAAATATTACAAAACATGGTACCCCAGATTCTAAAAACCCAGTTTTACAAGGCACTCCTTGATTCCTGGGCCTCCGAACTTGGTGCACGCATGACGGCGATGTCACAGGCCACCGATAATGCTTCTGAACTACTTAAACAACTGAGACTCACCTACAATAAAGCACGTCAAGCAGCTATTACCAAGGAAATTCTTGAGATTGTGGGTGGTGCAGAAGCACTCAGCAAACAATAAAATTTTGAACAAACGCATCAATGCGTTTACAAATAACTTTAAAAACCTGATAATATGATTAAGAAAAAAGTTGAAGAAGCCATTAACCTTCAGATAATGAAAGAAGAGCATTCATCGAGGATTTACATGGCTATGGCCTCCTGGTGTGAGACCAAAGGTTACCCCGGAGCTGCTGATTTTCTCTTCAAACAAAGCGATGAAGAACGCATGCATATGCTCAAGTTTATTAAATTCCTTAACGACAGGGGTGGATATGCTGTATTGTCTGCGCTGGAAATTCCAGGGGCAGAATTCAAATCACTTCGTGACGTTTTTGACCAGGTACTGGCCCACGAAGAATTCATAACTGCATCAATAAATGAACTCTACGAAATTTCCCTGAACGAAAAAGATTATACAACCGGGAATTTCCTTCAATGGTACATCAACGAACAAATTGAAGAAGAAAGTACAGTTCACAATATCCTTGACCGCATGAAACTGGTTGGTGAAGATAAAGCAGGTATGTTCCACATCGACAAAGAACTGGAAGCCATGGCTGCTGCCAAAGTTATCGACCCGATAGCTTAGTTTACAACCTTATTGAATCAAAAAAATCCATCACTCATCGTGATGGATTTTTTTTAGTACTATACTAAAAGTCAACCTATTTTCCGGGCAATTAGTTTATTCAGGTCACTTCAATTCAATCGAGTCCACAAGACTATTGTACCATTTTTGGCCATATTTCCGGATAAGGGAATCCTTAAGAAAAATATAAAGCGGCACACCCAATTCTTTACCAAGCTTAAGTGCCGGCTGGCAAACATGCCATTCGTGGTAATTTACGGCATCAAAATCCTGATACCTGCTGATCCTCACGGGATATAGATGACAGGAAACCGGTTTCCTGAAAGAGGAAGCTCCTGCTTCCCAGGCTTTTTCAATGGCACAGCCAGCAATGCCCTTCTCATCAAAAACCACAAAAGCACATTCAGCGCCATTTATAAGAGGTGTTACATATTGACCAAAAGAATCATAATCAAAAACACCCAGATTTTCTACTTCCTTTAGGCCTTCAGACCGCATAAAGGGTTTAATATAATCAAGATTATCCTCCAATTCAGCAATTTCATGCTCTTCAAGAGGTGCACCTGCATCACCTTCCACACAGCAGGCCCCTTTGCACTTTTGCAAGTCGCAAACAAAGCAAACCTTACGAAGGTCATCGGAATTTAAGGTATTGTCTATAGCTATCACGCTGCAAAGATAAAACTAAAACAAGCCCGAAAACAGCAGACGGAATAGTGTCCGCAAAAAGTTGAAAAGTAAAAAGTATTCCCCTGCAATTATAATCACCGGTTGGTGAGATATTACTGACCGGTTTGTGGTTTGACCACCTCGAACACCACATCGCACTTACTTCCTGATCAGAACGAACAATATCTATATTATGTACCTTATATTTAACACCTGACAGGTATTCCTTTAGTCCGGTTCAAAAAAGCCTGTCTAACTGAAGGCCATCAGATTGGCTAAGCAACCCAGACTGACCTGAAAACAAAAATCCACACCACTTACTTCCTTTGGCCACTAACATACTATTTTATGTCTCACGATCCTGGGAACAACGAATAATATTATCGTAACAAATCACAGATTTATTGGCAATATAACACAATTACCAACGGCACGAAGCCATTACTGAAGAAATAAAAAGCTTATATATTCCCCTCTTTTGTTTCGGCATCAGGAATTTTTATATCCTTAATGTTCAATTGAAGAGATTTTACATTATTCCACTCATTTTCTTCGATGTGATAACAAATATTGAAAGGTTTTCCCTTGCTGATGTAGTCAAAATGATCACCTTGCTGGAACGCGATAGCAGAAAAAGGTGCCGAAGCGATTTCATGGTGGCCGATGGTGAGTTTTAGATGGTTTTTCCCAACAATCCTTCCATAACCGTTATCAATCACGCCCTCGGTTTGAAATACCGGCGACATATTTCCGGGGCCAAAAGGTGCAAACTGCTTCAGTATTTTATAAAAACCATGACCAATTTCATTCAGGTTTATCTTGAGGTCAATCTCCACCTCAGGCGATCGCATATCTTCCGTTATGCCGGAACTTGCAATACGCTCAAATTTTTCAATAAATGCATCCAGGTTTTCCGGTTTAAGTGAAAGCCCTGCGGCATATTTATGACCGCCAAAATGCTCCAGTAAATCACTGCAAGCATCAATAGCATCGTAAATATCAAAATCCTTGATGGAGCGGGCCGATCCGGTAATCAAGCCATTGGATTGGGTGAACACAATAGTTGGCCGGTAATAAACTTCAATAAGCCGGGAAGCCACAATGCCAATTACCCCTTTGTGCCATTCCGGATGATAAACAACTGTTGAACATGCCTCAAGCAGTCGGGGACTTGTTCGGATGGCATCAAGCGCCATATCGGTAGTAGTGGAATCGAGGTCACGGCGGGTAGTATTGAAATCATTTATTTGCTGCCCAATTTCATCAGCATCGATTTCGGTGTCGCACACCAATAGCCTCACGGAATTCCGCCCACTTTCAATTCTTCCGGCAGCATTTATGCGAGGGCCAACCAGGAAAACCATGTCCGAGATAGTAAGTTCCCGGTTAAAGATGCACGCTGGTTCTTCATAACCATTACCGTTGGAAGGAGGGGGAGCGTTTTCGTCCACATTTTTTCGGCTGATGTTTGAATACCGAAGTATGGCTTCAAAACCAGGACGGGGATTCTCATTAATCAGGCGCAAACCGAAGTAAGCAAGAATGCGGTTTTCTCCCGTAATGGGTACAATATCAGAGGCTATGCTAACCACTACAAGATCAAGGTATTTTTTCAGCCTTTCTATGGGTATATCCCTTTGTGAGGCAATGGCCTGAATAAGTTTAAACCCTACACCACAGCCTGATAATTCTTTATAGGGATAATTACAATCCGGGCGCTTGGCATCGAGCACCGCTACCGCATCGGGCAATTGCTCATCAGGCCGGTGATGGTCGCAAATAATAAAATCAACACCATATTCATTTGCTTTCTCAATCTTTTTAATGGCCTTTATACCACAATCGAGGGCAATAACCAGGCCGAACCCATTCTCATGAGCAAAATCCACCCCTTTAAATGAAATGCCATAGCCTTCGGAGTAACGGTCCGGGATATAATAATCAACTGCTTCATGACCTATTTCTTTTAAGAAAGTATAAACCAATGAAACGGCCGTAGTACCATCCACATCATAATCACCATAAACAAGAATTTTTTCTTTCTGCGCAATAGCCTTTGTAATACGTTGCACGGCCTTATCCATATCTTTCATCAGGAAAGGATCATGCAATTGATCAAGCGATGGCCTGAAAAAAGCCTTTGCTTCTTCGAATGTATTCACTCCCCGCTGTACCAGCAATTCAGCCAATACAGAACCAATCCCAAGGGAAGCAGATAATGCAGCCACTTTTTCGGATTCTCCCCGCTCTTTTAATACCCAACGTTTTAGCATTCTTTTATTATTTCGATGGTAAAATTAAGGATTATGTAAGACAGTTGGAAGGAAAATGTGAACATCTGGAATTAATTCAGGGATTTTAATAATTAATTGTTAAACGGTTTGCCGATTTCTTTGACAAGTTTAACTTGTATTTAGCGCTAAAAAGATAGCATCAAAATTGGGGGAAAGTCCGGAATAAATCCCCTTTGAAGATTGATTTGAGACTTGTCAGTAATAGAACGCAATAAGCAGGAGAACAAGAATGGATAAAAGCCTGAGGTGCATAGGATTAATCCCAGTTGCCTGGTAGTTAGTATTTTAGATTAAAGATTATTTCTACAACCCTATTAAAATGATGACCGCATTGCTTCTACAGGGTCTAAACGAGATGCCGACCATGCAGGCATAAAACCGGAAATCAATCCGATTATCCCTGACACTCCTACCCCAAGCATAATATTAGCTGAAGTAAGGATAAGGTTCATGTCAAGTGCAGCCGACACAGCCAGGGTAAGCAGGAAAATAATTGCCAATCCCAAAATACCGCCAAAAAGAGACAAAAAAACAGCTTCGAATAAAAATTGCAACAAAATAAAATAATTCTTTGCTCCCATTGCTTTTTGAATACCAATTTGAGCAGTACGTTCTTTAACCGATACAAACATAATATTAGCAATACCAAACCCGCCAACAAGCAATGAAAAGCCTCCGATAATCCAGCCAACAACGGAAACAATCTTAAAAAGCCCATCAAATCCCTGCGAAATAACACTGGTTTCGTTTATGGCAAAATCATCCTCCACACCTGGTTTAAGCTTTCGCACAGAACGTAAAACTCCGGTAAGTTCATCACGCAACTCTTCATTGCTGACATTGGGCTTTGCCCGCACCATTATGGAAGCGCCCACATTGTTACCATCCAGATCAACAAAATTCCTGACAAAGTTGACAGGCATTAGTACTTGATTATCAGTTGAATTGCCGAAATTAATGTTTCCCTGTTTTTTCAACAATCCAATAATTTCAACTTTTTGTCCAAAAACTTTCAACCTTTGCCCCAGAGGATTAATGCCATCGAAAAGATTAGATACAATATCATTACCAACAATGGCTACTGGCCGGCCGCCGGCTGATTCTTCCATGGTAAAATAGCGCCCTTCGACAATATCAATTGGAGTAACATCACTATAAGCATGAGAAACTCCTACAATACTGGCATTATCAACTGAAGCTGCATTGTATTTTACCGTTCTGTTCAGGCCAACCATATAGCTGCCTGCATCGGTAGCCTGACTACGTTTTTGAATTTCTTCAAGATCAGCCATCTTTGGTTCAGGCCGCTTCATATACTTCCACCAGGGATAATCATCACCACCAAAAGCCCATGGCCACTTCTGAATGTATAAAACGTTGCTCCCCAACTCATCAATACTATCACGCAAAGTGCGTTCAATCGAATCAAAAACAGTAAAAACAGAGATAATGGCAAAAATACCTATGGTAATCCCCAATAATGAAAGAAATGTACGCACTTTGTTTACCACAATAGCATTGATGGCAAAAAAATAACTCTCACGTAAAAGTTTAAGAAAAATTAATGTTCTCTTCATGGCAGGTAATGCAGGGGTGTAAAAATAGTCATTTTTTTATTCATTTCTTAAAAGGAACCACCACGGGAATAATCATTCGTTTAAATGTTTCTTATAATTAATCTGCTTCAGATATTATTTGCAACCAGATATAAGAACCGCAAAAATTTCATTATCATTTCAAAAACAAATTCTCTAAAAAATACGTTGCTTTCTGCCCTGATTTTTAATAAACTTGCATTACCAATAAAAGTAGATTTCAAAACGTTTAAGTCAATAGACTTCAGGTATTTATGACTTTATTCATGTCAGATGATTGCACATTTTAAAGTCAGATTATCCCAGGGAGACCAAAACAAATGCTAATGATTGAACAAAAAAAAATCAGGTCAGCCCTGATCTCGGTTTATTATAAGGATGGACTGGAGCCTGTTGTAAGGATGTTGAATGACAATGGAGTGGAACTATACTCTACCGGAGGTACCTATGATTTTATCATATCACTTGGCATTCCGGCAAAAACCGTTGAATCGTTGACAAATTACCCTGCAATCCTTGGTGGAAGAGTAAAAACCCTACATCCAAAAGTGTTTGGAGGCATTTTGGGACGGGCCAACGTGCCATCAGACATTTCCGAGCTCAAAAAATTTGATATTCCGGTATTTGATCTGGTTATTGTAGATCTCTATCCTTTTGAAAAAACGCTTGCTTCGGGGGCTTCCCATGCTGAAATTATCGAAAAAATTGATATTGGAGGCATTTCACTGATACGTGCAGCTGCAAAAAATTACAGTGATGTACTGGTGGTTCCGTCCTCGATTCATTACCCTGAACTGCAAAATTTACTTGCCACAAATGCATGTTCAAGCAATCAAGCCGAAAGACTGCAGTTTGCCGCTTATGCATTTGCCATTTCCTCACATTATGATTCGGCTATTTTTCAATACCTTTCTTCTCAGTCAGGCTACCACGAATTCCGAAGCAGTTGTGGGAATGCTCATACTTTGCGTTATGGTGAGAACCCACATCAGCGAGGAAAGTTTTATGGCAATCTACATGAAGTCTTTGAACAGTTGCATGGCAAAGAGCTATCCTACAACAACTTACTCGATCTGGATGCGGCCATTGCACTAATTGGCGAATTCAAGGAAACCACTTTTGCGATCATCAAACACAACAATGCCTGTGGAATAGCATCACGTCCAAATTTATTAGATGCATGGAAAGCTGCACTTGCCGGAGACCCCATTTCTGCATTTGGCGGAGTGCTGGTTACCAACAGGTTGATTGATGAGACAACGGCCATTGAAATCAACAAGTTGTTCTTTGAAATTATTCTGGCCCCCGGATACGAAAAAAATGCATTGGAACTTCTGCAAACAAAGAAAAATAGAGTAATTTTGCAGGCGAAATCGTTTGATTTTCAGGGGAAACAGTTCAGAAGCCTTCTTAATGGCGTACTGGAACAGGATAAAGACCGAAAAACCGAAACCAAAACCGATCTGGCTACTGCCACAAAAAATGCACCTTCAAATTCACAGATTGAAGATTTGCTTTTCGCAAACATTGTGGTGAAGCATAGTAAGTCGAATGCCATTGTTCTGGCAAAAGACAAACAAATGCTTGGCAGCGGGGTCGGACAAACATCAAGGGTAGATGCACTGCGTCATGCCATTGAAAAAGCCGGCACTTTTGGGTTTGATCTGAAAGGTGCCGTAATGGCTTCTGATGCATTCTTCCCATTTGCTGATTCGGTTGAGCTGGCAAACCATGCAGGTATTGTTTCAGTAATACAACCTGGTGGTTCGGTAAGAGACAGTGAAACGATTGATTATTGTAACACGCATGGTCTGAGTATGGTTTTTACCGGAATCAGGCATTTTAAACACTGACATTAATGAAATTTATATAATGGGACTCTTCTCCTTCATGACCAAAGAGATCGCGATGGATCTCGGAACAGCCAACACAATTATCATATACAATGACAAGGTAGTGGTTGACGAACCCTCCATTATTGCCATTGAGCGAAATACCGGAAAAATCATTGCCGTTGGTAAACGAGCCATGATGATGCATGGCAAAACCCATGAAAATATTAAAACCATCCGTCCTCTCCGTGACGGGGTTATTGCTGATTTCCAGTCGGCAGAGTATATGATCAGGGAACTTATTAAAATGACAGGGCCAACGCGAAGCCTGTTTCCTCCAGCATTAAAAATGGTAATTTGTATTCCTTCGGGAATCACGGAAGTGGAGGAGCGCGCTGTTAAAGATTCTGCCGAACAGGCCGGAGCCAAGGAAGTAAGACTTATCCATGAGCCCATGGCAGCAGCCATTGGTATTGGTATTGATGTACTTGAACCAACAGGTAATATGATCATCGACATAGGTGGTGGTACAAGTGAAATCGCAGTTATTGCCCTGGGCGGGATCGTGAACAACAAATCCATACGTATTGCGGGTGATGACTTCAACAGCGACATTGAAGAATACATGCGCAAGCAACACAACATCAATATTGGCGAACGAACTTCAGAAGCCATTAAAATTAATGTGGGAGCTGCAATGACTGAGATTGATAATCCCCCACCCGACTATCCTGTGCATGGAAGGGACATGCTTACCGGTATCCCCAAAGAAATCTATGTGAATTACTCAGAAATTGCGCACTGCCTCGATAAATCTATTGCTAAAATTGAAGCTGCCGTGCTAAATGCACTTGAAATGACACCACCGGAGCTTTCAGCAGATATTTACCGCACGGGAATTTATCTGGCCGGAGGAGGTTCAATGCTTCGTGGACTTGACAAACGTTTACACCTCAAAACCAAACTCCCGGTGCATGTTGCAGAAGATCCACTCAGGGCAGTGGCTAGGGGAACAGGCATAGCACTGAAAAACTTCAACAAGTTTACCTTCCTCATTAAATAAAGGCTTCTGCTGAAATGAGGGTAAAAGATTGCTATGCGACACATTTTTGCTTTTATCTGGAAACATAACTTCTTTTTCCTGTTTTTGTTACTGGAAGTATTCTCCTTTTTCCTTATCGCCAACCGTAGCTTCTATCATCAGTCTGTATTGTCAAATGCCACTGATGGTATTACCGGGAATGTAAATTCGACATGGTCGGGCATTACCGGTTATTTCGGACTTAGGCAGGAAAATGAACGATTGATTACTGAAAATGCCCGGCTAAGGAATATCCTGACAAAAAGCCAGATCAGCACGGATACAACCACTCATTTTGTTAATGACACTGGCTTTAATCAACAATATACCTACACAGTGGCTAGAGTAGTCAGCAACTCTGCATCCCGGCGCGACAATTACATAATGTTGAACAAAGGTTCATTGCACGGCATAAAAGCTGACATGGCCGTCATCAGTCCGGATGGTCTGGTGGGTACGGTTGTGAGTGTGTCCAGGAATTTTAGCTGGGTAATGTCAATGCTCAATAAACATTCAAAAGTGAGTGCGCGCCTAACCAGAATCAATCAAATGGGCACGGCAGTGTGGGAAGGTGGAAATCCATCCATCGGAACACTCCATGACATTCCTGCGCATGTAAAAGTACTTCCGGGCGACAGTATTTCTTCCAGTGGATTCAGCCATATATTTCCGGAAGGCATCATGCTGGGCACGGTTGAAGAAATCAGCATTGATGAAGGATCACATTTTTACACCATCTATTTCAGATTTTCAGCCGATCTGAACAGCCTTAGAAATGTGTATGTAGTTAATAATCTTTTCAGTAAAGAACAGACTGAACTGAGCAAAAATATTATTGATGAATAAACTATTTGGCAAAGATATATTCAGGTTCTTTTTACTGATCATAGTGCAGGTACTACTGCTTGACCATGTAAACTTTTATGGTTATGCCAACCCTGCACTTTATATTTTTTTTATTTTACTTTTACCCTTTGAAGTTCCCGGATGGTTATTACTTATTTCCTCTTTCTTATTGGGTTTCAGTGTTGACACATTCAGCAATTCTGTAGGACTGCATTCAGCCAGCGCCACACTTATCGCATTCATCAGACCATGGGCCATAAGACTTGCGGGTGCTCCACCTGAGTATGAGCTCAACCTTAAGCCCGGAATCGCTGATATGGGGATCCGGTGGTTTTTTGCCTATTCCCTGATAATGGTATTCGCCCATCAGCTCTCCTTCTACACCATTGAATCCTTTAGGCTTGCAGAAATCGGGCATATCCTGCTCAAAACTATTATTGGAAGTGCATTGACCCTTACCCTCATAATTATTGTGGAATACTTGTTTATGAGAAGACGGTAGAAGTTAGCCGGATGGTTCTTAATCAGCTAATTGATCGTTAACTTCGAAGCAAAAATTGCCCATCGCAAAATCCTACGAATGCCCGAGGGTGCTATTTTCATCCAAATCAGATGACCATTCATAATGGTAAAGCCCTTCAAGTAGCCGTTTTTCTTTTTCTTCCTCGGTCAGACTTTCATAGGCCTGCTTTTCGGCTTCAAACGCAGCTCGTTTCACTTCTTCAATTTTATGAATTTGGTCCAGGTACTTTTGCTCTACCTTTCGCTTAAGAAAATCACCGGCCACTGCAGGAAATAATTCCAACAATAGTTCTTCTTTCTGATTCGCAGCCAACTTTACCCCACCATACTCATGAAAAACAGGATTCTCCTGACGACGGTAAAATTTTGTATCATAAGGCGTTTCTTCACGAACACCAGCAATCTTATACCTGAATTCAGGATCAATAGAAACAGGGGTTTTCCCGTATATTCCTTTCACTAAATTCACAAACTGAATGGATCTGGTAGTATATGGAGGTTGTCCCTTTGATTCATCAATGGCACAATTAACCGCCTGAACACCCACAATCTGACTGGTAGGTGTAACCAGTGGCGGGCAACCGGCATTCATTCTTACCGAAGGGATAAGTTCAAGCGTTCGGGGCAACAGTTTTTCAAGTTTCAACTGCTTTAACTGTGCCAGCATATTGGAATACATGCCACCGGGAATTTCAGCTTCCTTTACTTTCTCATCCGGTTCAGGAAAATTAAAATAGCGCTCAATCCTATGGCAGGTGGTCAATAAATCATCTTCTTTATCGGCTTTTGCAAAGGCGATGGCCAATTCAAACAACTCGTCAATATCTTTGGGAAGTTTATCCGAAAGCAGATTAAATTCCTTTGGAAACGCCTCATACTGATCAAAATCTTTCAACTCAAGCCGGATTTCGCGCAAAAGGGCATCAATTTTAACAACAGCCTCCAGGTTTACACCTGTTTCGATGTTCATCTTATCGCAAAACAGCTGAATAATTTCAAATGAAGGCGCAGCAGTTCCACCGGCAAATGACATGATATTGGTATCCACAACATCAACTCCGTTTACTATTGCCATAAGTGTGGAGGCGAGTCCATAACCCGGTGTACAGTGGGTGTGAAAATCCAGAGGAATATGGAGGTTATTTTTCAGCAACTTCACTAATCTTCCGGCCCTCAATGGAGGGATCAACCCGGCCATATCTTTGATGGTAATCATATCCGCGCCCATTTGCTGGAGCTCTATGGCTTTTTGCAGATAATAATCATCGGTAAATATGTGGGTTTGAAGTGGTCTGGCCTGAAATAAGGCTTTCAGTTTTTTGATGGCCGAAAAATAAGGGTCCACCGTATAACAAATTGCACAATCTGCAATTGCCCCATTACCTTTTACAGCCTTTATGGTTGAAACAATATTGTCGGTATCGTTCAACGCATCGAAAATACGCATGATTCCTATACCGGATTGGATCGCATTCCTGTTAAAACCTTCAATAACATCGTCAGGATAGGGATTATACCCAAACAGATTTCTGCCCCTTGAAAGTGCTGTTAATTTGGAAGTTTCCCCAATGCCTGCTTTAATTTTCTCTAATCGCTCCCAGGGATTTTCATTCAGGTAGCGCATTACAGAATCCGGCACAGCACCACCCCACACCTCCATAGCGTAAAAACCCGCCTCGCGGTACAATGGGAGTAAGCGGTCAACCTGTTGTTGGCTCATACGTGTTGCTAGCATGGATTGTTGCCCATCGCGCAAAGTCAAGTCCCTGATCAATATTGTTTTACTCATCTTCTGGAAGCAATATATGTTATTAAAATACATTTTCTTGATTTGCAAAGGTAAAAGATATGCAATAACCATCATGCGAAAAAAAGAATATTGTATGATTGATTTTAACATGCGATGAACATGCTAAAAAAAGCCCTGCAATATTTTGCAGGGCTCTCAAATAAGGAAGGTGTAAACAAGATCAAACTGATTTACTAAAGCACAGGAACCTCCACCGCCTGTAATACTTCTTTGGTTGCTTCATCATAAACAAAAGCCACTACACTGCAATTTTCGGGCACAAACTCATCTTTAAGGATGTATTTGAATGACTTTACCACTGATTCTGGATTTACCGTACCTTCAGCTGCTATACTATTGCCCCAGGTACTATTGATGGCAGCACGAAGCACATGATTGTGTTCATAATCCTCAATTACCGGTGTTGGACCCACTTCAGCATCATTATTTTTCTGCGGTTTAATAATTTCGCTCTCGGTGAGGACAACAACAAGCTTCAGGTTCTTATTGATATCGGTAATAAACCTGGTTTTTATATGAGTACAAAGTTTGCGTTCGTCCGGATCATATTGATTTATCATCTGGAGGTCGACCAAAGGTGCAGTTGCAAGGGCGTTTACAACAGCTGCTCCCCATCCGGTGGGCGAAACAACATGATTGTTTGGTAATCCTATACGGTTAATCATTCCATTGGGATTTCCAACATTACCTATCCCAAAGGTTTCATCCCATTCGGTACCGGTTTCGGTACGGAAATCATAGGTCAACTCGCCTGAAGATGCTGGTTGAGCAAAGAAACCGGCATGTACAGCAACCAACACCAGTTGTTCGCCGTATACCTGTTTAAGATCATGTGCGATGACAGCGGCCCTTGGACAGTTTACGCATGCGTGGCCAGTGTAATCCTCAAGTAACACGCGCTTTATAACCGTTGTAACCGCAGGAAACTCTGGCACAGGACAAGCAGCAGTATCAACACTTCCGATTTGTTTAACAAAGGGCTCTTCTATCTTATCACATGAAACAATAAATGCAAATGCAATAAACAAAGTTGAAGCGATCAGGAATTTCAGAATATTTTTCATGTCTGTTCTAATTTACAGGTTCATTTCTAGATTAAAATGAGCTGGTGAGCGTAAGGGTGAGACCATTGGAAGCAGGCACATTGCGACAAACACCTCCAACACAGATGATTCCTTCGCGTTGCTTTCCATAAGTAACTGAAAGGCGGTTTGACCCATTGGTATAACCAGCGGAAAGGGTTGGATAGTGGAATTTTTTGTCATCGTCGGGATTCCCGTAATTGTATTGGTCAGCGAAGGTGAAAAACCATTTAGGGGCAATGGTGTATTCCAGAAGGAATTGCAGCCAATCGCCATCATCCTGTTTGGTAAACAATTGCTGATATTCCAGTTTAAGTGCATTTTTGCTGTTAAACTTATACGTCATGTCAGCAATTACAATATTGGCATGAACATCGGGTTTTTCATAACCTTCCAGCACCAATACATTGTAATCAATATGCACAAACGAAACCAATGCCTTGAAATCGGCGTTAAACTTGTGTTGTATTTCTATGTTGAAATCCTGGAAATAGAGGTCATCACCAAAAGCAAAAAAAGGTGATTCATAGCCCAGCGTGCCGGGTTTATCCATTATGCCATCTTTCATGATCGTATCCTTTTGTATGGAAGTGATTCTGGAATAATTCACAGCGATATCTGTACCATACTTACCACCTAACAGACTCCCTTTTTTTATCTTATAGTTAATCTGTCCCTGAAGGGCCATTTCACCATTGGGCTGGGTGGCATAAGGGTACATGGCTGAGAGGCTGTACGCGTGCTGCCTTGTCAATGCAGGTAAATAATTAATATCCAGCGAACTGCTTGTCTCGGTACGCTTAGATTTATAACTCATGTTATCGGTACGTTTGGCAGAGGCAATCACTCCAAATCCCTTGGTGGAGTAAGACGCCTGTAAAAGCATAGATTCACCGTTTTTATAGATGAAATTGTTCACAGCAGAAGGATCGTTCATTTTATTGGCATATTCTCCATCAATGGCAAAACCACCGTGGGAAATATTAAAACGTGCTGCCAGAGAAGCAACATTTGCGGGCAAAATAAGTTGTTCTCCGGGAACCGCACTTATTTCTTCCACATCCTGATACTTACTCACAAAACTTCCACCAAGAGTTACCCGTGTTTTAAAGTTGCCCTCCTTGTCAAAGATATCGTTTAGCGCAAATTCACCATCCAGCCCACGCACAATGCCGGGGCCCTGCTCCCAAAAGAAGCGTTGTGTACCAATCACTCCTTTGAGGATAACCCCCTGGGTTGGGCTGAACTTCACTTTTGCCCCTTTAAAAGCATTGTCATAACCGAGGTTTCGCTCTTCGTAACTGCGTAAAACCATGCCACTGCCAAACTGCTCGTAAAAGTTACCGACCGTAATTTCAAACTGATCGTTGCGCCATGAACCGAACCAGTAAGGAACACCCGAACCTTTATAACGTGGGTCGTAACCCTGCAAAGGATTCAGGTAAGTTTCAAAACGCATCCCGGCATTGAAGTTACCATTCGAGTAAAGGAGATTGGCAAAAGAATTTAACCGCATCTTTTCTTTAACTTCATAAGCGCCAATGGCTGAATCTTCCTGATATACCTGGGCATCAAGCTGGAAATTTCCACTCACACGACCGCCATCCAGAAAATTCTGAGCGGATGCATCTGCAAATGCAAGCAAAAACAATGCTGTGGCAAAAGTGAATAATGTTGTTGTTTTCAAAGGGGGAAAATTAATGGATTAAAAAAGAATGTGTTATGAGTTGTCCATGAAAAATATCAAATGGCACCATGGCTAAAAATCAAGTCAGCACTAGTGCGCATCAATAGCTTCACCACGATTTAATTTGCGAACCATTTCAATCAGCTCGAGTTCACTTCCTTCGCTGAAAGACGTATGCTGCCATACTATCTCGCCATTGCCATTAATCAGGAAAGTATGAGGAATCATGTTCACATTCATAGCACGCTTAAAATCACCATTGGCATCGAGCAATACTTCATATTCCCAACCTTTACCATTTACCGTAGGGGCAACTTTTGAGGAAGAACGCGAATCGTCAATGGATACAGCAATCAGTTTAACCCCGGTTTCTTCAGTCCATTCATCATAGACATCAGCAATGGTGGTCAGCTCATTGATACATGGTTTGCACCACAATGCCCAGAAACTGACAATCATGGGTTTCCCATCGTTGGAAAGTTCGGCTGTGTTGATGGTTTTCCCATCCAGGGATTTTACATTTACAGCAGGTAGTTTTTTAAGGTTTTGGTCAGCATCCTGTGCAGAAACAGCCAGGAATAAGAAAGCCATGGCAGAAAGTAAAAATAGTTTTTTCATGTTGTTGGTAGTTTAATTTTCGGGGTTAGGTTCAAGAATTGTGCCTTCTCAGGCGATATATACTTCAAGTACTTTACTATTTGACGAAGGAATGATGTCAACCCGGTCAACTGTGGCCGGAATCAATAAACTTTCTCCTTGCGAGATGCTTACCTGCGGCTCAGTTTCACCGTTGTGTACCAATGTGATGCTTCCTTCAACACAAACCAGGATCACAAAGGAATCAAGCTCGCTGTAATCTTTGGCCAGTGCCTTGTCTAATTGAATGAGGTTGGTAGTGAAATAAGGACTGGTAACTAAGTTCGCGCTTCCGTTCTTCTTTGGCTCATATTTCGATTTGTAATCGTCATAAACATTAAAATCTATGGCTTCTATGGCCTCTTCAATATGTAATTCACGCGAGTTGCCTTCACTGTCCACCCTGTCCCAGTCGTAAATGCGGTAAGTGGTATCGGAAGTTTGTTGTATTTCGGCCAGGAAGGTACCCGGGCCCAAAGCATGAACACGGCCGGCCGGCATATAGAATACATCGCCTTTGTCCACCTTCTCAAAATTCAGAATTTCGCGCAGGGATTTATTTTCCAGATGCTGTTTATATATTTCCTGATCAACTTTTTTGCTGAAGCCGCTGATCAGTTCTGCGCCCGGATCAGCATCAATTATGTACCACATTTCTGACTTGCCATAACCAATATTTCGTTTGGCGGCCAGTTCATCATCGGGGTGCACTTGTATGGAAAGCCAGTCGGCAGCATCAATAAATTTCACCAGAATAGGAAATTCATCGCCAAAGCGCTCATAAACGCCATCGCCAACCAGGTCGCCCATGTATATTTCAACAAGTTCATTCAGTTCATTGCCAGCAAGGAAACCATTAACTATGTCAGTTTGATTGTTATCAACTCCCGACAAAACCCAGGCTTCGCCACAATTGGGCAAGGGGGAATAGTCGATTCCCAAAACAGTTTTTATTTTATCTCCGCCCCAGATTTTATCCTTTAGTACTGGCTTGAATTTAAGCGGATAAAGTACTTTTTCCATGTTTTGTATTATTTGATTTAACTATAAATATTGATTCTCCCCGGAGAACGTTCAATATTCATATAACCATTACAACAACAATAATACCTTTTTTACATCAGCGGGAAGATTGAAAACTTCAAAAGCAGCAGAACAAGCTACAAAAGACTTTTCCTTTCACAACATTGAATGCTTCATTTAAGAATTCAAAACCAAGGCCCGCCATGTCGTTCTTGCCATCATTTATTGAATAATGTATTGATTCATTTAATGACTCAACACCACAGCAAGTGATCATCCCGTCCACGCCCTGATGCTAAAAAAACCTATTGGGGGTAAAATTACAATTAAATTTAAACATCCAACCCACTTGCAAAGCATCTTTGGGATAAAACGTTCGGCAATACATTGCAATTAAAATATTTTAAAAAGCTTGTTCCATTTTTTCTCCGACATGATTATTGAATAGGCGCATCCATGAACAATACTTAAAAAGTGAAGGGAAAAATAAAATCAAGGAAAATAAAATTGGGCAACTATATTGGAGGCTTGACAGGGCATCATTTGAAGTAATTATTACACATAAGATAATCGAATAAATCAGTATTTTTCCTGGATCGTGCAATACACGGTCGTTTGTTTTAGTGACTGGTTTTGAATGCGATTCCCTTTGGCAAGAATTCAATACCAGTCAAGCATTAAGGTGGAACTTTCACTTCCAGAAATTAATGTCACACCACCTACTTTTTCCTTTAACTACGTCATAAATTAAACAAGACGCAATGAAATACGTTGAATGTTAAATTTTATCCTGCACAGATAATTTGTGCACAGGTATAAAGAAGCATTTAAACAAATTCGGAAAAATGACAACTACAGGAAAAATTGCCATTATTACGTTCATGCTGCTTTTATGTCAAACAACCTTCAGTCAGCAACTTCTGCAGGCAAAAGACAGAATACTAAGCAAAGATCAGATGATAGCGGACTACAAAATCCTTTATACCACTTTGATCAATTACCATCCGACACCCTTCCTTTACACAAGCGAATCAGATCTCAACGCATTTTTCTCAACGCAATTGTCTACGTTTGACGACAGTTTGACGGAAAGAGAATTTCACCTCATAGCACGAAAACTGATTGTCAATCTTAAATGTGGCCATACCTTTTGCAAGCCTTCTGACGAATGGTACAGCTCAATGGCTGGAAAAAATGTACTGCTGCCTTTCAATATCAGGAGGGCAGGAAACAAGGCTTTCATCGACAATACGATTGATAAAGCTATTGAGTTTGTCCCAGCTGATGAAATACTTGCCATAAATGATGTTTCCATTCAAACAATTTTAGAGGAAATGAGTAATATCCAGGAGAGAGATGGTTATACTCAATCATTTGCTAATGAGAATATTATTAAAAAGTTCCACACCTACTATTTGTTCTTGTACCCTGTTCAGGATAATGCTGTCATCACATTTAAGGATAAAGAAGGCAACATAAAAAGATCAACTGTAAAATTGAGTAATAAAAGAATGAATACCAGCGACAATTCCCAATTGCCGGAAAGATTCAGAACGTATTCTAAAAACAGTTGGAGCAGTTTATCGATAGATACTACAAACAACAATGCTTATCTGCGAATTAAAACTTTTAGCAATAGGAATGAATTCAGAAAGTACTATAAAGAAGTATTTTCAATCATAGCTGATTTGAAGTCGCCGCAATTGATCATAGATTTGAGAGACAATACCGGCGGATATTTTGGCAATGGAAATGAGTTACTTACCTATCTGACTCCAAATAAGTTTGAATTTAATTTTCAAAGGCCCAAACGCAAACAGAGTAAAAATAAATATACGTCGATAGACCTTATGAACAGGTTAACAAAGCTGGCCTTTTCAGTTAAACCATCCAGACACAAAAGCAAGAATCAAAGAATACACACATTTACATACAAACCAAACAGGCCGCATTATGATGGAAACATTAATGTTATTACGAACGGGGTAACTTTTTCACAGGCCGCACTTGTAGCCGCTCATCTAAAACACTACGGAGCTACATTTTATGGTACAGAAACCGGAGGCGCTGAGAATGCAACAAATTCTATGGTCAATTATAAACTCATTTTGCCGAATTCCAGAATAAATGTCTTCATTCCATACTATCAAATTGTTTCAAATTCCACAAATGGCAATATAGGATACGGTGTAAAACCGGACATAGAAATCTTACCTGACACAGATATAAAACGAGACAATGTTTTATTGCAGGTAATTGAGCTCAAAACTTCCCGTATTGATCCATGAGTTTGCCCAACCCCACAATTCAGTCTTAAAATCTATTTTTTTCCTATCTCCTATATGTTGTTACATAAAAAAGGCCGTCCAACCGGACAGCCTTTTTTAAAGTAAATAGGATAAACCAGCCTTTTACCTGACAAATACCTTAGCAGTTACAATGCCTTCTGCACCAGCTAATTTTACCAGATAAATACCTGCAGGAACATTAACAGGAACAGCATAATGGCTGCTTCCTGCCAGTTGGCGAGAAATCACCTGTTGTCCCTGAAGATTGATAAGTGTGAATTCAAATCTGTCAGCTTTGAGTGTTTCAATATTGAGGACACCTGAAGTGGAATAGATTTTCACATCTTTCATTGCTGGATTATTCACATTGATAGAAATCAGATCAAGCACAAGTACACCATCCACACCTCCGTTTGGATTGCGGGTGTCTGTTTCAATCCACACACCTGAAGCTACGGAATACGTATGTTCAATGCTGCCATCGGTCACGTTTCTTACTTCAACACGCTGCACTCCGGCAGCATTCATGTTGGGGACAATACCGCCCCATGAACCATTCACACCAGCAACTTCGCTGATATAGAACGGTGCATATGAAGTAAGACCTGCAAAATCAACTTCGGTGGATTCAATGTGTGTTCCGTAAAGCGGACGACCGGTTCCATCCACATTGTCATAGAGATAAACCATGTTTTTCGGGCTATCCTCGCTTACGCCCCTGATGGCCGTTCCATGTGTAGGATCAGCCTCAGTGCCAAACTGAAGAACCGTGGTGAAATCATCTGTCGTAAGGCGGGTTGCTACAACCGTTCCTTCGTTCCCATCGTTTAAGGAAAAACGCATATAAAGTGCATTGCCAGGAGTAAAGCGGGCATTTCCAGTTGGCTCGGTGATGAACCATCCGGTAAACGAACCCGTTGCATCGGTAGTAAATTCACCATATTCGCCAGGTGTACCCAGCGAAGTGCTTGATGTACGACTGAATGTACCATCTACACCAATAAAGATGCAGTTTCCGGCACCGTTATAATCAACCGCATCGCCTTCAACCACAATCTTATTGTAGAAGCGATACGTTGCATTGGGAAGAAGGTTGGTCAGGCTTGCGCGATAAGCAAAGGGAACACGTGAATTGTTGGTGCCGTTAAGTCCCTGAATAAACATAGGCAGGGTAACATCTGCCAATGCAGGCTCGCCCTGTAAGGTAATACTTCCATTGCAGGTAACCACTTTGTCTGTGGCACCGCCACCACTATTCACGATGGTTTCGGCATTGTAATCGCCTACGGACAATCCGGCTTTCAACCGCACCGAAACGGTGATGGGTTGCCCGGTAATTGTGCCACTGGCAAATGGGTAGGAAAGTGTTTCGCCAAAAGTACTGCCATCCGAAGAAACTTCGTAATCAGCAGGTGCGGTCACCGTAATATTTCCGGTGCCCTCCAGGTTGGTTCCGCTCAGTGCATAGGTTTGTATGGCTGATGGACCATTTCCTTCAATATAGGCAAATCCTGAGAGTGAAGTTGGATTCACTGTTATCGTTGGATCGGTTGTACTGGAATTGGTGAAATCGTCCAGGCTACGGGCAACGAGTTGCATGGCACTGGAATATTGCATAATTACACCTGTAATATCCTGAAGTTCAGTTGGAATGGGTGTTCCAATATAATCCAGACTGGCATATTGAGTACGGAAAACACCTGATCCGGTTGGATCCGTGATATCATAATTGGTGCTGGCAGCAAAGTTGCCATCTGCAACGAAATCCACAAACAATACTTTTACAAGTTGAGCCTGGTAGCTGTCATCAAGATCGTTAAGCGCCACTTCCACAGGAGTAACTGTATTTCCGGTACTGCTTGCAGCTCCGGGGTCTGCAGTTGGAATAAATTCCAGCATATTTTGGTATAACATAAGTGTTCCTGTTATACCGGTAATGCCGTCATACAGATTATATGCCGTTGTAATAATTCCCGGCGAGTCATCAATCAAAATGCCTGCAGTAGCATCCTGAATAAATTTCTGATTACGTGTACTTGCCTGGAAGGTAAGAATAGCCTCGCCGGTCAGTTGATACACCGTTCCATCAGTAGAACCCTGACGAAGTTCAGCAATCGTAGCAACAGGAGTTGCCTGATTGAAAGTGTAGCTTGCGCTGACTACCGGACTGTCGGTATAACCGTCTTTTTCGCCATAAGCCCAGATAGTTGTTGCAGAAGCAACATTTACAGGAGTCGTGTAAACTGTCCATGGGCCTGTAGCTGAAGTTTCGCTGTAATAAAGTGTAGCATCGGCAGTTGAACTGCTGATTGTTACCTCTATTGGATTCAGGTAATTGCCTGCTGGTGGATTAAAAGTTGGAGAAGCCACAACCGGAGTGCCTCCTGAAGGAGCAACTGCATCTGCCCAGGTAGTGGCTACACGGATACCATCCACAACAATATTTTCTGCCGCATTAAATTGGCGCAGCGCGATACTCCCAATGTTGCTAAATGAAGCTGTTTCAATAAATTCAGCATCAGCTAAAGCCGGTTCGGCTGCAGGGAAGCTGTTGAAAACATACAGACTGGAAGTACTGGTGGCAAAATCAAATTTCATCACACCAAGCAACGGCTGTCCCGCTGTAATCGGAACATAGGTTTCAGGAGCAGATTGGCCGATACCCAGTCCGTCTCCGCTTGCATTCAACCATACGCGGGTGAAGAAAGTAGTACCGAGGGTGGTCTGACCAAAATGAATAAAGTATCCGGCAGTAGCATTACCCGTTGGATTCAGAACAAAGGCTGCATAAACAGCTCCGGCCGTTTGTTCTTCGAAGTTTCTGTGTACATCTTCTCCATTATTATCAAGAAGCGCGGCACCGCCAATATCGGTTCCTGCATAACCTTCAAAGGAAAGTCCGTCGGTTACTGTAGGGGATTCTGTACCTGCTCCGCTATGAGCTTCCCAGCCATTATCGACCAGATTAGAACCGATGGTGTATTCAAAATTATCAACCAAAAGCAAACCACCGCTTCCCTGGGTAGTAACTGAACCATTCAAGGTAACAACCTGGTTTGCAGCTCCTGCTGAAGTAGCAATAAGTTGTTCGCCTGAATAGCTTCCGGCAGCGAGTCCTGCTTTCAAACGTACATAAACTGTGGTTGATGCAACATTTCCACCGGTTTGCGGTAATACTACAGGATTGGTGGCTACGAAACTTCCACTGCTTCCTGTTGAAATCTCATAGTTGGCGCTGGCTGCAATTGAAATGCCAGTTGTAAGGTTCTGACCGCTAACCATAAAGGATTGTTCAGCGGAAGGGCCATTGTCTTCCACGTAAGTAAAACCTGAAAGTGAAGCCGGGTTCACCGTTATCATTGGATCGGTTGTGCTGGAATTGGTGAAATCGTCCAGGCTACGGGCAATCAGTTGCATGGTGCTGGAATATTGCATAATTACACCTGTAATATCCTGAAGTTCAGTTGGAATTGGTGTTCCGATATAATTCAGGCCGGAATATTGAGTACGGAAAACACCTGATCCGGTTGGATCCGTGATATCGTAATTGGTGCTGGCAGCAAAGTTGCCATCTGCAACAAAATCCACAAACAATACTTTTACAAGTTGAGCCTGATAGCTGTCATCAAGATCGCTAAGCGCCACTTCCACAGGAGTAACTGTGTTTCCGGTACTGCTTGCAGCTCCGGGGTCTGCAGTTGGAATAAATTCCAGCATATTCTGGTAAATCGTTAGCGTTCCTGTTATACCGGTAATGCCGTCATACAGGTTATATGCAGTTGTAATAATTCCCGGCGAGTCATCAATCAAAATGCCTGCAGTAGCATCCTGAATAAATTTCTGATTACGTGTACTTGCCTGGAAGGTAAGAATAGCCTCGCCGGTCAGTTGATACACCGTTCCATCAGTAGAACCCTGACGAAGTTCAGCAATCGTAGCAACAGGAGTTGCCTGATTGAAAGTGTAGCTTGCGCTGACTACCGGACTGTCGGTATAACCGTCTTTTTCGCCATAAGCCCAGATAGTTGTTGCAGAAGCAACATTTACAGGAGTCGTGTAAACTGTCCATGGGCCTGTAGCTGAAGTTTCGCTGTAATAAAGTGTAGCATCGGCAGTTGAACTGCTGATTGTTACCTCTATTGGATTCAGGTAATTGCCTGCTGGTGGATTAAAAGTTGGAGAAGCCACAACCGGAGTGCCTCCTGAAGGAGCAACTGCATCTGCCCAGGTAGTGGCTACACGGATACCATCCACAACAATATTTTCTGCCGCATTAAATTGGCGCAGCGCGATACTCCCAATGTTGCTAAATGAAGCTGTTTCAATAAATTCAGCATCAGCTAAAGCCGGTTCGGCTGCAGGGAAGCTGTTGAAAACATACAGACTGGAAGTACTGGTGGCAAAATCAAATTTCATCACACCAAGCAACGGCTGTCCCGCTGTAATCGGAACATAGGTTTCAGGAGCAGATTGGCCGATACCCAGTCCGTCTCCGCTTGCATTCAACCATACGCGGGTGAAGAAAGTAGTACCGAGGGTGGTCTGACCAAAATGAATAAAGTATCCGGCAGTAGCATTACCCGTTGGATTCAGGATAAAGGCTGCATAAACAGCTCCGGTTGTTTGTTCTTCGAAGTTTCTGTGTATATCTTCTCCATTATTATCAAGAAGCGCGGCACCGCCAATATCGTTTCCTGCATAACCTTCAAAGGAAAGTCCGTTGGTTACTGTAGGGGATTCTGTACCTGCTCCGCTATGAGCTTCCCAGCCATTATCGACCAGATTAGAACCGATGGTGTATTCAAAATTATCAACCAAAAGCAAACCACCGCTTCCCGGGGTGGTAACTGAACCATTCAGCGTAACAACTTTGTTGGCAGCATCTGCTGAAGTGACTAAAAGCTGTTCACCTGAATAGCTTCCGGCAGCGAGTCCTGCTTTCAAACGTACATAAACTGTGGTTGATGCAACATTTCCACCGGTTTGCGGCAATACTACAAGATTGGTAGCAACAAAACTTTCTCCGCTTACTGTTGAAATCTCATAGTTGGCGCTGGCTGCAATTGAAATTCCTTCTGTAAGGTTCTGACCGCTAACCACAAAGGATTGTTCGGCGGATGGGCCGTTGCCTTCCATGTAGGTAAAACCGCTAAGGCTGCCGGGTGTAACCGCTAAGGTCCCCGGGACAACCATTTCAGCTATTTCGATGTTATCAATCTGCCATGAACGATAAAAACCATCGTTATAATGGTATTTAAAGGCAATAAAAACAGCCTGGTTGCTTATCGCAGACAGGTCTACGATGCCCGAAGGTGTCCAGCTTAGGTCCGCGACAGGAGCACTGAACGCCAGTTCAGTCCAGGTGTAGGCATTGGGATCACCCACGCCCGGGTAATCGGTTGAGTAAAGCAACTTTAGGTAATTATTCTCATTATCAATGCCATAGCGCCTCCAACTATCGAAATTTAGTCCGATGTTTGTATTGGTAAGCAGATTAATACCCGGCAAAATCAACCAGTCCTCTTCCAGTTCACCTGAAATAAGTCCGCTCATCGAAGCCGTTCCAAAAATGGAATTGTGTTCCCACTCTTTGGTATCACCCGAAACGCTAAGAGGGGTACAAAGTCCCAGGTCATCCGCAAAATCCTCGGTATAGGGTATGCTGGCAAAGTTTACGAATTGTACCGTGCCATTGCACGTTACATCCACCGCCGGTGCACCACCGCCGATATGTGAAATGATTTCATCGTTAAATGTGCCTGAGGTCAAACCTGCTTTCAACCGAACGGAAATAGTCATGGGCTGATTTGTTATGGTGCCTGCTGCATATGGGACATTCAGGGTTGCTGAATAGGTGGTGCCGTTAAGGGAAATTTCATAATTCGTTGGCGCTGCCACAATGATATTTCCTGAACCAACCAAATTAACACCACTCAGCGTATAGGTTTGGGCCAATGACGGGCCGTTGCCTTCGGTATAAAAGAAACCGGTAAGTGATGCAGGTGTTACACTTAATGCAGGTGAGATATCTGGAACGATGGAAATATTATCAACCTGCCAAGAGCGGTAGAATGTTGAATTATAATGGTATTTGAAGGCTATGTAAACAGATGTTCCTGTGATGGCTGATAAACTTACTGTTCCTGAAGGAGTCCAGGTGGAAAGATCGGTCGGATAGTCAAAACTCAGCTCCGTCCATGTAGCAAGGGTGGGATCACCAATGCCAGCATAATTTGTAGAGTAAACAAGTTTAAAATAGTTATCAGCATTATCAGAGCCAAAGTTCATATAGCTGTCAAAAGACATGCTGGCATTTGTATAATTATTGAAATTAACAGCAGGCAATATCATCCAGTCTTCTTCCAGAAGGCCGGTATTATACCCATTCATATAGGCATATTCGCCTGAAGAATTATGTTTCCAATATTGATCAGGACCTGAAACACTATAGGTGTAACAAAGGCCAAAGCCACTTGAAAAATCTTCCTGGTAAGGAAGTGTAGTTGAGGCCGGCTCTTCCACAATCCCATTGCAAATTACATTCGTGGTTGTTGCGCCACCACCTGCATTGGCGATTATTTCACCATTGTATGTACCACCTGCCAATCCGGCCTTTAACCTGACATAAACAGACGTTGATGTCAGGGCACTTGCAGAATATGCTACAACCAAAGGGACTTGCCCAAAAGTAGAGTTGTTGAGTGAGATTTCGTAATTGGCCGGTGGAGTAATCGTAATATTGCCACTTGCAGGCGTAAGATTAGAAGCCGAAAGGCCATAACTCTGTGAAACAGAGGGCCCGTTATTTACAACATATGTAAACCCTGAAAGTGATGCAGGCGTTGCAGATATTGTAGGTGTAGAAGCAGATTCGGGTGCAATCCCAAATCCCTCAAGACCAGCTGGTAATGTTGATGGCGTTGTAGAGATGGTTGTGAATCTTAAACTTGGGTCTGTCCAGGCACTAGCTCCGGAAGTAATACCAGGAATTAAGGCAATATTTTGATTCGCTGTGCTTACACCGTTACCTGTCCATGCAGAACCAGGATCTGATCCGGGAGTACCGAATATATCGGTAATATTACCTCCATATTTAACAGCCAAAGCATCATCACCGTTAAAAGTAAAGGAATAACTAACAAAGGTGACTGAAGTTAAGCCCTGATCACTAAGATATGTTCCCATTTCAGGAGTACCAATTACCAGTACGGCACCGGAAGCAAGAGTTCCACTGGCAACTGTTGTTGCAGCGATATCTGCCAAAGCAGCACCATTAGTACCTTGCTGAATAATTAAATTATTAGTGCTGAAATCCAAACCAGAAGCAGTATTATTCCAGATTTCAATACCCTTAGGAACAGTTCCGGAATTTGTTTCAATGTATTGACTTATTATTTGCCCCCAACCACTGAAGGAAACAATCATTAACAGAGACAAGAGACCTGCGTTAAGTAATTTTTGTTTCATCATTCAAAATTTATTTGTTTCTATTTTATTTTAACTGGCAATTAAAATACTCTGATTAAA
The DNA here is from genome assembly GCA_034005265.1 of Lentimicrobium sp. Lineage (GTDB taxonomy): Bacteria > Bacteroidota > Bacteroidia > Bacteroidales > Lentimicrobiaceae > Lentimicrobium. Next base: position 162,175 of record JAVEVB010000003.1, read on the forward strand.
ATCAGCTCAAACTCAATAAAGTTGTTGAAAAATCCGCATCTCAGTTATTGATATGACGGAGATGCGGATTTTGCAATAGTTTAAGCAACGACAAAAACTACTTCACCATTACTTTACTACTGTACGAACCATTTTCGCTCAGAATGCGAACAATATAGATACCTGCAGGCACATCAAGATGGTAAGTTGAAGTAGTCTCATTCAGTTTATAGGATGAAATCTGCTGTCCATAAAGATTAATGATCTGAACGGTACCATCAACTTTCTGATTGAGCTCAATGTTCAGTTCTTTTCCATAGGTGTAGATTTTGCCCATTTCAACATCCTGATCTTCAATTCCCAGGGGAACATTGACCATGGAAATATTGTCTATCTGCCATGATCTGTAGAAATCTACATTATAATGATACTTAAACGCAACATAAACATTTGCACCAGTAATGGTCGACAAATTCAGATCACCTGAAGGTGTCCAGGTGGATAGTTCCGTTGGATGAGCAAATTCGATTTCAGTCCATGCGGCCAGGCTTGGGTCACCTATACCTGCGTAGTCGGTTGAATAAACCAGTTTGAAATAGTTGTCGTCATTATCATCACCATAGTTCATATAACTGTCAAAATTCAGGCGAACATTTGGATAATTCGTGAAGTTAACGGCAGGAAGTATCATCCAGTCTTCTTCAAGTACGCCGGTATTGTAACCATTCATGTAGGCGTATTCGTTATTGGCGCTATGTTTCCAGTATTGAGCAGGACCAGAGACACTGTAGGTGTAACAAAGGCCGAAACCTGTTGCGAAATCTTCGCTGTAAGGAAGTGTGGTTGATACTGGCGCTTCGACATGTCCGTTGCAGGTTACATTGGCTGTAGTTGCACCACCTCCGGCGTTAGCAATCATTTCATCGTTGTACTGACCAGCAGCCAAACCGGCTTTTAACCTGGCATAAACTGGTGTTGGGCTTAACATTCCGCCAGTATAGGCGATGGTTAAAGGCGCACTACCAAACGTTGCATCGTCCAGTGAAATTTCGTAGTTGGTCGGAGGGGTAACCGTAATGTCACCAGCTGCTGGCGTCAGATCAGCGCCAGAAATATTGTATGTCTGTGAATCGGAAGGTCCGTTGCCAATACTATAAACAAAGCCTGACAATGTACCTGGTGATGCAGAGATAACAGGTGAACTTCCTGATGAGGGGGCCACAGCATCAGCCCAGTTATCGGCTACCCTGATGCCGTCAACAATAACGCGTTCAGCAGCGTTGAACTGACGCAGTGCAATACTGCCAACATTTGTAAAAGTAGCAGTTTCTGTTACCGTTGCAAAAGGTGCTGCCGGTTCAGTTGTAGGAAATTCATTGAAAACATAGATACTTGATACCTTGGTATCAATATCAAGTTTAAATACAACCAAAGCCGGAATACCAGGTGTTACAGTAGCATAAGTCTCAGGAGGTGTATTACCAAGGCCAAGTCCGATTCCGTCGCCAGTAGCACTTAAATAAATCCTTGTAAAATAGGTTGTGGCAATTGTACCCTGTCCAAAATGAATGAAATATCCACCGGAGTTTGTTGCCTGTGTTTGTACAACAAAAGAAGCATAAACGGTACCTGTTGTTTGTTCTGTAAATGATTTATTTACATCTTCGCCATTGTTATCAAGGTTGGCAGCTCCACCAATTCCGGAGCCGGCATAACCGCTAAATATGAGACCATTGGTTACATCAATAGATTCTGTTCCTTCACCGCTGTGTGCAGTCCAGCCATTGGCCGTAAGCAAAGAACCAATGGTGTAATCGAAATCCTCAACCAACAATGGCTGAGCAATTCCTTTAAATCCAATCATAGACAGAAAAATAACAAGTGCCAGACTTGCAATTTTTCCCATTCGAAACTGAGTGTAAGTTTTTGTCATTTGTACGTGGTTTTAATTATTATTTAATGATTTGTAATTTGATTTGGGCATTGTTCGGACTGAATTTACATCAGAAAATCCAGATTTTAACTGCTACATTGAACCTATAAAGGTACAAAGTTTTTTAAAGCATGTTGCAAAGTAACTATTTTTTTATCGATAAAATGTTAAGCCATTGTTAAGTATTTTCGATATTAAGTATTATTAACAGAATTACTTAAGGTATGTAAAAGAGAGATGCTCAGCTATTCACTTACCGCCGGCAGAATTGAGGGTAGCTTAAAAAATTACTGCAAGAAATTCCATTGAGCATCCTTATCAAAAGACTGCTGTAATGCTAAAAACTGCGGGTATTTTTTAAAGAATCAGAGTAAATATTGCCTCCTGGGTTCTTGACTACTATTTAGTGGTTCAAAGAAAAAAAAAGACTTTTTTAACTATCCTGTTTGTTTGCTTTACTTAAGCAATAAAATTTCAACAGGAAGAACATCGATTATTTAGCGAATGTTAAATAAATACGACAAGAAAACCAATACGAAACAATAAAATTATGTTGTTTGTCTGTATTAATTATGAGCAACGCCCAATAATTTCATTTCCGAAAGCTTATTTATGGATTCACCTGCTGAAATGGGCAAATATTTAAATCGGAATAACCCTATTTAAACTATACATAAAATTTCAGCCAATTAAATTTAACTAATATTTACACTACACGTAGAATCACATTAATTTGTATAACAATCCATTATAGTTATTTTATACCTATACATACAAGTATACCACAAAATAGCGCTACCCAACATTTGTGCTGTTTTATATCTTTTTTTACTATTTTTGATATAATCAAATCAAAAAAGCAGGTTAACTATGTTCTTATTCAAACATGCTGAAAAGTCAATAGAGTTAATTGACCAGTTTCTGAATATAATTGATCAAGGGTCAATAATATTCAAAGATGGGGTTAAAAGTTATCTCTTTGGGAACAGGGAAAATTTCATCAATAACCTTCAGACATTGTCAACCCTTGAGACAGATGCCGATATCATTAAGCGTCAAATTGAGAACATACTCTACACTCAATCCCTTATGCCGCAATTAAGAGGTGATATCCTCAAATTGCTCGAAGAGCTTGACAACATTATTGACCTGGCAAAGACTAACCTGTACCAGTTTGATGTTGAGATACCGTTTATTCCCACAGAATTAAACCAGGACCTGGCTAAACTTACCGAACTTTCTGTTTCGGCGATTGAGTCAGTAATTCCAGCAGCCAGGGCATATTTCAGAGACCCTGGATCCATAAAAGAAAAGTTACACAGAGTATATCTTTATGAAAAAGAAGCCGACAAATTGGCGGATGCTATAAAACGTAAAGTATTTCACGATATGCCAAATCTCAAACTGAGTGAAAAATTCCATCTCAGATACTTTACCCTGCATATTGAAATACTTTCGGATGCGGCAGAGAAAACCGCAGATGTTTTGTCAATAATGGCGATAAAAAGAAATGTTTAAACAATTTTAGTTTTCATGTTATTTCTGATTTTTCTTTCAAGTGGACTTTTTCTTGGTTGGTCTTTAGGCGCCAATGATGCAGCCAATATTTTCGGGTCTGCTGTTGGCTCTAAAATGATGAAATTCAGAAAGGCAGCTATTATTGCAAGCATTTTTGTGGTTTTAGGAGCCGTCTTCCAGGGAAAGGGAACCTCAGACACCTTGTCAAGTCTGGGTGCTGTTGATGCACTAGCGGGTGGATTTACTGTTTCGCTTTGTGCTGCAGCTACTGTTTTTATGATGACCCGTTACGCAATACCGGTTTCAACGAGTCAGGCTGTGGTTGGTGCAATTATAGGCTGGAGCTCATTCACAGGACACTCAACTGATTACAAGGTACTTACAAAAATTGTATCCACCTGGATAAGTGGTCCTATACTTGGAATGATTTTCGCTGCCTTACTGTTTTTATTGCTAAGGTGGATTCTTAGGAAGAACAAAATCCATATCATTAAACTTGATTCATATATTCGCATTGCCCTTATCATTGTTGGTGCTTTTGGTGCGTATAGTCTTGGAGCTAACAACATAGCAAATGTAATGGGCGTGTTTGTCAATTCAGCACCAAACCTTATCCTCGATTTTGGAATATTCGCACTTGATGGAGTCCAGATTCTCTTTTTAATTGGAGGGATTGCCATAGCAGCAGGTATTTTTACCTACAGCGAACGGGTCATGAATACTGTAGGCAATGGAATTTTATCGCTAACACCCGAAGCAGCTATTGTAGTCGTACTTTCACAAGCGCTTGTGCTCTTTATCTTTTCATCTGCAAAACTATCCGGGGTTCTTATTGCACTTGGAATACCTCCCATCCCCCTTGTTCCTGTGTCTAGTACTCAGGTTGTGGTAGGCTCTGTCATAGGGATAGGGATAATAAAAGGTGCCAGGGAAATAAAGTTCAGGGCATTGGGTGAAATCGCACTCGGATGGATTACAACCCCTGTTGTGGCAGGGATATTGACCTATTTCATGTTGTTCTTTGTTCAAAATGTATTCCAGCTACAGGTTTCATCGTCTATGGTTTCAGGCAATCTGGCCCCAATTCCTATCATCGATCAGGCTCAGATTTCAGAACAGGTTAAAGAAGTAAATCTGGTTTTACCCGGAATTCTTGTTCTGTCTTCAATAATTATAATTGTACTGATATTTCTGTTTTTCAGACAGCAGAAACTTCGTCTGAAGGTCGAAAATGAGCTTCTTCAGCAACAAAACAACTACTATCAGACCCAAAAAGCACTTAACGGTCTTGAAGTTTCGGCAGTTCAACACGAAAATGATTTGCTAAATTTAAAACTGGAGACCAAGCGTCGAGAATACATTAACACCGCGTTGAATATAACTTCTCAAAAGGATTTCTTGCAAACAATTTCGAACAGACTTGACGAAATTAAGAAGGCTCAGGATTCAGCCTTAAAAGATCATCTTCTGAATGAATTAACGCTGCTACTTAAGCAAAAAATGAATTTCAATGATGAGACAGAGGCGTTTTATGCTCAAATTGAGCTAATACATAAAGACTTCAAACAAAAACTAAGTTCATCGTTTCCGGGATTATCTGAGCAGGAAAAACGCCTCTCCACCTTGTTACATCTTAATCTTTCATCAAAAGAAATTTCCGCACTGCTCGGTATTTCATCAAAAAGTGTTGAAATTGCCCGCTACCGGTTACGTAAAAAATTAAATCTCAAACAAGGTGAAAACCTAATACAATTTATACAAAACCTTTAAATCAAACCAATATGAGAAACATGAAACATTTGAAATGGGTTGTGCTACTTTCCGCACTTTGGCTAATGAGCGACCAACAGGCAACTGCACAGGAAACAGACACCAGCGCACGCTATAATCAATATGGTGCAAAAGTTAACAGAACTCCACTTCAGGCCGAGGAGCGTAACGGAATGCTTATTCTTGAAAGCAAGGACCAGAAGTATAAACTTTGGTATGATGCACGTGTGCAGGTTGATGGCGCCATGTTTATGGGCGATACTTACAATCCCATTGGCAATGGACTGTCCATCAGGCGCGCACGTTTTGCAGTAAAAAGTCAGTTTACCGAAAAATGGTATGGTGAGTTTGATATGGATATCTCAAATTCGGAATTAGAATTGAAAGATGCCTACCTCGAATTTTCACCAAACAGCCACTGGGGCATTCAGGTGGGTAATTTCAAGGAAGGATTCTCTACAGAATCGACCACTACTTCACGATACCTCACTTTTATTGAGCGGGCGAATGTGATCTCAACTTTTGCACCTTCACGCCACATTGGCATGGCTGCCCATTACAGCAAAAACTGGCTGTTTGGAATGGGAGGTATTCATTTTCAGGACATTGGAGGACTGGAAGAAAGGACTTTCTCAGAAGACAACAACAAAGATTATGGATTTGACGAAGGCGTTTCTTTTACCGGTAAGTTGGTAGTCATGCCTTTTTATGATGATATGGACAAAGGCCTGCATTTGGGCGTAGCCGGATCGTACCGCACCCCAAAATCTGACGCAGAAATCCGTGGAACTGAGCGATACAGCACACGTTCGCTCACTTCCATTAACCGCAAAAAGTATATGGATACCGATCTTATTCCTGATGTTGACCATGTGGGCCTTGGCGGTTTTGAACTTGCTGGTTATTACAAAAACTTCCGTTTCCAATCAGAGTATGTTATGTCAAACGTTCATAAGAAAAATGACCTGCCTACCGAGCAATTTGATGGCTGGTATGCCTTTGGTAGTGTGTTGCTTTTTGGAGGAAATTACAATTACAACACCAGTGAGGCAGAATTCACCCAACTTAGCCGCGGAAAAAGCTGGGGTGATGTTGAGCTTGCTTTCCGTTACGATTATATGAGCCTCAACAGTCGCGGCGATGGAATCTTAATGGGTGGTGCCGGTGAAGGTTATACCTTTGGCATAAATTACCATGTAAACAGCAACGTAAAAATTATGCTTAACTACGCTTACATAAACCACGACCGTTATGCCAATGGAAAAGGCAAATTATTTGTTGGCTATGATGATGCTGGTGAACTGACCACAGATCCTAAAAAGGTGGTGGATGCTCAGGGTGAAGCCGGCGAAGATTATAGCATGATTTCCCTGAGATTTGAAGTAGATTTTTAATTAACACTAACAAATATAACGTATCATGAAAACGAAAATTTTGTTTCTATTTCTGGCATTTACAAGCCTGATTATTACATCATGCGTAAAGGATGAGCTTTTTGATGGCCCACCTGTACTCAGTGATTTAACCATCACACCACAGGCACCGGGCGCAAATGATGTTGTAACCGTGAACGTAGTCGCCAGCGATATGAGCGGCATTACATCGGTAACGCTCAATTATAAAGTCGATAATGGATCATTCACCAGTATTGCAATGACATCGTCAGGAACCAAGAACTACACTGCTCAGATTCCAATGCAGGATGCCGGTAAAACTGTTTCATATTATGTAGAAGCAGAAAATAAATCTGGTCAGAAATCAACTATTCCTGAAGGAGCTCCCGTATCAACGGCTGCTTACACGGTTGGTGCTCCAGGAATTGTGATGAACGAGGTTTACAGCCGCGGAACAATTGACGAACCTGACTGGATTGAAATTTACAACAACTCCGACTCCCCTGCTGACATCAGCGGGTATATGGTATATGATGCTGGTGGACAATCGGGCGCCAAACCCAAAAAAGAAATTCCTGCCGGAACCATTATTCCCGGGCATGGCTTTTTTGTTTTTGTTGTTGATGATGGCACAGAAACCGGATTCGGATTGTCGAGTGGTGGCGAAGAAGTCTGGTTTGAAAACGCTACTGGAAACATTATTGACAATGTAGTTTTCCCGGCATTTGAACCGACTCAATCCTATGGACGTGTACCTGATGGAAGCGGTGCATGGCAACTTCTGGATAAAATAACCCGTGGATCAGCCAACGATGATTCTCCCCCGGCTCCGGTTATCCTCATCAATGAATGTTACTCAAGCGGTACGACCGAAAATCCCGATTGGATTGAAATCTACAATGCTACTACTGCAACCGTTGACATCAGCGGTTATAAAATTTATGACAATGGCGGACAGGCTGGAACCAAACCCAAGAAAGAAATTCCAGCTGGTACCACCCTACCTTCAAAGGGTTTTTATGTAATTGTTGTAGATGATGATTCAGAAAGTGGCTTTGGACTCGGAAGCAGTGGCGATCAGGTTTGGCTTGAAAACTCGGCAGGAAATGTAATTGATGATGTAACCATTCCTGCCCTTGATGAAAACACATCATATGGCCGTTATCCGGATGGTGAAGCCAATATGCAGGTTTTGTATGTGGTAACTCCTGGCGCGGCCAACGACAATTCAGCCCCTCCGGCAGTAGTTGTGCTTATGAATGAGATTTTCTCAAAAGGCACAACCGAAGATCCTGATTGGGTGGAAATTTACAATGCCTCCAGCGTAGCTGCAGATATCAGCGGCTATAAAATTTACGACAGTGGCGGACAGTCTGGCAGCAAACCCAAAAAAGAAATCCCCGCAGGAACCATACTTGATCCGGGCGCTTTTTATGTAATTGTAGTTGATGATGATACCGAAAGTGGATTTGGCCTTTCAAGTAGTGGTGAAGAAATTTGGCTTGAAGACGCTGCTGGTACTGTCATCGACGACATCACCTTCCCAACATTGGCTGAAACTGAATCCTATGGCCGTTATCCTGACGGGACATCCAACCTTCAGACATTAAGCGTAGTAACCAAAGGAGCAGCCAACAATAATACCACTCCTCCTCCTACCATTACTATTTTGATGAACGAGATTTTCTCGAAAGGTGCTGATCCCGATTTTGACTGGGTGGAGGTTTTTAATGCTTCAGCAGTAGATGTTGACCTTAGTGGATATAAAATTTACGATTCAGGTGGACAATCGGGCAGCAAACCCAAAAAAGAATTCCCAACAGGAACCATTATTCCTGCCGGAGGATTTTATGTAATCGTGGTTGATGATGACGATGAAAGTGGATTTGGCCTCTCAAGCGGTGGCGAGGAAGTTTGGCTCGAAAATGCTGAAGGTACAATCATTGATGACATCACTTTCCCGGCAATGGAGGATGGCCAGTCTTATGGTCGTCAACCAGATGGATCAGCTAACTTTTTCATCTTTACAGAAATTACCCGTGGCACATCAAACAACAATGCCACTACACTGCCCAAACGCAGATAATAAAAAACATTACTCAACTGTTGGGCTTTCGGGCCTGACAGTTGATTTTTTATTCACGGAATACAAACTCAACCGGTGGGACCATTGCCCTTCGGCCTGGTAATTTATAATCCTAAAAATGGCAAAAGAAACAATAGAAATTGGAGAACAATCCAAACCGCGCTTTGAATTTCGTTCCTTCGGACAAAATTTTGATAAAACGCACAAACGCATGGCCCGTTTTTCGGTGCCGGTTCCTGAAAAAGTATGGGAGCGCCAATCAGAAGAAATTTATATTCTATCGCGCACCAACGACATCAACAATACCAAAATCCGTAACGGTAAGATGGACATTAAAACCTTTGTTCAAACCGTGGATGGACTGGAGCAATGGAACCCGCTGATGAAAGGTGAATTTCCTATCCAGGCAAAAGTGTTAAAAGACGAAGTTTTCCCGGCTTTTAAGGTGGATATGCCTGCTTTTCAAAAAGAGGAATACAGTTACGATGAATTCATGGCAATGATTCACAACCATCCTGATTTACAGGCTGTAAATGTAAAAAAGCAACGTTTTGGTTATATGGTAAACGACACCATTTGCGAATATGGTATCGTGCTTATCAATGGTGCCAGAGTGGTAACCATCAATTCGGAATCAACGGAAGTTGAGGACATCATAAAAACCATGAAAGACATCGGTGCCGAGGGTGTGGAAAACATCAATTACCTTCAGGCCATCAAACGTGTTATCGGGATGATTGATAAACCTTTGGCAAATTAGCAAAAAGAACTTAAAGTCTGGCCGACTTGGGTGGGATTTGGAAATTCAAAGATTCAATCCCGAATCGCTTTGCTCTCGGGACTAAAGGGATTCAAAGATTTAAGATTGAGGTTGAGTTCCAGTAACTATTGGGATTTGAAATTAGAAACCTGCCAGCCGACAGGCTAGTTAGAAATTTTCTATTCCCTCGTCCTTCGCCCCTCGTCCCTAATAAAAATAAACTAACATTGAATTAGAATCAAAGAAAATGGCACAAGAAATAGAAAGAAAGTTTCTGGTAACAGGCGATTTTAAATCATTTGCTCACAAGGAAACGCGCATCACCCAGGGTTACCTTTCGTCGGTACCTGAGCGCACCGTAAGGGTGCGCACCAAAGGCGATCGGGGTTTTATCACCATCAAAGGAATTGGCAGTGCTTCTGGTGCAAGTCGCTACGAATGGGAAAAAGAAATTCCGGTAGAGGAAGTACGTGAGTTACTGAAAATATGTGAACCCGGTGTTATTGATAAAACCCGTTTTCTCGTAAAATCAGGTCAGCACACTTTTGAAGTGGATGAATTTTATGGTGAAAACCAGGGACTTACTGTGGCAGAAGTTGAATTGTCGCACGAAAAAGAAACTTTTGAAAAGCCCGAATGGCTTGGAGAAGAAGTAACCGGAGAAGTAAAATATTATAACTCCATGCTGATGAAGAACCCTTATACAAAGTGGTAAATCATTGCACTGGATGATTGGAGGAGGGATGATAGGCAATTGACGGGGCATCACTAACTGTCCCGTCAATACCTTGAGCCTGTAAATAAATAGTTGTATAAAAAAGAATAAATCAGAGATTAAAATGACAACACAAGATCAGGAAATTAAAACCAAAGTCGTTTTCGATCCGTTGGACATGCACAACTACCGCATCGAAAAGTTACCCAAGCGCCAGAAAGGCGGCGTGGAAAAGTGGTTGGCCATTATTGGGCCTTTTCTTGCTTTGGCGGCCTTTATTTTGTTCGCATTTGTGATTGATTTGCCTTTTTTACAAAACATTGATCCAGCTGCCCTTGTATCGAAAGAAGCCATAAAATCCTTCGAAAAGCTTGGCCCTGTTGGGTTTACCCGTATCAATCAAATGATGCTGGGCATTTTCCTGGCCAGTATCATTTTGTGGATGACCGAAGCTATACCTAACTATCTCACTTCTCTTATTTTGATTGTTGGCCTGGTGCTTACCGGCGTACTTACTGAAAAAGAATCCTATGCACAACTCGGACATCCGGTGATGTGGCTGAATATCATGTCGTTTGTGTTGGCCAGTATGCTGGTTGCTACCGGGGTCGCCAAGCGTTTTGCCTTATGGTTTATCCTGAAATTCGGAAAAAGCGCCGGCACCATCTTCATGAGCTTTATCGTGATAAATGTGGTACTTTCTGCCTTTATTTCGGCCACCACGGCCAAAGCCGCCATTTTGCTTCCCATTTTTATGGTGATCGCGGCTATTTATGGTGCCCGCGGCGGTGAAAACCGCAATAATTTTGGCCGGAGTATTGTACTTCAAAACCTGTTGTACATCAACATCGGGGCCAGTGGATTCCTTACCGGATCGGGGGCCAACTTACTTGCTGCCGCGCTGATTGGAGGTGCGATTGGTGGCAATATTTTTTTCACCGACTGGGCCATGGCTATGCTTCCGATTATGATGGGCATGATGCTGATTGGATATATCCTCGCCATGAAGGTATTTTTCCCGCTTTCGCCCGAAGAACGCATCCCGCAGATTGAAGGAGGTATGGCCCGTCTGAAAGAAGAATACAAAAGGTTAGGCCCCATTAACCAGCAGGAAATCAAGTCAATTGTAATCTTTGTGCTGATTCTTGGGTTCTGGTCAACCGACCGTCTGCATGGCATCAGCCCGACGGCAGTGGCTTTTGTGGGTGCAATCGTTGCCCTGCTGCCACGTGTTGGCATCATCAACTGGAACGAGGTGGACATCCCCTGGCACCTGATGCTTTTCTCGGCCGGAGCCTATACACTAGGTTCGGGTTTCTCGGCTACAGATCTGCCTTCCATTAGTGTAAATGCTTTTTTTGATCACTTAGGGATAGGTGCAAACACACATTTTTGGGTATTGTACCTGATGCTTACCGGGGTAATGATTTTCAGCGCACTGATTTTTCAGTCTAAAACCATGCGTGCCATGATATTCATACCCATAGCCATTGGGGTCGCTCAGCGGTTCGGATTCAGTATAGTTAGCCTGGCTTTGCCGGTTGCGTTTATGATCGAGCATGTGTATGTGCTGCCTTTCAACAGCAAACCAGCTGCTTTGCTTTATGAAACCGATCAGTACAGCCTGACCGACACCTTCAAATATGGGTTCACCATCATGGTGATTGCGTGGCTATTAAATATTGTGGCCGGTGAAACCTGGTTCAGGTTTTTGGGCATCACACCACATGGTGTTTTTGGGATATTTTAGTTTGCCGTAAATAATGTCCCACTCAGGGACGCAAGGACGCAAAAAACTGTTTTACAATCCGGAAAATAGAAATCACATTTCAAAACAGTTGTGTGTTTGATTGGTTTTTTAATTAATCATTACATCTGTATGTATTAAAGCCTTAGGCTAACTTTGCATCCGGATTAAAGTTCTTTTGAAAAAAATTCAAATAATGCACTCAAACCATGATTGAAGAATTAGTAAAAATTCATGATAAATTCTCGGTTGAGATAAAACTGGGGTTCAATGCAAGGCGCAAACAAAAGATTAGCGACTTTGCGGTGAACACATGGATTTTTATACCAAACAGTCTCGATATCAACCGCATGACTTATCAGAAGGCTGATTTTTATCGCGACCTGAAGTCAAACATACGTTTGATTACACCTTCCTACCTGCTCAGGGACATCGCCGAAAAGGACAAGCAGCCCTTCATACTGATGGAAAAATCGTTTCAGGATATGGCCTCAGATCCTACAAAGACACGTATCACCGAATATGAATATCATATCCGTATGTTTGTTTCTATCGTCAAAAGTGCCCTGCGCGAGGATATTCACCACATTCAAAACAATGGCATCACCGAAGACCTTGAATACCTGGTTCATCAGTATCTGGCCAATATTCGCGAAATTGCCACCAATTTCAGAAACCTCCGCCGCACCATCAATGTGCCCTCCATCAGCAAGGAACTGATGAATTATTACTTTTTTGGTGATGAATTCCTTAGCAACCTGATTGAGCAACATACCTTCAAGCTCATTGACGGACTTAAAAACACCGGTCAGCTTAATAATGCGATCAATCAGCAATTGATCAACCTGATACATGAAGAAATAAACTATAAAAAAGAAAAAGGTTATCCGGTGGTTGAAAAAACCAGTCCTGACCGGAACCGGGACCTGGTTTTCAGGTTAAGCCTTCTAAAAAAATATGCTGAGAATGAATTATTCTTAAATACCAACCAAAGGCGCGATGGCGTTTGGATTGAGCAGGTTTACCTGAGCATAGCAGCCGGTCTTTCCATGATTTTTGCTACAGCCATCGCTTTCTCGTTTCAGTTAAAGTATGGCAACTTTACCATGCCATTTTTTGTGGCGTTGGTGGTAAGTTACATGCTGAAAGATCGCATAAAAGAACTTACACGTTACTATTTTGCCCACAAACTGGGCCGCAGATTCTTTGACACGCGCACCGACATCAGCCTGAATGAACACAAAATAGGCTGGAGTAAGGAAAGTATGGTATTTACGCCTGAAAGTAAAGTCCCGGCAGAAGTGTCAAAAATCCGTAGCCGCTCTGCCATTCTTGAGGCCGACAACCGAAGCAACCGCGAAAAAATCATCCTTTACCGAAAACTGGTCAGGCTTAACCGCCAAAGTCTGAACGATTGCAGCCAATACTCCACCAGTGGAATGAACGACATTGTCCGGTTTAATGTTTCCAACTTTATCCAGAAAATGGACAACCCGATTGTGCCGCTTTACACACCAGGCGAAAACGGAGAAATTGGAATTGTGAAAGGCGAAAAGATGTATTACATCAACCTTGTACTTCAATTGAACAACGAGGATCAGATTAGCTACAAACGTTACCGGATTGTAATGAACCGTAAGGGGATAAGGGAGATTGAAAAACTATAAATTCAAAAATTCAAAGCCTGCCCGCTATGGTGGGATTCAAAGATTCAAAGATTCGAGGA
>JAVEVB010000080.1:0-12072 GCA_034005265.1 Lentimicrobium sp.
TACTGGGTGGCGGCAGGCTCCCTTGGCGTTGTTTCATTCAAGCTTCAGAGTGGGGCAGATCCAATAATCAGCTATTATAAACCTCAGGGGCCGGCCGTTAATATTCCCTGGAGTATGACATTTGCCGGCAATAAACTATTCATGGTAAATGGGGGAAGATGGGCTTCCGAGTATGGGAGAACAGGACAAATCATGATTTACAAAGATGGCTACTGGAATAATATCAGTGCTGCCCCAATCCAATCAGTTACAGGATATAGCGCTTTGGATTATGTAAACGTAGCAGTTCACCCGGATGATGACAACCACTTTTTCGTTACCTCATACGGCACAGGATTGTACGAATACAAAAATAACGAGTTCTTTGCCTGGTATAATCATAAAACACCAAACAGCACACTGGAAACGGGAGGTACTGGAGCGAGAGAATACAAAGTAATTCGACTGGATGGAGCTGTATTTGACAGTCAAAAAAATCTGTTTCTGGCCAATATGGCGACAACATCTCCGATTAAAATTTTATTAAATACCGGTGCATGGTATCAATTCGATTTCTCCTCGCTTCCAATGCTTTTCACCTTAGGCAAAATCATTATTTCTAATCAAAATCAAAATCAAAAATGGGTTCCTTCAATAAGATACACACCTGGTATTCTTATTTGGGACGATAATGGAACCTTGCTGGATCAAAATGATGACAAAAAAACATTTATTTCGAAATTTATTGATGTGGATAATGTTGGCAGTTATATTTCACCAAGCTACGTCTATTGTCTTGAACAAGATAAGAACGGTGTAATGTGGGCAGGAACTGATTTGGGTCCCCTTTTGTTCTATAATCCATCCAAAGCTTTTGATCAGAACTATACATGTTCCAGGGTAAAAATCCCCAGAAACGACGGAACAGGGCTTGCTGACTATTTATTACAAAATGAAAAAATAAAAGCAATTGCTATTGACGGAGCCAATAGAAAATGGTTAGGAACTGAATCCTCCGGACTATATTTAATGTCAGAAAACGGTCAGGAAACAATCAATCATTTTACAACAACAAACAGTCCTTTGCTCTCAAATGATATAATCTCCCTTGCAATTAACCCAATTTCCGGAGAACTGTTTGTTGGAACAAGCAACGGACTAATTTCCTTTCAAAGTGATGCAGCAGAGGCAAATAAAATTTTTACAAATGTGTATGCCTACCCAAATCCGGTAAAAGAGAATTATAATGGAATTATTACAATTACAGGACTGGTAACAAACACACAGGTAAAAATTACGGATCTAAACGGAAACCTCATTTACCAAACAGTTTCAAATGGAAGTATCGCCACCTGGGATGGGAAAGACAGTCATGGGAGAAAAGTAAGCACCGGTATTTATCTTGCAATTTGCGCCAATGAAGACGGAACTCAAAGTACCATTACAAAAATCATGGTAATCAATTAACTTTATTTGATTCCACCCTGTGATATAAAATTTTTCACTCAATGATAAAGTTGTTTGCAAATTTTCCAAAAACAAGAATAGCTCTGCCGGATAGCTACAAAGAGATTTATAATAAACACTATAAGGTTAATAGAGAGGGAAAAACATTGGCGACATCATTGTCTATGTTCATGGAATCGTGGATGCACCAGAAAATAGCGAAAGATGTTCATCAGATCAAAAATAAAACCACCCTTGAAATAGGTGCCGGTACACTCAATCATCTTAAATATGAGACTGCAATTTTATATGATATTGTAGAGCCTTTTCAAAAACTTTACGAGAATTCACCTTACATCAAACTAATTAATAATATATATCAGGATATCAACCACATAGAAGAAACAAAAAAATACGACAGAATAATATCAATCGCAACATTTGAGCATATACTTAATCTTCCTGAAGTCATTTATAAAACCTGTAAATTATTGGATAAAAATGGCACTTTGAGAGTTGCCATACCTAACGAAGGGGCATTTATATGGAAATTGGGTTGGAAACTTACAACAGGTATTGAATATAAGTTAAAATATGGGTTGGACTATAGTTTGCTGATGAAACATGAACATGTTAACACTGCAACTGAAATTGAAGATATATTAAGATTCTTTTATAAGGATGTAAAAGGCTCTTATTCAACATTTCTCAAACCATTGTCGTTTTATTGTTTTTTTACCTGTTCTTCTCCTGATGCACATAATTTACAACAATACAAAGTAGCATTCCCGGATTAATCATTTCCAGTTTATGTGATAAAATCATAAGAGACTAATTCGAACATTTCAAAAGAAGTATAAAATATGAAACTATCAGTAATTGTTTCCATATTCAATGAAGAACATGTTATTCGTTTGTTCTATGATGAATTGATGTTATATGTTCCTCGCGAATACGAATACGAGATCGTTTTTGTAAATGATGGGAGTACCGATGATTCACAAAAGATTATTTCTGAAATCATATCTGAAAATAACCATGCTAAATCAATTCTGTTTTCAAGGAATTTTGGCCATGAAGCCGCGATGCTGGCAGGTATAGATCACGCGACCGGAGACATCTTAATCTGTATGGATAGCGACTTACAGCATCCTCCGGCTCTTATTCCTGAGATGATTAATCGTTTCAGACAGGGAAATGTCGATGTCATAAACATGGTAAGGAAAAAAAACACAAGTATTTTTTCAGCATTTTTCTATAAACTAATCAAAATAATCTCTCCTTTTAATATTGAGGCTGATGCCTCTGATTTTTTTCTTATTTCAAAGAAAATTGCTAAAATACTAAAAAACAACTATCGGGAGAGAGTCCGCTTCCTGAGAGGTTTTATTCAAATGTTAGGTTTTAACAAAACAACAATGCTGTTTGATGTTGGTAAAAGAGCAGAAGGTGAAAGTAAATACTCATTTTTAAAGTTATTAACGCTCTCATTTACTGCCATATCTACCCTGTCAAAACTTCCACTTAAACTTGGAATCTATATCGGATTTTTATCTGGTATCTTTGGAATTGTACTATCTATATACAGTATCATTATGAAGATTATTCAACAACCAGTATCCGGATATACAACAATTATAGTATTTTTAAGCTTAATGTTCAGTATACAGTTTTTTATTTTGGGCGTAATTGGTGAATATATCGGATTCCTTTTTGACGAACAGAAAAAAAGACCTATTTACATAATTGACTCTACAACAAACATGGGAGAAAATGATGAAGTACTTATTGGCTAGCATCAGCATATTATCAGCAGTATTAGCTCAAATACTGATTAAAAAAGCTACTTTTTTTCAATTTGCAGAAAAAAAATGGTTCCTTATTATCCTGATTAGTCTTTTATTATATGCTATCACTTTTTTCACGCAAACTATGGTTGTCCGCATGTTCCCGATCAGTAAAATTCTGCCGGTCTCAGCAATTGCAGTTATGATCCTGATTTTTATCAGTGGAATTGTCTTTTTTGGAGAATCGGTAAATTTAAAACAGATTATCGGGATTCTCTTTGGAGTATTATCTATTATTTTGATCCTTAATTAATGTCAGGAAATATACACAAGTCAGGCTTTATACAGTTATTTCTGTATTTGTTCGTAAATATTTTATTTATATTCAAATATATCTCCAGAACCGGAGTAAATCCGGTTATACCTGCTTTGGTTTATCTATTATTTATTGTTATTGCTTATCTGGGATTCAATAGGATTTTCATCTCCAAAAAAGACAATTCATTTAAGTTACCCTTATTTTTGGTATATGCTTTAACAGTAACAATGATTATTGCAATCCTCATCAGGATCGACCCCTTATCGATACGTGTTGACAGATGGTCTGCTGTCACCTATTTTTTAGACAACTTATTTCATGGAGATTACCCTTATGCAGCACATACTCATGTTAGTAAAGATAACTTTCCGTCTCCCTTTCCTATGTGGTATGTTATAAATTTACCTTTTTATTTAGCCGGAGATGTAGGAATCGGATTAATTGCGTTTCTTAGTTTAGTTATTTTTATATATTATCTTTTTACAAAATCATTTAAAAAAACTTTCGTTTTTCTTGTTCTAATCATTTTATCTCCTGCATACTGGTGGGAAGTTGCCGTCAGGAGCGATTCCCTCAGCAATGCAATACTCGTTTTATGCATAATTCTTCTTTTTTACCTGAAAAAATTCTCTCTCGAGAGAAATTTAATGATAACTGCAATTGTATGTGGTATAATAGCTTCAACCCGATTATCTGCAATACTGCCCATTGCATTATTTATTTTTCCTCCTTTTCTGAAAATATCATTGCATAAAAAGATGGCTTTTGTCTCAATTGTTTTGGGATTTGTTGTTTTGACTTTTCTACCGTTTATTTTGTGGGATACCGAAAACTGGCTCTTTTTCAGTAGAAACCCTTTCATGTCTCAGTCAAGTATCGGTAGTCCTCTGCTTCTTCTGGTTATGATTATTTTGGGGACATATATGGCACTAAAATGGGATAATATCAATCAATTCTTTAACCTGACTTCTGTTTTTATTTTCATTTTTATCCTCACTTCGCAACTGAATCTCCTATTCACAAGAGGAACCAATGGATCTGTTTTCACTGACAGTCTGTATGATATTTCATATTTTAGTCTGCTTTTACCTTATTGCATTGCATTTTTAGCAAACAGAATATCTAGTCCTACCCCCTCTTGATCAAATTCATAAACTCTTCCCTCGTTTTTGCCTGCTGAAATACACCTGTGAAATCCGACGTGGTGGTGATGGAATGCTGCTTTTGCACGCCCCGCATTTGCATGCATAAATGTTGTGCTTCAAGAATTACCATCACACCCAGCGGTTGCAGTGTTTTCTGAATGCATTCCTTGATTTGGGTCGTCATGCGTTCCTGCACCTGCAGGCGACGGGCATAAACTTCCACGATACGGGCAATCTTGCTCAACCCTGTAATATGATGATTGGGAATGTATGCTACATGCGCTTTGCCAAAAAATGGTAACATGTGGTGCTCACACATGGAGTAGAAATCGATATCCTTCACAATGACCATTTGCCGGTAGTTCTCGGTAAAACGCGCCGACATCAGAATCTCTTCGGGATCCTGCTCATAACCATGCATCAGGAACTGCATCGCCCTGGAAACTCGTTCCGGGGTTTTTAGCAAACCCTCTCTGGCTGCGTCTTCTCCTAAAAGTCTGATTATTTCTTTATAATGATGAGCTATCTGAGCCGTTTTTTCGGGATCAAACGGAACCGGTTTGTTATAATTAAAATCCATTTGTTTTTATTTTTCTGAAACTGAGATCCGGTCTCTTACGGTGTAAGTTTCTTTCCTGAGAGCCGGAAATTTTGTTAATAATTCTTCCGAAAACCTGCGGGCTTCAGGTTGTGTATGAAAATCTCCGATTCTGACCTTCCAAAACGGAGAACTGTAGCTCACGTATACTTTCATATCAGGAAATGCCTCCAACAACATCTGCTCCATGTTAAAGGCCTCTTCTCTGGCTGTTCGCTGGGCATTGCTCGAAAACACCTGAACCCTGTATCCATGTACAACAACACTTGTTGCAGTAGCATTTTCTGTTACCAGTTTCTCAATCCGTTTATCCTGATGAAATTTCACTTCTCCACTTCCCGGTTTTGCCTTTACGGAAATTGCTTTAAAAGCACTTTTAGCTGAATCTGTCTGAATGCTGTCAGGCTTTACAGACTGCGCAAGTAGGTTCGCTGAGAAAAAAAATGTCAGACTGATTACAAGTATCTGCTTCATAATGGGATAAATTTTACGTGCAAAGTTACAAAATCTTATGCTAAATCTGTCTATTATTTTTTTATCTTTGTTCCTGAATAATAAAACCAATGTATATGCAGGTTACACCAAACAGGGATATTGAAACCGTAATCATCGTTGCCGGAGGAAAAGGTGAGCGCATGCAAACCGACATACCGAAACAATTCATCGAACTCAAATCCAGGCCAATTCTGATGCATACTATTGATGTTTTTATTCAATACAACAACCAAATTGATGTGATAGTTGTACTTCCGGAAACTCAGATTGAAAACTGGAGCCTGCTTTGCAAAAAGCATGCCTTTGAAACTAAACACCGGGTGGTTGCCGGAGGATCTGTTCGTTTTGAATCGGTGAGAAACGGGCTGAAAATCGCATCAGATTCGGGGTTTATTGCTGTTCATGATGGCGTGAGACCTTTAGTCAGCCAAACCACCATCGAAGCTTGTTTCAGGGAAGCCAGGATATCGGGAGCTGCTATCCCGGTTGTATTGCCGGTTGAAAGCATCCGACAGATAAAAGGAGATGAAAACGTAGCTGTCAACCGGGACTTATTCAGGTTGGTGCAAACACCGCAGGTTTTTGAGGCCAACATCTTAAAAAAAGCATACAAACAGGAATTCAATTCTATATTTACTGATGATGCTTCTGTAGTGGAAGCATCCGGTGTAAAAATCAGTTTGGTAGAGGGTAATCGTGAGAACATCAAAATTACTACTCCTTTCGATCTAAAATTAGCCGAAATGATGCGCTGAGTTTCGTTCTAATTGGTAAAAAAATGCAGCTTACTCAACTTGATATTAAATTTCTGCCCGGTGTGGGACCTAAAAAAGCCGACCTGTTGGCAAAGGAACTGAATGTCCGATCAGTTGATGATATGGTGCGCCACTATCCCTATAAATACATTGATCGCAGTCGTTTTTATTACCTCCACGAGATTACTGAAAACATGCCTTTTATCCAGGTAAAAGGACAAATACTCCGTTTCGATAAGGTAGGAACGGGACGTGGACAGCGATTATCCGCCATTTTTACCGATGGAAAAGATACAATTGAACTAATCTGGTTCCAGGGAATAAAATTCGTACTGGAAAAATACAAAACCGGGATAACTTACGTGGTCTTTGGTAAGCCATCTTTTTTCAATGGAAAATTTAATATCGCCCATCCCGAAATGGATCTGCCTTCGCAGTTGCCCCCGGTAGAACAATTGGGATTACAGCCATTTTACAATACAACAGAGAAAATGAAATCCGGTTTTCTGAACTCAAAAGCGATTCAGAAAATCATGCAGGGACTGCTGCCCTATTTACAAGCCGGTGTTCCTGAAACACTTCCGGCTTATGTGCTTAAAAAATACGCGCTGATGAACCTGACGGATGCGCTCATGAATATCCATTTCCCGAAAAATGCACATGCCCTTAACAAAGCGCGACAGCGGCTCAAGTTTGAAGAACTGTTTTACGTGCAACTGAATATCCTGCAACAAACCAAGTGGAGGGAACAAAACCTGCGAGGATTAATCATGAAAAAAGTCGGTCATTTTTTCAACACTTTTTACCATGATTACCTGCCGTTTGAACTGACCGGCGCACAAAAGAGGGTCTTAAAAGAAATTCATATTGACGTAGCCAGCGGAAAACAAATGAATCGCTTGTTGCAGGGCGATGTGGGCAGTGGGAAAACTTTAGTCGCGCTCATGTCAATTTTGATTGCAATTGATAATGGTTTTCAGGGATGTATCATGGCGCCGACAGAAATCCTGGCTAACCAGCATTTCGAAACATTAAAGGATTTTATTCGGGATCTGGGCGTAAATATTGCCTTGCTAACCGGCTCAACCCGTCCGAAAGAACGGGAAAGAATTCATGCCGCACTGCAATCGGGCGAACTACATATACTGGTTGGCACACATGCCCTGATTGAAGATGTGGTTCAGTTCAAAAATCTAGGCTTGGTGGTCATAGACGAACAACATCGTTTCGGGGTGGAACAACGCTCTAAACTTTGGAAAAAGAATGCCCAGCCGCCACATGTGTTGGTTATGACTGCCACTCCCATCCCCCGCACCTTAGCCATGACACTTTACGGCGATTTGAGTGTTTCGGTTATCGATGAACTTCCTCCGGGTCGCAAGCCAATTCAAACTTACCATTATTACGAAAACAAGCGGCAGGCGCTGAATGGTTTTATCTACAAACAAATACAGGCCGGTCGGCAGGTGTATGTTGTCTACCCGCTGATTGAAGAATCTGAAAAAATGGATTTGCAAAATGTAAATGATGGGTATGAATACTTCAGGGAGTTTTTCCCCGGTTTTAAAGTCAGCATGGTACACGGCAAACTGAAACCCGCGGAAAAAGACCATCAAATGCAGCTGTTTGTTTCCGGAGAAACTCAAATCATGGTGGCCACAACAGTCATCGAAGTCGGTGTGAATGTTCCGAACGCATCCGTTATGATTATTGAAAATGCTGAAAGATTCGGACTCTCGCAACTGCACCAGCTCAGAGGTCGTGTGGGTCGCGGCGCTGAACAATCCTACTGTATTTTACTCACCGGTTACAAATTGGCGACCGAAACCCGTAAAAGAATGGAAATCCTCACCCGCACAAACGATGGTTTTGAGATTGCTGAAGCCGACTTACAACTCAGGGGCCCGGGCGACCTGGAAGGAACACAGCAAAGCGGTATTCCCTTTGAACTGAAAATTGCCAACCTGGCACAAGATGGTAAAATGCTCGAAATTGCCCGTAATTTCGCTATCGAGATACTCAATGATGACCCTAAATTGCTAAAACAGGAGAATCATATTTTAGCTTCTCAACTTAAAAAATTAAAAACAAATGCCGTAAATTGGGGAATTATAAGTTAAAAATGACGAATAGGTTTGGTTAACAAAGCTTATTTTTTTATCTTTGGAAAGTTTTTACCTCCGCTATAAACAACTGAATATCATGGAGAAAACATTAGTCATTATTAAACCCTGTACCATACAACGCGGATTAACCGGTGAAATTATCGGAAGATTTGAGAAAAAAGGACTTCAACTTTGTGGTATGAAAATGATGCAACTCTCAGAAGAAATTCTACTGGAGCATTATGCACATTTGGCTCAAAAGCCTTTTTTTAAACGCATTAAAGATTCAATGATGGTTACTCCTGTCATTGTTTGCTGTTTAAAAGGTATTGATGCGGTACGGATTGTCCGGGCCATGGCGGGTGTAACGAATGGACGTGATGCAGCTCCGGGAACAATCAGGGGGGACTATAGCGTGAGTGTACAGGAAAACATCATTCATGCATCTGATTCGCATGAAACAGCAGCTATTGAACTGAAAAGATTTTTCAAAGAGGAAGAAATTTTTGATTACACCTTGAATCAACTGAATTTTTTATACGCTAACGACGAAATTTGAATAAAACACGAGCAATTTTGATATGAGATTTACCCGAGGATTCCTGATTTTGATACCGGCTTTGGTTCTGTTGATTTCCAATACAGCCAATGCAAATGACAAAGACAAAAAATTTACTTCCATAAACCTGCGGACAGACACAACAAATATTTATCAGGGATTACTCAATGATGATACGGATGATTTGATGGAGAACCATCCTGCTGATGATATCTATAACAACATCTGGACAAGTTCAAAATTAAATCCGTATAAAATCCCCATCGATAGTCTACCCGATTCAGTCAAAGTTGATTTGTCGACCTTTTGTGTTCCGGTGATGGGGCACATTACTTCTCATTTCGGTCCACGCAGGTACCGCTATCATTACGGAACTGACATAAAACTAAATACCGGAGACACTGTTGTATCTTCATTTGCCGGTAAAATTCGGATCATCGATTACGACAGAAGAGGATATGGTCATTATGTCGTAATCAGGCACGACAATGGATTAGAAACGGTCTATGCTCATCTTTCTGAAATAATGGTAACACTTGATCAGGTCGTAGAGGCCGGTGAACCTATTGCACTTGGAGGAAGTACCGGAAGATCAACAGGTCCACACCTGCATTATGAAATCCGTTTCCTGGGTAATGCCATGAATCCAGCTAAAATAATTGATTTTGCCTGTGGATCGCCTTTTGACAATGAATATCTGATTACCAAAAAACATTCTTTTTACTATCAGAAAGAAGTAAAAGCAATGGCTGCGGCCAAATACTACAAAATCAGAAGTGGAGATAACCTGAGTCGAATTGCCGCCAGAAATGGCACGAGTGTTAAAACCTTGTGTCGACTGAATGGTATTTCTTCAAAAAAAATATTGCGGATAGGCCAAACTATTCGTGTCAGATAAAGCGCCCCGGAAAACAAATCACCCCTTTAATTTGTTTGGATTCTTAGCATAATAAAATTAAAATCATGTTTTCCAAGAAAAATTTAGAAGACCAAATACTGATAATTTTCGGATCGAACGGGGACTTATCGAGGCGAAAGTTGTTACCAGCCATCTTTCAACTCTATTTAGATAATTTCCTGCCGAAGAATTTTATTGTCATTGGTACCGGAAGTAAAGAAAAAGATGAAGACGCTAATCGTGCTGATGTCAGGTCTGCCCTGCTGGAATTTGCTCCTGCAGGCGTAAAAAACGCCCCCGACAAACTTGAAAGTTTTCTGAATATGGTTTTTTATAAGAAAGTTCACAATCAAACTGAACAGGATTTTAAAGGACTGAAAGACTACATTCAAAAGCAGGCTGATGAGTTAGGGGTAAAACAAAACATCATCTATTACTTTTCTATTCCTCCATTTTTATATGAAGTAGTTGCCGCCAATCTTGTCAGATACGGACTGAATCAGGAAGAAAATGGCTGGAAACGTATTATCGTGGAAAAACCTTTCGGTTACAGCTATGCAACTGCTATCGATTTGGATAAAAAACTTCACGAAGGATTTCACGAAGATCAGATTTACCGCATCGACCACTATCTGGGAAAGGAAACTGTCCAAAATATTATGGTTACCCGGTTCTACAATGGCTTCTTTGAACCAATCTGGAACCGTAAATACATTGACAGAGTCGAAATTACAGCTTCTGAAAAAATCGGAGTGGGCGATCGGGGTGGTTATTACGATGGGTCTGGAGCATTGAGAGATATGATACAGAATCACCTCCTTCAGGTCCTTGCTGTTGTTGCTATGGAACCTCCGGTTATCTTCGACTCTGAATCTATCCGGAATGAAACCGTGAAGGTTTTACAAGCCTTACGTCCTATTAAAGCTGCTGATGTGCCAAATCAGGTCGTACGGGGACAATACATCGCAACGCAGGTAGGTGACAAAATGAATCCCGGATACCGGCAAGAGTTGGGTGTAAATCCAAATTCCAAAACAGAAACTTTTGTCGCCATCAAAACCTTTATTGACAACTGGAGATGGGGCGATGTACCTTTTTATATTCGTACGGGGAAACACCTTCCGGCAAGGGTCACAGAAGTGGTAATCCATTTGAAACATGCTCCTCATCAGCTCTTCAAACAACTCTGCCTGACGCATCCCAATAACATGATTATCCTGCGAATCCATCCGGATGCGGGAATTGCTATTGATTTCGGCATGAAAATACCGGGTGCCGGCTATAAAGTGCATAACGTGAATATGGCCTTTAAATATGCCGATCTGGCTGAAAACAAGATTCCGGAAGCTTACGAAAGACTATTGCTCGACTGCATGGTTGGGGATTCAACTTTGTATGCCCGTGCCGATGCCGTGAAAACAAGCTGGAAATTTGTCGATCCTATTATCCAGGCATGGCAGGATAACCCGGAAATCCCTTTGTATTTCTACGAGTGCAACACCTGGGGACCCAAAGAATCAAATAATCTTTTTGAAGATAAATTTACTAAATGGAGAGAACCGGAGGAATAATCGGGACATGAACCACAACAAATTATTAAATAACCACATAAGTCACAGTAGTAAACATAGCTTTTCATGAAACCTGAAACACATATTTTTGATAATGCCACGCTGGCAGCACATGCGGTCGCTTTACTTATGCAGGAACTGGCGATAGCAAAACAACAACAAAATCAAATGCTAAACATCGCTGTTTCAGGTGGTTCAACGCCTAAACAATTGTTTACCTTGTTGGCTGAAGATGACTACCGGACTCAAATTCCATGGGAAGCCGTTCGTTTCTTCTGGGTGGATGAAAGATGTGTGGAACCGGCTCATCCGGAAAGTAACTTCGGCATGACTTACGACGCTTTACTCCAGTATGCTTTTGTCCCGGCTCAAAATATCTTCCGCATGAAAGGTGAAGATATTCCGGCCAATGAAG
>JAVEVB010000081.1:0-11959 GCA_034005265.1 Lentimicrobium sp.
ACAGGCACATAGCTCACATAGCGGATTTCTGCTTGATTTTCTATTAGTCCTATCTGTCAAGACTTCATTTTTTGAACCACACAGGCACAACTTGTCCCGGCTACTTTGACGGGATAACCAACATAGGAATTTCTATGTGACTTTCTATGTGACTTATGTGTCTATGTGGTGCCTTTGTTGAACCACACAGGCACATAGCTCACATAGCGGATTTCTGCTTGATTTTCTATTAGTCCTATCTGTCAAGACTTCATTTTTTGAACCACACAGGCACAACTTGTCCCGGCTACTTTGACGGGATAACCAACATAGGGATTTCTATGTGACTTTCTATGTGTCCTATGTGTCTATGTGTTTTTTTTGAACCACAATAGGCACATAGTAATCAATCTACAAAACCATCATTTTTTCCGATACCTGTCTGCCACCGGATTGTATACCTACAATATAAGTCCCGGCCTTTAACCCGCCCCTATGCTGCACAAAATGATTCAGCTGAACCTTGTTTAAACCGGCTATAAGCCTTATTTCTATGGGATCAGATTGCTCCCGGCCATGAATATCATAAAGCCGGACTACAGCCAGCGCATCTGCACCTGAGGAAACTTCCACCCAGACATTTCCTGCAGTCTGGCTCAGGAAAGGTTGAGGATATACTCCATTCAGCACCAGAGAAGTTACTGGCCGTAAGGCTTGAGGAACGTCCACACTCAGTTCTGACAAATCAAGCCTATAGGCCGATAATCCATAGGTTCCAATCACCAACACCCTTTCGGTATCGTGAATTTTCATAGCCATCACAGGCACATTGCCCAAACCGAGGTTGAGACTTTCCCAATTCAGCCCGAAATCATAACTCACAAAAACCCCGGCATCGGTACCCACAAAATATCTGCCTTCATCGGTTGGATCGGCAATAAAAGCATTTACCGGCAACTCGGGCAGGTTGGCGCTGATGGATTCCCAGTTTTGCCCCAGATCACCTGACCGGTAAACATGCGGCAAAGGTTCGTCCCACCTGAAACCGGAACAGGTTGCATAAATGGTATTCGCATCAAAAGGATCGGCGGCAACCCGTGTAATCCATCGGTCGGGCAAGCCAACACTAATATCATTCCAGATCAGGCCACCGTTCACACTAATGTGCACATTGCCATCATCACTACCAGCCAATAGTATATTTGGGTCAATGGGTGAAATAGCCAACGTGCTGATGGTATGGAATGTGCTGCCATCATCACCATTGGTGAGATCGCCACTCATCGTGCTCCAGCTTGAACCTCCGTTGGTGGTCTTCCAGACCCTATACGTACCAAAATATAAAATATTGGGATTTTGAGGATGCA
Source organism: Lentimicrobium sp. (assembly GCA_034005265.1). GTDB lineage: Bacteria > Bacteroidota > Bacteroidia > Bacteroidales > Lentimicrobiaceae > Lentimicrobium. The sequence continues at coordinate 1,347 of JAVEVB010000081.1, forward strand.
TAATCACCGGAGCCGACCAGTTCACCCTGTCGTCTGACCAGTAATCATTGATGGCATACATTGAATTACCACCATTGGTGGACCTGTGTAGCTTACCCCACTGATATTCAGCATATACTATGTTTGAGTTGGTATAATCCACCAGTGCGTAAAAACCATCACCCCCAAGAATGGGGTCCCAGCCATCAACAGTGCCAAATTTTGTCCGTATTGAATTGTTATCCTGCGCTCCGCCAAACAGCCGCTCAGGATTCTGGTATGCGATTTCTATATCGTAGAACTGCGTAATCGGGATGTTATTGACCCAATTCCATGTATCACCAAAGTCATCCGATGTGTACAAACCGCCATCGTTCCCTTCATAGATTCTACCCGTAACCGGGTGAATAAACAGTGCATGGTGGTCCACATGAATTTCATCACTGTTGTAATACCCGGCCAACTGATCGTAATTGTTTCCACCATCCAGGGAGGTATAAAGATCAACCCCAAGCAGATAGATTACGTCGGGGATGAAAGGATCCACCCTTACCTGACCAAAATACCAGCCAAAGGTACTGTTCATGCCTTGTATGGCATTGTCATTGGTCCGGGTCCAGTTTGCCCCTCCATTATTGGTGCGGTAAACCGCCTGTTCAGATTGCTGGTCGTAGAAAGCATACAATACTGAAGGATTTGAGGGCGAAATGGCGAGTCCTATTCTGCCCACATCGCTTCCGGCAGGCAGTCCAGCCGTGAGTTCCGACCAGGTATCACCACCGTCCGTGGTCATCCAGATACCGGAAGTCTGCCCGAAAGAGCGGCGGTAATTCAATCCACGCATGCGTTCCCACATTGTAGCATAAAGAATATCCGGATTGGTGGGATGCTGCACCAGGTCAATGCCCGAAGTGGAATCGCTTAGGAAAAGCACCTTTTCCCAGTTCTGCCCGCCATCGGTGGTGCGATAGATACCGCGGTGTTCGTCCGGGGAAAAGAGATTACCGCAGGCTGCTGCAAAAACACGTTCTTCGTTCTGATGGTCAATGATGATGCGGCCAATAAAGGAGGACTGCTCCAAACCGACATGTTCCCAGGACTCTCCTCCATTGGTCGATTTATACATACCATCGCCCATAAAACTCTGGCTCGAAGCATTGGCTTCTCCGGTACCCGCGTAAATAAGGTTGGTATCCGCCCTGCCAATGGCCAGATCACCAATGGAAATGGTCGCTGCCTGACTGAAAATATTGGCCCAGGTTGCCCCTTCATCGTATGTTTTAAATATTCCACCGGAAGCTGCACCGATGTAGATGGTTGATGTTGAGCCAACAGGCATCTCTATATCGGTGATTCTTCCCCCGATATTGGTTGGCCCTGCCAGTTCCCAGGTAAAATTACTCCGTGTTGCCTGCTGATGCATGGCATTTGCCTGACGCATGGCTGTGAGGTAAGATGCCGAGTTGATCCTGCCTTGCGGATAGGACCGTTGCCTTGCCATCCAATCGTTGGGTAAATATCCGGGCTCCTTCTGCAAGCCGGTGCGCTCCAACATAAACTGCTTGGTCTTATCCGGGTTTTGAGGCTGAAAATAGACAAGCGCAGCAAATAGTGTTAACAACACCAAAGGAATTAAGGTTGGGAGTGCTTTAAGGAACTTTTTTTTCATCACAAATGAATTGAATTACAAAAAATGCTGGTTTTCAAAAATACAATTTATATCCTTGACTTTAAAAGAATTGATATAAAAGACGAAAGCGTGGCCATGCAACCATTTTCCAATAGATTTAAGCATAATTTATAATCAATAGGAAATACCTGATGCCTATGCCTATAATCCTCCCTACGAATACGCACCGAATGCATACGAATATGAATTGATTCCGTACGAATATGAAATAACCCTCATTTCCACTTTCAATTTATATTATATTTACGGATAGTTTGTCCCATAAATATGCAGCACACACAAGCCATACAAAACCTTTTATACGCCTTACCCACTCTCCTGGGCAAAACCCCAGTGCGCGTAGAGAGAGAGAGAGAGAGAGAGAGAAATACTTCTCCCCTCTTAACAATAGCCTCTATTTTCACCCTAACCTATTAAACCTATTTGTACATCCACACCGCAACGCCACCCTTGGGCTCTGGTATAAGTTGCCGGTGAAGGATGTGCCTCCATAAATGTGCCCGGCAAGAGATTTCATTGTTGTTAAACACTCCTCGGATAATTTGGCAGGATATTCCACATTGGAAATTCATGGCGTAAGCGGCAAACTAATAAAACGACTGAGCGTTGAAGCCAAGTCTTTTGAAAAAGTTATCAACGTGAGTGATTTGGCCCCTGGTAACTATGTCATTTCATTAATCAACAATGACAAGTGGATTGAATCAAGCAACTTTACAGTAGTTAAATAACCAACAAACCTCCTGCTGGCAATTTCTATTGTCAGCAGGAGGTTAAACACCCCTCTTATGAAAAATAAGGCTTATACAGTTTTACTGTTCCTGTTTGTTGCAATGCAACAAGGCTCTGCCCAGTTTTGGGAGCATTATTATGGCACAACAATGTTTTATGATTACTGTGCCTTCACTGTAAACACTAATGATAAAGGTTATCTTGTTGGTGCTTCTACAAAAATTTACCATGGAATCCAGTTCGTAACATTATATAGGACAAGCTTTAATGGGGACACATTGTGGACGAAGCTTATAAGAAGCCACAATGACGTTCAAATAATTGATACTAAACAAACCCAAGATGGTGGTTATATATGTTTAGGGTTCATCTATCTTGGTGAAACTGGCGAAGAATCAAAACCATTTATATTCAAACTAAACAAATGCGCCGAACAGGAATGGTGCACTATTTTTGAGACCGACAGATTTTTATCCTGGGCACAAAACATAATGCAAACCGATGATGGGGGATATATATTAACCTTAAACTCTTATGGGGATTATGATACTGAAAATACATTTCTTGTGAAATTGGATGCTACCGGCAATGTATTGTGGGGGAGACCGGTGATTGACCATAACAGATACGCAGATGCTTACAACCCATACAGCGAGCGAATGTTACGCACAAAGAATGGCGATTACCTAATATCAGGAAGAGTATATTGGAAAAATCCATTTGATGACTTAATAATATTAAGGCCATTCTATGCACTGTTTGACGATGAAGGCAATGAAAAGTGGCTTAGCCCATTTGGGCTGGCTGACACCCTTTTTGGCTCCGGGTGGGGATGCGTGGAATTAGAAAATGGGCATTTTATGTGTACTGCACGTCAGCTTTTGGGGGACAGCAGACTTCAATTCGGTTTAATAATAGAGTGGGATAAGGATGGGCAATTGATCCACTATAAAAGTGTAAAGCCTCAAGAAATATCCCCTGAATGCCATAGCCTGTTTTTTATTGACATTCTCCGGATGAAAGAAATGTATTCACTATGTATGCCTTATCTTACTTCTTTTACACAGGCATATCCAGCCATAATAAGCATTGATACCAGTGTTTTTGATACAGGTTTCTCCATTGAGGCGTTGCGAATATTTTACGACAAAACAGAATGGCTATTTATAAACAAAACCGATGACAACAAAATCCTTTCCGTCAATCATCACAGGCATAGCGCATATGACAGAGATTTCTTTATTGCAAAGATGAATTCTATGTTGGTCTCAGATTCACTTGTACAAGACAACCGGACCTACGACAGCCTGTGCCCTCACCCCATCACATATAGTGAGATTTTTATCGATAGTTGCCGAATAGTTACTGTTGTGAACTCTTTATCAATTCCAGAGAACAAGCCTGTTCTAAGGCCAGGGTTTGAGGTTTATCCTAATCCATGTATTGATAAATTTACGTTAAGCCTAAGCAAAGAACATGATCTTGACAAGATTGAGGTGATAGCTTCAAATATTCAGGGAATTGATTATAAAAAACTCATCATGACGGGTACATCACCACAAACAGTAGATGTATCAGGTTGGCCTAAAGGGATGTACATTATCCGTGTATTTTGCAATGGAGCTTCAATTGGCAATCAAAAACTTGTAATTTTATAAAAAAATGAAAATAAAAATATTCATCCTGTATTTTTGGCTTCTTATTCCATTTAATGGAGTTTGTCAGCCCACTGCAACCTGCCTTATTGGTAAGACAAACATAATAATTGTCAAAGGAGAAATTCTTTATGTGATTCCAGATCATAGCACTGAAAATTTGGAACCATTAGTATTCCCTGCACACTACAAAATTGCTTATCAAACAATTAACCTACCCAATGAACCACTTTTTGAAAACGAAGATGCTCTGTTAAGTTATTTGCAAAATATAAAAAACATTTCACTTACGCCAAGTGATCAATTACTATTTCTTAGATGTTCTGCGCTTTATAAAATCTGGCAAAGCATCGGGATTATCAAAACAAAAGTTGACGTTGATGAACATCTCCGTTACCTTTCTCAGGGAAAGAATGATAACATCGCTCAAATTGCTCATTCCATTTTGCTAATTCATTAAACACCAAAACTCAACCATTATGAAAACAAAACTTCTTTTTTTAGCTGCAATTTTTGTCAGCATCACTACACAGTCCCAGACACTAAATAGCACACATGCTTTTGCCATTGGCACTCCAGATAGTGTTAATATTCAATGGGATGCATATGGCGAGGCAACCGTACAAGGCTGTTTGGTATATAAACAACGTAATCAGTTTGAACCGATACAACTCATTACCCCGGAAATACTGATTTCATCTGATTCTATTTTTAGTTTTAACGATAAGGGTGAATTTGACACTATTTTACCTCCAGAATACTTGATATACGCGATAATCAATTCAGACACTGTGCTGGTCAATTCGTGTTCGGGATTTAAATCAATTGATTTTGAAGTTATAGACCCTACCCATGTAAATATGGTATTGGCACCCTGGAATCCGGTGGAATGTTGTGCGTCTGTAAAAATATTTCAGAATGAAATATTTATGGTTGATGTTTCTTATGATGAATATTTCCAAACGACCTTTGACATGAACCTACTTACACCCGGCGACTATTATAAATTTATGCTGATGAGTGCTTCTCCTGAATTGTATGCCCAAATATCCGTTACCTGGGAATTTCTTCATCAATTTATACTTGCCCTGGGTATAGAGGACAATTCAGCAACAGTTATACTTGACCAAAATCAACCTAACCCTTTTAATTCAGAAACAACAATACGTTTTGATTTAAGGGAGAATGATAATGTTTTGCTCGAAGTATATAGCCTGGAAGGTCGTTTGGTAAGAACTTTAATCAATCAATCCCTTAATAATGGTATACACGAGGTTACTTTTACCAAAGGGAATCTAAAGCGAGGTCTTTATTTGTATCGTCTGGGAAATTCACGAGGTGTAAGCATTAGACGGATGATAATACAATAGTGTATCTCATTGCTGTCCCATTAAAATTTAAAATAGTTCTTTGAAATAATTGAAATTCAGTAAGATGTAGAGGTTTTTAGAGCGAACGGACTTGAATTTTAGCTTTGCATCAGATTAATCTGAATGCATATGTTTCAAGACAAATACGTTTTCGCACAACTGGTCTCTTTTCTGAATCGAAGTAAGTTCAATCGTATTGTGACCAAGTATGACGGTGACAAATACGTAAAGCATTTCACTTGTTGGAACCAGTTGCTTGCTCTGATGTTTGGACAATTGTCAAATCGTGAAAGCCTGAGAGATTTGATTGTCGCTCTTGAAGCTCATCATTCCAAATCTTATCATTTGGGTATGGGAAAGAATGTTTCGAAATCATCTCTGGCAAGAGCTAATCAGGACAGAGACTATCACATTTTTGAAGAATTTGCTTACTATTTGGTGAATGAAGCCAGACAGAAACGAGTTACTGACATCTTCAAACTTGATGGTAATGTTTACGCTTTTGACTCAACAACCATTGACTTATGTCTTTCCGTATTCTGGTGGGCGAAGTTCCGTAAGAAAAAAGGGGGAATCAAAGTGCATACATTATACGATGTGGAAACGCAAATTCCTGCATTCTTTCATATTACCGAAGCTTCTGTTCACGACTCTACGGCAATGAAAGAAATCCCCTATGAATCAGGATCATATTACATATTTGACCGTGCATACAACCATTTCAAGATGTTGTATAAGATTCATCAGATAGGAGCTTTCTTCGTTATCAGAGCAAAAAAAAATCTTCAATACAAGGTCATCAAATGGAAACGTAAGTTACTCAAAAATGTACTTTCAGATGTAACGATTGAATTGACAGGTTTTTATCCCAAGCAATACTATCCCGAACATTTTCGACTGGTCAGATATTGGGATGAAGAACAAAAACGCGAGTTTGTATTCTTGACCAATGCGATGCACATTTCTGCTCTTCAAATAGCTGAACTTTATAAAAATCGCTGGCAAGTTGAGCTTTTCTTTAAATGGATAAAGCAGCATCTGAAAATTAAAAAGTTCTGGGGGACTACTCAAAATGCAGTTCGAATTCAATTATATGCTGCTATATGCACTTACTGCTTAGTTGCAATCGTTCAAAAAGACATGCACCTTGATAGAAGTACATATGAGGTTTTGCAAATTTTGAGTATTTCATTAACTGACAAAACTCATCTTCGAGACCTCTTCGGGAAAACTAAATTTCAAAATAACAAAGAACGTTTTAGGCTTAATGAGCCAACTTTATTTAATTTTTAAATACGTCCCGATTTTAATGGGACACTAATGATAAAAATAACAAGATATTGATTGTAGGCAATCCGCTAAAGAATGCAGCGATGCAGAAATTATACCGTAAAGTTCTTTTAAAATAAGCGGGCAATTATTCGCTTCTTATGTAAGCCCTAATTTTTCATCAATAAAGCACCACTATACTATCCTTACGCTCTTTCACACTAAAAATGAGTTTATTTTCATAATATAAGAACACGAATACGCACCGAATGCATACGAATATGAATTGATTCCGTACGAATATGAAACGGGCCTCATTTCAACCTTCAATTTATATTATATTTACAGATAGTTTATCCCATTAATATGCAGCACACACAAGCCATACAAAACCTTTTACACGCTTCATCCCCTCCCCTGGCCAAAACCTCTGTGCGCAGGGAGAGAGAGAGCTTAGTCTTCATAATATCCTTTATTTTAACCCTAACCTTTTAAACCCATTTGCACATCCACACCGCAAGACCACGCTTTTACACTGGCAGAATGTGGCGGTGAAGGATGTGCCGCCGTGAAGTTTTTTTTCATTTCTTTCTTATGAGCACAGTATTTCATAAGTTTTTTATTCATACTTAAAGCAACACCTTTATGAAAAAAATTGTTCTAATAATAGCAATAAATGCTATCGCGCTGGGATTATGGCTTATTTTGATTCCTGCACCAGCTTTCTCGGCACCTGAATTTAGATATGATGCCACAGAATGGGTTTGCGACATTCCAGCACCTCCAGGCTTAACGTACACTAGAGGTGAGTGTTATACATGCACCAATGGCCAATGGACTTCATATGAGGATTGGGCCTGTACACTATGTGCCAGAACTGTATATATATTTTGACACATAAAGATTTCGCTATGTGAAAATAAAAAATTAATTCATTCAGGCCAAAGCATTTTTTGTAATAAAATGTTTTAACATTCTAAAATAGACTGTGACCTATTGAATTATTTTATTCTGAATTTCTTCACAAGTTAAATAATATATTGAGCGGTGGCTTCCACCGCTCAATATTAAAGTAATATAAATATGTATAAATTAATTTGTGTAATAGTGATTTCAATGACTGCCTTTGCATGCAGTTCAAAACCACATCAGTCAGTATCAACACAGGAGTTTGAAATTTCTATTAAGGATAATCCTCCCGTATCCAGTTGGGATGATTTTTTATCTGACGTATATTTTATTCCGCTTGAAACTTCAAATGATGCCATTTTGAGTGAAATAGATAAAATCATAATTACCGATAACAGAATATTCATAATGTGCAGAAAGACAGGAATATATATATTTAACATAAAAGGGAAATTTATCAATAATATTTGCAAAAGGGGCAAAGCTCCTTTTCAGGTGAATCACTTATTCGACTTTTCCTTATCAATTGACGGTAAAATATATGCGCTAGATAATGGGAAATTACTGGTATTTGACAAAGACGGAACCCCCATATCAGAATCTTTTTATAACATCAATATGAAAGGACTAGGACATCCCATCAATATTTGCGCGTTTAACTTTGATACAATGTTTTTATGGCATAAAAGTGATGATGTTAAATACAAGTACCATTTAAGCATCTCTGATTCCGAAGGGAATATAAAGAAAATGATGTTGCCTTATACGCACTTCTCTTTCGCTTCAGCACAATTTATTCAATGTGGCAAAGATGAGTGGGGAATAACCCCATCATCTCTTAATAATACAATTTTCTCAATAGTTAATGGAAATTTCATTAAAAAATACCATTTAAAAATAACGGATAACAATGATAATATTCCTGATTTAACTCCCAGGAATAGAATAGATTTTGCTAAAAGCGACCAACTTGTTCATTTTATTAATGAACACGATATAACCTATGCTTATGGTGATATCGTTTACAATTCGAATTATTTATTGGTAAATATGCACAATATGAAGCGGGGCATCTATAAACGTGCTTTGATAAATACCCATACCGGAGATATCAAATATTTCGCATTCCCTGGTGCACCTGAAAATCTCTTTCACCCCCAAAAGCTTTATCTTTCAGATAACGAATACTTTGTTTCTTCATTGGATGCCTGGCAGGTTTGCAAATTAATTGATGAAGGCAAAACAACCTGCAACTTTTTATCAGCCCCCCGACGACAGGAAATTATTAAGGGTTTACAAAATGTGAAAGAAACTGACAATCCGGTACTTATGCTGGCAACTTTTAAGGACAAATAAACTAATACCGTTCTATATGAAAAAATTCAACAAATTTAACTTTGCATTATTATTTCTGATTACTCTCGCATTTTTTGAAACATCGGGATGTACAGCCAAAGAAAAGAATTCCGGGACAGATAGCCTGAATGTTGTTTCACCTGATATAGAAAATGTAAATTCTCCTGAGTATTGGGGAGAGTTTGTTTCAGATATTAATTTCGTTGTTCTTGAGACAACTGAGAATTCCATCCTTTCAAGAATTCAAAAAATAGTTGCCGATGAGAATTACTATTATATTATGGATAAAAAGAGGGTGTGTATTTTTGACAAAAACGGAAAGTTTGTCGAAACAATACCCAAAATAGGTAAAGGACCAGGAGAAACAATTAAAATTCATGATTTCAGTCTTGATAATAGTATTATCTATCTATTGACGACCCAAGGCAGAGTAATGAGATATAAAAATTTAAAATTTCTTGACGAATATAATATTCAGAGGAAAGAACTGCCAATATCCCCAAGAGGTATTCATATTCAAAATGGAATTTCCTACTATTGGATGGACAGATACGGAGTTTCGCTAAAAAAAAACGACCAGAAATATCTGTTATTATACTCAAATGAAGCAGGAGAATTAAGACCACACGTGGGACTGAAATATTTTACTACAGGAACAAGCCGGTTTAATCAAAGCAATGATTATACGATGCTTACACCTCCGATTGGCAATGATACATTGTTTAGCTTAACAGAGAAAGGTTTACGCCCGGAGTTTTTGATCAACTTTGGCAAATATTCCTCTTCACGAGAGGATATCAACATTTCGAAAGAGCTTGAAGACCCTTACGCAATGCTATCCGATCTCACAAAGATGAAGTTAGTAGGCGAAATATTTTACGTGGTAAAGAATCAACAATATACAAATTTACTTTTCCCTAATCCACTCACTGAAGGCAGGTACTGTAATTTAATTATAAACAATAAAAATTTTAAACCAACGGTTATCTCACTCAGTCCCTCTACAAATATATTTTATCCTGGCGTTATATTCTGTTCCTACAATGATCAATTTATTAGTGAGAAAGAAGCTTATATTGCGGTTAATTGTATAGAGAATAACTTAACAGAATGCTCTTTTCTGCCTGAGCACCGACGTCTTGAGCTGCTTGAAAAGCTGAAAGGTGTAAAAGCAACTGATAATCCTTTGCTGATGTTGACTTCATTTAAGAAATAATTAATTAAATAGTCACATTTGTCCGGTATAACAATGGTTCAACATTTTAGATTCTTTACTTCACTACGTTTCGCTATGATGACCTGTCATTCCTACCGTAGGGAGAAATCTATAAGTTATATCCGGACACCAATGACAAATAATATAGATCTCATGAATAGCAAGCTACAAATCAGCAATGTTTTTATCCACACTTTTCAGATATTGGACTTTATGGACGGACACTCATTGGTTTGTTAATAACCATTAAGACTTCAAAAAAATGAAAGAATTTATAGTCCTGTTGTCTTTAGCATTGCTGATCGCATGTAATCTGAATATTCCGGTGAAAGTAGGCCACTATTCCGGAGCAAAGTAGGCCACTAATTCAGTGACAGAAGAGGTGGTAAAAATAGCAAAATTTTGGGATTAGATTTTTTTTCTTAACGACTCACCTTTTA
>JAVEVB010000082.1:0-11860 GCA_034005265.1 Lentimicrobium sp.
TAAATATCTTCTGAATAATCAGGTTCATGTTACTCCTGACAGGTTACAAGAAAAACTATTCGGGTAATTCTGCTTCCCAATACATAACCAACCAGCGACTAACCGACTAAAACTTATTTTTCCTCAAGAAATTTCATAAGCTTTTCCTTATTGCTGCTGAACGAAAAAACATCGGCTACCTGGTAATAGTTGTCGCGGTCGATGGTATAATCCCAGGCATATTTTGCAATTTCAAGTTTTGAATCATCAAAACTGAACAACTTAATCATCTCTTTTACCTGATTGACGGAAAAGCATTGCTTGCTGCGAAGAATCTGCTTTGCAAGGGTGATTTTTGTATTGTTGAAACTTTCCTTTTTAATCGATGCCATAATTTGAGTAAAATCTTCATGGGGGACTAAACAGGGTTGCGGGCCAATGGGTTGTGGAGATGTGAATGGCTTGCTGATTAAATCATTATACCTTGCTTTATTTGGAATATGCGCAAACATCTGGGCACCAAAAGGAAGATTATCCAAATCAAAAACGGAGGATATGGCATCGCTGAAAAAGTTAAGTCGGTTGTCTTCTGACTGTAATAGTGAAGATAATTTCATGGTCTGGGACACACTCAGGCAATTGTTGTGGGCTATCTGGCTAAGAATTAGGGTACGGTTCATTTCAGAAGTATTGGAAATTACCTGCCGGGCAAGCTTCATGAATTCATCTTCCCTGATTGGATAATTACAATTGGATCTTCCGCGGTAATTTTCATAGGCAGGATAATCTAATGCCGGAAAATTAAGGCTGAGTGGTGGTTCGTAAGGTGGAATATAGTCATTTGGATGGCTTTCAACCGACTTTATATAATCGTGAAGCATGAAAACCGTTGAGAAATAGGCAAAAGCATCATACACATAATAGTAATTTTCGCGGTCAACCGTATTCTCCCAGGCCGCTTTGGCAAAATTTAGCCGACTAAAATCATCTATAAATAAATCGGCAATATCCTTCACTTGTTCTACCGAAAGGCAGTTGTTCGAAGCAATAGCCAGAGCAACCTTCAATTTTTGCTGTTCGGGTTGTAGTATTACAGACTGACGCTTTTGTTTAAAAACAGCATCTGGCAAGGGTACATCACAGCGTTGAGGCCGTTGGCCAAAAGAAAGCATTACAGATAAAAAAAATGCTGTTAATAGAATTTTTGCTTTCATGGGTATTTAAATTATGGGTTTTTAATTTTGTATAATTTGGTCTCCAACTGGTTACTTCATCCACTCAAAAGTGCTGTAATGCTCGCCATTCATGCCAACTTTACGGTAAACATCCTGTGCACGGGTGTTTGATTTATCTACATAAAGCCTGATGCCAGGGACACTGCCATTTTCCATAACCAGGTCTTTGATGTTATCATACATCATGCCGAAAATTCCCGATTGGCGGAATTCAGGTTTTACAAAAACCGATTGTATCCACCAAACCCATGCATTTCGCCAGTCACTCCACTCTTTGGTGATCATCAGGCAACTTACTTTAGTATCATTTGTGCTTCCCACAATATAGAATCCTTTTGCAGGATCTTTAAAAACCGCTTCCACTCCTTTGGTAACGGTGGTCTGATCTAATTCCAATTGTTCGGTTTCTAAAGCCATTTTGAGTTGACATTCAACAATGAAGGGGACATCATCAGGGATGCCATAACGAATTGTCAACATGGAGTTTGTGTTCATGAAAGCAGGCTTGTTAATTTTGTAAAATGTTGATTATGAGTACTGTAATATTCAGCCTATGCACTTTCCATTTAAGGGCATTTTATTTAAAATGGGCTGCATAATTGTTTATTTTTGCAACTTCTTTTAATGGAAAGGGTTTTAATCAATTCCGCAAATATAAAAGATAATATCAAATCTGTAACAATATGAGCGAGCAAATCAAACATGAATGTGGAATCGCAATGGTAAGATTGCTCAAGCCGCTGGAATATTATGTAAACCGTTATGGTACATCCACCTGGGCATTGAATAAGCTTCATTTGCTGATGGAAAAGCAGCACAACCGTGGCCAGGATGGTGCTGGTATTGCCTGCATCAAGTTTGATCCCAATCCCGGAAGTAAATACATCAACCGTCACCGTTCCAACTCCAATGCGCCGATAGCAGATGTCTTCAAGTGGGCTTACGAAGAGATACAACTGGCCGTAAATAATCATCCGGAACGGCTTATGGATGTGCAATGGCTTAAATACAATACCGGTTTTGCCGGAGAACTTTTTTTGGGACACCTCAGATATGGAACCTTTGGTAAAAATGATATCCGTAACCTCCACCCGGTAATCCGGGCCAATAACTGGATGACACGTAACCTGGTATTGGCAGGGAACTTTAACATGACAAATGTGGACGAGCTGTTCAATAAGTTGCTTGATTTAGGTCAGTATCCTGTTGAAACATCTGACACCATAACCATTCTGGAAAGGATTGGGCATTTCCTGGACGAAGAAAATGAGCGTTTGTACGCTCAATATAAGGCCGAAGGTTTAAAGAAAAAGGATATAACGGCTAAAATAGCAACCGACCTGAGTGTAGAAGATATCCTGAAGCAATCAGCCCACAACTGGGATGGTGGTTATGCCATTTCAGGTTTGTTTGGTCATGGAGATGCTTTTGTGCTCAGAGACCCGTCGGGCATTCGTCCTGCTTTTTACTACCATGATGAAGATGTGGTGATTGCTGCATCTGAACGGCCGGTAATTCAAACTGCCCTGAATGTACCTCATAGCAAGGTGAAGGAACTTTTGCCAGGTCATGCATTGATTGTTGAGCGTAATGGTAAAGTGTCTGTCAGTCAAATACTTGAACCAGGGAAAAAAGCCTCTTGTTCTTTTGAACGAATTTATTTCAGCCGGGGAACGGACGTGGACATTTATCAGGAGCGTAAGCGCCTGGGTCGGATGCTTACTCCGGCCATTTTATCGGCTATAAACCACAACCTTGATACTACCGTTTTTTCATACATTCCCAATACAGCAGCCGTTGCGTTTTACGGATTGGTGGAACAATTGGGCAATGTGTGCGATAACCTGAAGAAGGATCTGATTCTTAAAGAAGGCAATAACCTTACTCCTCAAAAAGTCGATGAAATATTCCGGCTAAAACCCAGGGTTGAAAAACTTGCGGTAAAGGATATAAAACTACGTACCTTCATTACTCAGGATCATGCCCGTGATGACCTTGTTGCACATGTTTATGATGTTACATACGGTATTGTAAACCCTGGTGTTGATAGCCTGGTTGTGCTTGATGATTCCATCGTAAGGGGTACTACTTTGAAAAAGAGCATTATACGTATACTGGATCGGCTCGGGCCCAAGAAAATTGTGATTGCTTCTTCTGCACCGCAAATCCGTTATCCGGATTGTTATGGCATTGATATGGCCAAACTGGGTGACTTTATTGCCTTTAATGCAGCCATTGAATTGCTGAAAGAAAATAAGATGAGCCATGTGATCAATGAAGTATATCTGAAATGTAAAGCCCAGGAAACGCTCCCAAAAGAACAAATCGTCAATCATGTGAAAGATATTTACCGGCCTTTTACTGCGGCACAGATATCAGCAAAAGTTTCCCAATTGGTTACCCCACAGGATTGTAAAGCCGAAGTACAGGTAGTTTTTCAAACTATTGAAGACCTGCATGCAGCCATCCCAGAACACACAGGTGATTGGTATTTTACCGGTAACTATCCCACGCCGGGTGGAAACAAAGTAGTAAACCGCTCGTTTATCAATTACATTGAGGGTAGGAATGAGCGATCGTATTAGGATGATTTTTGAAAGGGAGTGACAGAGCGATCATAGCGATTAAGGGCAACAGGGCAATTGACTAACAACAATCAGATTAAACAGATTTTTTCTATCAGCTTGTGAATATCGTAATTTTCCTGTAGGTTTGTATACACAAAAACAGTGTGTTATGTCTCATTGGCTTGATGCAGAGGAACAAAAGCTTCATACTGAAGATAAAGGGCATTTAGCGCTGAAAAATAAGCGCGTGGAAATTGAAGGGAATTTTGTTCTTGTTTCTGCCCAATATAATGCTTTCATTGAGGATTTGTATCAGCTACTGAATCGTGTAAATGACCTTCCATTGGAAAGTCGTACAGAGTTTGGTAGCATTGAAGGCAGGGAAAAGGAGACTAAATTAAACAACCATCTGAATATTTTTTCATCGAGTCGCAGAAAATACAGGATTTCATTCTTTGACTTCTTTCGCTTTTTTAAAAGAAAAAAGTATAAAAATATCCGGGTCGTATATATTTATGTATCCTCACACCAGGGAAAAATTAACATTGAAGTTAAAGAGCGCACATTAATGCGGTTATCCATGGGCGTTGATAAACCTGAAGGTGATGAAGGCCGTCGCGTTAAGCGGCAAGGTCATGTTGTTGCCTCTCTTCCGGTTGAAATGCTCGATCATGAATTTGCCCTGGACATAATAGACTGGCTTGCCTTTAAGAAGGATTCTGCAAATAGTCCGGCCATTGCAAAGCTAAAACAATACGGATTAACAAAGAGGTAGCAATTTTTAATGGGCTTGATTATTCATGAAAAAGAATTCGTTCACTTTTTAAAAAGACAATAATATTATGGATTATACAATTTTGAAACCTACGATGGAGGGGCCTGTAGCTCTACTTACCATCAGTCGTCCGACTTCACTTAATGCCCTGAATTCAGTTTTTTTTAAGGAAATGGATCATTTCCTTACGGAAATTGCTGCGGATAAAAGTGTCCGTTCACTCATCATAACCGGCGAAGGTAAGGCTTTTGTGGCTGGTGCGGATATTGCTGAGATGGTAAATATGCAACCTGAGGAGGGTAGAAAATTTTCGGGAACAGGCCAGGATGTGTTCAATAAATTATCGGCCCTTCCTTTTCCGGTCATAGCTGCCGTGAATGGTTTTGCTTTGGGTGGTGGAATGGAGTTGGCTATGGCTTGTGATTTTCGGATTGCCTCAACTTATGCCAAATTTGGCCAGCCTGAAGTTAGTCTTGGCCTTATTCCAGGTTATGCCGGAACGCAGCGTTTACCCCGGCTTACCAATCTTGCAGATGCGTTGTACCTACTCACCACAGGCGAAGTAATTGATGCAAATACTGCCTTGCAAATGCGTTTGGTGCAAAAAGTTACCGAACCGGAGGCCTTGTTAATTGAAGCCATGCGTTTGGCTAGTCTTATCGCTTCAAGAGGCCCTCTTGCTGTAAAATTGGTGAAAGAAGTCACCCGAAAGGGATTAGAGATGGAGTATGCTGAAGCAGAGAAACTCGAGCAGAATCATTTTGGCGATCCTTTTGGTAATCAAGGCGCCGAAGGAATGAAAGCATTTCTTGAGAAACGCAAACCTGTTTGGTAATTCCGTATTAACTTTTAGATTGGCCTTTTAAATTTCAATATTTACAACCTCACAAACAACTTTAAATCAATGAGTTATAACGAAAGAATATCCAATATTTCTGTACTGGGTGCAGCCGGAAAAATGGGCAGTGGCATTTTGTTGTTGTCAGCCATGGAGGCTGCCGACCAAATGATGAAGCCCGAAAATAAAGGCCATCACTATGTGGTGAATGCCATTGATGTTACCTCATCGGCTCTTCCCGGGCTTATGCAGTACATCCGGGTTCAGGTGTTGAAAGCCGCTGAAAAAAAAACCGTTCTATTGCGAAAATTGTATGCTGATCGTGCCGAACTTATCGAAAACAGTGATGTTTTGGATGCTTACGTGGATGATGTTATGTCTCTTATACGACCCAGCACCCGCATTGAGACGGCATATGACAGCATGTTGATTTTTGAAGCTGTAAGCGAAAATGCTGCTTTAAAAACAAAGTTGTTCACCCAGATCAACGAAAACAATCCACATAAACCCTGGTTTTTTACCAATACCTCGTCGGTGCCCATCGGTGGATTAAATATTTCGGCAAAACTCGAAGGCCGCATTCTGGGATTTCATTTTTATAATCCACCAGCAGTTCAAAAATTGGTGGAGCTTATTTCTATTGAAGAAAATCCTGAAGAAATGAGGGATTTTGCTCAACAATTGGCTAAAAACATGCGCAAAGTGGTGGTATCCTCAAACGATATTGCCGGCTTTATTGGCAACGGTCATTTTATGCGTGATGCGCTTTATGGCATAGCTCAGGCTGAAAAATTATCGGCAGAAATGCCTTTGCACGAAGCCATTTACGCGATGAATCGCATATCGCAGGATTACCTGATGCGGCCGATGGGTATTTTTCAATTGATTGATTACGTAGGCGTGGATGTGGTGCGTTTTATTATGAATGTGATGAACCCTTATATGCCCGATGAAGATTTGCACAGCAATTGGCTTGATGCACTTTTTGCTAAAGACATTAGAGGCGGCCAATTTGCCAACGGCAGCCAGAAAGATGGTATTTTAAAATACGAAAAAGGGCGGCCAGTGGGCGTTTATTGTTTGGATAAAGGGGATTACATACAATTCAATGAATTTGCATCCCGGGTAAACGAATTGTTGGGGATTTTCCCTTCGGTTGTTTTGCAGTGGAAAAACCTGATAAAATCTCCTGATAAGGACGTGATTGTTGACACTGTTTTTAGTGCGTATAAAAAATCAAATGATCGAGGCTGTACCCTGGCGCTTGATTATGCACGTCGCTCGCGTGAAATTGGCCGCCAACTGTTTGAAATGGGCGTCGCGGCTTCGGTTGAGGATGTGAATACCGTGATGCTCACCGGATTTTTTCACGCTTATGGGCCTGTAAATGACTACGTTATTTAATCTTTAATTCTTTGCACATGAAACCAGGAAAAAAAATATATATGATTGGTGGGTACAATACTGTATCCATGGGAACCGGCCGAAAAGAGTTCAATCCTAAAAAGGAGCGACCAGGTTTGGAACACTACATTAAAGAAGCCGGACAAGCTACACTAAAGCAGATAGGCGGTGCCGGGAAGGTGGATGAATGTGTAGTCGGTAATTTTATGGCTTCACGTTTCAATAACCAGGGACATCTGGGTGCCTTTATGGGGGTGGTTGATTCCGGGCTTCGCATGAAACCCTCAACCAGGGTAGAAGGAGCCTGCGCATCGGGTGGGCTTGCCTTGGTAACTGGTATAAAATCCGTGCTATCCGGGTCTTCGGAGGTTGTGCTTGCGCTTGGGGTTGAAGTCCAAAATACTGTAAAAGCTATTTATGGTGCAGATATTCTGGCCTATGCTGGTTGGTTTCAACGAAGAAAACAAGGTCATGCCTATTTTTTTCCGGGACAGTTCAGTGACCGGGCTGGTGCTTATTTTGAAAAAGTGGGTCGCGAAAAAGCCCGCAAGGCATTTGCCTGTTGGTATAAAAACGCTATTGAAAATGCCCGACTTTGTCCAACTGCGCAGGAATACGACAACAAAGTTGAGGATTTGGCTGCACAAGCTGCAACCGAGCCCAATCCGCGCTCTTTTACCGATCATTTGAATGTGTTTGATTGCTCCAAGGTTTCGGATGGAGCCTCTGCCATTGCTATAGTTAGTGAAGGAGGTTTGAAAAGATGTGGTGTAGCTGTGACCGATGCTGTTGAAATTATAGGTGTTGGCCATGCCGCTGATGACCTTACTGCCCTGCCCGAAGATCTTACCCGTCTCACCACCATTGCACATGCGGTAAAACAGGCATTGGAATCGGCCGGGATTTCCCCTGTCGATCTGGCTACCATCGAAACCCATGATTGCTTTACCATCGCCGGTATTCTTGGTGTGGAAGCCATTGGACTTGCACCCGAAGGTAAAGGGGCTGATTTTGTGATTGAAGGCCATACTGCACGCGATGGACGAATTCCTATTAACACTACCGGCGGACTCATAGGATGGGGACATCCAACCGGAGCAACTGGTGTGCACCAGGCCGTAACCATCTGGGAACAATTAACCGGGAAAGCCGGTGCGGCTCAGATTAATATTCCTGCCGATCGTCCATACGGACTCACTGTAAATATGGGTGGCGACGATCGTACTGTGGTGGCAATAGTGTTTAAAAAAGTATCTGGCTAAGGGAAAGACTGAGGAAAGAAATATAAAAAACCTGAAGATTTGAGAGCGAATCTTCAAATCAAAGGGTTAGATAGAAGATATGCACTGCTTAGCTTCTATCTAACCCTCAATTTTTTAAAATTGTCCAATGCTTATTCCCAATTCAGAATCTTCCTGAAATCATAATTTTCAGGATCCGGTACATACTTTCGAGCGGCCTCATAATCATTTGGTTCTATGTATTGTAAACTTTCGTTAAATACCATTTTTGCCTTTTGCGATTCCATATTTACGAGGCGTGGTTTTACTTTACCATTTTCATCCTCAACATCTTTAAGGTATAATGGAGAGATGTCTCCGTTGTGCCCACTCACAACCATACAACTGGTAAGACCCTGATCGAAGAGATGTTTAACCCCAATGCCCATCAGTGCGCAATACATCATATCGAATGCAATTGGGTGTACACAGCGCAGTTCATACCCAAGTTCAACCGGGCGGCTTTTTATATTGAGATTCAGGTTTTTCATATACTGCTGCAGCAGCATGTTGAATATGTGTGCTTTGCTGACATTCCCAAGCTCAGGGTGCCCATGGTCATCATAAGTAAAACTAATGCTTGTGGACTCAATTTCGGCATCGGTCATAAAATGGAAAACGCCTTCGCTTACAATGGCTGTCCCATAGCTTATGCCCAAAATCTTCCGCTTTATCATAGAGGAAATTACCAAACGCAGTATGCGGTCGAAGGTAACTTCGGAATGGTTAAACATTTCGGGGATAATGATCATGGGGTAGTGGCAAGCCGCTCCAATGCCGAAAGCCAGATGCCCGGCTTCACGTCCCATTGCTGAAACCACAAACCAGTTTCCGCTGGTTCGGGCATCTTCATACACAGTGGTAGCCAATCTAACACCTTCCTGCTTTGCACTTTGATAACCAAATGTGGGGATGCCATCAGGTAGGGGCAGGTCATTGTCAATTGTTTTGGGGACGTGGATATTCTGGATGTTTACATTATTGGCAGCCAGGAATTTAGAAATACGGTTGGCTGTAGAAGCGGTGTCGTCACCGCCAATTGTAACCAACAATTTTATGTTGTACTTGACAAAGAATGTAGTATTAAAATCAGTATCTTTAGGTTTATGGCGGCTCATTACCAACGCTGAACCACCTTGATTGTGGATGCGATCGGCCAGTGCGAAGTCTATTTCCATTATATCGGGTGCATCGCTGAACAAGGTTTTGTAACCCTGATGCAGTCCGAAAATTTTGTAGCCATCTTTTAAAAAAACTTTGGCAACAGATGAAATTACTGAATTGATACCGGGTGCAGGTCCACCTCCTGCCAAAATCGCGATTGAGCCTTTCATTTATGATTGAATTTTACAATTTATCAATACATTTCTCCTGATTTTCAGGTAGCGCAAATTTAAAAAAGAAAACCGAAATGGGTGAATTATTTCATCCAAAGTAGACAGGTAACTTAATCATACAGGATTTACAAAATGACTTGATGTTGTAAAATGCTTTTTAATATTTAATGCATGAACTTATTTAAAAACAATTACATCCCAAATCCCCGATGAGGTAATGTATTCTTCAGGTGTCCATTATGATACGATTTAAACAGGAAGCATTACCCTATCAGAAACAGTCCATGACACTATTGTTTTATGGGTTCATGATTATCCTTTTATTATACATACCGGTAAGCAACGAAAAGATTGCTGTGGTGAACGGTTTCTTTACCAGTTGATGTGAAAATTATACTCCTATTCAACAAATTCCGGATTTTAGTGGTACCTAAAATGGGGATAAAAGAATTGATGTTGTCCTCTCCTAAAATGGGGCCGCAAACTAACCATGCATAAAAATCATCCTGAGTAAGCAAATAGATTTCTGTTATAGTAAGATTTTTATGAATAAATGAATTGTCAGGCGTTTACAATTAGTAGTAATATGATTCGGACATCAAATATTACCTCAAATATCAACTACATATTTAATAGGATATTAGGTATAAAAAAAGACAAAGAAAAATATTCCGTTTTTAAACGGATTGGATAATAATCCTGCTACAAAAAGTAAATTTTAGAATCACCCAGGCTTGACCATGGATTGAGATTGTTCCGGGATAGCCAGAATGCATTGCGTTTTTCATCGGTTTAGCGCTTCACATTAAGGCCTGTTGAAATGTTTGTATCGTACTTAATTAAGAATTACCCTTCGGCTTCAAATACCTGTTAAAGAGTAAAAGTCCGATAATGGTTGCCACGCCAATCATGCTGAAAATAAACCACAGCAGACCGGGGCGGCCCAGTCCATCAACAAAATGTACGTACATTGTTGCTCCGAGAATACCACCGATGCCGCTGCCAATTACTCCGTAAAGAAATGAGTAACCCAGATAAAGCGCCTTTTTATCGGGAGGGGCAATTAACCCGATATAGGAGATGAATTTGGGATGAGCGGTCATTTCACCAATAGAGAAGATTACAAGCCCTGCGATAAATACCCAGGCATAGGTTGAAATGGCCAGAATTCCCATGCCAAGGGTTCCCAGCGCGATTCCCACAATCATGGTAGGCAGGGCAGGGGTTTTCTTTACAAGTGACGATATGAACAACTGCAGTAGGATAATTGCCCCGGCGTTAATAACGGTAACATGCTCAGCATCAAATGTCCAGGATGGATGTTGTATAAATATTCCTAAAAACCGGTTCACCACATTGTTTACCGGAGTCATATCCATATAATCTTTCAGATACCAAAGGACAGTGTCGAACATTTGGAAATACAAAATCCAGAAACCGCTGTAAATTACAATCATCAGTACAAAACGGTAATCTTTCAGCACCAGCAGTATGCCTTTGAGAACCTCAGAAAGTGGTTTGCTGCTTGCCGGGCGAGGAGGTTCTTTGTAAACGAATAAGTTAAGCAGAAGCATGGAGCCAGTACCCACTGCGGCCATAATAAAGATGTAATTCCACCCAATGCCTTTAAGGAATGGAACTAAAATAAGTGGGAATATAAAAGCACCTAAGTTAATTGCCCAGTAAAAAATGCCAAATCCCAGGGTGGAATTACTTTCGTCGGTTACGCGGGCTATGGTGCCTGAAATTACCGGTTTGAAAAATCCCGCGCCCACGGCCATCAGAATGAGACTCAAAAACACAAGGCTATAGGAGCTTGACAGGCTGGTGAGGAAGTATCCGGTGCTCATTACTGTGAAGGCCATCATCAGGGTTCTTCGGTATCCAAACCGGTCAGCCAAAGCACCTGCCAGTATTGGCAACAGGTAAAGCAGTGGTGTAATAGTGCTTTTTATAACACCCACACCCTCTTTGGAGAAACCCAGACCACCTTCAGCAGGGGAAAGGATGAGATAGACCGACAAAACCGACATTACCCCATAATAAGATCCTCTCTCAAAAAATTCCATGGTAATTACAGTCCAGAAATTTTTTGGGAATGATTTATAGCCAGTTTTGGTCGAAGGCGTATTGCTCATAATGGCGAGAAATATGTGAATGGCAAAAATAATAAATTAGAGAGATGAATTGACGAATTATATTCCTAAGAGTACGGCGATTGATAAATACCCTTAGTACCGAACCATTGCAGCGTTCACCATCCGGTTCACCTATACATGTTAAACCATCGGTTATTTTTTCCGGATATTATCAGCAGCCTTCCATCCAATTTGAATGATCATTTTCTCAGTTGACTGGAAATATAATTTACACTTCTTTAAACCCTTTGTTCAATCTTTTTAAAGCAATTGGGAGTCATTTAATTATAAATAGTTCTTACTATTA
>JAVEVB010000004.1:0-169714 GCA_034005265.1 Lentimicrobium sp.
CCTATATAATAATCAGGGTTTCTCAAACCTTTAACAGGCTTTTGCCACTCATATAAACCCGTCAGCACAAATCCGCGCCAACGGAAAGAGGCTATACCTTCAATGGCATTGTTACCAGAAATGAAATGCTTGATAGTTAAGCCATTAAAGTATCCCACCCGCGCACCTATGGCCGTGTGATAATCCTGAGCTTTTAACACAGATGTCACACAAAATAAACTGAGGGCAAGAACCAATACCTTGAGTTTCATAATATAGAAGAATTTACAAAAGTTCACATTAAACAAATAACATACCAGTTAAAGCTCCGGAGTCTCAAATAACGCTCCTGAACGATATCCCGGGCAAAAAAAATCCGGCAAAGAAAAACTTTCCCGGATCATCACTAAAACGCTTAAATTTTAAACATCAATCTTAGCGTATTTGGCATTTCTTTCGATAAACTCACGTCTTGGTGGAACTTCGTCGCCCATAAGCATGGAGAAAATACGGTCGGCTTCTGTACCGTTATCAATAGTCACCTGACGTAGGGTGCGAAATTCTGGATTCATGGTAGTGAGCCAAAGTTGCTCGGAATTCATTTCTCCTAAACCTTTATACCGCTGTATATGAACATTGCTTTCTTTTCCGGCTCCGGAAAACTCAGCAACAGTAGCAACCCGCTCCTCTTCGCTCCAGCAGTAACGTTCATTGCTGCCTTTCTTGATGAGGTATAGCGGAGGAGTGGCAATATAAACATATCCATTTTCAATCAACTCCTTCATATACCTGAAGAAGAAGGTGAGGATAAGGGTGGCAATATGACTACCATCAATATCGGCATCAGTCATGATCACCACTTTATGATAGCGCAATTTAGAGAGATTGAGGGCTTTTGTATCATCTTCTGTTCCGATAGAAACACCCAATGCCGTAAAAATATTCTTGATTTCCTCGTTTTCGAATATTTTGTGCAACATGGCTTTTTCAACATTCAGAATTTTTCCCCGCAGTGGGAGAATGGCCTGAAACTTTCGGTCACGCCCCTGTTTGGCTGTTCCACCTGCGGAATCACCCTCGACCAGGTAAATTTCGCAAAGGGCAGGATCTCTTTCACTACAGTCGGCAAGTTTACCAGGAAGTCCGGATCCTGACAATACATTCTTACGTTGCACCAGTTCACGGGCTTTACGGGCGGCGTGGCGGGCAGTAGCAGCAAGTATAACTTTGTTAACTATGGTGCGGGCTTCCTTGGGATGTTCCTCAAGATAATTAGTGAGTAATTCCGAAACCAATTGATCCACAGCACCCATGACCTCATTGTTGCCAAGTTTGGTTTTTGTCTGACCTTCAAACTGCGGTTCCTGAACCTTTACTGATATAATTGCCGTTAGTCCTTCACGAAAGTCATCCCCTGAAATGTCAAATTTCAGTTTTGAAAGCATACCCGACTTGTCAGCATAGGATTTGAGTGTACGCGTTAATCCCCGGCGAAATCCTGCAAGATGCGTACCGCCTTCATGGGTATTAATATTGTTAACGTACGAGTGGATGTTTTCACTGAATGAAGTATTGTATTGCATGGAAATTTCCACCGGAATTTCATTCTTTTCCCCTTCAATGTATATGGGTTCCGGCATCAGCTTTTCACGCGTACCGTCAAGATAATCGATAAAATCGCGCAAACCTTTTTCCGAATAAAAAGAGGTTGACACAAAATCCCCATTCTCATCCTTTTCACGTTCATCGGTAATAGACAGACGTATGCCTTTGTTAAGAAAAGCAAGTTCACGCAAGCGAGAGCTCAGAATTTCAAGATCATAGACAGTAAATGTAAAAATTGAATCGTCAGGTTGGAAATAAACCGTTGTTCCTGTTTTTTCGGTACTGCCAGTTTCCCTTACGGCATACTGAGGCTTACCAATATTATATTCCTGTTCGAAAATTTTTCCATCGCGGCATACAGTTACCTTTAATAAGGATGAAAGTGCATTAACACACGAAACACCAACCCCGTGCAAACCACCGGATACTTTATATGAACCCTTATCAAATTTTCCGCCAGCATGAAGCACGGTCATAACAACTTCAAGAGCTGACCGCTTCTCCTTTTCATGCCAATCAACGGGAATACCCCGACCATTGTCAGAAACAGTGATGGCATTATTAGCATGTACTATTACATCAATCTCATTGCAATAACCTGCCAAAGCCTCATCAATTGAATTATCAACTACCTCATAAACAAGGTGGTGCAATCCGCGTGAACTTGTATCTCCAATATACATGGAGGGGCGCTTACGCACCGCTTCCAAACCTTCTAGTACTTGTATATTATCAGCCGTATAATGACCATTGCCATTTCCATTCCCGTTACCATTGCCATTGGCCCCGGTACCGTTATTCAATTCACTCATAGTCAATAAATTAGTAATATTAGTTGAACAAGCAAAGTTAACATTTTTATCCTTTGGTTTTACAAATTTTAAACCCCTGAAACAAGGAAGTTATCAACAACTTTTCAGTAGAAAGGAATAAGAAAAAATTGCACACATATGGAATCAAAAAACCAGAATTCATTCAGCATTGATCAAATACAAGGTTCTTTTTAAAAAGACATAGAATTCATCACCTTTCCCCTCTGCGACCTTAAAAGGAGTAGGTTACTCCAGCCATCAGGTTAAAGCGATAACCGGGATAATTATACCATACATAAGGCCTGGTTCCCATCAGATTATTCATATTGAGAAAGGCTGACAAGGAACGGGTATAGCGGTATTCCAATCCAAGCCCCAAATCCGCATAAGCTTTTAGGGTTTTTACGGTTACCGTATTTACCTCATTGGTGATACGGGCATATTGTTTTCCGCGATATAAAACAGAAGCTGAAGCAATTATTTTATCACTGAGGTTGTAATAGGCATCCCCACCCAAAGTGAACGAAGGCTTATGCCATGGTTGGAGCTCATTTTCAGGCTTCCACTTTTCGAATGCAGCGAAAGCTTTTACCCTGATTTTTTCGGCAGTATGATATTCTGCTTCAAATTTCCCGGAAACCAGATTTGCATCATCGTAAATAAGCGTGAACCTGTTATAAGGGATCTGGCTGAAATCATTCACAAAGAAGCAGGCATTTTCAAGTGCAGATGCTTTAAAAGAAGCCAGCAAGTTGATGTGTTTGCCAGCCCTGGCCCGTGCTTCAGCATAAAAAGTAATTTTTTCACGTGTATATTCTAACGGCAAAACAGACTGTACAAAAGGATTCATATCAGAAAGCACATCAAACCCATTGCGTTGTAATCCTCCGGTAATTCCGGCCTTAACCGTCAATGCATCATCAATCACACGCAGACGGGCTTCAGCAAACGGGAACAAATAAGCCTTGGATACAGTATCTCCTTTAAACGTAATATCCAACCCAAGCCTGAAAGCGTACATTTCAAATTCAGTTGCGATAAACGGGCGCACACTCACCAGGGTACTGTTTTGCTTTAGCAACGAATCCTTATATCCGGCAAATTTAATATCCGTTTCAATCCCCAACTGCTGAAAATCAGCAAAGTCGAACAATTCGAATCGCTTATCAACAGCACCACTTACAGCAATATTGTTTTCCCTCGTTTGAAAATGATCTGAAACATTCGAAAAAGCAAGTGAAATGCGGTGGTTCAACATGTCCTTATCCTGATAACGCGACACGAAATCAACAGATGCATTGATGCGATTGAATTTTTGTTTTAAATCATCCTCTGGAATAAACATCTCAAATTCAGCAGGTTTAAAACCATAATGATGTACCACATTCCGCCGGTATCCTGCCTGAACAGTCAAGGTATGTGCATCCAAGAACTTTTGGCCCTGCAATTGAATAAGGTTCAGGCTATTGTTGCTTTTCGCATAATCCTTAATTTCGCCTGAAGAAGACAGATGCTTAAGATGCACACCCAGGCTATAGGTTTTTGACCGTAATGTATTGGCATATAATTCCACGTAAGGAGATGTATAGGTACCAAAACCAACCCGTGCATAATTGCGTTTCAGCCGTTTCTGTGGCTCACTCACCAATTTGACTGCGGGTATAGCTTCCGGATTCAACACAGGCTTTAATTGCACCGGCATGATGGAATAAGTCATCTCAGGCAATTTAACTTCGGTTTCGGAAGAGGCCGGGTTAATGATGATCTTATTTACATCAGGAATGGAAGGTTCATAAGCTGCAACCACGGTAACCTGTTCATTCAGTCCCTGAGCAAATAATAAAGTGCCTGGCATAACAATGAACAAACCTGAGAAGAACAAAATCCTGAGAGAAATCCTATGAAATTTATAATTCATTGCTCGTTTTTATTTTAGAGAAAGTGTTATTTAATCTGAATACCTTCATCATCATCGAATGAACTACCCGATGAGGGTTTGGAAGCGCTTGACCGGTTAAGAATCTCCAGCTTATCAATAGCCAGTTGCTTGAGGTCTTTCCCTTCATAGTTATCCACAATACTTTGCAAAGTTTGCCTGGCCTGGAATTCATTACCAGTTTCAAGATAAACGTCGGCCAGCAGTATAAAGGATTTTGCCACCCAGTAATCATATGAAGCATAGTCGCTGGAAAGTTTGAAAACATTCTCTTCCGCAGTTTTATAATCCTTCTGACGGAAGGCTGCCAGTGAAAGTCCGTAAAGTGCTTCCGCTGCCATTTCACCCTGATTATGCTGAATTACCTTTTCGAACGCAGTCCTGGCCATGTCGTAGCGCTGAAGTTCAAGGGAGGCGTTTCCTATGGCAAGTTGCGTTTCAGCCGCCATGTCGGGTGTAAGCCTTTCGGTTGACTGCAGACGCTGAGCCTGTTGAATGGCAATCCCATGATTACCGAGCCTGGAGTTACACCGCATCTGCCCCAATAACGACAAGTTCATATTTGCCGGATTTTCAGCGTTTTCCTCTAAGCGTTCATACATTCTCAAAGCCTTGCTATAATCCTTATTACCATACAAAATATCAGCCGCCTTAAGGAGTGCATTTTCGGTGAAGCGGGTACGAGGCCGTTCAATAATTTTATTATACCCCTCAAGTGCTTCATCATACTTCCCTGCGCGGGAATCACAATCTGCCTTGTAGAAATAAGCATTCACCGAAAAGATCCCATTCGGAAACCGGTTCAGGTAACCGGCAAAATCAACGGCAGCTTTCTGACAATCACCATTCATGTAACGATTTTCGATGGCCTGATAAGTCAATGAGTCCTGTTCCGATTGTGAAACATTGGCAAATGGAATATTCTGAGCATATTTTACATAATCATCCACCTTATTCATGTCTACATAAATATTTCGGATAATGGCCAACCCTTCACGAGCTTCGGACGACGCCGGATAATCAGCAACCACTTTTTTAAGCATTTCAAGTGCCTGGGTTTCACGACTGGTATTGTAATAAATGAGTCCTGAATTTAGCAAGGCTCTTTTTACAAAACTGCTGTTTGGGTAATCCGTTGCCAGTTTCAGGAATGTTTGCAGTGCCTCCGGGTTTCGCCCCAATGACATCTGTGCCTGTCCCATTTCAAATCTAGCATCATCGTTGTATTGAGAACGGGGATAATCAACACTCAAACGTTGCATCGTCGTAATTTTACCGTTAACATTTCCCGAAACACCAACAGCCAATCCTTTCTGGAAAAGCGCATAATCTGATTCAGCGATTTTTGCATTGATGGCCTGGTCGTAAGCTGCAACAGCTTCGGCATATTGCTTTTGCATGAAATAGGCATCAGCTAGCCTGAGGCGGGCATCATTCAGCAACTTCTGGTCAACTGAGCGGGAGTCAATAAACTTAGAAAATTCTTTTCCGGCTTCAGCATAATTGTTTTGCTTCAACCTTACATAACCCATATTATAGGGCACTAGTGCAAAATACGATTGCTTTGACGCCCCAGGGAGAGCATAAAAAGCACGGAAATCAGAAAGTGCCTGATCATACTGCCCAAGGCGATAATAAGCTTCAGCCATCCAGTATGTGGCCCCTGCGGTTACATTTTCATCCACTTTATTTTCAAGGGAACCTTTAAATAAACCTATGGCCTCGGTATATTGCTTATCGGCAAACAACTCAAGGGCTCTGAAATAAGATATTTTCTGGTAGATTTCCTTCTGTTTTCCGTCCCTTTTCTTTACATTTTCGAAGGTTTCAAGCGCTTCGCGATAATTTTTGGTCACAAGGTACAAATTGGCCAGGTGAGTGTATGCCTCATCCCTTCGGGGCGAAGATGGGTATTCAACAAGATATTCCTGAAGTGCCTTTATAGCCTCATTGTAAGGGTCATACGAAAGCTCAATAGAAAGCTTGGCATAATTAAAAAGGGCATCTTCCGAAATCGGAGTGCGCACCGGCACTTTCCAGGCCGAAAGGAAGGCATTTGAAGCAAACTGCTTCTGGTTTATTTTCAGGTAGCAATCACCAAGATGATAGTACGCATTTTGCGAAAGAGAATCTTCAGGGCCTGTTACCTGCTGAAACTGTTCTATGGCCTTTGGATAATCGGCATTCAGGTAATAAGCATATCCCAAAACATAGTCTTCCTCACGAGTAACCTTATTCCTGTTTACCTTCCGGTAATTTTCCATTAATCGGATGGCTTCAGCATAATCACCTCTACGGTAACTTACATCAGCCGCCAGCCGTAGGATTTCGTTGGTCCGCTTATTGGTTGCGCCCGAGAGAAATGGCCGGGCCATCTCCATCATTTCATCATACCTTCCCTGAAGATAATAGATCTGAATAATATAATAAGGCACCACTGATTTAAAGGTTACATCATTTTGAATGCGTTCAAAATCGCGCAAAGCAGTTTCATACATTCCATTTTCATACATAATGTGCGCATAATAATAAGTGGCTGGCCCAGTGTAGCGCGTTTGCTGATCTTTCACCGCTGCAAATGCCTCCATTGCCTCATTCATATCCTTCTTACGCAAATGACAGTACCCCATTTTAAACGTAAACTCAGCATTTTCTTCCTGATTGAGGTCAAACCGGTCAACGTTTTCATAGGCATCCAACGCACTGCTATAACTATTGTTCCTGAAATAAAGATTTCCAAGCCGCAGCCAGGTGCGATTGGTACGGGTATTTTCAGGATACTTTTCCAAAAAATCTTTCAGAAGGAAATCCGCATCGCCATGCTGGAGTTCAGCAGCAGAAGCCGAGATAAAATAATCCTTTTCCACATCAAAATCTTGCAGAAGGTCCGATGCTGGCAAAACCGGAGTAAAATAATTTCTGGTGGCTCCATACTTTTCTTTCGCAAAAAGATCGGTAGATATTGAAAGTATATCCGCTGTATTTTCAATTCCAGAGCTCTGCTGAGCAAACACATCGGAATAGAAAACCGTAAAAAGTGACAGATAAAAGACGAAACGAAACTTTATCATGCTGAGTTAAAATTTAACTGTAAAATTAGTCATGGCAACACTGCAAAATGCTCTATTTAAGTCGAATTTATCAACAGTGCATTGTTTGAAAACTAATAGCAATAACGGATTAGACTGTGGCTTATTATGTACAATCGCGAAGGTTGAGAATACGAAAAGAATAAATCAGAAAATATCAACTGAATTTTAATGGGCGACCAATAATTTTTGCACGCATACCGCACCGGAAGAGGAGATATATCGGGCAGCATAAATACCTGGAATTAAATCAGGTAAGGGAATTTGCCGGACGTTAAGCGTATGCTCAACCCGAATATTGAAAACGAGTGCTCCATTCAGGTTATACAATTGCAACTCACCGGAATGGTTATCACCACTTATCCGTAATGCTTTTCCATTGTCAATGGATACAATACTTAGCGGGGTTTCAACTGTCAGACCTCCAACCGAGGTAGTATTATATTCGACCCACAAATTATCCAACCACAATTTACTCCCCTCAACAATGCTACCGTTCAAAGCATCGGAAGATAAAAAAATGAGATTCATGGTATCGGGCTGAGCCTGAATAAGATAATTAAGTGACAAGGTAAACATCTGCCAATCAGGATGCTGACCGCCAAAAGAAATATAATCATAGGCAATGGTATCACGCGAAATGCCGTTCCATCGCGAAAGACCCATGCCAATAACGCAGGAATCGCCGGTAGCGGGAAGGTAACGGAACCAGCCTTTCAGTGTTTCGGGATATCCATCAACCGGGACACCGCCATCAACAGTAGCCGTTTGATTTTGTATATCAAGTATAATTTCTCCCAGTGTGATAATCCCTGGGATAGTAACCGGACCAATAAGAAAAACCGATTCGGTAATGGTTTCAAGTTTTATACTGGAATTTCCTTGTTGAGGATCGGTATCATCGCGGGTTACAGCGGTAAAAGTTGTCCCCAGAAGAGTACGGTTTATTGTGCTCCAGCTTTCTGGCTCCCCTCCTGACCAGCTTTCGAAGCCGGAATTAGGAATGGGATTTTGCGCCCATGCAAAAGGTGAGCAAAACTGCATTACAAGTAAAACCGCAAAAAACGTTCTGTTGAAATTGTAATTTTTTGACATATGGTCTGATTGTTAAGGGAACAAAGATAAGCAGTTGTAATGTGGCGAACTGATAATGAGTTCAATTTTTAACAAATAACAAATTGAAGATACAGAAAGTTTATAAATACGAATTCCCGCCAGAGCGGGAATTCGTAAAAACGGTGCCGTACAACGCTATAAGCGGGGTTCTGTACCATTAAAAATGGCTTCTGTCATTTATCTTGTCCTGAAGTCGCCTTCAGGCTCTAACGACCTACCCCCCGGAAAGGAGCGGGCCGCTCCCTGCCCTGCCTTTCGACAAAGCCTTCCGGTATATTTGGTCTTTCAATCCATAAGGTTTACCCGCGCAAGCTGTTACCAGCCTGAGCCGTGGGCTCTTACCCCACATTTTCACCCTTATCTCGTTGCCCGAAGGCAACAAGACGGTTATTTTCTGTGGCACTTGCTGTTTCCGCCGGCTGCGGAACCTTCCCGTTAGGAAGTATGGCGCCCTTTATTGCCCCGACTTTCCTCTCCCATTTCTGCAATAGGGAGCGACAAAACACGTTGTTGTTCCGTTTTGAGACCTAAGTTGCAGCAAAATTACAAAATTATTGGATATCCGGGATGTTTAGTGAATTGACATTAAGTAATAGATGGCCTCAACTAAACTCACCGTTCCCCCTTTAGAGAAAGCAGGAAAGATAACCAGAGATCCTCAGTGGGATACACCTCGTAAAGAAAGAAAACAATTTTTATCCGCCAGGCTCTATTCTTAGGCTTCAGGAATTGCGGTGTAAGATAATTTCTACAGCACCATTACCGTATTTGGCAAAAGGTGCAGTCCTTAATTCAACGTCCTCATAATCAGCCAAAGCACTGATTACTGCCGATTTAAGGGATCCATTTCCAATACCGTGAATAAAAACGACTTTATAATAATTATTACTGATGGCACTGTTTAACATTTGCGCAAAATAGTCAACCTGATAACGCAATATCTCACTGTTACTCATGTTGGAATAATCATCCTTTAAGGCTGAAATATGGAGATCAACTTCAGCTTCACGAAAGCCTGTTTTGTAAACATCAATAACTGCCGGAGGAGCAATGGCAGAAACCTTCTGTTTCACGGCAGGGTCAATACCTTTAAGTGACTCTTCGCTTTCGTCAATAAACTGGCCTGTCAGATCACCCAGCAACACAACCAGCGCTTTTTGTCCAATCAGTCGTAAATCCTGATAATTGCTTTCCTTATAGAAACGCACAGGTTTTATCTTGAATGCAGCGTGAAGTGGTGCCAGAACGCGGCTTGGCTCATCATTGTGAAAAAGTGCCTGCAGAATACCTTCTGACCAACCTTCCAAATCATCCCGCTCAATGGTTTCAAGGATTATTTTAGAAAATGGTGGCACAACATCATAATCTACTCCGGCATAGGCATCGGCACCTGCATCACGCAGTAAAAAACTATAAAGTACCTGGCTTGCCGTATTGTTTATTAACAAAATATCGACCTTACCCGTCAGCAATATTCTTTGATCATGAGGCACATAGGCAAGAAACAATCCTTCAACATTCAAGTTCCCAGATTGCCGGAACAATGAACTTACCCTATCCACAAAATTATCTTCCTGCGAAGGCAAAACTTCCTGAGGCTTTGGCACATAGGTTTGTTTTGGTGCTACCAGAGGGACATCAATATCCAATTTCCTTTCGAAAAATCGCCCTGCCATTCCGGCTGGTTCTATTTTAATAAGATCTGAAGCCAATACCGGCAATTCAAAACCTTCCTCAATGGCAATACTCACCATATTATTGCCCATTATCCGGGTAACAATACCTTCACCTTTCTCATTAAGAAACCGAACTTTATCCCCAACTTGTAATCCCATGCGATTGTCGTTAAATATATTGAGCTGATTGTCAACAGCTTAATGGTAAATATATAAAAAATTATCCCTTGTGCAAAAGTAGTTAAAATTTACTGATTTAATGGGAGTGAAACTGCATGCATAGTTTATTATCCTAAAAATACTTACCTTTATACCACTAAAACAACACTATTTCGATGTCAAGACTGATTCTAACAATACAATGCATCGCCTTAAGTTTTCTTTTTTCATGCGGAGGAAAAGAGCCGGATCCGGTAACTTATAACCCTACACCCTACGAATTAGAAATTCCAAAGTATTTCCCCACCAACCTCAATATTCCTGCCGATAATCCACTCACGGTGGAGGGCATCACCCTTGGACGATATCTTTTTTATGACGGACGGTTGTCGGGCAGAACACAGCATGATTCATTGATAAGTTGTGGAAGTTGCCATGTACAATCCAGAAATTTTGAACCAGGAATTGATCATCCGATCTTTCAAAACGGAAAAACTTTTGGACTTTCAGGAGCCGAAACTCCGCATTATCCACTTCCACTGATAAATTTAGTATGGAACCAGAATGGATATTTCTGGAATGGATATATTGATGAATCCAATCCCGACTATAGCCGTCGCCGGCTCGAAGATGTTGTATGGATGGGTGTGACAGCACCTCATGAAATGAATGGTGATACCAACCAAACCAAAGCGCTCATTCAATCTATACCCGGATATGCTGATTTGTTCTTGAATGCTTTCGGCTCTAACACGGTGACCATGAACAACATAAGCAAAGCCATTGCTCAGTTTGCACGAACGCTGGTTTCTGCAAATTCAAAATTTGATCGATACATGCTCGGTGAAGAACAACTAACACAACAGGAAATTAATGGTTTCATCCTGTTTACAACCGAAGAAGGTGCGGATTGTTTCCATTGTCATGGCAGCAGTGGAAACCCATTATTCACGACCAATTTGTTTTACAACAACGGTAAAGACACTATTTTTGATGATCCCCGTGACAGATACGCCATCACCGGATTAACAAAGGACAAGGGCGCCTATAAAGCCACCACACTACGTAATATATCCCTTGGAGGGCCCTACATGCATGACGGGCGCTATGAAACACTTGATGATGTCATAGATTTCTATTCGCATCATGTAAAGATGTCACCCTATGTAAACCCACTCATGCACCACGTGGCTGAAAACGGAGTACAACTTACACCTGTCGAAAAAGCGGAACTCAAAGCCTTTATTCTTACCTTACATGATACAGAATTCCTTACCAATCCTGACTTTGGGCCTCCGATGGTATTTCCCGACGGATCAACCTATGAGCAAGTTGCCGGAAGATTTTATGGCATTCGCTAAAATATCGGGTTTTCTATGCATACTGTCAATCCTGTCTGAAATATCATTCACTATTGCCTGCAAAAACTACCTCTTCCCTATCATTGTCAACAATTCCAGATCGAACGTTAAACCAAGATAAGGTTTGATTTTCCACTCATTTGTGGTGGGAATTGCAATGCCGGCATCAAGCTTATCACCTACATTAAATCCTTCCTTCAAGGCTTCATATTCACGGATATTGACTCCAAGGTTAACGTGTAATACATCAAACAGCTTAAAGTTCGGACCAAGGTAAAAGTTCTTAAAGAGGTTATTGCCACCAAACCCTAGAAAGAAACCAACATCGTAGGTGAGAGACGCGTCAGGTTTCGATAAGTCCCTGAGCATAAAACTGGCCCCGGTAACAAAATCAAATTCAATATTACTTGTGTTTTTGTTGGTGATCACATAAATACCAGGATTGTTCGCATCTTTTGGTGCAAGGGCGAAATCAGGTGTGCGATAATTTTTAATGGCAAAACCCTGAACAACGCGGGTTTTCTTTTTTTTATTGGTAACAGTCGCATAGCGGTTTTCACAATCTTTCAGTTTCAACTCCGTGTATTTCAATTGCTCTCCCGACCTGACCAGGCTTTTTTCCGTTTCGGTCAAGGTGGTGCGCAAAGTATCGATACGTCTATCGGCTGCATCTTTATCCGCAATTATATGCTGGATTTCAAGATTGCGGTTTTGAATATCACGGCTTTTTTCATCGATACTTAATTGAAGGAGGTTGATCTCACGCTCTTTGCCATCAAGTCGGGAATCTTTTACTGAAATCTGGCCTTCCAGCTTAACTTTATCTATCAATGTACTGTTAATGGCTTCCTTGTAAATCTGCTCCTTCTCCGAAAACAATTCCTCTTTCTCTTTTTGAATACGCAGTTGTTCCTCCAGATAATTGTTCCTGGCATGTAATTCAGCGCCCAGCTCAACAATTTTTCGGTTCAGTGCTTCATTTAATGGTACGAGCTCACTTTCACGCTGCTTTAACTGCTCCAGATTATCTGAAAGCTCCTTTATCTGATAATTTGCACTATCAAGTTGCAAAAGATAGACAGCAGCATTGGCACGCTCCTCCTGCAACATATAATGTACGGTCTTCAAACTGTCGCGCAAAACAATCGTTGTGTCCAGGTGACCGGGAGCAGATTGAGCAAACGAATCCTGAATAAAAAAGGTCACAATCAGACAATTACAAACAAAAAGAAGCGTGGTTTTAATTTTCATCATCATAATGAAATTTTAATCAGCAATGGTTTTAATACAAAACCTTCCGAAATTTACAAAATCCGGAAGGTTCAGGGTCAAACATAACTTTTCATGCTTACTTAAACGCAGGATTCATTCCTAAATTGTACATGGTAAAAGCCCAAATGTCAGTAGCTTCCTCAATCATTTTAGAAACAGGCTTCCCGGCACCATGCCCGGCATTTGTTTCAATGCGGATAAGCGTTGGATTATTACAGGATTGATGCTCTTGAAGGGTTGCCGCAAACTTAAAGGAATGGGCCGGCACTACACGATCGTCATGATCGGCAGTAGTTACCAGTGTTGCCGGATAGCAGGTGCCAGACTTAATGTTATGAAGGGGCGAATATGACTTAAGATATTGAAATTCGGTTGAATCATCACTTGAACCATAATCACCAGTCCAGGCCCAGCCTATGGTAAATTTATGAAAACGGAGCATGTCCATTACACCGACTGCCGGAAGAGCAACGCCAAAAAGATCAGGGCGCTGGGTCATACAGGCACCCACCAGCAAACCTCCGTTTGAGCCACCTGCTATGGCAATTTTATCAGGACGGGTATAATTCTCGGAAATAAGGTATTCTGCGGCACCTATAAAATCGTCGAATACATTTTGCTTCTGAAGTCTGGTTCCGGCCTTGTGCCATTCTTCTCCATATTCACCACCGCCTCGCAGGTTCGCCATTGCAAAAATGCCCCCCTGCTCAATAAACAACAAACGACTGACACTGAATGATGGGGTAAGACTAATATTGAATCCACCGTATCCATAAAGATAAACCGGGTTACTTCCATCCATTTTCAGGCCAGGTTTATGCACAATGAACATCGGAATTTTTGTACCATCTTTACTGGTATAAAACACCTGTTTGGAAACGAAGTTTGACCCATCAAAATCCATCTCGGGTTGATACAAAACCTCCGATTTATTATTGGCAACATCGTAGGTAAAAACAGTTGGAGGAACAGTAAATGAAGAAAAGGAATAAAATGCGAGATTTTCCTCACTGTTGCCTTCAAATCCCGACAAGGTCCCGGGCGCAGGTAAAGTTATCGTATTTAACAAGCTACCATCCAAATTGAAAATCAGCACCTGGCTGGTGGCATCTTTCATGTATTGAGCAACAATTTTCCCTCCGGCAACATCTGCTTGTTTCAGCACATTTTCGTTCTCCGCAACAATGGTTTTCCAGTTTTCACGTGCAGGGTTTTTCAAATCAACTTCAATCAATCGATAGCGGGGCGCATCGTCGTTGGTTAAAATCAGGAATCTATCGCCCTGATTGTGGATAACAGAATAATCATAACGGAAATCATCAGCAATTTGAATAAATTTCCCTGATTCACTATTCAAATCCTTAACATAAAGAGAATTACCGCTCGTAGTCTCTGTTTCTACACGAATAAGGTATTGCTCGTCATGGGTGGTTATCGCACCATAATTGCGCAATGGGAAATTGCGGTTTTCGTAAATCAGCTTATCCGCCGATTGTGGCTGACCCAAAGCATGAAAGTAAATTTTATGGTATTCGTTTTTGGATGAAAGCTCACTCCCTTTGGCTGGTTCGTCATAACGGCTGTAATAAAATCCGTTGCCTTTCCATGAAATTCCTGAAAATTTAATCCATTTCAGTTTATCCTCCATATCTTTACCTGTGGCAGTCTCCTTCACAAATATCTCACTCCAGTCGGAACCGGCTTTTGACAAGGCATAGGCAAAATATTTCCCATCCTTTGAAAGAGAATAATCTCCCAACGAAGTAGTTCCATCAGCGGACAAGGTATTTGGATCCAGAAAAACCCTGGATTCACCCTTAAGAGAGTCCTGAATGTAAAGCACGCTCTGATTCTGTATTCCATCATTTTTTGAAAAGAAATAATGCTCTCCCTTGTGAAAAGGCACACCGTAACGTGGAAAGTTCCACAGCGATGTCAGTCTTTCCTTAATCTGCTCCCTGAAAGGTATTTTCTCCAAATAGGCATCAGTTACCTGATTCTGTGCAGAAACCCATGCTGCAGTTTCAGCCGAATTGTCATCCTCAAGCCAGCGGTAGGGATCAACAATTTGCTCACCAAAATAAACATCAACCGTATCGGTCTTCCGTGATTCAGGATAGATTAATTTTTCCTGTTTAGGACTACAACTACTCATCATAATAACAGTGGGAATTAAAAACATCAGCAGGGTTCTCATGCTTAAAAATTTTAATAAGACATTCTGAAATGAAATTACTTTTTAGAAAGTGCAAAAATAGAAATTATAAAGGAATTGGGGAAATCTGAATACAGACCATAAGAATACCATAATATTTTTGTCGGAAAGAATCAAAACTGAATGTTTTTATGCGCCAATTGCTTTGTTTTGGTTTATTTTGCACCAAATACACTGACTATGGAAAACAAAATCAAATCTGTTGAGCTTTACCGCACCGATATAGTAATTACCGATCCTGATCAGGAAGGCGAACTCATGGAAGAATATATCATTAGCCGCACCATGTATGATGAAGATGGCAATGAAACTGAACGCATCACTTTTTCGACCTCTGGCGAAACAGAAGAACGAATAATCATTAAATATAACAATGGGAAACCCATTGAAGAAATTCTCGAATTAGAGGGAGAACTCACCGAGAGAACCACGCGCGAATTTGATGACAAAGGCATATTATTGCGCGAATTCAGGCACTATCAGGATGGGGAGCCGGACGAAATCAGCTATACGTATGAGAATGACAGACTCGTTAAGAAACTTGTTACCGACAGTGATGGTGAAGAAGGCGAAAAGTATCTCTGGCACTATAAAAATGAAAAACTCGATAAGGAAGAATCCTTTGATGAGTATGGAAAAGCTGACCTGATAAGAAAGCACACCTATTCCGAAACAGGAATACTTGAGGAAACAGAAGAGGTCCGCATTAGCGATGATTCAAAAATAAAAATCGTAACACTGTTTGACGATGCCGGCAACCTTATTCAGGAAAAGCGATATGATGCCAAAGGCAATCTTGTTGCACGAAGCACCTTTACAATCGGCGAAAATAACCTGCCTGCTCAAACTGAAGAAGAAACCATTATGGGCAAAACCATTTCCTTATTCACCTACGATGACAAAGGAAATAATATTTTGGTTGAAGAAAAAACCAGCGAGGGAGAAGCCATTGCATCTATAAACAGACAATATGATGAAGCTGGACAGATTATTTCAACCGAAGTACATATGGAACCGGCACTCAATCGCCCGGGCCAGCATTATTCACTCACATACAAATACGCGTTTCACAATTAAT
Organism: Lentimicrobium sp.; assembly: GCA_034005265.1. Taxonomy (GTDB): domain Bacteria; phylum Bacteroidota; class Bacteroidia; order Bacteroidales; family Lentimicrobiaceae; genus Lentimicrobium. The sequence goes on from JAVEVB010000004.1 coordinate 16,299, forward strand.
GCAGTAATTTGAGGCCATCAACGCCTGTTCACCACGCTTTTGTTCTTCCATTTTCCACTCAGGTAATAGAAATATGAAAGCGTTACGCCCATAAACCACGCAATGGGGATGGCCCACCAAATTCCATCCACACCTATACTTTTGGATAAAAGTGCTGCAATCGGAATGCGAATAACCCAAAGGGAGAATAATGTAATAAACATGGGAATAAGTGTATCTCCTGCGCCACGCATTACGCCCCCAATCACAAACATACTGCTAAAAAAAATGTAAAACCCGCTCACAATCAGCAAATAGCGTGTCCCGATTTCAATAACATCAGCATCGCTGGTGAAGAGCGCCATTAATGGCTCCCTAAAAACCATGATCAAAACTGAGGTGATTACAGCCACAACGCTCGACATATTGAAGGTAGCTATGAGACCTTTTTTGACACGTAAAATCCGGTTCGCTCCAATATTTTGTCCGGTGTAAGTAGATAATGCCTGTCCGAAATTCATGGCGGGCAATGATGCTAACCCATCAATACGCACGGCGACACTATATGCAGCAACCGTATTGGTCCCGTAATCATTAACAATCCGCAACAGGGCAAGCATCCCCAGGGAAACAAAAGTTTGCTGAAAACCGGTTGGTAACCCTATACGAATACTGGCACGAAACATTTCACGATCCCAGGTATACTTTCTCCAGGAAATATTTATGAGGGGGTGCTTTTGATTAAGGTAAAAAGTCAATGTAATAAATGCGCCGGCCTGGGCAATTACGGTAGCAAAAGCTGCTCCGCCTATTCCCCATTTAAAAACCACAATAAAAAGTAAATCGAAAAAGATATTAAAAACGGTGGAAATGATCAGGAAGTAAAGAGGTGTTTTGGAATCGCCCAATCCCCGCAATACTGCACTTGTACCGTTAAATCCAAAAAAGAACAATATTCCTGAAAGATAAACATTCATGTAGAGTGCAGCATGAGGCACAATTTCTTCAGGCAGTCGAATAAGCCGGAATATTGAAGCACTAAAGACAATGCCCAGGATACCAATAACAATGGAAGCAAAAAAAAGGAAGATATACATGGTATCCATTGCCCGCTTTACCTTGGCATTGTCTTTTGCACCGAAATATTGTGCAATAATAATGGTAGCACCCGAAGCTATACCAATTATAAATGAAACCAGCATAAAGATAAGAGGGAATGATGCGCCTACAGCTGCCAATGCCTCTTTTCCCAGAAATCTCCCTACAATAATGCTATCTGTAACATTATACAATTGCTGGAAAACATTTCCCAGTAGCATTGGTGTGGCAAACCTTAAAATCAGTTTACCCGGATTTCCTGAAGTAAGATCATGCATTAAAAAAACAGCTTTATTGAAGAGAAAAAATTATTCGCCTTGCTTCATTTTAACCAATTCCTTTGTTGAAAGCAAACCACATGCGGCTTCAATATCCTGTCCGCGCGAAGCTCTTAGGGTGGTAACAATGCCCTTATCATTCAAATCCTGCTGAAACTGAAGAATGGTGGCTTCGTCCGAACATTCCAAAGGTGTGCCGGGAATGGGATGAAAACGAATAAGATTTATACGACCAGACACTTTATTTAACACGCGGGCAAGTTCATTCACGTGACGCCGCGTATCATTTACTCCTTTAAACATAATGTATTCAAACGAAACCCGCCGGTATTTCCCAATATCAAATTCCTGAATGGTATCCACCACATCTTTCAATGGATAAACATTCTGTATGGGCATCAAGCGCCGCCGTTCATCCTCAAATGGTGTATGAAGACTTACCGCCAGGTTACATTTACTCTTTTCAAGGAAAACCCGCATAGCTGGCACAATACCAATGGTAGATACAGTAACCTTTCGGACACTTATGGCAAACCCATATTCTGCCGTAAGAATTTCAAGACTTTTCATCACCGCGTCAAGATTATCGAACGGTTCACCCATACCCATAAAAACAATGTTGGTCATTGTTCCTCTTTCCGGAATACTGCGCAACTGATTCAATATTTCGCCGGAACTCAGGTGCCCTTGAAATCCCTGCTTGCCAGTCATACAAAACAAGCAACCCATTTTACAGCCAACCTGCGAGGAAACACATAAGGTGTGCCTTTTGCCATCAGGGATATAAGCTGCTTCTACAAATTTCCCATGTCCGGTGGTAAAAAGATATTTTTTTGTACCATCTGACGATTCATTGACTTTTGAAGGTGCGTTCACCCCAAAGTCAAATTTCTCCTCCAAAAGGTTACGTACTTTTTTGGCTATATTGGTCATTTCGCTGAATGAAACTACATCAGTCTTATATAACCAGTAAGCAATCTGTCCGGCGGTATAAGCCGGAAGTTCAAGTTCAGCAACAATTTGCCTGAGTTCGTCCAGGGACTTCCCAAAAAGGGGTTCTTTTGACATGCGGAAGATTAAAAATAGATTTCAGAGATAATATTATCGAATGGAATGCCGCGTTCAATAAGAAGGTCACGCACTTCAACCACCATTTCGGCACTGCCGCAAAGGTAATACTTTTCTTCTTTTGGCAGGAATTCAAGCTCACTAAGGTAACGTGTGATACGGCCACTATAAACGCCCGCTCCTTCTTCACGCGAGCAACAACGGGTGTAATGCTCACCCAATTCAGGCATAAATTCATCCTCAAAATAGAAGGCATTGAGTGTCCTGCTACCATGCAATAGCTTCTTTCCAGGGGTCAAACCAGTTCTGAACATTGCCCGGAAAGGAGCAATTCCTGTCCCGGAAGCAATCCACCAGGCCGGTCCTTCGGCTCCGGTAAACGATCCAAAGGGCTTACTAACCCAAATTGAGTCGGCCGTATTTAAACGCGACATCCAGGGGGTTAACTTACCTCCAGGATTTATACTATAAAGTATATCAACTTCACTGTCCAGCTCACCACTGGCAATGCTATACAACCTTGCATCATCAGTTTCACGTGCACTTATGCCTACAACCTGCCCGGCAACAAAATCCCATGGCCGCATAAATGATAGCACAAAAACACCCGGTGAGATTTCTTTCTGCCTCAAGACTTTATACTTTTTCAGTTCTAACTTTGTTTTCATTTGATTTATTTTTTGATCAGATACTACGATTTATTTGAATGTGAAAAAAAACATTATCAACACTTCAACCCGGATGATTTAATCCAGGTTATAACAGCAAGCAGGAATAAAGGTTTGAAATCAGCGATTTCACCAAGGTAAATTACAACAGAATAGTAAACATACAATTCCGGTAAACCTTCAATAAAATCATATAATTTTCTCCGTATTCACGAGACATCCTGAGCCCGAAAGTGATCAGGTCTTATTTGATTTACACTAAACGCATTTCCTTAACGATAAATCTTATTTTTGCAAAAATCATAACTGGACATTTGATTGTTTATCCATGAAAGAGATCAGATAATGGACGAAAAAAATATTTTAAAATCCGATGCACTTGCAGCTAATCTGCGCGAAACAAATACAGGAGAAATCATTATCCCCGAGAATCATCAGAAATTCGTTGAATTATCGACATCCTATTACACCATTCATAAGCGCGCTGAAGAGTGCATAACGGAGTTTAATCATCCTTTTTCAAATAGTGGGTTTGTAATTGGCGAATTAAGGGCGGTATGCCTGGGCGATTTCTGGTTTTACAATAAACATGAAAAGGCAGGCTTTGCATGGGAGATAGTCCTCAGCCTCTACGCATCCCTTTTGCAAAGGCAGCTAAGCCCGGAACTGAGCGAAGATGCGATCCATTCTCTGCTTGAACTTACCGAAAGATTGCTTCAATCCGAGCCAGAACGGGAAGAAAGCCTGAACCGATTATTGGAAGTACTTTTCATCGGATTTAATCAAAACCCTCAATCCCTTATTCTGAATTCCACTTTTATGCAAAGGGTATTCTGCAATACATCATGGCCGGGAAATTCAGGCAAAACAGCTTTGTCAATTACCCGCGAAGTTCTTATTGCAACTGCCGAGTACTGGCGCAACACTACCCATGTTGAACAATGGCTGGCCGAAAGAAAAACTCTTTTTAGCCATGGGAGCAAGGAACGATTCACCTTAATAGGCAAGGATTATTTTTCGGATATTATTTCCCTAGCCCAAAAAGCCAGCTCAGCACAGGAATTGATAAATATCCCAGGGTTCAACGACATTTCCCTACACATCAGGCAGTTACATCATGGATTTGACCGGTTTCACGAAAAATTCTATTACCTGCTTTATTTGCTACATCTGGAGGGTATGCAAAACCAAAAGGATTTGCTGCTGCGTGATTTCAACAATCTGCTCCGCAACATAAAAAATGAACTTTCAAGCGAAGATATTTTTGGTTTTCTCGACAACATTTTTCAACTCTTCAATGACCTGAAAACGACCAATCCGGGCACAGTACTTGATTGCATCCTGACGCTGGGGAAAGAAATATTCAGAACAGAGAATCATCATCATATTTCACATTATGAAAAATTACTGATTCGTTACGGATTTATAGGACCCGGTGTAGTATACATCAGCGAAGACTGGCAATTAACTGTAAATGAATATCATATAAAGAATATAAGGGTTTGGATGGAGTTGATAGAATATTCTCCACTCACTTTTCGTGACTTACTATCTTCCCTCATCATCCATTTGCGACTGGGAGGGGTTTTTATTTCTGACACAGATTTATTTCAAAGGGATGTAACGGCACTGTTAAACGCCGACATCAAACCCATTTTCAAGCACATTAAGCAGCTAGCCAGACTGTTTCCTGTTTATTTCAATGAAATCGGCGCCGAAGGTGAATTGCGCGAAGTTACCACAGCAATGGATGAAATTTCGCACCGCAACGATCGCCTGGTGCACTTTCTGCGCAAACAAGTGCATACCGAAAGCAACAATACACACATTGACCTGGTTAGAAACATCATTCGCTATTGGTACGATGGACAAACGGCCACACTTGCCCAGCTTCTCCCCCATGATGTAACGCTCACGCTTTCGCCTGAATCACGATGGTTTTCGGGAATCAATCTTCTGATGCAGCAACTTTGCCAGAACCTCAACTGCATGCCCGAAGTGCTGATGAATATGCCATCGGATAAAGTAAAAAAAGTGCTGAATGGCCTTGCTGATGATCATCATCCGGATAAACAGCGATTGTTTTCCATTTTTCGATTGTTGGAGCTGCTCAAGGAGAAATACTCCTTCAACACCGTTAATCTGGGTTTTTTAATGCGTAAGTTCAGTTTCTTCAGCAACGATGAAATTGAGAACCTGCTTCAATTACTGGACCGCTCAGCCTCTGACAAGGCCCTCCGACAGGTTTATATTTTCATGCGTCAGCTCAATGAAATCATTATGAGCGACGAAAAAACCGAAGGATGGGAAGATATTTACCACAAACGGCATATCGCCATTGGTATTCCAAGCATGTATGGCAAATACCGCGAGCCAAAATTTGAGGCCATGGGCTTGATCTTCAGGCTTGAGAAAGTTGCCGCCAATCTTATGGAACAACTCATTGCAAGCATTAACCTTGACTATATCACTGCCAAGACATTGCGACGCATCCATGTGGTACTTGAGCTATTCAGGCAAGGTCTGGAAATTGATGGAGTCAGCGATCAAGGCTTCAATTCCAACCTTAAAATGTTCAGATTTAGCCTGAACTCTGCCAGCTTCTCAGTTGGCCAGTACATTAACATCCTTGAGTTTATGCTTGCCAGTGTCCGCGAAATAATCAACAAGTACTTTTTCAGGGTTTACGACGGTCAACTGAGGATACTCGTCCCTCAAATATTCCCGGAGGAGTTCCATGTAGATGAAAACACATCAAAAAAAGCGATGGTTAAAACATCTGAACTTTTCTACCGCGAAATGCTTGCCAGTGCATTTATGGTTCAGGCATTGGACGGATTTTTGGTGCGCATACTTGGAACCTTCAGGCAAATGGTGGACAATTATACCGAAGATACCATCCGCAGCATCATGTCCTACAATACGGATATTATAATTTCACCCCTCAATCGTGAAAGTCCGGAGATGGATAACCAGATATTTTTGGGCTCAAAGGCCTACTTTCTGAAGAAACTCTCCCTGCTTGATTTCCCTATTCCACCTGGGTTTGTACTCACTACTGAAATTTTCAGAAGACGTGAGGCTATCTTACAGAACCCGGTCATTGAAAAAGAACTTGATCAAATGCTGAGGCGGCATATTGCAAACCTTGAAAAAGCAACCGGTCAGCATTTTGGCGGGACCACTAATCCGTTATTGCTCTCGGTACGTTCAGGCACAGCCATTTCAATGCCTGGCGCCATGAATACCTACCTCAATGTGGGTCTCAACGACGAAATTGTGGAATCGCTAAGCAAACAGCCCAACTTTGGCTGGACATCCTGGGACTGTTATCGCCGTTTTCTTCAAAGCTGGGGCATGGCATTCGGCGTGCCTCGCGATGAGTTTGACCAGGTCATGATAGATTTTAAACAACGCTATGGCATTGGTCAGAAAATAGATTTCTCCTCTGCTCAGATGCGCGAAATGGTCGTAGCTTATAAGAAAATCCTTCATAAGCACAACATTCATTTCAAAGATGAGCCTTTTGAACAATTAAAACAGGTCATCTTCAATGTTTTAAAATCATGGGACAGTGAACGAGCTAAAGTTTACCGGGAGTACCTGCAGATTGCCGATGACTGGGGAACTGCGGTAATTGTCCAGAAAATGGTGCTTGGCAACCTTCACCGCACTTCTGGAACAGGGGTTTATTTCACCCATGATCCAGACCTGGAACTGTCGGGAATTCAACTTTATGGCGATTTCACCTTATGCAGCCAGGGCGAAGACATAGTAGCCGGACTGGTACACCCCTGGCCAGTTACAGAAAGACAACGAAAGAAAATGTTTGGCGAAGGAGGTACTTCCCTGCAGTATATGTTCCCGGGAATTTATAATAAACTCAAAAAAATAGCCATCGACCTGACCGAAACCCATGGCTTCAGCCATCAGGAAATTGAATTTACCTTTGAAAGTGAAAACCCGGACGATCTGTATATCCTGCAAACCCGGGATCAGGATATCCGCAAACCTGATCTTAGATTTATTTTCGACTGCAACATCTCGGAATTAGATCTACTTGGCCGAGGAATCGGCCTGGGCAAAGGAGTACTAAACGGAATACTTGCATTTGATATGGAAGACCTGGAGAAGTTTAGCAATGGTAAAGACCATAGAATATTGGTTAGGCCTGACACTGTTCCTGATGACATTGGGATGATTTTTGAATGTGATGGACTCATCACCGCCAGGGGTGGTGCCACTTCTCATGCCGCAGTAACAGCCGTGCGCCTTGACAAAACCTGCGTGGTCAATTGCACCGAACTTATGGTGAATGAACGGGACAAAACCTGCACCATAAACGGGCGAGAGCTGCGTTCTGGTGATAAAATTGCTATTGATGGTAATCTTGGGAATATATATTCAGGTAATTATCCGGTAAAACTGGCTGAACTTGAGTGATTCCGGCATTAAACACTGACGAAACTCGGGGGATTAATGCCTTGCTAATCCGACAATTCTGATTAAGTTTACCGGATAAAACAAAGTTGGCAAAAAATTAACAACTTATTGATTATCTTACAATTGAGAACTATCAACACATTAAACAACCATATTATTTGAACACACTGCTATGGAAAAGGCTAATGGAAAAAACCTTCTCGGCATCAATGGCGCCGGCAGAATAGGTAAACTCACCCTATGGAACCACTTACTAAACAGGCACTTTGGTGGAATTGTTGTAAATGTAGGACGAGGGGTGGGGAAAAACCTGGAAGCATTGATCCACAATATTGAAAATGACTCTACTTATGGATCGCTTTCAAGATTTATCTACGGACACTCAGGTAAAAAGTGTGAAATAAACATTCTGGATGAAGAACAAAACCTGGTGGATATTGATGGAATACAGGTAAAATTCCTCCAGCAGGCGAGAAATCCGCGCGACATAAAATGGGCCGATCACAACGTAAGGCTGGTTGTTGACTGCACAGGTGCATTTCTTGATCCTACCCTACCTGCCGACAGTCCTCGCGGCAGCCTTCGTGGGCATTTGGAAGCTGGTGCTGAAAAAATAATCGCAAGTGCACCTTTCAAAATCAAGGATTCAACACAAAAAATGCCGGCAGATTCTTCCATTATGGTATATGGAATCAATCACCTGGATTTTGATGTACGCAAACATCACATTATTTCAGCGGCAAGTTGCACAACCACAGGGCTATCACACATGATTAAGCCACTGCTTGAAACACCTGAAACTTCTGACATTCTCACCGCTTCAATGTCAACCATTCATGCCTCTACCAGCACCCAAAGCATTCTCGATGCAGTGCCAGGTGCCGGAACTTCTGACCTGCGCAAAAGCCGGTCGGTATTCAACAACATCATCATAACTTCTACCGGAGCTGCCAAAGCACTGGAAAAAATCCTTCCCCAGGTACAACGCATCGGATTCATGGCCGACTCAGTAAGGATTCCAACAAATACGGCCAGCCTTATTATCCTTAACATCACTTTTCATTCCCCTTTAAATGACATTGGTGAACCCATGGTTACCCGTGAGTTTCTCAATCAGATTTACAAACAAGCATCGGAGGGGCAACTCGCCGGTATGCTTGAGTTCAGCGAAAAACAAAATGTTTCTGCTGATATGGTCGGACGCAGGGCTGCCGTGGTAATTGAAGGTGTTGAAACCCATACGAGAACAGGATTCATGACGCTAAATCCAACTTTATTGAAGAGCCTGGGCGTGGAACTTTCACAAGACATCATGATTCCTGTTTGCCATGCTAAAATTTTCGGATGGTATGACAATGAATTCGGAAGTTATGTGAACATGCTTGGCAAACTGACCGAATACGTGGACATGAAAATGTAATTTACTACCCTATACCCTATGCAAACCACTCCATTCAGGGGTGGTTTTTTTTTTGCATTTCATTAAACTATTTACGTTCAATATTACCAATTAAAACCTGGTCTTTTGCCTATTCAACACAACAATGAGGAAAACAGATATAAACAATTGAAAATAAATGCCACTTTCAACGCTGACAAAATGAACATATTCAAATATTTTTGTTTAATAATGACCAGTTGAATGATCGCTAACAGATAAAACATGAGTAAATTTGTAGGAATCAGGCATGAAGACAAATACCTGATGGAAAGCCGTGCGCCTCTAACCCCGAGACATGTAGAACGTCTCATAAAAAGCAAAAAGCTCGACATCATAGTTCAATCCTCATCCAAAAGGGCATTTTCTGATAAGGAATACAAAGACGCAGGTGCCCTTATTGCACCAACACTCGATGATTGTTCAGTAATATTAGGGGTGAAAGAAATTCCAGTTCAAGTATTTGAACCCGATAAAACGTATGTATTTTTCTCGCATGTAACAAAAGGTCAGCCTTACAACATGCCCATGCTCAAACGCATGATGGAACTGAATTGCAATCTGATTGATTATGAAAAGATATCGGACGAACAAGGCAAACGGCTCATATTTTTTGGCCGGTATGCCGGACTTGCAGGGATGATCAACTCATTATGGGCATTGGGTTTACGACTAAAAGAATATGGAATAGACACGCCATTCCTTAAAATCTCTCAGGCACATAAATACAAAACCCTTGATGAAGCCAAAATAATTATATCCGCAGTCGGCCAGGAAATTGCAGAAAAAGGACTTCCTATAGAACTACAGCCATTTACAATAGGTTTTACAGGTAATGGGAATGTATCACAAGGGGCTCAGGAAATAATTGGTTTGCTTCCGGTACTGGAAATTTCACCGGAAAGTCTCCTGGAACTCAGTAACCGAAAAGCCCTGCCCAACAATCTGATTTATAAAATAATTTTCAATGAGCAACATCTCTCTGCTCATAATAGTAAGGAAGATTTCGACAAACAGGAATATTACGCGCACCCTGAAAATTTCCACAGTATATTTGAGAATTACATTCCTGAGCTTTCGGTGTTAATGAATTGCATGTACTGGGACTCCCGTTATCCGAGAATCGTAACAAAAGATTATCTGGCAAAAGTGTTTTTGAATGGACGGCCAAAACTTACCGTAATTGGAGACATTACCTGTGATCCTGATGGCAGTATTGAAATCACCCATAAAGGCACGGAAATCGATGAGCCATTGTTCGTATATAATCCGTTTACAAAAAAACAAATAATGGGACACAAGGGTGAAGGTCTGGTGGTAATGGCTGTTGACATCTTGCCCAGTGAGCTACCCCGCGAATCAAGCGACGGTTTCGGAGATGCCCTGGTAAATTTCATTAAACCCATTTCAGATTGTGATTTTAGCGATCACTTTGAATACCTTGATCTTCCAAAAGCAATAAAAAAAGCTCTTATCCTGCACAATGGCGAATTGACTCATGATTTCAGGTATCTTGAAAATCATTTAAAAAAACAGGAATAAGGGACGAATGGAACAACAGATGTCCATCCAGACAAGCTTACCTCAACCATAATTTGCAACTTGCCACTGCGGCACTAACAAAAAAATACTATCCGGGACTCAAAATATTCTAACACTAACCCTTGAACCCTTATACCCTTGAACCCTTAAACCTTTAAACCTTTTAACCTTTGAACCCTTGAACCTTTGAACCTTTAAATCTTTGAACCTTTAAATCTTTGAATCTTTGAATCCTTTAATTCTTAAATCCTTATCCCCAAATGAAAAAAGTACTGATCCTTGGTGCAGGCCTGGTTGTTAAACCCATAGTTAACCATCTTTTAAACAAAGGAATTTTTGTTTCAGTAGCCACACGTACTAAATCAAAAGCAGAAGCCATGATTTCGGGCCACCACAATGGGAAAGCCATCGCATGGACCATTGAAGATGAAGAAACCCTGGATCAACTGATTGCTTCGCATGACCTCACAGTCAGCTTGTTGCCTTATACACATCACCTTACGGTAGCTCAACATTGCCTGAAACACAAAAAAAACATGGTTACCACCAGCTATGTTAAACCCGAAATGCAGGCCCTTGATGCACAAGCAAAAGAATCCGGAATCATTATTCTGAATGAAATGGGCCTGGATCCGGGCATTGATCACATGTCAGCCATGCGCATAATTGACCATGTTCATAACCGCGGAGGGAAAATTGAGGAATTTTACTCCATTTGTGGCGCATTACCTGCACCTGAAGCAGCCAACAATCCCTTCAAGTATAAATTTTCATGGAGCCCCAAGGGCGTGGTGATGGCCGGTAACAATGATGGCAGGTATCTGCGCCATAATAAAGTGGTTGAAGTTCCAACCGAAGAACTATTTAAGAAACCGTTGCAGATCAATTTTACCGGTGTTGGCAAACTGGAGGTTTATCCCAACCGCGACTCCATCTCTTACATCGACATTTATGGCATTCCTGAAACCAAAACCATGATGCGGGGCACCTTTCGTTACGAAGGCTGGTGCGAAACCATGGATACCATGAAACAGCTTAATCTGATTTCATACAAAAAATTCGACATGGAAGGCATGTCTTATGCGGACTTGATGGCACATCAGATTGGCGTAGCGAATGCGACAGATATCAAAGAAAAAGTAGCAGATTACCTGAAGCTTGAACCTGATGCACATGCCATGAAAGCCATGGAATGGCTGGGGCTATTTGATGAAAAGAACATGGGACATGACCTTGAATCACCCTTTGAAATTACCAGCGACCTGATGATTAATAAAATGGCTCTGGGTCAAAACGAACGTGACATGGTGGCCATGCAGCACACCTTCCTTGCCTCTTATCCCGATGGAAAGAAAGAAGTCATACGCTCACGCATGTTGGATTTCGGCACTCCGGCTACCGACACCTCCATAGCCCGCACGGTGGCTTTACCTGCAGCCATTGGCGTGGAAATGATCCTTAAGGGCGAAATCAAGGTGAAAGGCGTTTTCCGCCCGGTTATCCCCGAAATTTACAATCCGGTATTGGATGAACTGGAGAAACTCAACATACGCATGGAGGAAGAATATGGGTTACCTTTAAACGAAAACATCAAATAACACCATTCATTCCGTTATATTTGCAATTGAAATTCATAGAATCTAACATTTCTCCATTTCATTGGTTTATTACTTTAATTGAGCAAAACGAATTGAAGAGATTTTTCGGAAAACACCTTAAATACAGGCTTTTATTTAATTAAATGCATTGATTTATGCAACGTAAACTACCTTTTGTATCATTCATTTCCAGCCTTATCCTCTCCATTTTTTTCTCCTTAACGGGATTCGCAAACAATCTGGAAGTAAGCAACGTAAGTCTAACCGGACAGAACGAAGCAGAAGATTACGCTTTTATCCGGTTCGATATATCCTGGGAAAATTCCTGGCGCACCAGCACAGCACCCAACAACTGGGATGCAGCCTGGATATTTGCCAAATACCGTATTGGAACCGGCCCATGGAACCATGTTACCCTAAGTAGTACAGGGCACATTGCTCCTGCAGGAAGCACAATTTCAGCTCCGACAGATAACGTGGGGGTGTTTTTATACCGCGATGCGGATGGCAGCGGCACTTTCAGTAAAACCGGCGTAAAGCTGCGGTGGGATTATGGTGCCAATGGCATTGCAGACAACGATGAGGTGGAAGTAAAGGTATTTGGCATTGAGATGGTTTATGTGCCGGAAGGGGCATTTTATGTTGGCAGTACCACTGGTGGAAACGAAGCTGGAAGATTTTACACCTATCCAAACACCGACACGCCGTATCAGATCACTTCGGAAGCTGAAATCACCGTAGGCATTGCAGTTGGTAATTTGAATTATGATATCACCGGGGGACTAGTAGGAGATCAACTGGGGCCAATACCTTCTTCATATCCCAAAGGATATAGCGCATTCTATGTCATGAAGCATGAAATACCACACCATGCCTATGTTGACTTCTTGAATTGCCTGACTCGTAATCAACAAAATGCAAGGACACAAGCCCAACTTCAGGCTGGTGTAGCAGAAGTCGTGAACAGATTCGTTATGGTAAATATAGAAGTAACTGGCTCATTCGGAAATCCAACCCCGATTCAACGATCTTCAATCCGATGCGACGCTTCCATCCCGGCCAATGACCCAATAAATTTTTACTGCGATCTCAACATGAACAACATACCCAATGAAGCAGATGATGGCCAATACATTGCCTGTGTTTATCCAAGTTGGAGTGATGTTATGGCCTATCTGGACTGGTCGGGATTAAGGCCTATGAGTGAACTTGAATTTGAAAAATCATGCCGGGGTCCTTTGTTACCGGTAGCAAGAGAACTTGCATGGGGCACTGCTTCAATCAGCAATTTGAGCAGCCTCAATAATGCCGGCACAGCCGAAGAAACGGGAAACTCAGGCATAGCAACATACCGCAATGATTTACAAACACCTACAAGAGTTGGCATGTTTGCAAAACCAGGGAATACTAGAATACAATCCGGAGCAACCTATTATGGAATTCTTGACATGACAGGTAACCTATGGGAACGTCCGGTTAATCTGGGAACTCCCGAAGGAAGGACATTTACAGGCCTCCAAGGAAATGGCAGTATTGATTCCGAAGGTTTAGCAGATGTAGTTAACTGGCCCGGACCAGATAGCGAAGGAACCGGATTTAGAGGTGGTTATTGGGATACCAGCCAATATGAAGACCCTATACTTGTTGCGTCGCGCAGATATGCTGATGAGCCCGTTGCCCGTCGCAGAAACCGTTTTGGTGGCCGTGGTGTGCGCACCGCCCCCTGAAAAACATTTTAATGACCCTTGAAATCAGCTTTATGAAAAAAATATATACTTTCTTATTTGTCCTGCTGGCATTTACATTTCAGGCTGTTGCCCAATACGCCGGTGGAATTGGCTCAGGGGCAAGCTCGGAAACAACCGGCAACCGCTACCTGACCAATATATTCCAAACCGATGGTCTATGGAATGTTGCGGCAAACTGGCGGGATAATGTTGTACCTACCACAGCAGAAGAAGCTACCGTAGCCGCACAATCCACACTGGATGCAGCATATGTTTACCCGGAAGTGCATATTCTTGCTTCGGGGGCTATAACCATTCCAGAAAACACATCACTTACAGCAACTGATTTAATGACCAATCAGGCCGGAACTACCGGATTACTGCTTAAAGACAATGGCTCCCTTATTTTTCCCAATACCGGAGTTAATGGTACAGTTGAACGGCTGATTGTTCCGGCACAATATCATTATATTTCTTCCCCGGTGGTATCAACCACGGCAGGTGATGTTTTTCCACCCTCCACTTATCTGCGTTGGTACGATGAGACCCAGCCCACTACGCAGTGGATAAATATGGTTTCTGCCGATTTGCTGCAACCCATGCATGGATATTCGGCCTATATACCCACAGGAACAACCACAGCCACCTTCGGGGGCGAACTGAACGCCGGGAATCAGAGCATTTCGGGGCTCACCTATACCAACAACAGTACCGTAAATTATGACGGATACAACCTTGTGGGAAATCCCTACCCCTCTTCCATCGATATTGACAATGCCGGCGTAATACTCTCCAACCTGAGCGGAACGTTTTATTTCTGGAATCCTTCCCTAAATGGAGGACTTGGGGCCTATTCATCCTGGGTTAAGGGCAGTTCCGGAACGGGAAACAACGGAGCCACCAACATCATTCCTGTTGGCCAGGGATTTTTTGTAAAAACCACCGATGCCAATGGCGAACTCAGTTTTACCAATCAAGCGCACGTCCATGGCGCACAACCCTTTAATAAAAGCAGTGAAAACAACGTGCTTCGGCTGAAATTGTCGCAGGGAGAAATGAGTGATGAAACCGTGATCCGTTACCTGCCCGAAGCTTCACCTCAGCGCGATGATGCTTTTGATGCCATAAAACTAAAAAATTCATTGGTAAACAACCTTTACACACGTTCGGAAGATGGCATTGACCTCGCTATCAATACCTATAGCTACCCAGGGCAAACCGATGAAATTGCCGTTACCGCAGATTTTGTCACCGGGGGTAATTATACCATTACGCTTTCGGGCGCGGAAACAGTAGAAGGTATTTACAATGTTTATCTTACTGACCAGCTATCAGGTGCAAAACAAAACATGCGCCAGAATCCGGTTTATCAATTTTCGGCAAATGCCGGAACTGCTCAGGACAGATTCGTACTTACTTTCCCTGATTTGGGAATTGACGATGAAATTGTTTCAAACCCCGGCATTTATGCCATAGGCAAAAGCATACATGTACAACTTCCCGAAGCCGCCAAAGTTGAAGTTTCCATCTTCGCGCTCACCGGACAACTTGTTCAATACGAGAAATTCTCTACACAGGGAGACCTCCGATTTGAAACTTCGCTCAAAACCGGCATTTACCTGGTGCGCGTAACATCAGCAGGGCGCACCTGGAACGGGAAAATAAATATCCAATAAAACTACCTGTAGCTATAATAAATATATAGCTACCCATCAAGAAAAACAGCCATGAAAAGAATAATACACAAATTGCTTTTACTGCTTTCAATTATTATAGCATCGACCCTGTGGAGTGTTGCACAGCCCAATCCTAGCGGAAACTCGGGAGGCGATCCTACTGGTGGGGACCCAATTGGTGGCGGTGCACCTATCGGTTCTGGCGTGATGATTATGCTTGCCATGGGTGCTGCCTGGGCAGGCAAAAAAACCTACGATGCTCATAAACATTGAAGGTTTAAAGTTGCCTGTTCTTTTCGCATGAAACAAAAAAAACGAAAATTTAAAATGACCGGAATTCCCCCGGGTGTCCTGATTATTCCGTTTTCACAATTCAGTCAAATACTCGGATAACTTGCGCAAACTCATTAAAGACAATGTTATAATTAAATACAATATAGACTATTAAATATTTTTACACTTTTATTATTTTATTAATTATTTTTTATCTTTGTTCATTACTTTTTGCTCAAATAGTCATTAAATAAAGAGATTCAATACAGACAAGCAAACAATTAAATTTTTACATTGCAATTATTATTAAAATCAAAATATGAGTAATTCCTGCTTGAATAAGAGATTAACCAACAAAAAATTATTTCACAAATTATGGATGTAATATTAATTTCTGTAAAAGGTGATTTAAAACCCACTGCATTACGCCATCAAATATTTGAAATGGGGAACATGCTTGGTATCCGTGGCTTTTTGAATTACAGGATGGACATGTATGAACTCCTTATTCATGCAGAAGGAGAAAACAATGTAATAATGGAATTTACCTCTCAGATAAAACAACTTGCCAAAGTTTACCGGCTGATGTGTTCAATAGAATCTGCAATTCCCGGGAGTTTCCCTGATTTTAAAATCGCCCCTATAAACACTAATTCAGATGAAATTTCCAAAGACAACAATAAAAGATCAAATCCAGACTCCATGGAAATCCCTTACAGAAATAACTTGAGAACTGAGCAGCAGCAACCGCTAACTTACGAAAAAAGCCGGATATCAGGATTCAGAAAACTATCTTCATTTATAAAACAAGCAGGGCTTTGGTAGAAATAAAGAATAGTAACGGTATTCTATTCTTGACCAATATATGCTGGGATCAAAACAACGTTCAAGTATTCTTCGAAACGGCTGATCCCTGAGAAAACACGCCATAATAAACCAGATCTTTATAATCCCCAAAATGCCAGAGGTGTGCCTTCAGGGTAGCTTCATATTTCATTCCTGCTTTTTGCATTACCCGGCCGGAGGCAGGATTATCGGCAAAATGATTGGCCGTAACTTTGTGTAAACCAGCGCTATGCAGAGCATAATTCAGCACGACCTCCACGGCTTCGGTGCAAAAACCTTTTCCCCAGAAAGGTCTGCCAATCCAGTAGCCAAGCTCTGCTAACCTGTATTTCCGCTGAATGGTTAGCCCGATGGCCCCAATAAGTTGACCACTGCTTCTGAGGCAAATAGCCCAAATCACCGATGTACCTGCAAGATATTCTACTTCGTGACTGTTAATCCAGGCCTCGGCCATACCGTCCAGATAAGGGTGCGGCATGGCAAGCGTATTGATGGCAACTTCGTAATGGCCGGCCAGAAGTTGCACATCCGCAGCATCCGAAAGGGCAAACTCCCTGAGTAATAGTCGATTGGTTTCTAATTGTGGGAAATCAGGCAAATTCATAGTGATAATCGGTTTTAGTACATAAATCTATAAAATTATATTGTAACCTTTCCCTAAATCTTAGAATATTAGAAATTAGAAATTTGGATTTCAAATTAATTCCCCACCTCACTCACAAAAGCATTGAAACCTGTCTTTTTTACCTCTTCGGCACAAACTACAGCTTCCTGTTCGGTTTTAAAGTAGCCCAACCGGATTTTATACAGTTTACCATCACGCACCACGCCACAGTTTGACTGGACTGTCTTTGCAATAGAGCTGGCGGTATTTATGGCACTTTCCCGGTTTTGAAAAGCCCCGGCCTGTACTAAAAAGTTTCCTGCCATAGGGTCAACACTACCGAAAACGACTTCCGGAGAACCCGTTTTTATTTTGCCTGGCTCTTCTTTTGGAAGGATGATTTCCGGCTTCGACTCAACGGGACTCACAGCAGCATCTTTTTTTACAGTTATTGGAGTCGTTACCGGGATATTTTGTGCGGGTTTTTCCTTTTTTGTTGCGACAGGAGTTTCGGGTCGAGCGTTATCAATTGGTTTAACCGGAGTTGCTTCACCCGTCTCTGTTTTAGTTTTAGTTTCCAGCGATGGTTCTGCCGGTGGAGGGGTCAAGGTAAAGGTAAGATCATCCACAATATCGCCGATGCTCATCGGAAAAATTTCAAAATCAAGACTATGCGGCTCAACCGTCATACCAAGACGATCAATCTGCTCCTGATCAACTTCAACACTATAAACGCCTGGAGCCAATCCTAAATATGTATAATAACCATCCGACTCTGAAAGCACCTGTTTCACCAAAAGGCGGTCCACATCATAAAAATTCAGAATAATACGGCTCTGACCTTTCAGTAAATTTCCAGCCTTCAGGTAAACCATACCATTGGCTTCTCCCATCACCTTAACCGGTACATTTACCTGCTTAAACTGATTGGGATCAATAGAAATACTCATTGTCTTTATTTCGAGCTGCCAGGCGATGTTTTCAAATCCATTGTCATCCAGTTCAAGCAGGTAAGAAGCAAAGGGTTCCAGTTCCATAATACGGATAAGAGAATCTTTTTGCTGTTTCATAAAGCGACCACCATTCAGGCGAACGTTAAGGCCATCGGCAATCTGCTCGCCCTTGTCGCGAATGCCATTGTGGTTTATATCCAGAAAAGGAACAACCGTCATCCCGGCACGTCCAAGGGACGAACGATTATCAACATGTACGTAATTATTACCACTTCCAAAAATAAAGCTTCCTCTGGCGCTTTCGGTTGTTAACAACCGATCGTTGTTCATACGTGCCGAAGCACTGGCCTGAGCAAAAGGTAGATCAAACCTGAAAGCTACTTCTATACTTCGTAGACTTGAGCGAAAGTTTTCTTCATAACTCAGGGTGAGGAATGCCTTTTGAGCGAAATTGCGCTCAATTTCAAGCTTCGTGGAAATCATCTCATGGTTAGTGAGGTCTATTTGTGCCTGTGGCCTGATATTGGTGTTTCGGCCAAGCTTAAAACCCAGTGCTACGTTGGAGTATATGTATGGTTTGTTTTCAGACAGCCAGTTGGCAAAACCCGAAACATTGGCACTTACCCCTTTAATGTAAGTTGAAAGCAGTAACTCAGCAGACGAATAGGTTACCTCCTGCAGTACATTCTGCTTGTACGAAGCACGGGCAAACGAGCGTAGTCCGGCAACGTTCACCGGTAAACTTAAACTCACTTTCCGTTCTTCAAGGTAATTAAAACTAATGGCCTTTTGGCCAACTTTGTAATTGGTATAATCCAGTTCAAAAATAAGGTTGGATGGCAAACGGTAATTCAGTAAGGCATGACCTTTCACGCCATGGGCATAATCGCCGCTAAAAAGAAAATTATTTAAAAACCGTGCAGAAGCCATCACAAAAGGGATGGTGGTGCCAGTTGAAATGGAGCTCAGGTATTCAACCCCGCCACCCACGGTCAGGTTTCGGTGCAGTCCCACCGAAGTTTCGGCCCGTGAAAAGGTACTATTCACGCTGTCGCGCACCACACCCACCGAGGCATTATATTCTGCGCTGCCTTTGGGCAGAAAATTGTAGGGTACATTAATACTTTGTTCCTTGATTCGTTCTTCGCCCCAGGGTCCGTAATATTTAAGGGTAACCTGCGAAGTGCCATAAACCATGGGCACCTCAAAACTGAAAAATCCTGACGCATCGGCGGTAGTATAATCCACAATCACATTGTTGATATATAATTCAACCGACCATCCGGGTTCAGTGTAATCGGTGAGAATATATGAACCAAACGACTTACGAAATGAAGTGGGTGTATTGGTCGCCATCACCCCAATAACCGGTGCGTATATTGAGGAAATAGAGCGGGTTGGAATTTTCCCGGCCATCACCTGTCGCACAATTTTGGCATCATTGTTGGCCCAGCGCCAGCGGTATTGCTGCTGTCGCTCATCAAAGCCAATCCGGCTCGAATAATTGAGCAACACATTGGCTTCACCGCCCAGCAACTCAGCGCCGAGACCTAAACTAGCGCGGGTATCGCTAGACCCCTCAGAAGCCTGAGTTGAAATAACGGACCAATCGGCCATACCTCCCCTGAACAGATGATAATCGCGTACCAGCGTTGTATCAACCTCGGTTTCACCTTTCAGACGATTCACATTTTTGCGCATCTGTTCAAGTCGAAGTTCTTTTACCACAGGCAATTCGAGGATGGTTTTCAGTTCCAGCGATAAACTTCGAAAATTGAAGGTTAAATTCAACCCGAATGTTTTCCCGAATAAATCACTGCGCATGTAGAGACCTGTTTCGGTCTTAAACAGCCCCCATTCGCCTGTTTCAAGACTGTTTCCGCCCGATACAATCAGATTTTGGGGCTTACTGATAAGATAATAGTTGTTTTCATGAAGAAAAAAACCACTGATGCTGTCGAAAAAACGCGATTCTACATGATTGATTTTTAGAAATTGAAAAAAATCTGCCACGGGAACATATACGTGGTCATTCATGTAAATCACATTCATTTCGTAGCCACCGACACCCTGTATCATCAGAAACACAGGAACTTCGTCATACACAGGAATGTCATTGTCCTGTGCCATAAGTTGTGAACTAAAAAGAAAATTAACAAACAGAAATACAGCCAGCCACAGCGCTGAAATTGCCCGCAAAGGGGCATGATTCCAGTAATTTGGCGGGATGTTTACTTCGTTCATCATGTTAGTAAATCCGCACTATTGCTGAATAAAAGTGATAAAAAATTCACCGGTATAGTTGCCCGCAGGCGAAGCCAGCATACTCCCCACAGTAATGGTACCGCCCACCATCACCTGTGTACGGAAAGGCGGCTGCGTGGTGTTGACAAAAGGTGAAACAGGCAAAGAGTTACCAACGTTGAGCAATAAAGTGCCACCATTGCTTCCGGACAAGACCGCCGATGCACCGGACATGAGGCTAATGATTACACCCGGGTTGGCTTCCACTTCAAAAATAGCCGGATGATATTGCATCCCTTGAAAAACGGGGATAATGTCACCGGTAACACTGCGACTTCCGCCTGCATCAATGGTTACAGTGCCTCCGCTGCTGGCATTGATGAAAGCCCCGAAACTCAGGTGTTGATAGGTAGAAACCTTCATGGGGCGCGGAGGCTCCTCCTGTGCCGACAGGCTCAGCAGAAAACCGTGCAGCAGGAGCAGCAATGAAAAATTGCGGATTATCTGGAAGTGGTTTATTGTTTTTTTCATCATTGCAGGTATATTTTTTTGGAAAGTATTCCCTGGTCTGTAAAAACAGTGACAAGGTAAATACCCGGTGAGGGCGCAACACTCAGGCGGTGTGCCCCTTCGCCATAAATGCTCTGCTGCAACATCACCTGTCCGGCCATATTGGTTAGGCGCATGTTTGCTATGGTTTCCTTTAAGGCTATTTTGATGTAAAGATAGCCATCGTTCACATAAACATCAAAACTATTGACACCAAAAAAATCCTGAGAAATATCCCAATTGCTGAAAATGAGCGAAAGACGGTCTTGCATCAGCCCTTCACCGACAGACAATGTATAAACGGAATCCCGGTTAAGGTTCTGTACCGACCCGGTTGTCTTGTCTTTAAGAAAAACGTCATAGCCAGCAGGCATATCTTCCTGGAAATCAAGACGCAATGAGACATTTCCTGATTTTTCAGTTTTGACACCCAGCGGAATTTCAAGTCTTCCATAAGGGAATGGATATGCCCCGATGGAGAGTCTGCGGTCGTCTTCAGAAATGGCGAAAAGATTAGGAACATCTACATCAGTATTGAAAATCTTCAACGCATCCAAATCCATTTCAAAAGAACTGCTGGCGCTAGGATCAAAATAGATGGCGAGGAAGTCTTCCTGGGATTTCTGACCTTCGAAGGTAGCACTCAGCCTGACCAATGGCCTTGATTCGATTTCGGTATTTTTATGAAAGACAGGCGACAGATTATTGACCCTTGCCTGATTGTTCACCTGCAATGAGCCGCTCACAGGGTAAGTACCATCACTCACATGCACAAAGAATCCCTGCATGGATGGAATGATGTTGCTCGCTATGCCATCGCTGGAAATACCATTGATATGGCTACTGTACGTGCCCGTGTATTGATTGGTGTCACTCGCGTTGAAATAGTAAATACCATTATCAATATTGGTTTTTGACCAACCGCTGGCAGCCGACCAGTCAATAGGTGAAGGATAGGGATTACCCACCAGGTTGAAGCCCTGAGTAAACTGCATGTTATGATTCTGCAATACCAGCGGGCCTATATTGCCATTATTAACCTGGCCGCTAATATCAGCCATTGCCGGAGCCGGATTGGTTCCGAAGTTTACACAATAACCAGTCAAAGGCAACAAATCATTTGTTGGCGTGGTATAGCTATTCCATCCCGTGGAGGCTTTACTTTCATCATAATTATAGAAAGTAGGAAATGAGGCCGTTAAATCCATGTCATCTCCCAATTGTGCCACAGTTGCATTTTGCACGGGAGAACCTAGATACTTATACCCAAATCCTTTAGGTAGATAGCGTTGAACGATCACATCATCATTTACCTGTCCCATTCCGGAACCGTCAATCAGCGCAGTTTGATCCGCCGTTGAAAGTAGTGTAAAATTGTTGTTCGTATTCAGCACACCGTTGTTTACCAATAATATTCCACGTAAAGATAACATCTGATTGCTTAGGGTAAGCTCATTTGTACGATTGATGGTAAAATTATTGATTACCGGATTATCTGTAAATACATCATTTGGAAAGGCAAATGCATTACCAGCCATATTTCCGGTGGTGCCGAAAATCAGGTGAGTAGATGGAATGACACTTAATTTACCGGACCCTCTAGTGATGGGTATATTCCCATTCTGAAAAGTAAGGGTATTTCCACCAATCGAGAAATTACCTGTAGTCAGACTCAATGTTCCGTTGATGGTCAGATTTTCCGAAAGACTCAATCCGGCTGTATTGTTCACTTGCAGATTATGTGCCTGGTTATTATTGAGGAAAGAGGCATTCAGCGCTTGGGCCGTTGTTCCGTTAAATCCCAAAGTAGCCAAATTAGTGGCAACATCCAGCCTTCCTGAACTGGCTATAAATGTACCCTTTACAAATAATGTTCCCTGAAGTACCACATTTGCCGGATTACTTATCGTAAGGTTAGATACTTCGTTATTGTATATCGAACCCTCCGGGATGGTTTGAATGACCGCTCCAGCAAAATTCAATGTAGAAAACGCTGAACCAGCCTCAATCTGCGCGCCATTGGTAAAGAAAAAATTCCCGTTAATGGTCAGCATGTGGCCATTAACAACAAGGCGGTAAGTTGATTGGGCATTGGTTATGTTACCCACCGTTCTGGGTCCATCCAGCACACAATGCCGCAATGGGGCGGGGTCAAACTCAATGTTTTCGCCTGATGCAGGCACCAAACCATTGGTCCAGTTACTCGGTGTGGCAAAATCAGTACTTACAGTTCCTTTCCATAAGCGGGTCAGCATCAGTCTTTCAAGAGCACCCATTGTTGGGATTAGCCTGTTTGCCCCGGTAAAGTCAATTAATATTCCGGTGCCGCCTACGCCAATTATTGCAGATTCGTTTGGATAATAGTCAGTTGCCAAAGTTCCGGCTGCATTTACGAATAATGGATTGAGCAGGAGGCTGCCAACATCCTGGCCGGTATTTGTCTGCCAGCTCAATAATGTTGAAATTGCCGTAGTGTTCATTCTCCCCAAAACTCCACCAGAACCGCTGGTAAAATAATCATTGTAGTCGATGGTTAATCCAGTAACACCTCTCAGACGGATGGCCAAATGAATATTTGAGCCTGACGAAGATCTGCCATTATGGAAAATATTGTTTTTTATTTCCCTTAAAGTATAACTACCCTGATTATAGTTGAAAAATGCATAGGTCAACGTGTTACCAGAGGAGCTTCCTCCGATGTATATCGAATTGAAGTAAAATTGGTTGAGCGCATTTGATGTGCCTGAGGAATAACCCGCTTCATAAATTCCATAAATTATACAAGGATTGGTAACGGTGCTTCCCAGGCTGATGATGTTGTTGGTAATCTGGGAGGTAAGCACATTGGCCCCGGTGGCAGCAGCAGCTACCTGAATTCCGTAAATGGCCGCAGACGCACTCGTATTCAGACTATTAAGCTTCAATGAATGGATAAAGTTTCCATTGATGGTATTATTGCCAGCCGCTGTAGAAGTACCGGTATAAATCCCCCATATCTGCACATTGGCCGTTGAGGCACCACCATTTGTCATGTTATAGATGGTATTACCCGAAACAGTTTGTCCCGACAAGGTGCTCGAAAGAACTATTCCTGCCAGAGAAACGGTGGTTGAAGTTGCAGAGGTACTCTGACCGGTTGTTGTTATATCATAAATGGTATTCGTTGTTATGGTACAGGTGCCGGCGGTAGAAAGTATCCCGACGGTTTGTCCGGAACTACTTGAATATCTTTCACTTGCATTCAGCATGTTTGCTAAGGTATTGCCCGAGATTAAAGTAGATCCGGTAGCGCCACTCCATATCCCTCTTACATTTTGAGATCCTGCTGTGGCTGGAGATGATGCTTGAAAACTAAATGCACTCGTCTGGCTGCCAATCAGATTATCGGTTATGGTTCGGTTGCCTGCTCCAACGGTATAAATCCCATATAAATTATGAGCAATTGTTGATGAGCCAGTAGTTGTGATTGAACCTATCTTATTGTTGGAAATGGATACGGCTCCAGCGCTGTTAGCATAGATTGCATAAGTTGACGCATTGGCCGTTGTATTGGTAATTATTATATTACCAGTGCCAGTATCACTTCCAATCGTATTGCCGTTAACAGTACCTATGTCTATAGCCCCGGCTGCAATATAAATACCATACCAGGGAGTTGTACTTGTGGAAGAATAATTAAAATTTGCGATGGTATTATTCTGAACAGAACTTGCGATGGTTGCACCAACATTCAGATAAATTCCATAAAACCGTTGGGTGCTGCTTGAATTTAATGTAAATGCAGCTCCTCCACATTGCGAAGCACTTCCGCCAATATAGTTATCTTTTATCTGAAAGCTGTTACCTGATGTATTGCTGATATATATCGGGTAATAGGCATAATTTCCGGATGCAGCAATGCTACTGGTTGTTTCGAAAAAACTATTGCCCTGAATGACCCAGCTTGAAGAATAGCTGTATAAATATATCCCATAGGAAGAACTTGCCGAACGTAAGTGATTAAATATATTGTTAAAGCTGATGGTATTGCTACTGTTTTCCCGGGTAGAGGTGCCACTGGAGTATATGGCACATATCGGTCGGAGGGTTTCGTCAAGACCAGAAATATTGCAATAACTTATGGTATTGTTCCTGTTTCCACTTCCAGCAGATGAGGTTGAAAAGAAAATAATACCGGAAGCTGATCTCAAATTTGCACCTTTGACATTACAGTATTGAATGGCATTGTTTTCCGAAGAATTTATAAAGCGCAGGGTGCTCGTAGTTGAAGCGGTTGAAACACTATTGTTTACAATGGTTAAGGAGTGCTCTTCTCCGGACGCATTTACCCGGCCATCAAAGGTTACATTATCAGCTCCATTCAGATTAATCAACGGAACAGCCAAATTCCCACTGATGCTCAAATCAGCAGAAGTCGGATATATCTTCACTGAAGTATAACTTGCACTTCCTGAACCACTTTCGTTAAGGGATGCGGTTGCTGTTTCGGTTGTATTGGAATGCACTTTAATGGTAACTGCACCTTTGTGTGTACCATTATTGATATTGTCAAAAGCCAGCTTTAATGTTGCATAATTCTGATAAGCCAATCCCAATGTAGCATTTACCTCAATCGGGTTTGGCGGCAATACAGTTACAACTGAAATTACATTTGAATTTGAGCTGGTAGAGCAGGTGGTATAGGCACGAACCCTGTAGTAATAAGTAATGCCGGATGATAATCCGGTGATACTGGTACTGGTAACATTACCGACATTATTATTGTTGTATCCTGATACGAAATCCACGAAGGTGGCAGAAGTAGAAACATCAATAAAATAGGCAGTTGCAAAAGTAACCTCTTCCCAATTGGCTGTAAAGGAATTTATGTCTGTATTGGTGGCTGCTGTAGCAATTGGGGTTGATAAATCTTTTACCACAGTAACATGAAATGTACATAAAGAAATATTTCCTGCATAATCTGTTGCGGTATAGGTTACTGTATGTGGAGAACCGGCAACAGTCAGATAAGCGCCTGGATAAATGTTCGGGATAAAAGACTGCACGCCACAATTGTCAGATGCCGTGGGTGGCGTCCAGTTAACAGTTGCTGCGTTGCAGCTTCCGTCAACATACACACTAAAATCACCGGGACAGTTTTCTATAATCGGCGCCTCATCATCTTTAATACTAACCATCACAGGATATGGGTCGCTTGGGCAGCCGGAAGACCAGTTGAAAACAGTCAGCATTCCATTATAATCCCCAACAGGTGAATTCCAAGGCACATTAATAACAATCTGACCGCCCGAGAGACTATAATTATTCATATCCGAGAAGCCGGCCGCATTTGCCGCAGCATCAAAATCAAGCGTAAATGCATTCGGATTTCCTGCTGTTATGGTATAGGTCAGGATAGCAGACGTAATTGTTGGGCAAACCACCGGGTTGGGGCCCAATGAAACGGCGTCTTTGGGGGTTGTTGTTACATTCAGACTTTGCGGTGAGCTATCGCCACAGCTGTTTGATGTATATACCGAGATGGCACCGCTCTGGGTGCCAACAGTCACCGTAACAGCATTGGTGCTACCTCCGGATACAATCTGCCAGTCAGTTGGAAACGACCAGTGAAAAGTAACTTCACCAATGGCATCTACCGAGTATACCTGTGTTGATCCTTCACAAACCGGCGAATTTCCCGAAATGAGACCAGGCTGTGGGGCCAATGGATTTACAGTAATTTGCAATGTGGCAGAAACATCCTGACAGCCTCCTGAAACAACAGTTCTCCGGAACCAGGTGGTTTGAGTGAGTGCAGGTGGTGAATAATTCACACTGTTGTTTGTTCCGCTGCACACTGAAAACCCTGTGGTAGCATTAATGGTACTTTGTTCCCATAAATAAGCATAACTTCCTGTGCCGCCGACCGGTGACGAACCATTCAATGTTGCAGGTGTTTCTCCTGCGCAAATGGTTTGCGCAGCGGAAATGGAGTTATTCGTTATTACTGGTGTTACATTAACTACCATTACTCTTGAGGTGCTTGTGCAGCCTCCTGATGTAACCGTTCTTCTATACCAGGTTGTTTGATATAGATTTTCAGGTGTGTAGTTTTGTTCGTCATTGATACCATTTGCTGCCGAAAATCCTGTTGTCGGGCTCGTTGTGCTGCTTTCCCATAAATAAGTAAACGTACCAATGCCGCCTGTGGGCAGAGTTCCCGTAATTTGCCCGGGTGAAGTACCCGCACAAATGGGTTCAGCGTACACCGCCTGAACATAATATCTTTTAAAAGTTCCACTACATGGATCGCCAAAAATGGTATTCTCAGCCGGGATTGACGAGGAATTATTACCTAACAGATAATTTTCAGTTACCGGATAACTGGTAGTGGCATGACAAGATCCTAAAGTAAAGTTAGTGCATGTTCCATTCGGAGTTCCATAACTGGCGAAGGCTACATGTACAAATACTGATCCCGTGGGAGCAGCCAATACGGCCGATTGATGTTCATCAACCATAGCGCAAATTGTTCCATAAATACCACTACTGAGGTCAAGGATGTTATTACCGATTTCCTGCCCCACAACCATAACAATCGCGTTGGATGTTGCAGGGCTTCCTGAAGCACAGGGTGCATTGGACGTCATCACGCAGCTAACCGTCTGGCTATTGCTAAGTGAACTGGTGGCGTAGGTTGTACTACTGATCCCTACATTGCTGCCATCTACTTTCCATTGGTAGGTGGGAGAAGTACCTCCGTTTACCGGCGTGGCAGTGAAAGTTACGCTACTTCCCGTGCAAATGGGATTGGCCGATGCCGAAATACTCACGCTGGCAGGTTGAACCGGGTTTATCGTAACACTTGATGTAACAATCACCGCAGGACAACCGCCATTTGCAGCAAGGGTATTGGTTACGGTGTAGGTTCCGGCAGTACTGGCTGTAAGATTGATTTGACCTGTAGAAGTGCTCACAAATACCAATCCTGTAGTGGATGAAAAAGTTCCGGCAACACCGCCACCACTGAAAGTTGGAAAAGGATTGGATGCATTTTGGCAATATGGGGTCCCTGTATAGCTAAAGCTTGCAGATTGGGGCGCAGTTACAGTAATAATTGCCGCATTTGACACATGGGTAGCCACAAATGGATTAGGTGAAACATTGTTGCTACTGGAAAGATTCACATTTCTATAAACGTAATAGGTTCCTGCCGAATTGAATGGAGCAGTGGAAGTATTCGGCGTAAAAGTAGCTCCTGTTGCACCCGAAATCTGTATCTTAGTGCCACCGGCCGAAGTGCTATAGGACCATTGGTAACCAGTACCCGAGAGTGAGATACCAGAAGGAAGTGAACCAAGAGCATCACCACTGATTGCACTGCCGCTTCCTCCTATGCATAGACTCTGATTTAAATTAGCGGTCAGGGTATTTTCAATAATTTGTGTCAGATTTTGAAAAATGACCCGGTTTCCCCCATAATTCTCGTAAAATTCATACACCAGGCTACTGCTTCCAGAAAGACTAATCAGCACCCTCGAACGGGTTGAAAAGGACTGAGCAGACCAGTTGTTGTAATACTGAATATTGTCAATGGATAAACGGGTTCCGTCATCTGAACCTAAATCCACAATATACAAACCTTTATGGGTTGAATTCATGCGGTAACGGACACTATATGTTTCTGTGTAAATCGAGTTTGTTTGCCCGGCAGAATTATAATCAAAACAGGTTGTCGAACCACCAAAACCCTGATCAAACGACTCAGGTTCAAGGTAATGGCCAAGGTATGTATCAAAGTTAATACCATCGTACACATGTCCCACCCATGAATCGGTAGCTGTCATATTCTGATCGTCTCCCGATGCAGGCGGATCAGTTACAGCTATGGTCTGGGTTTTTGTGCAACCTGCAGCATCCATTACAGTAACGCTATATGTTGCAGCACCCAGTCCCGTAAATAAACCGGAAGATTGATATGTCCCTGAATTAAGGCTATAGGTATAAGGTGAAATTCCACCAGTTCCGGTTGCGGTGATGGTTCCCGTACCTGTTGAGGACCCTAAACAGGTTGTAGTTGAATTAAGGCTAAGGCTTAAGGTTGTGGCGATGATGTTAATGTTATAGTCTTCCGTTTCGCCCCAGGAATAACTATCACAAGGATCCATATTACTAGTGTTATATGACTCCCTCACCCTCATTCGGGTCAATCCTGGTAAAGCATCACATGGAATACTAAAAGAAATATCGGCTGTTGCAGGCATAGCAGTAAGTTGAACATTCCCGAGTTTCTCTGTTGATGAAAAATCGCCATCCTGATTGTAATCTATCCAAACCGAAATATTGTTACTCCAATTGTATGTCCCCGCACTTAATGTAATGGTATAACCATTGCCTTGGGTTAATGATGTAGATAAACCACTATAATAAGTATAATATGGAGATGAGGAGGCACCTGTAGCGTTATTGATACTTCCTAATTGAACAAGAGAAATATAATCCCCATCATAGGTACCATTGGAGTACGTTGGGATACAATAATCCACAGCCACAGCTCTTTCCTCTTCAATGGTCTGGGAACTTTGCCTGAATGGGACAGCCACATTCCTTGATCGAGGAGTAAGAATTTCCTTTGATGCCATGTTCTGCCCAGCTGAATTAAAATTTGCAGCGCTTAAAATAACGAGAACAAGCAACAATCGTATCACTTCTTGTTGAACCTTCATGCAAAATGCACCCCTTAAAACGGGGATGCTTTGAAATCTATTATGACGAAGTTTTCTTCCTTTGCTCATAAAATACAGAAATACTCAATGTTGCGCCTATTCCCAGGCATTAACTCATTTTAGAAGAACTTCTTTTTCAGCAAACAATTCTGGTTCCAGATCGCTGGATGCCTGGTATTTAATGGTCAATTTGCCACGTGTATAATCCACCCCTGACAGATTTTGCAATTGAAGGGTAAAATTCCTGGTTTCATTGGGCGTATAAACCGCAATGCCCCTGACTAAGCCTACCTCAATCGGACTGCCGCCATCTGCCTGCCAGTTTACCGTCAAATCGCCATACACTGATTTATCCCCTTTTCGGGAGAAAGTAAGTGCCAATTCTGTAATAGAATCCGATTTTGCTGTCAAATTTGCATCAATGATGCTAACATCTACTTTCAAATCGCCAACCCTGACGATTACCGGGATGGAAATTCCAAAAATGGGAATAAGCCGTATTCCTATAGAAGCGGAGTCCTGCGAAGGCAAATCGCCCAATGGTTTTTCATCCGGCACTGCCCTGAAATACACATGCGAACGATATTCCGCATCTTTCATGCCGGGTCTGCGGCGGAATTGCATACGAACAGTCTGGGCTTCGTTTGGTGCCAGGGTCACACTTCGTGGAAAGAAGCGCAGATAAGGATCAGCAAAGTATTGTCCCGAATCGGGTTGATTGATTTCTTCAAAAGCACCGTTTTCAGTCATTCGATATTGCAGGAAGGATACATTGTACCGGGCAGTATCATTACCAGTATTGGCCAAAGTGAACTCCTGTGATTGCTTATCACCTTCAAAAATCACCCGGCGTGGGGTAATCAGCAGGTCTCCCTGGGCCCATAGGTGGATAGGCAACAAAAATGCAGCAATCAATAATGCGAGAGCAACCTGGCCGTAAGTGTTTTTATTTCCTTTCATGAAACTAGTTTTGGTAAAATTCGGGTCAAACCTAAGAAATTATTATCGTTATTGTGCATTAACAAGTATATATAACTGTTTTGGTAAATTGTAACCTAATAATTACGAAAAAAGCGCTGAAATCAGCGCTTTTGGTATTGATCTTCAGATTTTCATAAATTCAGCGGCTAACCGCGTCCTTTAATTTCTCCGGTTTTTCCCGGGAGAATCTGGAAGATCGCGCACAACATCAGTTGTACGCAAAGGTAAGACTGAAAGTTCCAGTGTACATACCTACGGGGTTATCTTGCATGGAGCCTACCATAAGGGTGGCCCCGATACTAACTGTTTGATGTCCTTCGGCCAAGGTTCCGGTGCCGTTGCCTGCCGGAGGATTTGATTGCCAGTTGGTCACCTGCATAGTGTTGTTGCTTCCCTGGTGGTTGAGGTAGGCCGGGCCTTGCGGCAGTTGAATGCTATAGGTTGCATCCGGTTCGCCGGTTATGGTGAAGATGCCGGGCTGGGCATTTCCTCCGCCAAGGATCACCGAACCCAAGGAGTTGCGCTCGCCGCCGGGCGACAACACAATCTGTCCCCCTTGCACCTCGGGCGAAAACCTGCCAAAGTTCATCTGGGAAGTTTCCGTGGCCGTTAGAGCCGCTATTATTTCGGCATAAGCCTGAGCGGTAACGGTAGCCTGCGACCAAACCTTTGCTGAAAACAACAAAAAAAAAAGTAGTGTTGTGCTTATGATGCGGGTCATGGTTTAATTGATTGGAGTATGAAAAGAACTTGTTGGGTAAAAAAAAAGGGTGAAGGCTAACCAACACCCTATTAAATATTTTCAAAGAATTAATTATAGTTTACAGTAACGGTCAGGTCAGAAGTGTTGGTATATTCACCGGCTGCTTGTAAGGCATTCACGTGTATAGTGGCTCCTACGAAGAAAGAATCGTCACCTGATGCATCCAGAGTACTCTTATTTAAAGCTTTATCGGTCGTGAATGAATCAACTACCATGTCATCGCCCGCTCCTGTAAGATTTATGCTGGCAGGTAGTGTAATTGAATAAGTATAATTTTCCTGACCGCTCACATCAAATTTTGCTGCTGTTGGGCTACCTGTGATAACTGGCAATGTTACTCCACCACTTTTTGTTCTGGTAGCTGATAGACTTGGTGCAAGTTCAACCGCTCCGGCAAGGCTCGTAACAGCTAAGTTACCGAAATTCAGATTCACATCTTTTACAATGCCAATTGTAGTTACAATAGTAGCTTTAGCATCAGCTGTTGCGCTAACTTGTGCATTTACGTTTAAAGAAGCGATGCTCATCAGAATTACCCCCGTAAGAATGATAGTTACCTTTTTCATTGTTTTGTTGTTTTTAATTGTTGTTATTTTTTTGAGTTGTTTTCGTTTTTCAGAACTTGATGTTCGTGATAAGCATTAGTCAGAAAGTGTGCCATGGGAGGAAATGGGAGCGTGCCAAAGTTGAAATAATCTGATAGATATTTTATACTACTTTGTTTTTCAATGTGTTATAAATATTAAAAATAACGAAGAAAATTTTTAGGCGATTTCCTTCGCGTGCCAGAAAAGGGGGATTTGTCCCGGAAAGGATAAGGTATTCCCGGAATGGGACGTTAATCTTAATCTTCCAGATTCCCTAAAATTAAAAGGAGGAAGGTAAATCTGGCTTAAATAAGTTATTCATGGAGAATCTGGAAGATTAATGTCCGGATTAACGTCGTCATGACTCCGCCAAAACTCCTCTTTCCCTCCAAACAACTCAAAAACAAACCCTGTATGTATCAAATAGGTAGATTCCTTTTGATAATGCGCCATTGAAGAATAGGGATAGTTGATAAAATCTTTCCTAATGTGGTGTTTGAGCGGATTCTGATGAACATATACAATGGCCTGTCTTAAATAATCATCGGTGGTTATGATTTTTCTCTCGAAGTTCTTCTCAAAAAGGCTTCCCGTCCTGTTTCGGGTCAGGTTAATCATCTTAACATACGAATTCAGCCAATTGGAGATAACCTGGGATGGATTTGATTGATATTTTAAGGGCAATTGTGCCGGCTCATGGATTCTTATTACAAGATGGTAGTGATTCCGCATCAGGCAGAAAGCGTAAACCTCACCAATTGAGGTTAAATATTTAACCATTCTGTTGCTAAAATGCCTGTAATTCTTATCCTCGAAGAAGGTATCCTGACTATTGTTGCCCCGATTATAAATGTGGTAGGTTAAGCCGGGCTGTATGGAGGGTGGTTTCATTTTTGCTTGATCTTCCAGATTATCCAAATCTAAACAAATATAACTTAAAAAGTGTTTTTAAACCTAATTTTAAGAGAATCTGGAAGATCAAGCCCGAAAAAAAGCGTTGATCGGAATCAACGCTTTTTATAAATCGCCTACAATGATTAATTGTAGGCAAAGGTAAGACTGAAAGTTCCAGTGTACATACCTACGGGGTTATCTTGCATAGAGCCTACCAAAAGGGTGGCTCCGATACTTACTGTTTGATGTCCTTCGGCCAAGGTGCCGGTGCCGGTGCCTGCCGGAGGATTTGATTGCCAGTTGGTCACCTGCATGGTGTTGTTGCTTCCCTGGTGGTTGAGGTAGGCCGGGCCTTGCGGCAGTTGAATGCTATAGGTTGCATCCGGTTCGCCGGTTATGGTGAAGATGCCGGGTTGGGCATTGCCCCCGCCAAGGATCACCGAACCCAAGGAGTTGCGCTCGCCGCCGGGCGACAACACAATCTGTCCCCCTTGCACCTCGGGCGAAAACCTGCCAAAGTTCATCTGGGAAGTTTCCGTAGCCGTAAGTGCCGCGATAACTTCAGCATAAGCCTGAGCCGTAACCACAGCCTGCGACCAAACCCTGGCTGAAAACAACAACAAAAGTAGTGTTGTGCTTATAATGCGGGTCATGGTTTGCTATTTAAAAAATGAAAAGAACTTGTTGGGTAAAAAAAAAAGGGTGAAGGCTAACCAACACCCTATTAAATATTTTCAAAGAATTAATTATAGTTTACAGTAACGGTCAGGTCAGAAGTGTTGGTATATTCACCGGCTGCTTGTAAGGCATTCACGTGTATAGTGGCTCCTACGAAGAAAGAATCGTCACCTGATGCATCCAGAGTACTCTTATTTAAAGCTTTATCGGTCGTGAATGAATCAACTACCATGTCATCGCCCGCTCCTGTAAGATTTATGCTGGCAGGTAGTGTAATTGAATAAGTATAATTTTCCTGACCGCTCACATCAAATTTTGCTGCTGTTGGGCTACCTGTGATAACTGGCAATGTTACTCCACCACTTTTTGTTCTGGTAGCTGATAGACTTGGTGCAAGTTCAACCGCTCCGGCAAGGCTCGTAACAGCTAAGTTACCGAAATTCAGATTCACATCTTTTACAATGCCAATTGTAGTTACAATAGTAGCTTTAGCATCAGCTGTTGCGCTAACTTGTGCATTTACGTTTAAAGAAGCGATGCTCATCAGAATTACCCCCGTAAGAATGATAGTTACCTTTTTCATTGTTTTGTTGTTTTTAATTGTTGTTATTTTTTTGAGTTGTTTTCGTTTTTCAGAACTTGATGTTCGTGATAAGCATTAGTCAGAAAGTGTGCCATGAGAGGAGAAACAGGCGTGCCAAAGTTGGAATAATTTGATAAATATTTTTTATTACATTGATTTACAGTATTTTAAAAATATTAAAAAAGATAAAGAAAATTTTCAGGCGATTTTCTTTGAGTGCCAAGAGAGGGAGGTTTGTCCCGAAATTAACAATCAATTCCCAATATGGGACAATTAATATCCGCTTATATGCCTGATTACTCCAAAATAAAAGGGAGAATAATTAAATAACCTGAAAAGTTGAGTAAAGATAGTCCGCAAAGTTGGTATTTAACGCCGTACTATCTGATAAGTCCCGTCAGAAAAGACCCTGATAATGGTTGAGGCCTTGGGCTGATTAAACTGCTGATGCGCAAGTTGGACCACATAATCAACCCTGTCTTTAATTTTTAAGGAAATCTGACTAAATACCAATGGAGTGGGATCTCCTGAAACATTGGCTGAGGAAGAAATCAGGGGTTTGCCCAATTCCTGTATAAGTCGCTGACAAAATTCATCTTTAACAACCCTGATGGCTATCGTACCGTCAGCAGCAACAATACTTTTAGGAAGATTTTTTGCTTTTTCATAAATAACAGTTACCGGCCCTTCCATTCCATCAATCAAATCTTCGACAAAAGGTGGCACTTCGGCAACATATTTAGCCAACTCATCGAAATTGCTTAATAAAATGATAAGACTCTTGTTCTCCGGCCTGTCCTTAATCTGGTATATCTTTTCAATGGCTTTTGCATTCAGCGCATCGCATCCCAAACCCCATACGGTGTCGGTAGGATAAAGTATCACACCGCCTTTTCGTAATATGCGCAGCGATTGCTGGATTTCAATATCAATAATATCGGGAGTCACTTGAGTAGCTGTGTTAGTTGATTGGTTTGTATGTCGAGGGCACATTTAAAATGACCTTCGGGACACTGCCTAAATCCATGCAATCCGCAGGGCCGGCAATAAAGCGGGGCTGTTATTTCAATGATATGTGCATTGTCCGATAACGGGCCAAAGCCGAAAGTCGGTACTGTTGAGCAAAAGATGGCGGCTACCGGAGCATTTACAGCTGAGGCCAGATGTTGAGGCGCTGAATCATTTACATAATTCATTATTGCACCTTTCATCAGTGCCGCGGATTCCAAAAAACTCAATTGTCCTGCAAGATTAACCACATTATTCATAGCCTGGTTTTTTATCCGCTCGCACATATCGTTATCAGCTTCAGCTCCAAGCAGTATAACAACTAAATTAGCAGGAGTATTGTTCAAAAAATCAATCCATTTTTCCTCGGGATATTGCTTGGTAAACCACAAAGAAGCAGGAGACACCGTTATATAGGGTCCATTAACAAAAGCAGAAACACGGCTAAAATCTTCAACAGACGGATAAAGGGCAGGACGAACAGCCAAAGTAAAAACCATTGGCGAAATTAAGGTCTGATTCCTTTCCACTTCATGCAAAACACCTTCCTTGCTAATGATATGCTCATACTTATGGGTGTAAAACATTGAAAATGGATTCTTCCTGAAACCCGATCGCATTTTAGCTCCCGAAAGTGTAGCAATCAATCCGGATGAAGCAAAACGTTGCACATTAATTACCGTATCATAATTATTTCGTCTTACTTCGCGAATCAGCCGGAAAAGCCCGGGATACTTGTGTTTTGATTTGTCCCAATACAGGACATTATAAATAAACGGATGGTTTTTGAATAAAGATTGGTATCCTTTCTTTACCAGATAATGAATCTCAACGCCGGGCAGTTCAGCATGCAGCGACTCGGCCAACGCAGTGGAAAGAATCACATCACCAAGCGAGGCTGTCTGGATAATGA
Organism: Lentimicrobium sp.; assembly: GCA_034005265.1. Taxonomy (GTDB): domain Bacteria; phylum Bacteroidota; class Bacteroidia; order Bacteroidales; family Lentimicrobiaceae; genus Lentimicrobium. The sequence continues at coordinate 52,395 of JAVEVB010000004.1, forward strand.
GGATACGCTTTTTCAATTCAATGAAGATTTACCGTTTATTCATCAAGAGTAAGCACTATACCTGAATAGAGAATTCACGTAATGCATCATTAAGGGAAGTTTTCAGATCAGTGGAAGGTTTACGCTTGCCAATGATCAGGGCACAGGAAACCTGAAATTCCCCGGCCGGGAATTTTTTGGGATACGTTCCTGGAATTACGACTGAACGGGGTGGAACATACCCCTTATATTCAACAGGCTCTGTGCCTGAAACATCAATAATCCGGGTACTGTTTGTAATAACCACATTGGCACCCAGCACTGCTTCTGTTCCGATGTGAGCACCTTCCACAACAATGCAACGGGAACCAATAAAGCAACCATCCTCCACAATTACCGGGGCTGCCTGCACCGGTTCAAGTACACCACCGATACCGACACCTCCTGACAAATGAACATTTTTACCAATTTGAGCACATGAGCCAACTGTTGCCCACGTATCCACCATTGTATTGGAGTCAACGTAAGCACCAATATTAACATACGAGGGCATCAGAATAACCCCCGGTGCAAGAAAAGAGCCATGTCGGGCAATGGCATGAGGTACTACCCGCACGCCCAATTGTTGATAATTGTGCTTTAGTGGGATTTTATCATGAAATTCCATCGGCCCTGCTTCGCTTACTTCCATTTGCCTTAAAGGGAAATAGAGAATTACGGCCTTTTTCACCCATTCATTCACCTTCCAATCATCGCCTACAGGCTCTGCAACCCGCAGCATACCGATGTCAAGTTGATGAATAACCTCATTCACAGCATCAGCATAAACACTGCGGCCCAATAGCGTCCTGTCATTCCAGGCTTCTTCTATATACGTTTGAATTTCCTTCATATTATTTAGCTTTCACGCGTCAAAGTTAGCTGTTTTTTGCGCTGAAAGCAGGCAACTGATACATAAAAACAACCAAATCAGACCTTCACACGGCTTTTATTGCTAATTTTGCACCATTAAACAAGCATTTTCAACTTTCAGAAAACATTGGCAAGGATTTTAGCTATCGATTACGGACAAAAGCGGGTTGGACTTGCAGTTACCGATGAAGGTCAGATTATTGCTACGCCCCTCACTACCGTGCACTCAAAGGATGTCATCAACTATCTGAAAGAATACCTCATCCATGAGAAAGTTGAAATATTTGTTGTTGGGGAACCAAAACAAATGAACAATGCAGCTTCGGAATCGGTTAAATTCATCGAACCCTTTGTCAGGTTGCTTTCCAAAACCTTCCCGGATGTAAAAATTGCCCGTGTTGATGAGCGTTTTACTTCCAAAATGGCCCAACGCACTATTCTGGAAGCAGGTGCCAAAAAGAAAGACAGACAAAGAAAAGATCTTGTGGATATGGTTAGCGCAGTAATAATTCTGCAGTCGTACCTGGAATCCAGAAACTTTGGCAATTTTTAACAATCAAAACAGCATTAAAAATGATATTTCCCATTGTAGCATACGGCCATCCCAACCTCAGGAAAGTGGCTGTGGACATTGACAAAAACTACCCTGATCTGAAACAATTTATTGCAGATATGTTTGAAACCATGTATGTTTCAAATGGCGTTGGCCTGGCAGCCCCACAGGTTAACCGCGCCATCAGGCTCTTTGTTATCGATGCCACACCTTATGCCGATGAATTTCCCGGCGAAGAAAATCTCAAGAAAATATTCATCAACGCCCGGATTGCAGAAGAGACCGGAGATGAATGGGCATTTAATGAAGGATGCCTCAGCATTCCTGACATAAGAGAAGATGTTCTGCGCAAACCTGACATAAGAATTGATTACTATGATGAAAACTTTGAATTTCATAGTGAAAAAGTGAGTGGCGTGCTGGCCCGTGTCATTCAACATGAATATGACCACCTGGAAGGAGTCCTGTTTGTTGATCGAATCAATCCATTGCGAAAAATCATTCTCAAACGTAAATTAGGAGAAATTGCCAAAGGATTGGTCAAAACGGACTATCGAATGATTTTTCCCTTACTCAAAAAGAAAATTTCTCTCTAATCATTCTCACTAAATGAAAAATTCAAGAATCCTGGTTTTGATTGGGTTTATCTCAACAATAATGATAATTTCATGCACCTCTCGGCGAGATAAGGATGCAAAAAGTATTACTGCATTGGAAAAAGAACTTTCTGCTGAGGCAGAACGGCCAAAGCAGGAGAAACTTGACGAACTTATGAGCAGCTACCTGAACTTTGTCGACAAGCACCCTCAGGACACTTCCGCTTCGCAGTATCTTTACAAAGCATTGAATCTGGCAATGGGAACCAACCAGGGAGAAAAAGCCATGGAGCTCGCCAACCGCACCCTCAATGAATACCCGAAAAGCGAAAAAATTGCCGAAACAGTATTTCTTAAGGCCTTTATCTATGAAAACCTGTTAAGCAACCTGGGATTGGCCCAAAAAACCTACAATGATTTTCTTTCCCGGTTTCCCGATCATGAACTTGCCGATGATGCCCAGGCAGCTCTGAATAACTTAGGCAAATCGCCTGAAGAACTTATACGGGAGTTTGAGCAAAAAGCTGCTGACGCCGCCACCGCGGATTCGAAATAAGATTTGAAGATTCAATGCTTGAATGATATGATGAAGGTTAAGGTTTAGTTTTAAGTTAAGGTTAAATTCCACTTGCTTTTGAGATTATAGTGTGTTGGATATCCCCGAGTCGGAGCGGAGGAATGGCTAAGCGGCATATACAATGCCGCTTGAGAAACCAATGAATTTGCAATTCAACAAATATAATAACTAAGTAACATTTAGCCCGACCGTCCACGATAGAGCGGAATTGCAAATTCCGCTCAGCCGGACATTTTTAAAAATGTTAATCTCTAAATTAAGAGATAAAGTGTACACAGTAGCCGCCCCTTTGAGCCAAAATTCCTATCTTTATCCCCTGAATATAAACAACAAACATAATTGTAATGGAAAAATTAAACACCTATCTCGAAACAAATAAACAACGATTTCTGGATGAGCTTTTCGGACTTATCCGCATCCCATCCATCAGCTCCATCCAAAACCACAAGCCCGACATGCTCAGGGCCGCAGAATATTGGAAAGAATCTATCCTAAAAGCAGGGGCTGATAAAGCTGAAATCATTCCCACGAAAGGCAATCCGGTAGTTTATGGAGAAAAAATAATTGATCCGGCCAAACCAACTGTTCTGGTTTATGGTCATTATGATGTAATGCCCGTTGATCCGCTAAATCTGTGGACTTCGCCACCTTTTGAACCGGAGGTACGTGATGGAAAAATATTTGCACGTGGTGCCGATGACGATAAGGGTCAGGCATTTATGCATGCCAAAGCCTTTGAAAGCATGGTTCAGACGGGAACCTTACCCTGCAACATCAAATTTATGATTGAGGGGGAAGAAGAAGTTGGATCTCCCAACCTTGAACAATTTTGTATAGATCATAAAGAAATGCTAAAGGCAGACATTATCCTCGTTTCTGATACGGGAATGATTGCTCAGGATATTCCTTCCATAACTGTTGGATTACGCGGACTGGCCTATCTTGAAGTGGAAGTTACCGGCCCCAACCGTGACCTGCACTCTGGCTTGTTTGGTGGCGCAGTTGCCAACCCCATCAATATCCTTTCACAAATGATAGCCTCCCTGACTGACGCGAAAAACCGCATAACAGTAAAAGGCTTTTATGACAAAGTACTTGAATTAAGCAATGAAGAACGCGCCGAAATGGCAAAAGCCCCTTTCGACCTTAAAGAATACCAGGCAGCCATTAATGTTGCCGAAGTTCATGGAGAAGAAGGGTACACCACCATGGAACGTACCGGAATCCGCCCAACCCTGGATGTTTGTGGTATTTGGGGAGGTTATACCGGAGAAGGAGCAAAAACAGTGTTGCCATCAAAAGCTTATGCTAAAATTTCAATGCGATTGGTTCCTCATCAGGACCACGAGGAGATTGCAAAACTATTTGAAGAACACTTCATCAAGCTGGCACCACCATCCGTAAAGGTTAAAGTTACAAATCTGCATGGTGGGCAGGGCTATGTTTCACCCACCGACACCAAAGCCTATCAGGCCGCAAGCAAAGCCTATGAAAAGATTTTTGGAAAGAAACCGGTTCCGGTTCGCAGCGGGGGTAGCATTCCCATTATTTCAACGTTTGAGCGCGTGCTGGGTATAAAATCCATACTTATGGGATTTGGCCTCGAATCTGACGCTATCCATTCACCCAATGAAAACTACCCGCTGTTCAACTTTTACAAAGGGATTGAAACCATTCCCTATTTCTACAAATATTATTGCGAATAGACAAAAACAAATAACTTTTCTGAATACCGGGCCTTCGTACCCGGTATTTTTTTATACAAAAAAGGCTACCCAGGGGGGCAGCCTTTGGAATATATTTCAGAAAATATTATTTTCCAGCGTTGAAAACTTCTAATCCACTATCAAGAAAATCCAGAAAATTTTCAACTTCGAGGTCATAAGCCTTGGGTGGCACCAATACGCTACCGTTGGTATCTAAAAGCACATAATAAGGCTGAGCATTTACATTGAACTTACTAATCTGAAAATCGGCATATTTCTTACCAATGGTCTTTTTAACCTTCCCATCATAAGTGGAGGTAATCCATTCCGATTCAGGAAGTTCAGTTTTATCATCAACATAAAGCGCTATAACCACAAAATCTTCGCGCAATTTCTTCAATACCCGGGGATCAGCCCAGACACGTGCTTCCATTTCGCGGCAATTAACACAACCATGACCTGTAAAGTCGATAAATACGGGCTTATTCTGCTGTTTAGCACAGGCCAGACCTTGTTCATAATCAAAATAGCCTTCCAATCCATGAGGCAGGTGCAGGAGCTCTGCATACTTTGGCTTATCGCACAAAATGCTTTGTTTAGTCTCTCCACCACTTCCACTGCTAAATGCCTGCACATTATCCCGTACAATTTTATTCAGGTCAAAATCGTGCGTTGCCTGAGGAGGCATATATCCTGACAAAGCCTGCAGCGGTGCTCCAAACATTCCGGGTATCATATAAACAACAAAAGTAAAGGTAATAATAGCGAGGGTGAGCCGCGGCACGCTAATGAATTTAACATCACTATCGTGGGCAAATTTCAGCTTGCCCAGGAGATAGAATCCCATCAGTGTAAAGATCACAATCCAAAATCCGAGGTAAATTTCCCGGTCAAGAATACCCCAGTGATAGGTTTGATCAGCGATGCTCAGAAATTTCAGGCCGAGTGCCAATTCGATAAAGCCAAGTACAACCTTCACGGAGTTCAACCAGCCACCTGATTTGGGCATATTATTGAGCCAACGTGGAAAGAATGCAAAGAGGGTAAACGGAAGTGCGAATGCCAGAGAGAAACCAAGCATCCCAATGATGGGTTCCAACACCTGACCACCGGCCGACGCAACCAGAATGGCCCCAACAATAGGACCTGTGCAGGAGAATGAAACGAGCACTAAGGTAAATGCCATAAAAAATGACCCGATCACCCCGCCTCTATCGGCCTGTGAATCAGATTTATTAATCAGCCAACTGGGTAAGGTAATCTCGAACATTCCCAGGAAAGAGGCTGCAAAGAACATAAAAATCGCAAAGAAAAGCACATTTGGGATCCAATGCGTGCTTAAGAAATTGGCAAAGTTGGCGCCAAGGGTAATGGCCACCACAGTTCCAATAACGGTATAAATGAAGATAATGGAAATTCCATAGGTGATCGCCTGAAATTTAGCTTTTACTTTATCCTTTTCCTTCAGAAAAAAAGTAACCGTCATAGGGATCATTGGAAACACACAAGGTGTTAGAATAGCAGCAAGCCCGGCAATAAACGAGAAAAAAAACAGGGTCCACAAAGATGATTTTTCATTCGTCGTATCAGATTCTGCTGAGAGTTCCTCTCCTTGTTCAGATATACTATCTTTTGGAGCGGGTGCAACTTCAACCAGTTCCAACGAATCAGCAGCAATTTCAGGTTCAGGAACATTGGCAATGGGCGCAACAACCTCTGTTTTAGCCACTCCTGGATTGCCTTTGACTTTAAAGGAAAAATCAACCTCATCAGGAGGCAGGCAGCGGCTATCGTCGCAGCACATGAATTCAAGAAAACCCTTAACCTGAAAATCCTGATCCGATAGAATCTTAATATTTTGAGTAAAAACAGCCTTATTGGCAAAATATTTCACCACCATATCGAAGTTGCCATCAAATTCTTCAATGGCTTTAGGTTCTTTTACTTTACCGATAATTGAAAATTTCGGGCTTTTCTCAAAAGTAAAGGAAGTAGGCACTGGCCCGTTTTCAGGAATATCCTGGGAATACAAGTGCCAGGTAGCTTCAATGGTTGCAGTAAATATAAGCTGCGCTTCATCTGGAGCAATTTGTTTGGTGGTAAAATTCCATTTTACCGGCTTTAGTACCTGAGCATTTAAAACATTCAGCGAAATAAACGCAAAGAATAATGTCGGCAGGAGCAGTTTAGGAAATAGTTTCATCATAGTTTATTTGAAAAATTAAGTATTCTTAAGCATTTCATTCCATTACCTCAATATGAAGAATGTATACTGTTTTATCAGTAATACGATAAGCATTGCCAATGCGATGACCGATAAGCCAAATTATTTCATTGCCTGAGATCAACAACCAGGCATTCTCCTTTTCAACGATGGAGAATTTATTGTCGATAAAAAAGTCACTAAGCTTTTTGTTGTTGCTCATTCCATAGGGAACAAAGGAATCACCCTCTTTCCACTTGCGCAATCGCAAAGGCCAGGTAATTTTTCCTGCATCAAGCATAGCCACAGAACCACTCTTATTGATCTTTAAATCAGGATGATTGCTGATTATTGAAAACTTTAATTGCAATGGGGTACGTAATTCTGTGGTTCCTTCCTCAATCAGCACCTCATCGGCAGGTTGCGCGCCTGCAGGGCCCAGCGGTGTTATGAGCAAAACCTCTCTGTCTTTTATAAGTCGATGCGTGGGCGAAAAATATTGTTTCCCTGACATTTCATTCAAACCAGCAGTGATATCTGCTGTAACATTTCTGCTAAAATCAAAGGGCTGAAGCAATTCATAAAGGTATGCCTCACAAGGTTTGAATTTTAATAATTGTGAAATATCGATGGAGGTAAGTCCTTCTTCACGTTTTTCGACCAACTGGCGGATAGTTTCAAAATAATGATCAAGCAACATTTCCGATTCACGAATCCGCTCGATGGTAGAAGTGATGGTTTTCCTGAAATCAGGATTAATCTCTGAAAGAATGGGCATGAGGTCATGCCGCAGTTTGTTGCGAACATATTTGGTGGAGCGATTGGAACTATCCTCACGAAAACCAATGGCCTCATCACTGGAAAATTCCTCAATATTCCGCCTATAAGCGAACATCATAGGATGCACGATCTTTTTGCGATTAGGCAAAATGCCATGCAAACCACTAATACCTGTTCCACGCAAGATGTTAATGAACAAAGTCTCTATCTGATCATCTAAATGATGGGCAGTGGCAATAACTTTAAACCCTTCCGATTCAAGCAATTCATCAAACCATTCATAGCGTAACGTGCGGGCGGCCATTTGCACAGAAACTTTATTAAAACCAGCATATTCACGAGTTTTAAAGTTCTTGACAAACAATTTTACGCCATAAGCCTCACACATTGAGGCAACAAACTTTTCATCCTGGTTAGATTCAGCACCTCGTAATCCAAAATTACAATGTGCGATTGAAAAGTTGTAGCCAGCTCTGTGAAAAAGTTCGGCCATAACCATTGAATCAATCCCCCCACTTACTGCTAAAAGTATAAGATCATGCTCATCAAAAAGCTGATGCTCGGAAATGTAATTTTTAAACCGCGATAACATGCCACAAATTTATAAAAACAAAAGGATTATAAGCGCTCAAGTTAAAGTATTTAAGACACAAATTAACACAATTTATCCAGCAGGAATTTTCAAACACATTAATAAACATAAATATTTGTATATCAACATGTATTCAAACCAAAGCTGACAATCAAAATGTACATCGTCCGCAGAAATTGTACTGTCCGGCACTACTTTACATCCCCATTCAGGCTAAGAAAATTACGCAGATTCTTTATATTGGTAGCATTTACCGGGTTTCGTGCCTCAGGTGTATAAAGAAACTTAAATGTAGAACCATAGTTCAACGTAATCTTACCTCTCACTGCTTTCATGGTTGAATTGAGCATTTGATTTTTTTCAGTAAATGCTTCTGGTAAAATTGCAAAACAAGCGGGCAGCCATCTTTCAGGAAAATTCCCCGAAAGTTTTCCCTTACCTGAATGCGCTTTTATATCGCGCTCTATTAAACGGATAGCATATTCCAAACCTTCATCGGACAGAGGATCGAGGCCATACTTTTTAACCTGGGCTTTGAGCTCAGTGGCATTGGGCACAAACAGCCCAACTGTATATGGATCCTGGTTATTATGCAATATGCATTGAAAAATGAGTTTGGAATTGTCCATAAGGGCTTCTTCGATTCCCTCAGGACTGTATTTTTCGCCATCACTTGCAATCAACAAGCTTTTATACCGGCCTTTAACTACCAGATAATCATCCTCATCCATATATCCCAGATCACCGGTGTATAACCATCCATCTTTTATAGTTTCAGCAGTGGCAGTTGGATTCTTCCAATAACCCAGCATGACGTTTCCACCACGAATAACAATCTCACCTTCAACGCCCTTTGGCAATTCGTTGCCATCATGATCGCAAATCTTTAAATCAAGCGGCTTCACCAACTTTCCGGAAGTTCCAATTTTAATATTCTTAAGGGAATTGGATGAGATAACGGGAGAAGCTTCTGAAAGACCATATCCCTGGCAAACCGGAATACCTATTGCAAGAAAGAATCTTTGCAGTTCAGCGTCGAGCAAAGCACCTCCCCCGATAAAAAACTTTAATTCCCCACCAAATCCCTCACGCACCTTACTGAACAGGATTTTATCAAAAAGCATAACCAGCGGTTTCAACAACATTCTGAGACCTTTTCCCTTATTAATACCCAGACCATTATAACTATAGGCAACCCTAATTCCGGCATTAAAAAGGGCAACAGCAAACTTTCCTTTCTTTGCAATCCCTGCTTCAATGTTCTTTCTAAAATTTTTCGACAAGGCAGGAACACTCATCAAAAGACTGGGTTTGATTTCTTTAATATTTATCGGAATGTTTTTTAACGTTTCGTTCCCGGTCTTACCAATATGTACCGAAGCCACCGACGCTCCTTTAGCCATAAAACAATACAAACATGCTGTATGCGCAAAACAATGATCCCAGGGAAGTATGGCAAGTGTGCGATAATGCGATGGAATGTCCATTAAAGTGAGCGATTGCAACACATTTGCTATATAATTCCCATGCGAAATCATTACTCCTTTCGGATCGGCGGTGGTTCCAGAAGTGTAGGTAATGTTGGCCAGGGTATCCGGGCCTATTTTTGTCGCCGTTTCAATCAAAACAGCAGGATTTTGCTTTAAATAATCAACTCCTGTTTCACAAATTTCATCAAAGTAATAATCGCCTTCATGTTTCTGCGAGGCACTATCCAGGAAGATTATATGCTCCATTTCGGTAAGTTCTCCCTGAATTTCTTTGATCTTCCCCCACTGACTTGCGGAAACAATGGCTATTTTAGCCCCACTATGTTGAATCCTGAATGCAAGTTCGGCAGGAGATAATTTAATAGACAAAGGCACACTGCAACACCCTGCTGCTAGCACACCAAGTTCAGCTATTATCCAATTATCGCGCCCCTCGGACAAAAGGGCTACCCGATCGCCAAACTCTACACCAAGTTTAAGTAATCCTGCGCCAAATTGATGCACTCGTTCACGGGCTTGCGTATATGAGAGCTGATGCCAGTTACCCTCCCTTTTTTCATGTAAATAAGTATTCTGTGAGAAATTTTCAGCTGCAAAATCAAGTAAGTGAATCAGCGTTTGCATAGTACAAGGGTCATTTTTGTTGTGCAGAGCAAAGGTAAAAGGTTCATTCAAATATTCAATAAAATACTGCACAAAACACAAATGCCGGGCAAAATAGATTTTTTATCTATTACCTGCAATAACGACCCTTCAATTCATTATTTTTGCATAAATAGAATCAAATTATAAGAGCATTCATTTAAAATCTCTAACGCAATGTTTACCAGGCTTTTAAAATATTCTCCCCTATTGTTGCTAATAGGTTTTATGGCTTCATGTCTTCCAGATGAGGACTTAAACCCTGACAACGGCGACATCCGGGAAAAATTTATTGGCACCTGGCGATTTATAGAAACACCCGTTACAAGAGGAGTGGATGCGGTAAGTTATACGGTTACTATTATATATGATCAGGACAATTCATCACAAGTATTATTGAAAAATTTTGCCCAGGTCGGAGGCCAGTACTCCGCCTATGGCATTGTCACAAACGACCGCATAACCATTCCTTCGCAGGAAGTAGCACAAGGATTTACTGTGAGCGGAACAGGAACCTTTTCCGGTTCAACCAGCATGGACTGGGAATACACCACCATTGCAGGCAGTACAATGGAATCATTTACTGCAACGGCTACCAAATAGATTATCGGCAATAAAAACATCGCCGGTCCTGAATTATCTTCAAGACCGGCAATATTCGGAATAATGGGTTTTATATACATTCAATTCATATCAACAACAGTTGTTGCAGAATCTGCCGGCTTTTCACTTTTATTAAGCAGACTATCCTTATCCTTGGTTAATGACAACATAACCTCATCCAGCATGTTTTCAAAATCAGCCAGATCATTTTGATAATGCGCAAGATTTTGATTAAATTGTTCAGGTGTAATGCTGTAAAACAAATACAATGAATCGTAACTTCTGGTTTTGATCTTTTCTAAGCTATCCCGGCTGATTCTGGTTTGTTGATTACGTAAAGCTGCTTCCGTTAACTCAACATCAGCCATCACATGAATCATGGTCTCCCTTGGAATAATGACTCCGGAATCAGGATTATTTACCGATTGCCTGCATCCAAAAAGTGCAGCAAGCATGAAAATACAAAACAATTGCCGGTACCTCATTTCAACTATTTCTTAGCATCTGATTTAGCATCCGAAGCAGAAAATTCTTCGTTGATTTCCTTCAATACTCTTGAGGTAATATCCAGAGAATCATTGGCAACAAGTATATTTCCACCTTTACTATAGGAAAAAATATAATCAAAGTTTAGTTGCTTGTTGTACCTGCCCAGAAAGTTATTCAAACTATCAATCAGCACCAGATTAAGATTGTATTCCTGTTCAGCAATCTGGTTGGAATACTTTTCTCTTAATTCATAAAGCTTCTGCTGGTCAGCCATAAGTTGGGCGTATATTTCCTGGGCAGATGCTTCTGAAATGGTTTTCTTGTTTACTTGTTCCTGAAAATATGCTGCATCCTTGTCAAAAGCAGCTTGTTTTTTCTTCAATTCTCCTTCCAATATGGCCGTTTGAGATTCCAGGGAACTACGCATGGATTTAACCAGATCATAATGTGCAAGGATACTGTCGCTATTGACATAGGCAATTGAAACATTCCCGGAAGAGATCTTTTGCTGCAAACCTGCATCACCGTCATTACCGGAACTTCCAGGTCTGAGTATGATAAAATAGAGAACAATTAGTCCAACCAGTAATACGATATTAATTATGGTTAACACAATATTGCTGCCGGTTTTAGGCTTTACAACAATTTCACTGGTCTGGTTTACAATTTCTTCCTGCATGATTTTTTGATAAATTTGATAAATACTGACTTAGACCGGCAAAAATAAGCGAAAAAATCAAGCGAAAAAAATGAGGCATAAACCATATAGGTTTTACCTCATTCATTTTGCATTAAAAGCCATCGTTAATTTCCCAGGTCTGACATAAATTTAATTCGCATCAACCTGATTTCTTCTTCATTAAATTCATCTTCGCCCAGATTGGTAAGGGCAGATTGTATGGAATCGCTTTCAGCTTCCCTGAAATAATCATAAATCTCCTCCTGATGATAGGTATCAACATATTCATTCACATAATAGGAGAGATCAAGTTTCGTACCTGAGGCGACTATTCGCTCAACTTCGGTCAGCAATTCACTGATTGTCATACTCTTAGCAAAGGCAATATCTTCCAGCGAGATTTTTCTGTCAATATTTTGGATAATGTACACCTTAAGGCCGGATTTATTGACCACCGATTTGACCACCATATCCATTGGCCGGATGATCTCATTTTCCTCTACATAGCTCTTTATCAGATCAAGGAACGGCTTGCCATATTTGGTTGCTTTTCCAGCCCCAACCCCGGTAATTTGCTTAAGTTCTTCAAAATTAATGGGATATTGTATGGCCATATCTTCAAGTGAAGGATCCTGAAAGATAACGAAGGGGGGCAAATTCTCTTTCCTTGATATCTCTTTTCTCAGGTCTTTGAGCATAGTAAAGAGATTTTTATCGGCTGTACTGGTTTTGGCCCCACCACCTGCAAAAAAATCTTCATCATCGCCACTTTCATAATCATGGTCGCGGGTGAGCATAATGGAATATGGCTTCTTCAAAAATTTATGACCTTCAGGAGTAACCTTCAGAAGACCATAATTCTCAATATCCTTAACCAATAGCCGTTCAATAAGCATCTGACGGATAACTGCGTTCCAGTACTTTTCGTCATATTCACCACCCTTACCAAACACTTCCAGTTGATTGTGTTTGAAAGATTTATTGTTAGCCGAAACCTTACCGGTAATTACACTAATAATATGCTTGGCTTTAAAAAGTTGTTTAACGGCAATCACCGTCTCAAGCACCAGTTCAACAGCATCCTTTCCTTCGAATTTGGTTTTGGGATGCAGGCAATTGTCACAACTTCCGCAATTCTCCTGAGGATAAACTTCTCCGAAATAATGAAGCAATTGTTTTCTACGGCAAACTGAAGATTCAGCATACGCTACAGTTTCAAGAAGCAATTGACCAGCTATTTCCTGTTCAGCAACCGATTTATTTTTATTAAACTTTTCAAGCTTCTGAATATCATCATAACTATAAAAGGCTATGCAATTGCCTTCACCATCATCCCTGCCAGAGCGGCCGGTTTCCTGATAATAACCTTCGAGGCTTTTAGGCATGTCATGATGGATAACATAACGCACATCCGGCTTATCAATACCCATTCCAAAGGCAATGGTTGCAACAATCACATCAATTTCTTCCATCAGGAATTTATCCTGATTCATGACCCTGGTAGGTCCATCAAGACCTGCATGATAGGGCAATGCCTTAATACCGTTTACCTGAAGGCTTTCGGCCAGTTCTTCAACTTTTTTCCGGCTCAGGCAATAAATAATACCCGATTTGCCTGCTTGCGATTTAATGTATTTAATGATATCCTTGATGGGTTCGTCACCCTTTGGTCTTACTTCATAATAAAGGTTTGGGCGATTGAAAGACGAAATAAACAACCCTGCGTCAAGCATATTCAGGTTCTTCTGAATATCCTGCTGAACTTTTGGCGTGGCGGTAGCGGTTAATGCAATGATCGGAACTTTCTTTCCAATGGCTTCAATTATGGGACGAAGCCTTCGGTATTCAGGCCTGAAATCATGTCCCCATTCCGAAATACAATGCGCCTCGTCTATGGCAAAAAATGAAATATCAATTTCCTGAAAGAATTGAACATTCTCTTCCTTTGTCAACGATTCGGGTGCAACATAAAGCAACTTGGTTTTACCCGTCCTGAGGTCGTTTCGTACCTCAGCAATCTCAGTCTTGTTTAACGAAGAATTTAAAAAATGCGCTATACCTTGTTCTGCACCAAAATTTCGGATGGCATCCACCTGATTTTTCATCAGGGCAATGAGTGGAGAAATAATAATAGCAGTACCAGGGCGAATAAGGGCCGGCAACTGATAACACATTGATTTCCCTCCACCCGTTGGCATGATTACAAAAGTATCTTTCCCATCAAGAAGATTATTAATAATTGCTTCCTGATTCCCTTTGAAAGAATCAAAACCAAAAATTTTCTTCAATAATTCATTAAGCGAATAATTATCCACTTTTTTCATAATTCATATATTTTCGTTCCCCGGTGTTTTTTTTACCGGCAATACTTACTTGAACAAATTTAATTATTCTTTAATGAAAAATCAAGTATTCCTCAAAAAAGAATCTGTCATGAATGAAAAACATTCACAACAACAAAACTCTTATAAGATTTAACAGAATCCTACATTAAAGCAGGAGCATTTGTCTTCCAACAAATAAACTTATCCCGTCTTCCCGTTTAATGTATAATCTTGCATAAAGATAATTAAAATCTCATCGCAAGGCTAAAATCATCCCGTAATAACATTTTGCCCCTCAACTAAAAAGGAGTGCAAATGTCTAAAAAAAAGTAATTTAAAACGCAAATTTTTTAAAATGTATTCATTTTATGATTTTTTATGAATTAACGCCCGAAGAAACGGCTAAAATCCTATTGCTGAAATTGTAATGAAAAAGTTTCGCTTCTAATTTTCACATCCAGTAATCATTATTAAGGCACTTTACAAACCTTGGTGGACTTCCCCATTTTGTATGGCAACTTTGAATTAGTTGTATCTTTGCAGTCGTTTAAAATTGGAACCCATACTAAATGAACACTCCCGAACAAATCAGGCAGATTGCGCTACGCACCATTCGTGAAGAAGCAACTGCTATCAGCCAGCTCGTTGATTATGTGGATGATAATTTCCCGGCATGCGTTGATCTAATCCTTAATTCTACAGGAAGGGTTATAGTAACAGGTATCGGGAAAAGTGCCAACATTGCCTCAAAATTGGTAAGCACCCTAAACAGCACAGGAACCCCTGCCGGCTTTATGCATGCTGCTGATGCCATTCACGGCGATTTGGGAATGATCCGCAATGAGGATGTTATCATTTGCCTGTCAAAAAGCGGGGATACTCCCGAAATAAAAGTCCTTTTACCTTTGCTGAAACTTATGGGCAATAAGCTTATTGCTTTGGTTGGCAACACCGACTCCTATCTTGCACGAAATGCGGACTATATTTTGAACACCACTGTATACAGAGAAGCCTGCCCCAATAACCTTGCCCCTACTGCAAGCACTACAGCGCAGTTGGTTATGGGTGATGCACTGGCGGTTGCACTTTTGGAATGCCGGGGCTTCACACGTGAGGACTTTGCAAAATATCACCCGGGCGGGGCTTTAGGAAAACGGCTTTACCTCAGGGTAGCAGACATATACACCAACAATGAAAAGCCCGAGGTTCAGGTGGACGACGATATGCAAATGGTTTTGCTTGAAATCTCCTCAAAGCGTCTGGGTGCTACTGCCGTGCTCAGTGGCACAAAACTCGTTGGAATCATAACTGATGGCGACATCAGGCGGATGCTTCATCGCAAAACGCCCATTGAGTCACTTAAAGCCAGCGATATTATGACCCGTGACCCTTTGGCCATCAATGCCGAAATTCTTATTGCCGATGCACTGGACATTATGCGTAAAAATAATATTACCCAAATTCTTGTACTTGAAAACGGTGAATATGCCGGAGTAGTTCATCTTCATGACATCCTTAAAGAAGGAATTATCTAAAAAGGGCTATATCTTGACTGTCTAATTCAATCTGCTATGGGAATAAAAAAAGAAGCCTTCAATGAATACCGGGAAAAAATGAATGACCGGTTACTTTCGGCTGAAAATAACAAGATAATAAAACGCATTTTCAATGTTGATACCAACACTTACCTTGAAGGGGAACTCAACGTTAAGACAAAAGAAATGCTGGGTCTGATTGCTTCTATGGTTTTGCGATGCGATGATTGCATCAGCTACCACCTGATTAAATGTCACGAAAACGGTGTCACAGAAGCTGAACTTATGGAGGTAATAGGAATTGCAAATCTTGTTGGTGGCACCATTGTAATCCCTCACACGCGTCGCGCCATTGAATTTTGGGATGATCTTAAATCCTGATCTCACAAATTTTAATTTTTAAGCAACAACCCAATGACCTTACGAAACAGCAACCGAATCCCTGAAGGTGCCAGATTTGTCATCGGGTTATTGATGCTGTATTTTGTTTTTTCACTTTCATCATTTGGCCAGATTACAAAAATAAGGGGCAAGGTTACAGATGAAGTTACCGGTGAACCCATCCCTTTTGTCAATGTATATTTCAAAGGCACGACCATAGGAACCTCAAGCGACCTGGACGGGATATTCTCCCTGGAAACCCGCAACGCGTCAGACTCTGTTGCAGCTTCTTCCGTTGGGTATATCACAAAAGTGAAATACATACAAAAATACAAGTTTCAGGAGATAAATTTCACACTTGCACCGGATCAGATCAGCCTTTCAGAAGTAGTTATTGTCGCTGGCGAGAATCCGGCTGATATTCTGCTCAAAAAAGTCATTGATAATAAATCGAACAACAATAGCGAGCAACTTGAATACTACCAGTTTGAAGCCTATACCAAGATAGGATTGGATGCCAACAATCTTACGGAAAGGTTTAAAAACCGGGCCATACTTAAACCTTTCCAGTTTATTTTTGACTTTGTTGATACCTCGGCCATCACCGGGAAGGCATACCTGCCGGTTTTTATGTCGGAAACCATGTCGGATGTATATTATCGGTCTTCCCCAAAAACCAGGCGTGAAGTAATCAGCGCATCAAGGGTTTCGGGTATAAATAACCAAAGTATTTCGCAACTTCTGGGGGATATGATCCAACAGGTAAACATTTACGACAATTACATCACCCTATTCCAGAAAAATTTTATCAGTCCCATTTCGGGAGCGGCCCTGTTATCTTACAAATACTACCTGGTTGACAGTGCCTTTCTTAACAATCAATGGTGCTATAAACTCGCATTCAAACCCCGCAGGAAGCAAGAGTTTACATTTGTTGGTAACATGTGGATACATGACACCACCTTTGCCGTCAAACAATTTGAAATGCATATTGCTGAGGATGCAAATATAAACTTCATTAATGAACTTGTTCTTAATCAAGAATATACGCTGGTTGATAATAAATACTGGATGCTTTCAAAGGACCAGTTGATCAGCGACTTTAATGTTACCGCTCGGGATTCAGCAAAAAACATTGGTTTCTTCGGAAACAAAACTACCACTTACCGAAACTTTGTCATCAATCAACCCCGAGAAAAGGATTTTTATAATTCAGCCACAATAACCACCATAACGGATAATGCGGACAAGAGAAGTGATGAGTTCTGGACCCAGGCCAGGCATGAAAAGCTCACTGCACGCGAATCAAGTGTGTATTATATGATTGATACGCTCAAAACATTACCAGTTTTTAACACATGGGTGGATATAATACAAATGGTTGTTTCGGGCTATTACGTGCATGGCAAAATGGAATGGGGACCTTATGGGTCACTTTACAGTTACAACCAACTCGAAGGGCACAGATTCAGGGTGGGAGGACGCACGAGCAATGATTTTAGCACCCAGCTCATGTTGAATGGCTACCTGGCTTATGGATTAAACGACAAGCAAATAAAGTACGGAGCAGGCTTTATGTATATGCTTGGCAAAAACCCGAGACGTGTATTGAGTGGCAACACCAAGTACGACATCGAACAGCTGGGGCAGGGCCAGAATGCTTTTCGCGAAGACTTTTTTCTTGCTTCCCTTTTCAGACGGAACCCAGCGGACAAGTTAACGATGGTTAAGCAGTACGAAGGGCTTTATGAACATGAATGGTTTAACGGCCTTTCAAACACCATTTCAATAAATCAACGTTGCATCTGGAGTTCCGGCCGGGTCCCTTTCAATCTTGAATGTACGGATGGAAACTGCCTGAAGCAAACCAACAACCTGCAAACAACCGAAATCGGATTTAAAACACGGTTGGCTATTGGCGAAAGATTTGTCATGGGGGAATTTGAAAGGGTAAGTCTTGGGGGCAAATACCCGGTTTTGGAGTTAAATTATGCTTATGGCATACCCGGACTTTTCAATGGTGACTTTGAATATCACCGGGCCCAGATTTCAGTAAAACATTGGTTCAATGTACTATCCTGGGGTTGGTCACGTTATAACATTGAAGCAGGTAAAATTTGGGGCAAAGTACCCTACCCCTTACTAAAAATCCACCCGGGCAACGAAACATATGTGTTTGACGAATCCGCTTTTAACCTGATGAATTATTACGAATTTGTTAGTGATCAGTACATCAGTTTCTATTATACCCACCATTTTGTTGGGGCTTTCTTAAATAAAGTACCACTGCTGCGAAAACTCAAATGGCGCGAAGTGGCTCAGGTAAAAGGCGTTATTGGTAATGTAAGTAGTCAAAACCTCAGCTATTCCGAATTACCAAAAGGGACTTACACAACAGGTAAGCCCTACTTTGAAGCAGGGCTGGGTATTGAAAATATTTTCAGAATTTTCAGGGTTGATGCGGTATGGAGGTTAAGCTATTATGACCATCCGGATATTACAAAATTCGGTGTTCTCTTTTCAATGCAATTCGATTTTTAATCCATTACAAAAGAATAAAAGCTATGTCAACATCAATGATTTTGAGAACAGAAAACCTGGTTAAAAAATACAGAAACCGGGTGGTTGTTGATAAAGTGAGTGTGGAAGTAAAGCAAGGTGAAATTGTGGGCTTACTCGGTCCAAACGGAGCAGGAAAAACCACTTCATTTTATATGATTGTTGGTCTGATTAAGCCTTTTTCGGGCAAGGTCTTCCTTGAAAATACAGAAATCACCGACATGCCGATGTATAAACGAGCCCAATTGGGCATTGGCTACCTGGCGCAGGAAGCATCCGTATTCAGAAGCCTGAGTGTGGAAGACAATATATCAGCAGTGCTTGAATTTACCGGATTAAGTAAGGCCGATCAGAAAGAAAGGCTGGAGTCGTTGATTTCAGAATTTGGGCTGAATCAGGTGAGAAAAAGTAAAGGCATTCAACTTTCAGGTGGTGAACGCCGGAGGACTGAAATTGCCCGCGCACTTGCCGTTGACCCCAAATTTATCCTTCTAGATGAACCTTTTGCCGGTGTTGATCCGATTGCTGTCGAAGATATACAACAAATCGTTGCCCGTCTTCGCGAAAAGCAGATTGGCATACTAATTACTGACCATAATGTACATGAGACCCTTACCATTACTGACAGGGCTTATCTGTTGTTTGAAGGCTCGGTGTTAAAATCAGGTTCAGCCGAAGAGCTGGCAGCGGATGAACAGGTTAGAAATGTATATCTGGGTAAGAATTTTGAGCTGAGAAAATAAAAGTAAAACACAGCCTTCTGCTCATGCTTTTCTTTTCTTGAAATGAGCTAAACTGAAGGCACATGGGATTAATTCCATTCAGGGAGGGATTCTCTCGCCCTGAGTCTGCACAAACAATTTCCGATAATCAGGTTATCCTAAGGCACTTAGATTCAAAAATGACCTACCAATCACCCCCCTGGGTTCTGAGTCATTTCATCAACCAAGGACTTAAAGCGCGAGGCAGTTTCCGGTTTGCCGGATTGCTCCATAAACTCAGCAACTTCTAAAATCGTCCTGAAATTAAAGGTTGCATCCTTATGAAGTGTCCTGATCTCATTCACGGCTTCAACGGCTTCTGTTACGCCTTCTTCCAGCACAATATTAACAAGCATTTTAGTAAAGTCCTGGGAGGATTTATAATTGATCAACTGATCAATGTCATGAACCAGCTCGTGGTTTAAGCGTGTACTGGTATTGTTGAGGACAATAATCGTATTGTGGGTGGAAGGGAATCGGTGAAAATTAGTCCTAAAACCTTCCCAAACACCATTGTGATAAATAACAGGCTGTTCATTTTCAACTTTTAATCGGAAACCAAAACCATAAGCCACTTCTTTTCCATTTGAGCTTTTTACCGGAAGGAATGCTTCTTCAAGTAAATCAAAACTTATGGGCGAGCCATTATACAATGCCTGATCCCACAAAAACAAATCACCGGTGGTTGAACAAACCCCCTTATCTCCAACCGGTCCGTTGTTCTTGGTTTCTGAAATACGTGCATAGCCCCGGCGCAAAGCCCTGAAACCATCTTCCTGACGGTGCGTGACACTGGTATCAGCCGAACTGTAAACATATGTATTTTTCATCCCAAGGGGACCAAACACCCTGCGCTGCAAAAAATCGTTAAGCGTTAAGCCTGAAACCCTTTCAACAATGGACGCAAGCATTACATAACCAGTATTGGAATAGTCATATTTGTAACCGGCCTTAAAGAAGATGGGCAATTTATATTTGGCCATCAATTCAATAACATCTTCATTGTCAGGAGCATTTTCTTTATTCCAATATTTATCCACCAGATACATATAGTTTGGCAAACCACCTGTATGATGCAGTAGCTGCCTGATGGTAACATCTTTATAAGGAAGCTCGGGAATATATTGAGTAAGTTCGTCGTCAAGATCAATAAGATGATCACTTTTGAGCAAAAGAATTGCAGCGGCAGTAAACTGCTTACTTACCGAAGCCAATTGAAAAATACTAGTAGACTGAAAAGGCTTTTTTAAAATCGGGTCGGCATATTTAAGCGACTTTTCGAATACATTTAAACCATCTATAGCCACCAACACGTTACCACTGAAACCTTTTTGAGTTGCATAAACGTCAGTAAGTGAATCAAGCTCATAGAGAAGCCTGGAATCAATAATTTGAGAGAGATGGAGGGATTCACTATTGGTGAGAATTTCAGTCTCACTGTTGTTTGCACTTGAAATGCGGTTGACATTTCCTGTCGTAAAAAATACGATCAGAAATACCAATGTTAATTTAAGCAATAATCTCATCAATGATCAAAAAGCTTGTTCGTTAAAGAAAGGGTAGATTGCAAAAATAAATAATTTACCTGACGATCGAAAAAATTAACCTAAAAATTTCAATTCTTCGTTAATAACGATAATACAATGTAAATCAGAATTATCAAAGGAATTCCCGCCCAACCTAAGATAGCCACACCTAACAAACTTAAAATCATAAATATATACTTGATGCGATTGGCAGCAAATCCAAATCCATGTTTAAATTTGAGAGAAAACAGCGGAATTTCAGAGACGAGCAACCAGCAACTTAGTGGAATGATCAACAATTGAAACCAGATATTTGAAGATAACCACTGAATAAACAAGAAATCTGTCTGCAACGATCCGGTAGCGAATAAGGAAATTGGGATAATAAAGATGGCATTTGCCGGTGTGGGCAATCCAAGAAAAGAATCTGTCTGCCTTAAATCGAGGTTAAACTTAGCCAGGCGATAACCTGAAAAAGCTGCAATAAACAAGGCGGCATAAGCCAGATTCATATTCAGGCCTTCAAATAAGCCCGGATTAGGATTACTTTTAATCGCGGTAAAAAGAAATACTGAAGGAGCAACCCCAAAAGAAACTACATCGGCGAGAGAGTCGAGTTCTTTGCCGATTTCAGATTTAACATTTAGAAGCCGGGCTGCAAAACCATCCAGAAAATCAAACAATGCCGCCAATGCAATCAGAATAGCAGCCAGATTAAGTGCCCCGTTCAGGACATGCATGATGGCAGCAACACCCAGCATCAGATTGAACAAGGTGAGTGTATTGGGTATCTGGGCTTTTATTTTGGTAGATATCACTTACATTTATTTCCGGCAAATTTACTACAATCTTTATCAACATGTTGAAATCACAGATTTTTTCATGTACTATTCAGAAAAACAGGCTAAGGGTAGCGAATTAGGACCGACTGCATGCAAAAAAGTTGAACCTTTATATTTACTACTAACATTTTGTGCATTTTACTGTTATATGATGCAGAAATGAATGCTATTTTCAACAAGCAAACCACGTAAACAGTCAAATAAAAGGAGTTATGGAAAACCCAAAACATATTGAATCTCTGGGATTTGTAATTAAGAAAGAAAAAATAGCAAACCTGGAAACAGATTATAATTTCAGCGAATTGATCCTTGAAGACCTCGACCCATATCCCGGGTTTTATGATCATTATCATATCCCGGTAAACGAAAATGAACAAAAGCCACGGTCACTTTTTGCAGTCATTAAAAATAATGGACTGGACGACATGGATGATTTCATCCGGATAACAGCCAATATCAAAGCGGAAACGGAGTTACAATTCGATGCCATCATGGGAATATTAGAGCTTCAAAACCATACCACGGGCTGTATCCGCATAAACATGGACAAATATGACCCATTGCCAACAATCATTAAAGAATACAGTAAACGTGGCATTGAATTCCTAGCAAACCGAACAGTTAAGCCATATATAAGCCTGATTTCGGTAAGGAAATACATTATTATGGATGAGTTAGCAGATCGCATTTATAAAGATGCTGAGATGCCAGACACATATTACATTTTGGTGGACAAATATCTCAACTGGGATCAGTTTGAAAAAACCAGCATTTCCATTCGTAACAACTGGCAGCACAAGATTTACGATGCTGCTCAGGCCGGAGTTTACTGTCGGAAGGGAGTGGTTGAAATGGTGCGTATCTATGACCGTGACACCAATATTGATCTACTAAAATACCTGAAAGAAAAGTACGATATTGAAATCTCACGCATCTAATTATTTCTGACATCATGATCACAGATCAGCAATTTATTAAAATGCCTGTGGAGGAACAGGTTACAACAGTTCTTGGCAGGGGAGTTGAGTTGCTCGACCGAATCTACATCTATTATATTGTAAAGCTCTACAAACTCGACGATTTATTTGTAGAAATATGGTATAAGCAGACAACCAGCAGGATAGACAAAGTAGAGCTGGTGCAAATGGATGATGTTATCCATCTGTATGAACGACATATAAATATTTCTGATTTATTCCGTTAAAGCCTCATTTTTAAGATTTCAATCCGTGCTATCGATTAAAGAATAACCAGAACAAGGGATGGCAACCCCTTGTTTTTTTATTATCCTGATTCAATGGTACACCTGACCACGACATCCTAATATTTTATCTTCAATCCTTGCTATTATTCCAGATGGAGTGTCGTTCACATCAAATTCAGGGCTTTACACATTCTATAAGATTATTTTTATCCGAAACCAGGGCTAGAAAACACCAACGTAAAAATATGTGGATCAGAACCTTATCAAAAACCGTTTCTTCAATAAGAAATTCATATAAAATAATTTGACGGCGCTGTAACAATTGGTTACTTTTGTAGGAGATAAAAAAATTATGTGGCAGAAAATCCCCCCCGTTTTCCGAAACAAATATGTTCTGGTTATCACTGCCTTCCTGGTCTGGCTTACCTTTTTTGACAGAAATAATTTTATCTCCCAGGTTAAGCTAGGGCGCACCCTGAGCGAGAAGCGGGCACAGAAAGAATTTTATCTGAATGAAATTGCGAAGGATAGCATTTCAATGCATGAATTAATGTCAGACACCGTTTTACTGGAAAAATTCGGGCGTGAAAAGTATCTGATGAAAAAAGATGATGAAGACATATACCTGATTGTCAAAGAGGAGCAATAGCCTTACTTCATCCTGAGCCAGCCTGTCATTCTAAGAGAAATATCGGAAAAAATCATATTGGCCGAGCCATTTCGTTCAATGTGATAGTGCCCTTCATTAAATGCCTTATCAAGCATTTCCACATTTGCCTTGTTGATGAAAGGCGAAAAATTTCGAATAAATTCCAGTTCCTCCCCTTCTGCCCGCACATTTTGTGTATTCTCAAACTGATTGAGGATACAATAGCGCGTGGCTTTTAGGCAATAACCAAAAAATCGTTTTTGCCGTTCCCTTCCCATCTTATGAAATTCGGCACTTAGTGCAAATATTTCCTGGATATCTTTTTTAAAACACAGCCGCATCCACGATCGAAACATCTCAAAATCCGGCTGTTCTGTTTCGCCGGACTCAATAATCTTTATTGCTTTGTTGAGATTCCCGTCAGAAATATACATCACCTTACGGGCGGCATCTTCTCTGCATTTTGTTCGCTGCATAAGTGCCTCCATCAATTCATTGTCACTGCGGCGGTCAAACTTCACCAATTGGGTGCGCGACAAAATGGTAGGCAGTATTAAATCAGATTGCTCTGCAATAAGAATAAATAAGGTTTTATCAGGTGGTTCCTCAAGAATCTTCAGAATTTTCGGAGCTGCTGCATGAAACAGTTTTTCTACCATCCAGATAATCATCACCTTATATTCTGACTCATAAGATTTATAACTAAGTGACCGGATGATTTCATTGCAATCCTCAGTATTGATGATCCCCTGTTTGTTTTCCAATCCAATGTGCTGATACCAATCAATCTGATTGAATACCGCCTTTTGCCTGAATACCATCTCACGCCATTGAGCAATAAAAAGTTTGCTCAGCGGTTTGTCTATCTCCTTTGTTTTGGCAACAGGATAAACGAAATGAAGATCAGGATGAATGAGCTTTTCATACTTGATACAAGATGGACAACTCCCACATGAATCGGTAGGGGTGCGGTGAGCGCAGTTCAGGTATTGAGCATAGGCCAATGCAAGACTAAGTTTCCCCGAGCCTTCCGGGCCCAGAAAAAGCTGAGCATGGCTCACCCTGTTTTCCCTGACCGAACGAATCAAACGAGCCTTAACTACCTCTCTGCCAGATATATCGATGAATTTCATTCCTACTATTAAAATTGAGCTGCTAAATTAAACGTTTTTGACTAAGATTAATAACGGATGATAAGTTTTGTGGCAAAGGTTTGTGAACCGGTTGTAACCCGTAAAATATAAACGCCCCCTTCAAGGTCAGGCAAAGAAAGTTGGCCCATATGATTTTCTATTTGAATCCTTTGACTTAGTATTTCCACTCCCCTTACATCAATCAGGCACAACCCAACAGCCCCGCTTATGAAAGGCAACTCCATCGCAATTAGATTGGAAGCAGGATTGGGATAAACCTTCAAAGATGAAACCTTTGGTTCAGCAACCCCAATACAATTGTCAACGACAATCATCTTGTTGACAGAGAATGTGTTGGTTTCAATTCCATTGGTAACAATCAATTCTACATCAAAAGCTCCGGCGGAATCATATTTTATCACGGGTTCCGGCCCATTCCATACTTCTGGAGTACCACCAGGAAAGGACCAGTTCCAGGAGGTAGGCATTTGGCTGTAAGTAGAAAGGAATGATACGGTGTTACCCGAACAAATATTTGTCATCGAAGCATTAAAACTCGCACAAAACGGATCAAGAGGCAAACCTAAGAAATCAAGATAATGCCTGACAAGATCGCTTCTTCCAGGACCATCATACATAAAAAGCCCACCAAATTCAACAGTTGAAGCAATGGTTTTCACATCTGCCGAATCCCGCACTACTACAAAATTAAGGCTGGACAGCTTATCGCTCAACCAGGGTTCAGCAGCTCCAATAGGAACAAGATTCTCACTCCGCACATATTCGCCACGATAATCAATTTTAATTCCCTCCAAAGGTGTACCCTCAATGCCCAACAATGTATCAGCAGGGTGCATCCATGCTTGTGTCGCCCCGGTTACACCAAACCTGCTACGGAGGTTGGTCACCTGATCTTGCTTAAAAAAAGTACCGCCTTCCAGATACAAACTTCCTCCACGATTAAGAAAAGACACCAACAAAGAATCTTCTGCGGGATTAAGAGAGTGATTATGCATAAAAGAACCTAAGCAGAGAAATACAATATCATAATTAAACATCAGGCTGTCGATGATTTCAAGCCGATCACAATTAATGTTGTTTTGGATAATGGCTGAAATAAGGTGAATGGCTGAATTTTCATTCTCATCCATATCTATTATCCCGATTTTTGTAGATCCGATGGAAACAAAACAAGCATCCTCACGCGTTCCTGCAAGTTGACTTTCCACACGAAGTGTCATGTTTATTAGTATTCCAGAGGGTGAAGCATCGTTTACCTGCAATGGGAAACTTATTCGCTTGCGTGAAAATGCGCCAAGCTCACCAACTTCAATGGCTGAATTGTTGCATAATGCAGCAAATGGACTGCTAATAGAAAGGGTAGCAATAATATCGCCTGCACTGGCATTGCCCATATTGGTAATGTCAAAAAATAACTCCACTTTTTCGCCGGGTTCAGCTATATTGTTGTTCAAGTCAATGACCACAGGAGGCGATACCACCAACACAGGAAATGATGATTCAAAGCAGGAAAAAGTTTCAATCCCTGAGCCATTGACCGAAAGCATTCCTTCCACTGTCAGACGCTGAACGGACTTAACGCTATCGGCAACCTTTAGATAAAATGCTTCATTAATGACCACCGTTTCACCCAATTCAATACTGAAGTCTGGATACGAGCCACTTACAATGACGTTGGAAGAACCAGCATTCAAATTTATTCTGACATTTTCAAAAGCCTGAGTACCGCTATTTTCAATAAATACTGACAATGGGACCGTTGCGCCCGGGCTGAATGTTGCTGAAGGGTCTGATGGTTTTATTTGAATGACGGGCCCTGTTGAAAGTGTCACTATTTTTTCAGCAGTCAGCGAATTTTTATCCGTAGCCAAAAGTGAGAATTGTCCGTAAACAAAATCTTCAGGAATTTGCAATGCAATGATTCCTTCACTGGAAACTGAAGCTACATTTGCGGAAAGTCCGGGCATCATTTTTCGGATCTCGCCATTAATGGGCAATAATCCATTGCGGGCTGATGGATAATAATTACGGAAGTTTCCGCTACTAACACCAGAGATAGGCATAATGGACGATAAAGATACTGAGCCATACTGAAAACTTACAGATCCATCCGGGAATAGAGTAACCGAAAACTCAATGGTTTCGGACAACTCTTCATTTGACAATCTCCACCAAAATACAGCTTTATCTGTAGAAACCTCTGCCTTGAGAAAGTCCGCCTGGCCATACAGCCCCAATTCATGGTTCATGCAACCAGCAACAGATTTTATCTGCCTAAAATAAGAGTCATCAAAAAGCAGATAATAATAAGGCATATCTGTCCTTTCAAACATAAGATAACCATTCGCATACATGTAAACGGTGTCGTAATCTATTCCGAAGAAATGGAATGGAAATGAAAGGTGCACTTCGGCATAGCCCGTTGAATTATCTGTTGGAATCAGAACATCACCCTGAGAGGGGCTATAAACACCCAGACTGTCGGTAGTATGATAAATCGGCTGAATCTGCCATGCATAAGGTGATGAACCTCCTGAAACTTCAGCAGGAACAGAATAATTATTCCCCGCAGCAACCAATTGAATCTCATCCATGGATATGCTTGGCGGATTATTGTCATTAGTAAAAATCGCCGAGATCAATGACCGGTTGTTATTGCTGATGGCAGCTGGGGTTTCATTACTTTTAAAAGTGGTGGGGATATTTTCACTATAGTTTATTACCTCAAAATCAAGAATTTCACCTTCGCCTGAATTATCGGGATCTTTCTCATCAACAATCAGAAAAATTCTGGCCAGAGATCCTGCCTCCACATAAGAAAGTAGTGGGGTAATATCAAGGCCAATTTCCAGATTTTTACCTTCAGGATCGAAACTGCTCCCATTCATGTAGAAATCCCCTCCCTGAAAATTAAAAACGGAAAAATCCATGGTATGCTCCGGCACGTAACGGCTGGTATCTTGGCTAATACCGGCTGAAAGTTTTATCCGGCCGCGCTTATTGTACTTCATCCTGACTTTAAGGGTCAAAAGCACATCCCGCAATGTATCAGGCGAAAGAACATGTACCGAATTGTTCCAGATGCCACCTTCACCATACTTAGTGGCTAATGTTGAATACAACATATAACAGAAGCCCTCATCACCCCAATGATCGCCATATGAATTAACAAATATCAGCCCTCCTATTTCCCAATCCCGCATATCCACAATACTATCACCGTTAATGTCGATAGTATTGGTGAAAATCCCATCTCCATTTCTGTCGAAACGGATAGAATCGTTATAGCCAACGATGGTCATGGCATGAGATGCTTCGGAAAACCATTCAACAACAACATTCTTTCCAGCTTCCGCTGAACCGGCAGGCAATAGGCTTAGGGCATTAAGGCCGGCATAAAAACTGGCCACTCCACCAACGCCTGAACCATCCAGATGATTATGCAACCAATGTTTCAGTAACATCAGCCCTTCTGGAGAGCCCACATCAATTGAACTCACCCCTGATATCCTGTTTTGCAGGGATGAATAATACTTTTCATAACCACTCATCCAGTGGTAATTATCGGTATCCATAGATCCATAAACTGCAACGGTTGGATTTCCGGCATCATAAAGAATATCAAAAGTGTGAAAATAGCTTACCCCCTCCCCGTAATAAGGAGAAGTCGCATTCAGAAAATTGTAGGTAAAATGGTCGGGATACTGGTTCAGACTTGTATCCGCCGGCAAATTGCGCATACGGTTGATTTCATAACAGAAATTATAACCTACTGAAGCCGATTGGCCACAGGAAGCTCCCGACTGACTAAAAACCGGGCGCATATATGGTTGACCGGAGTTGTCAACCAGCGGCGGAAGAGATAAGGATCGGTTGATGCCATCAGCAGATAACGGAGGATAATCTGGAAAATCCTTCCCCGGCTGCAAAATGCGGGTAATGCCAGGCTTTGAATGCGCATGGATGAAAGGTTGACTCTTTACAAGACCAAAACTGCCCATCACTAAAAAAGTGCTGAGCAGTATCAAGAGACCATATTTCATTATATTACCTTCCTTCAATAGGAGAAATTAGAATCCACCGGATTGCTCCTTTTCTTTTGGTGCACCAACTTTTGCGGAGAAAAACTCGCGATTCATTCGTGCAATATTTGAAATAGATATTTCCTTCGGGCATTCAGCTTCACAGGCACCAGTGTTGGTACAGTTCCCAAAGCCGAGTTTGTCCATTTCGGCAACCATTGATTCAACACGTGCAGCGGCTTCAACCTTTCCCTGAGGAAGCAGTGCAAACTGCGAGACCTTAGCAGACACAAACAACATTGCTGAAGCATTCTTACAGGCAGCCACACATGCGCCACAACCAATACAGGCGGCGGCATCCATGGAAAGGTCAGCTTTTACCTTTGAAATAGGCACAGCATTTGCATCGGGAATTCCTCCTGTATTTACAGAAATATATCCACCAGCCTGAATGATTTTATCGAATGATGTACGATCAACGATCAAATCTTTGAGAACTGGAAATGGCTTGGCACGCCAAGGTTCAATTACAATGGTGTCGCCATCTTTAAAGCGCCGCATATGAAGTTGACAAGTAGTAATGGCTTTATCAGGCCCATGCGGTCTGCCGTTGATATACATACTACAAGCCCCACAAATACCTTCACGGCAATCGTGATCGAAAGCAACAGGATCTTCGCCCTTCACCACCAACGATTCGTTGAGGATGTCCATCATTTCAAGAAACGAACTGTTGGGCGAAATGTCATTTATCTTGTAAGTAACAAATTTACCTTTGCTGGTGGCGTTTTTCTGACGCCATATTTTAAGAGTAAGATTCATGCTCCGTGGTTTTTACTTGTAATTCCTCTGTTTAACTTCCACAAACTCATAGTTCAATGGCTCTTTGTTCATTACCGGTTCTTTATTATCGCCGGTAAATTCCCATGCCGATACAAACATGAGGGTTTGATCATCACGCAGGGCTTCCCCTTCGGGTGTCTGATATTCTTCGCGGAAATGCCCCCCACAGGATTCATTGCGGCTGAGCGCATCTCTGGCCATTAGTTCGCCAAGTTCCAGGAAATCAGCAACACGTCCGGCTTTTTCAAGCTCAGGATTAATTTCGTTGAGCTCACCTGAAATTTTAACATCTTTCCAGAATTCTTCACGAAGGGCTGCAATTTCAGCGATGGCTTTTTTGAGACCGGCTTCATTCCGGCCCATGCCAACTTTTTCCCACATTATATGCCCAAGGCGCTTATGGAAACTGTCCACTGTTTGCTTACCTTTTATATTCATAAGCTTTTTGAGCCTTTCAAGAGCCTCGGTCTCTGTTTGCTTGAATTCAGGAAGGTCTGCAGAAAACTTCGGCACCCTGATTTGATCGGAAAGGTAATTCTGAATGGTGTAAGGCAACACAAAATAACCATCGGCCAGACCCTGCATCAATGCAGAAGCGCCAAGGCGGTTGGCTCCGTGATCACTAAAGTTTGCTTCACCAATTGCAAAAAGACCGGGAACAGTAGTCATCAGTTCATAGTCCACCCACAATCCACCCATGGTATAGTGAACTGCCGGGTAAATCATCATTGGCGTTTGGTATGGATTTTCATCCACAATTTTTTCATACATCTGAAAGAGGTTACCATATCGGGCCTCAATCACATTTTTTCCAAGACGGTTGATGGCATCGCTAAAGTCGAGATATACCGCTAATCCCGTATCGCCAACACCAAATCCGGCATCACAACGTTCCTTGGCTGCACGCGAAGCGACATCTCTCGGGACAAGATTACCGAATGCAGGATATCTCCGTTCGAGATAATAATCACGATTCTCCTCGGCTATCTGTGTAGGCTTGAGTTTGCCTTCCCTTACTTTTTTGGCATCATCCTTACTTTTGGGAACCCAGATACGGCCATCGTTACGGAGACTTTCACTCATCAACGTTAGTTTAGACTGAAAATCACCGTGTACGGGAATACATGTAGGGTGAATCTGGGTAAAACTAGGATTTCCAAAGTAAGCGCCACGTTTGTATGCCTTCCACACGGCTGTAGCATTTGAGCCCATGGCATTGGTAGAAAGGAAAAATACATTTCCGTAACCTCCCGTGGCCAATACCACCGCATGGGCGGCCTGGCGCTCAATAGCACCTGTAACCAAATCACGAACAACAATTCCTCTGGCACGGCCATCAACCACAACCAAATCAAGCATTTCGTGCCGGGTAAATAGCTCAACATTTCCTTTTTTAACCTGACGGCTCAAGGCGCTATATGCACCCAATAAAAGTTGCTGACCGGTCTGGCCGCGGGCATAAAACGTGCGACTAACCTGCGCTCCGCCAAAGGAGCGGTTATCGAGTAACCCGCCATATTCGCGTGCAAAAGGCACTCCCTGTGCCACACATTGATCGATAATGGCATTACTCACCTCAGCAAGCCGGTATACGTTGGCTTCCCGGGCACGGTAATCACCACCCTTAATCGTATCATAAAACAAACGATAAACGCTATCACCGTCATTTTGATAATTCTTGGCAGCATTTATGCCGCCCTGTGCCGCAATACTGTGCGCCCGGCGAGGACTATCCTGATAGCAATAGTTCTTTACTTTAAAACCCAGCTCTGCTAAGCTGGCAGCTGCAGAAGCTCCGGCAAGACCTGTTCCAACAACTATAATTTCAAGTCTGCGTTTATTGGAGGGATTAACCAGATTGGTATGAGACTTATATTCAGTCCATTTGTCAGCCAATTGCCCTTTGGGTATTTTCGAATTTAATTCGGCCATATCGTTAAAAACTTAAATCAGTGAATTATTAACTTAGGTAAACCAGTATGGGAATAAGAATGAAACCACCGGCAATCAAAATTGCAAGTGCACGGCTTATTCCAAAAGCAACTGGCGTGTATTTGCTGTGGTTCAACCCCAGCGATTGCAATGCCGAATGGAAGGCATGATCAAGGTGAAAGCCAAGAAAAAGCAACCAGAAAATATACAATAATACATAAGGCAAATCCTTAAACCGCTGGATCACCAAAAGACCCATATCTTCATAAACTTTGCCATTAAAGGTTATTTCCGGCATTTCACCAAATTTGGCTTTGAAGAAAAAGTTCAGCAGATGCAGCACAAGCAATGAGAAAATCACAACCCCTGTGTGAATCATGAATTTTGAGAAAAAAGAAGTGTGAGAATAACCTTCGACTTTATAGCGTGTAGGACGCGCCATCCAGTTTTGGATCTGCAGAATCACACCCATGAGAATATGCAGTATAAAACCGCCAAAGAGCACCCATTGAAAAATTTGAATCACCGGGTTAGTTACCATGAAATCGGCAGCAATGGTAAATGCCTCACGTCCATCGTCTTTTAAAATAAGCAGGTTAATGCTAAGATGGACAATCAAAAAACTGATCAGGAAAAGACCTGCCAGTGCCATAATGATCTTTTTGGTAATGGATGAGTACTTTAATGCCATGTGATTGATGGATTATTAAGAGTTAACAGAAAATTAAAATACTTTTAAATCCGGCACCAATTATGTTATTATATTTGTTGCCTGACCATGTATTGCGACAGCAATAAATGATGGAACAAAAATAGCCATTTACACGCTTTAACAGACGTCCGCCCCTTAATTATTGTCATTCTAAATAAAAAAATATGCGCTACCGACCCATTAACCCCAATCTATTTAAGAAAAACCGCGAACGATTGGAAAAAAAACTCAAGCCTAATGCATTGGCAGTAATAACTTCCAACGATGAAATGCCTCGAAATGGCGACCAATGTTTCCCTTTCAGGCAAAACAGTGATATGTTTTATCTCAGTGGTCTGGACCAGGAAAAATGTATCCTCACTTTGTTTCCCAACCATCCGGTAGAAGGCATGCGTGAAATTGTTTTTACCGTAAAAACGAACGACCAAATGGTAACCTGGTATGGGCATAAGTATTCGCTTGAGCAGGTGTCGGCAGTCTCGGGGGTAAAAACCGTTAAATGGCTGGATGATTTTGACGCCACTTTTCGCGACCTGATGGCACGCGCGCACAGTGTATATCTCAACCAGAATGAAAATCCCCGCTTTTCAACAGAGGTTCCCTCCCGGGATTTACGTTTTATCCAACAATTGAGAATTGATTACCCGCTGCATGAATTTATGCGACTATCTCCGCTGCTCACCGAATTAAGAATGGTAAAAGATGAGGAGGAAATCAGCCTTATCCGCCGAGCCTGTGAAATAACCAAAGATGCTTTTGGAAGGGTACTTAACTTTGTTCAGCCTGGAGTTATGGAATACGAAGTTGAAGCGGAAATCACCCATGAGTTTATTCGAAACGGGGCCTCCGGACATGCATACCCGCCTATAATCGCCTCAGGAAAAAATAATTGCATTCTACACTACAATCAAAACGATCAGGAATGCAGGAACGGAGAACTCCTTTTACTTGACTTTGGTGCTGAATACGCCAATTATGCCGGTGACTGTTCACGGACTATCCCGGTTAGCGGGAAATTCACCCCACGACAAAGGCAGGTATATGAGGCTGTGCTCCGCGTTTTACGAAAAGCATCCAAAATGCTTGTACCAGGCACAACCATCGACAAATATCACACTGAAGTGTGTAAAATAATGGAAAAGGAAATGATTGATCTGGGCCTGTTCACAGCAGAAGATGTCAAAAACCAGGACCCGACAAATCCAATGTTTTTCAAATATTATATGCACGGCACTTCCCACTTTATGGGCCTCGATGTACATGATGTAGGCAGCAAACAGCAGCTCCTGAGCAAAGGAATGGTACTGAGTTGTGAGCCAGGAATTTACATCCCCGATGAAGGTTTTGGAATCCGGCTTGAGAACGACATCCTCGTTGACCATGAGCCCATAGACCTCATGGCGCACATCCCCATTGATCCAGATGAAATTGAAGCACTTATGAAATAATGAAACCTGCAAAATGTACCCTGCTAAAGGTGGAAGAGAACAACTGCAACAACAGTTTCGTCACTTTTTAACTGAAATGATTAACTTTGTATCTTTAATACTCAGTTCGTACTTAAATTTAAAAAACACCATAATATGTTTAAACCAGAAACCTATGCCGGGCGTCGCGCCAATCTTCACAAAGAACTAAAAAGCGGAATCGCAGTTTTCCCGGGAAATGTTGAAGCCACCTTTAATTACCCTGCCAATACCTACCATTTCAGGCAAGACAGCACCTTCAGTTACTTTTTTGGATTGAACCAGCCCGACCTGGCCGGTATTATTGATTTGGATAACAACAAAGACATTCTGTTCGGTAACGATGTGGATATGGACGACATTATCTGGATGGGGCCTCAGCCTTCAATGGTTGACAGGGGCCAACTCGTTGGTATTAGACAAACTGCTCCCCTGCCCGATTTTGAAACCTATATTAAAGAAGCAGTCGCCAATGGCCGGAAAGTTCATTTTCTGCCCCCATACCGTGGCGAAACCAAAATATGGCTTTCTGAAATCCTTGGCATTGCGCCCGGAGCATTAAAATCTGCGGCTTCAGAAGAATTGATACATGCCGTGGTAAACCTACGCAGCATTAAATCAGCAGAAGAAATTACGGAAATTGAAAAGATGGTTGATGTTGCCTACCTGATGCACACGACTGCCATGAAAATGGCCCATCCGGGAATTGTGGAACAGGAAATTGCCGGCACCATAGAAGGAGTTGCGCTGGCAAATGCGGGGCCGGTCTCTTTTCCGATCATTCTTAGCATCAACGGACAAACTCTACACAATCATCATCACGGCAACACGCTTGTCGCAGACAGAATGTTGGTTGTGGATGCAGGCTGCGAGTCGGTTGAAACATTATACTCCAGCGACATAACCCGTACGGTTCCTGTTGGTGGGAAATTCAACACACGACAAAAAGAAATTTATGAAATTGTGCTTAATGCAAATATGAAGGCCATTGAAGCCATAAAACCAGGCATTGTTTACCGCGAAATACATTTGCTTGCGGCGAAAACTATCGTTGAGGGATTAAAATCGGCCGGCCTGATGAAAGGCGACACCGATGCCGCTGTTAAAGCAGGCGCACACGCAATGTTTTTCCCTCATGGTCTTGGCCATATGATGGGTATGGATGTGCATGACATGGAACACCTGGGTGAAAATTTTGTGGGTTACGATAACGAGATCACTCGCTCCACACAGTTTGGTACCGCATTTTTACGCCTTGGACGGAAACTTCAACCAGGATTTGTAATTACCGTTGAGCCTGGCATTTACTTTATCCCTGCATTGATTGACCAATGGAAAGCCGAAGGGAAATACAATGAATTTATCAATTTCGATAAAGTAGAAACATACAAAGACTTTGGAGGCATTCGCATTGAAGACGATGTTCTGGTAACTGAAACAGGCCATCGCGTTCTGGGCAAGCCCATTCCTAAAACTGTGGATGAAATTGAAGCCATTATGAAGAGATAAAACAAATCTACTGTTTGTAAGTATTCAACATAAAATCCCTGCCCTATTTTAGTTGGCAGGGGTTCTTTTATTATAATAACACTACAATATATTACATCTACTTGCTAATCTGGCAGATACCATACATCTCCTTACTGACAATTCTTTAATTGTTTCTGATTTTCAGCAGTTAAAAATATATTTACCCTAAAAAAGTGGAAGGATTTTTACGCTCTATATCCATTTTTCCGCTAAAAACATGTAGGTTTGATGCGAATTTGAAAGCAAATTGATATGACGAAAATAAGAGTGGCCATCAATGGTTTTGGCCGTATTGGACGTATTACCTTCAGGGCTCTGTTAAAAAAGAAGAACATTCAGGTGATTGCAATAAATGATTTAACGGACACCGCAACGCTGGCGCATCTGTTAAAATACGATTCTGTGCACGGCAATTTCCCCGGACAGGTTGATTTTACAAAAGAAGAGTTAATCATCAATAAAAAGAAAATCAGGGTATTTTCGGAAGCTGAACCAGGCAGCATAAACTGGGGAAAGCTTAAAATAGATGTGGTAATTGAATCAACGGGCAAATTCACCGACAGGGCCTCAGCCTTAAAACACGTTGAAGCCGGATCCCGAAAAGTTATAATTTCAGCGCCCGCTAAAACTGACCATGATGAAGTAAAATATGTGGTACTTGGAATCAATGACCAGATCATTGACAAAAATGATGTCATTATTTCAAATGCTTCCTGCACCACCAACTGTGTAGCGCCCATGATTAAGGTGCTGGATGACTTGTGGGGCGTAGAAAAAGGCTTCATTACCACGGTTCATTCCTATACCCGCGATCAAAACCTGATTGATGCCCCACACACCGATTTGCGCCGTGCTCGGGCAGCAGCATACAGCATTATTCCAACCACCACCGGAGCTGCAAAGGCGGCAACCAAAATTTTCCCCCATTTAAAAAACAACCTCGGAGGAGCTGGAATACGTGTCCCGGTGCCAGACGGCTCACTTACTGACCTTACCTGCACACTAAAACACTCCACCAGTATCGAGGAAATCAACAAGGCATTTAAAGAAGCCGCAAATGGCTATTTAAAGGGCATCATGCAATATACTGAAGACCCAATTGTTTCTATTGACATTGTAGGCAATCCACATTCAGCCATTTTTGATGCCGGCCTCACGGCAGTGCTTGGTGACAAAAATAAATTGGTAAAAATTGTCGCCTGGTATGACAATGAAAGTGGCTATGCCCACCGTTTGGCAGACCTTGTAGAGAAATTTACCTAGAAACTGCGCTCAAATCCCTTTCAGGTAATTATAAATTTCCTGCTGTGAACGAATAACAGGCAATTTACCCAAATCCCTGTATTGATTTGGAACGGCATGATTTAC
The DNA here is from genome assembly GCA_034005265.1 of Lentimicrobium sp. GTDB lineage: Bacteria > Bacteroidota > Bacteroidia > Bacteroidales > Lentimicrobiaceae > Lentimicrobium. The sequence goes on from JAVEVB010000004.1 coordinate 89,004, forward strand.
CAACCGCGCTTTTGTATTGTCTTTAAGTTGTATCCGCAACATGGTTTTCAATTCAAGCTGAAGCTTTGGATCGAGTATTGGTGTAGCGACCTCAATGCGGTTATCAAGATTTCGCACCATCCAATCGGCAGATGAAATAAAATACTTTTCATCACCATTATTATTAAAGATAAAAACCCTGGAATGTTCCAGAAACTTATCCACAATACTTATTACTTCAATATTTTCACTCAAACCCTCCACGCCTGGAATCAGGGTACAGGTTCCCCTACAGATAATCTGGACATCTACTCCTGCCTTGCCAGCCTGATATAGTTTCTTTACCATGGCTTCGTCCACCAGGTTATTGAGTTTTATGATACACCAGGCATTCTTACCATTGCGGGCATTTTTTATTTCATTATTTATCAGCGTATTGAAGGTACTGCGCATATGAAATGGAGACACAATCAGACTTTTAAATTTAGGCGGATTGTATTTACTGTCGAAAAGGTGAAAAACTGAATTAACATCGTTGGTAATGGCGGGATTGGATGTCAACAAACTATCATCGGCATAAACCCTGGCTGTTTCCTCATTAAAATTTCCGGTACCTACATTTGCATAATAAACATTCTTATTCCCTTCCTTCCTGCGAATGAGAAGCAATTTGCAATGCACTTTAAAGCCCGGAATACCTTCAATAAGTTTTACACCTTCTTCCTGAAGCTTTCCCGCCCAGAAGATATTGGCTTCCTCATCAAAACGGGCCTGTAATTCCATAAAAACAGTTACCGATTTACCATTTCGGGCGGCATTAATCAGGGCATTTACAATCTTTGATTCCCTTGCCACACGGTAAAGTGTCATTTTTATGGCTTTTACCCTGGGGTCAATAGAGGCTTCACGTAACAGATCAATAATGTAATGAAAGGATTGATATGGATAATGCAACATAATATCCTGATCCTTGAGCATGCTTAGAATACTTTCATTTCTTGATAATTTCCGATGCTGAAGAGGCTGGATTTTCGGATAAAGCAAGTCAGGACGGCCAACATCAGGAAATGACATAAAATCCTTAAAATTATGGTATCTGCCGCTTTTAGAGAGGGTATCTGTTTCAGTAATGTCGAGTTTACTTTTTAACAGTTCCAGTAATTCTTCAGGCATGGTTTTGTCATAAATAAACCGCACCGGTGCCCCATGCTTACGTTGCTTGAGGCTTTCGCTCATAATCTCCAGAAAACTTTTTGACACATCATTGTCGATGTCCAACTCTGCATCTCGCGTAAATTTAAACGTATAAGAAGAGTAGGTATCAAACCCAAACATCGAAAATATTTCATCGAGACAATACCGAATAACATCATCTAACAGTATGATATAAAACCTATTATCCTTTGATGGCAAGATTACAAATCTTGACAATGGTTTTGATGGAACACGTATCACAGCATACTGCCGGGCAACATCACCTTTTGAAGATTCCAAAACCAGGGCCAGATAAATGGATTTGTCAACCAATGCTGACGATTTCAGGTTGCTCAACATAATCGGGAACAGCAGTGAACGCACCTGATCGTTGAATAGCCGTCTCACATAAATACCCTGAGCATGTGACAGCTGTTTTTCGTTGACGATTTGTATTCCCTCCTGCGCCAGGTCCCTGACTATTCCTCTAAAAATCCGGGCAAAGTCTTTTTGTTGTTCTTTGTCAATGCGATTGATCTCCTTAAGGGTGCGACGCGGATTGTTGCCAATTCCTTCTCCGCTTCGCCGGCTATAATCAACCATCCGACTAAGGGTAGCAACCCTTACACGGTAAAACTCATCCAGGTTATTGGAAAAAATCCCCAGAAACTTGATGCGCTCAATCAACGGCGTGGTGGGGTCGGCCGCCTCTTGCAACACTCTCCCGTTAAATTCAAGCCAACTGGTTTCTCTGTTGACAGTATATTTTGACAATTTGGTCATTTGACCTACAGATATTTAAGTGAACAATCTAAAATATTCATTAAAGATAATAAAATCTATGCATAGTTCTTATGAAATCATTTTGGGAAACAAAACCAATTGTACCCGTCGTGAAGAAAGAGGAAGATCTTCCCATTTTTCAGTATCGAATGCAACAGATATCACACCGGAAGTTGGCAGATAATCTATTTTAGTATCCAGAAAAAGATTGGCAAAACCGGTAATAGCAGGATTATGGCCAACCATCAGCACGTGAACACAGGTTTGAGGCAAATCAAAACACTGATCATAATAATCGTCTGCCTGGGCAGCATAGAGCTGACTCTCTTCTCTATAATTAGTATCATCAATACTGAATGCATGAGCCATGATTTTGGCAGTTTCTGATGCCCTTAATGCGGGACTGGTAATAATAAAATCAGGGTTAAAGTCATTATTTTTTAAATAATCAATAACCTGACGGGTTCTGCTAAGACCCTTTCGCAGAAGCGGCCTATCCATATCATTGGTATGACCATCTTTCCATGATGATTTTGCATGGCGCATCAATGTGATGATTTTCATATCTATGGTTTTAACTTTTTCAAAAGTATGAAAAATATGAAAAAACAGCCTGTTTGAGCAAAACTTAACAAATTGTTAATGTGCTTACCCCTAAAGACTCTAGCCACATTTATACATGAGGGAATATCCATGGCAGTTTCCAACTTATCTAAAACATTCATAGCACTAGAATGACTATTAATATTCAAAATATTTTTTCAGAAGTGATTACAGTTAACAGATTGCCGAACAATAAGCAGAAGAAACATCGGTAAATACCCCCCAATAATAACAACGACACAGTCAGCCCAAATATTTGTAAATTTGGCAATATTTCCATATTAAAATCAATCATCATAAATGGATCAAAATCAGCAAGTACCCTATATACGTCAGGCGTATTCCTTGTATGAAATAACCGAGAGTATCTCGCGTATGTTCAGCAAGCATTATGCTTCGCCTTATTGGATAAAAGCTGAAATCTCAAAATTGAATTTATATCCGCACAGCGGCCATTGCTACCCTGATCTTGTTGAACGCATCAACGGGAAAGTCAAATCACAAGTCAGGGGAATTATCTGGCGCGATGATTTACACAACATCTCACGCAAATTTGAAGAAACAACGCGCGAACCAATGAGAGAAGGCATAAACATCATGTTTCAGGCCTGGATAAAATACTCCTCTGAATATGGTCTATCCCTTCAAATCATTGACATTGAACCGCTTTTTACACTGGGGGAGCTGGCAAAAGAAAAGATGGAAACCCTTGATCGACTAAAAAAAGAAGGCATTTTTCACAACAATGGCCTGCTCCAAATGCCCCTGCTACCAAAACGCCTAGCTGTTATTTCGGCAAGCACCAGCAAAGGGTACAGCGATTTGATGGTAACCCTGAAGGATAATCGTTACGGCTATCGCTTTCATGTTCAGCTATTTCATGCATTATTGCAAGGTGATGGCGCAGTAGAGTCGATTCGTAATCAACTCTTAGCCATCAAAAAAAAATACACACAGTTTGATGCCGTACTTATCATACGCGGGGGCGGCGATGAAATTGGGATGGCTTGCTACGATCATTACAGCCTGGCCCGTGAAGTGGCCTGTTTCCCTATACCGGTGATTTCCGGGATTGGGCATTCTACCAATGAAACGGTGGTTGAAATGGTTTCCAACATCAATAAAATCACCCCAACAGATGTTGCCCACTACCTTATTGGGTGTTTCCAGACTTTTGACCAACGTATTCAAAATGCATTTCAAATGTTACAGTTGGCAAGCAAGGCTATTCTCGAAACAAGTAAAAATCACTTCAGCCAGACTTCCAATCATTTCGCCCTATCAAGTCAAACTTTTGTGAATCAGGAAAAAGAAATTCTTGGACAAACCGCCAGGGTCATCCGTGACTCGGTCAACTCCTCTGTTTTTAATCACCGCATGGCCCTGGGACGCTTTGAGAACGCACTACAATCAGAGCCATACAGAATTGTGCAACAACATCAAATAAATCTATTGCAACATCAAAAGTTATTGCAACTGCACAATAACCTACTACTTAAAAAGAACAACACTCTACTGGAAAACCTTGAACACAAGGTTAAAATTCTTGATCCACAGTCGGTTATAAAGCGAGGTTTTACCATAACCCGCCATGCGGGCAAACCCATTCCACCCGGTTTTGTCCCTGAAGAAGGCCTTGCCATTGAAACCGAACATCTCAATGGGAAATTCACAAGCATCATCACCAAAAAATAGACACACATGAATAAAGCCATCAACTATACAGATGCCATTGTAGAACTGGAAACCATCGTTTCAGAAATTGAGAATGCCACCATTGGGGTGGATGAATTGTCAGAAAAGGTTAAAAGGGCCGCCGAACTAATTAAGTTTTGCCGCAGCAAACTTACCTCCACCGAAAAAGAGGTAAATGCCATTCTGCAAAACCTGAGCAGCGACGGCCTCCCCACACCTGAAGTTGCTGAATAAACAAACATCAATTTCATCCTTTGTCAATATTTTTCATCACTAGGAGGCATTTTATGGCAAATCGCGAGGGCACGAAAAGAACAATCAGCCCATTATTAAATGTAATAGTAATGGCAGCAGTAGTTGCTTTGCTCTGGATTATACTCGATGCCGGAAGACATTTAGGTACCGCCTCTCAATTATCTATCGCCCCGACTCAAAACAGCAACCTATTTTCCGGCTTATTGAATGGCATACATCTGCACCATTCACTATCAGTGCTCATTTTACAGATTCTGGTTATAATACTCGCCTCCAGGATATTGGGCTGGTTAATGTCGCTCATTGGCCAACCTACCGTAATTGGTGAAATCCTTGCAGGCATTGCCCTTGGGCCTTCTCTGCTCGGATTGTTTTTCCCGGATGCATCTGCTTTTCTATTTCCACAGCAATCCCTTGGAGCACTCGAATTTCTGAGTCAGATTGGATTGATCCTTTTTATGTTCATCATAGGAATGGAATTGGACATCAATATATTAAAAAAACAGGCAGGCACGGCTATATTCATTAGCAATGTGAGTATTGTAGTCCCTTTTGTTTCAGGCGCTGCACTGGCACTATACCTTTTCGGTTCGTTTGCCCCGGCAGGGAGCCGATTTGTTCCTTTTGCACTCTTTATGGGAATTTCCCTCAGCATTACAGCCTTCCCGGTATTGGCACGTATTGTTCAGGAACGAGGCATAACACGCACACCTCTAGGCATTACAGCCATCACAAGCGCTGCAATAAACGATATTTCCGCATGGGGCATATTGGCTATAATTGTTGCAATTGCTAATGCAGGCGCCATACAAGGGGCCCTTTTTACTATTTTTCTATCCCTTGTGTTTGTACTGACGATGTTGCTCATTATCCGGCCATTGCTAAATAAGATTGCGAAAAAATACACCGTTCCCGAAACCATCAGTAAACAAGTGGTGGCACTGGTGCTAAGTACTATGTTACTCTCATCGTGGATTACCGAAGTAATTGGCATCCACGCGCTTTTTGGTGCCTTCATGGCAGGCGTTATCATCCCTGACAATGAGAAATTTAAACGCATTATGGCCGAAAAAATAGAAGATATCAGTCTGGTACTTCTACTGCCTTTGTTTTTTGTGTTTACCGGACTGCGCACTCAGATAGGTCTGCTTAATAGTCTGGAATTATGGATGACTGCCTCATTGGTAATTGCCGTAGCTGTAGCCAGCAAATTTATTGGAAGTGCTTTTGCAGCAAAATTGACCGGAAAAAACTGGAAAGATAGTCTGCTGATTGGAGCATTGATGAATACACGGGGATTGATTGAGTTGGTTGCGCTGAACATCGGATATGATATTGGTATACTCTCCCCTGAAATTTTTACCATACTTGTACTAGTGGCTTTAGTAACCACCTTTATGACGGGCCCTCTTATGTCGCTCATTGAATACATTTTTCCAGCAGATTCCATTGAAATTCTACCTGCCGGAATAATGAAAGTACTGATTGCATTCGGACCACCCGAAACCGGAGCCAAATTAACCCAACTCATAAACTCACTCTTTGGATCCCGAAAAAAAGGACTAAAAATATCAGCCTTACACCTCACGCCTAACACAAATATTTCCATTAAAAATGCCCGGAAATATGAGGAAGATGCCTTCAGTGAAATACGTAAACTATCTCCCAAACTGGGCATTGAGGTTAAAAAAATGTATCGCACCACCGAGAATGTATCAAATGAAATTGTAAAAACTGCAAACCGGGGCAAATATGATTTACTCATCGTGGGTAGTTCGCGTCCTCTGCTGAGTCAGAACGAGACCAGTGGGAAAGCCAGATACTTTTTTGAAAATGCAGGTTGCCAGGTGGGAATGTTTATTGATAAAGGAATCTCCAAAATTGAAAAGATACTAATCCTGTCGGGCGCCACCGAGGAAAATCAGTTGTTTGAACTCACCTCCAGACTCAAAACACAGGCCGCAATTGAAACCCTCTGCCTACTACCTCCTTCGGTTCCTATAAAAGGCAATGACATCAAAGACTTGACAAATCATGTTCAGAAAATAGATTTTGAATCGTTTGACCTTATTATAACAACGCTAAGTTGCTACCATCAGCAGCGTGAAGCAGGAGCAGAATGGCTGGATGGCAATTCATCCATTTTATTGATAAATAAACGTGGGCAGAATTAAGCCCTTAGGTTATGACTTCAGTTTCCCGTAACGCGGATGATAGATAAATAGCAGTGAGCCATCTTTTACCGTTTCAATAAATTTATCTGTAATCTCAGGTGGTATAGCAGGACAGCCAAAACTCCGGCCGAGTCGTCCGTTATTTTTGATAAATCCATCGGTTGCATAGTCAGCACCATGCACCACAATGCTACGATCCCATGCTTTGTCATTGATGTTTTTTTCAAGTCCTTTGAGTCGCATTGAATTCCCGTTTTTGCCTATGTATTCCTGTTCGGTAAGATAAAATCCAAGGCTACTTTGATGGGATTCAGGGATATTTGAAAAACTCAACGCCACGTCATCACCTGAATTCCGGCCATGAGCTACGTAAGTATTAAAAAGCACCTCGCCGGTAAGCATATCGATGGTCCACAAACGCTTCTCTGTACTGGGCAATGAAAAATCAATCAAGGTAACAATATGAGTCTTTGCAAGTGGAAGAAATGCTGAAATGCGTTCTTTAAAGCTATTGATTAATTCCGGGCTGATGACACCAGAAAATGCCGTCACATGCATAATCTCCTCTTCGGGCAAACCTGCACCGGAACCACCAATCATGCGCTCGTTCGCAGGAACTGACTGATTGAAAGCCAGGACGACCGTCAACGCAATGATTCTGAATACTTTAATAAATGTAAAGGATAATCCCGTTTTAATACCTCCAAATAACATGACGCAAAAGTCGTAATAATAATTGTACGCTCTAAAAAAATTAAGAATTTTTAAGAAGTAATGTTAAATTTTTATTTGGACTGTGTAAAGAAAATAAACACGACTATTATGGCTATCAATTGTCAGCACGCGGGTTTAACACTTTTCATGTGACTTTTTTATGAAAAATGAGGTCAAAAATGAATCAGTGAATGAAAATCAAAGCGGCAAACAGGTGTATAAATATTCACCCACCACTATACTATGGCCGGCAATTGCACGTAAAATATTTAATGGCGCACCGATGTTCTCTTCAGTCCTACTATAATGTGTTAAGGTGAAGTCCAATATTATTTTAGCTTTTCATTAAGAATTTTCCTGATTTCCTCTGCATCAGGCTCAATTGCAAGAATAACGCCGGTGCTGTCAACGAGAAATTTCCTTCCACCACCCTGTACGCCATAATGTAACCAGATTTGATTCTTGTCATCCAGCTCAACAAGGTTAATCCATGGGAACTTTTCTTTTTCAATTCTACATATTAAATCATCGGTATTTTTATATTCCCGGGCAACACCACAAATTGTAAATCCTTTGTCTTTAAATTCTTCATAGATGGGCAATAAATTTTTGCTTCCCATTATACATGGTCCACACCAGGTTGCCCATAAATCAATAACGGCATATTTCCCATCAATAATTTCTGACAATGTGTGATTTTCGCCATTTAAGTCATTGGCAGAGAAGTCATAGTATCTTCCACCTACCTTAGTCTGCAACAAACCATCAACCATAACGGCCATTAGTTGAGTATATGGATGACCAGGATATTTCTCTGCAAATTCCAGCGCAATTGGCTTTATATCAGTAATGGCAATGCCTTTATAGTCATTCAGATATTCTGTAACCCGAAACAAAAAGTAATAAGATACCAAGGAAAGGTTGTTTTTAATGTAATTTAATTTATGCTGATTTTTCAGCACAAGTATTGAATCCATTTTATCATTGAGCGTCTTTCCCTTCGGGGAGACGTATTCACCTCTATTTATCATACCCTGAAGAACTTTAGTTTGAGCTATAGATATTTCAAAATCATTTTCGGTACTGTTTTCGGCATTCGATTTTTCGTTAGCGATTCGTTGCTTTTCCTGTTGTAGTTTGAATTCAGCACTATAATACGCATCTTTCTTTTTAAGTTCAGCAATGCTATCGCTGATTGCATTTCCCTGTGGTCGAAGAAGTTCCTGGCTGAACTTCAAATAATTGTAGTATGCCGATGTCAATTCCCCACCTGATATTTCATCCTGTTTATCCTCTCCTTTAAAATGAAGTCTAAAGACTATTGTGTCGTTTTCAGCAAAGAAACAAATAGGATTGAAACTGCCCATTTCCAATTCATCCTGGAAAAACAAAAAATATGCTTCAGTATAAGGTACAGTAAGTGAGTATTCGAACTTCCCGTTATTAATCGGAATAAAGATTCTGAGTAGCACGATTCGGATCCTCTGTTGCCCTAACAAGTATCAATGTTTTGCTATCCCGGCCAAATACCTGGCCTGTAAGCACACAAGTTATGGCTTGCACTGAAGAAGTCATTCCTAAAATAAGCGTACTCGTTAAGATTAAACTTTTGAATAATTTTTTCATAAAATATTGAATTGATTTAACATAAGCACTCCATTTCAAATCCAGTAAGTCTCATTGCGTTCTGCATTACAATGATGGTTAACAGGTATTATATAAAAAACAGGCAAAGTCATGGCATTTCACGATAAAGTTATGTAAAAGTTGGCGCAAATTCCAGGCTATCCCCCGAAAGTTTACAAAATCGTTTTCAACCCTCTTATTTTAAAAAATGTTGTTAAACAATTTCCGCCAAAGCAGATAACTCTATCAAAATTACCCAATACTTTCAATAGTTCAAAATTTGAAGCCCCTGAAATTTTCGATACATTACTTGATCCCAAATTTCTTCAGTATTCTGTTTATAATGGAAAATTCACTCGTATTCCCATTTAATATTTCCGGATTATTCTTTAATATTTCTGCGTAATAGAAAAGGTCTTTTTCTGAATCATGTTTTTTCTGCAAGGATCTGTTTTTCCCCTTGCTCCCTGAAATTTGATTCAGTTTATAGTATTTAAAGTAAAAATAGTCTTAGTCAATTGTCCTTTTATTTCCGTCCAATAAATCTTTTTCTACAACTTTGGATTTCATCATTTCAACAATGTAACTGCCTTCATAAGTGAGCTTGATTATCAAATTATCCTTGATATAGTCATTATGAATTTCTCGCAAATACTTGTATTCTGGAATCTTTTTGAAACCAAAGTCTCTTTCAAGAAAACCGAAATATTTGTCAATAATAATCTCCAACATGTCTTAATATTTTATAAGTTATTCGTTGGCTGTCTTAAAAAGGGTGCTAACGCATTTATACACTCAGCCCAGCATCTGTTTCCTTTCCTGTAAAAAGCGCACTTCGCACTTTTTGAGGCAGCATAGTTCCCTGCCAGGCTATGAAAATTTCAAATATCTAATCCCTTTATAAAACTTTGTTCAAAGATTTTTCGCTAAGGGCTTCTTCAATCACCTTATCACGGTTATAAACATCGGCGCGGTAATTTATTTTGCCGGATGCGCTACCCCAGGCAGTGAGATAGTAGATATAAACCCCCACCTTATCTTTCAGAACAATTGTTTTTTCCACTCCTGAATCCATTGCCTGTTTTATTCGCTCAGGGGTCCATTCAGGTTTGTCGGAAAGTAATAAAGAGGCCAGTTCAAAAGGCTTTTCAACACGAATGCAGCCCGAGCTAAAGGTACGTTCATCCCTGGCAAAAAGTGAACGTGAGGGTGTATCATGTAAATATATATTGTGTTTGTTGGGAAACATAAATTTCACCTTTCCCAGAGAGTTTTGAGCGCCAGGCTGTTGTTTAATGGAGTATTTCATGCCGTCCCTTTTCCAGTTCACGGTGGATGGATCCACAACATTTCCTTTTGCATCAATTACTTTCATTTGTTTCTTTTCCAGATAGGAAATATCTTTAATGACCGAGGGTATCACATCCTGTTTCTTGATGGTAGGTGGCACGTGCCACGAAGGGCTCATCACCATATAGGTAATCCTGGAATTGAAAACCGGTGTTTCACGGGCATCTTTTCCAACAATCGTCCTCATGGAAAGCAGGGTATCGTTTCCTGAAAAAACATTCAAGGTAAAATCGGCAATATTCACCATAAGGTAAACTTTCTCCAATGAATCGGGCATCCACCGCAGTCGCTCCATGTTTACGTACAGTTGGTTGATTTTCTGCTCAACCGGCATATTCAGTGCCTTCAACGTGTTCTTACCAATGGCGCCATCCATATTATAACCAAACTGTTCCTGCAATTCACGAATAGCTTCAACCGCCATTTCATCATATAAATTTGGAGGATTTATGGTATCGGGCTGGTAAAATCCCAGAAAAGCCAGCTTATCCTTTATCAACGCCACACTTTTCAATGAATCTCCGGGTTTTATTGATTGTTTCAAATCAAGCTTTACCTGAAAATCAGAAGACTCTATTGCTCTAAGGCGTTTGGCTTCAGCAACCATGGCTTCATACCCGGGATAGGGCGGGTAAAACTGACTGAAAGTCTCTTGCACAGAACCTTTGTTTAATATTGCTTTAAGATGAACATCAAAAGGAATGATGGATTTATTGCGTGGAATACCCCAGATGGTATCCAGGGCTTCTGATTCGAGTTTACCATAGTATAGGTTTTTGGAAAGCCCGAAAAATGCATCTGTCAGCAAAAGATCGAACCCGGCAATGAAATTTGCATTAAATATCAAAGCACCATCAGCCACCAATTCATCCCAATTAAGAATCAATTCCTTATAATGATAATCTTCCGGCTGAAGCCCATGAAATTCAGATTCCGCAACTACATCAATCATTTGACCTATTTTCCCGAGGGAGTCACAATTAATAAACCACAAAGGTTTGAACTCACTTTCGGTATATACTTTTGGCAATAACTCCGACGAGTATAATTCAATGCCCTGAATTTGAAAGTTCCTGCCCGTCTCCCTGGTTTCAAAAACCTCCCGGATCACACCGGCTGAAACAACCCTGCCATATTCGAATTTAGCTATCCGTATTTTTTGTAAACTATCCCGTATGATGGCTTCACGATCAAGCGGAAGGGTGGTTTTCTTTGAGGCATCGTTGCAGGCAAACATCAATATTGCCAATAATAACAAATACAGATAACGCATAAGTACAACTTTTAGACAAATATAGGTTTTGTCGCTGATATTAACACAATGAATATGAATCAGACATTGTGGAGGCGTCAAAAAAAAAGCCATCCCGCAAGGAGATGGCTTTAATGTATTCAGTTAAACGATTTACCAGGCAAAAAGCGGGAACTCGCTCATCATTTCATTCACTTTGTCGCGAACGGTATCAATCACGGATTCATCGTCAATATTGCTGAGCACTTCATCAATGAGGTCAACAATAATGGACATATGTTCTTCCTTAAGCCCACGGGTAGTAATGGCCGGTGTTCCCACACGGATACCTGAGGTGGTAAATGGCGAACGGCTGTCGAATGGCACCATATTTTTATTGATGGTAATATCGGCTTTGACAAGTGTATTTTCAGCTACCTTTCCGGTGAGTTCCGGGAATTTTGAGCGCAGGTCGATCAGCATAAGATGGTTATCGGTACCGCCTGAAATCACATGGTAACCTTTTGCCACGAAAGCATTGGCCATAACTTCGGCATTTTTCTTTACCTGAATGATGTAATCCATAAATTCATCGGAGAGTGCTTCGCCAAAAGCCACAGCTTTGGATGCAATCACGTGTTCCAGGGGGCCACCCTGGATTCCGGGGAAAACAGCCGAATCCAGCAAAGCAGACATTTTTTTGATCTCACCTTTTGGTGTTTTCAAGCCCCATGGGTTATCAAAATCTTTACCCATTAAAATCAAGCCACCACGCGGCCCACGCAAAGTTTTATGCGTAGTAGTGGTTACGAAGTGGCAATAAGGAACCGGATCATTAAGCAATCCGCGGGCAATCATTCCGGCAGGATGTGCAATATCGGCGAGCAATAACGCACCGATTTTATCCGCAATTTCACGCATCCGCTTGAAATCCCAATCGCGTGAATATGCCGAGGCTCCGGCAATAATCAGTTTAGGTTTTGTTTCAAGGGCGACAGCCTCCATTTTATCGTAATTGATCAGGCCGGTTTCTTCCTCTACACCGTAAGCCACAGGGTTATAAAGAATCCCGCTGGAATTTACAGGGGAACCATGCGAAAGGTGTCCACCATGTGCCAGATTCAATCCCATAAAGGTATCACCAGGCTTCAACACCGTCATCAGTACTGCCATATTGGCCTGGGCACCAGAGTGCGGCTGCACATTGGCCCATTCAGCACCAAATAAAGCTTTGGCACGATCGATGGCCAATTGCTCAGTTTGATCAACAATCTGACAACCACCATAATAGCGCTTCCCAGGATAACCTTCGGCATACTTATTGGTAAGCACCGAACCCATAGCATCCAGTACCTGCTGGCTAACAAAATTTTCGGATGCAATCAGTTCAATGCCATGCATCTGACGTTCTTTTTCCTGCTTGATCAGGTCAAAAATCTGTCTGTCTTTTTTCATGATATTTATATATTTAATTTGATTGATTTACCAACAACCGGCCTCTGTAAATAAAACCAGATTCCCTGCAAAGGTATTAAAAGAAATGTAAGCCGATGAAAGGGAATCAAATTTAGCAATAATACTTATTATCAAATAGTTAAGGTCAATATCCGAATCTTTCCACGCAAACAGCCCGGACCTTTATAAAGTTCCGGGCTGTAATAACTTAAATCATCACAAAAAAGATTCTGAATAGTCAAGAATCTTTAATCCATTTCCTTATTTGATGATCACCAATATACGGTTAATCATTTTTTCGCCTGACACCAAACGTACAACATAAGAACCTGATTTAACCGCTGAAATATCCATTCCGTATTTGGTTTTCCCTGAACAGCTTTTTTCCATGATAACTGTTCCAGACGGTGCAATAAGCTGAGCTTTAAAATTATTAAGCTCTGCAGGATTTACTTCAATGGTAATGGCCTCATTGGCAGGGTTAGGATAGATTCTGAGGGATTCAGGATCATACTCACTAATTCCAACACCGGTTCCCAACTGCAGAAAAGGTAAAGACTGAGTAGCGACGCCTTCACCCGTAAGGGATATGGTTGACAATCGCTCTTCAGCAGATGGATTTTGATCATACATAACCTTAAGTATACCGCTACCGATGCCGGAAGGTGTAACTTCGAGCCAGGTAGCATCGGCAGCTGCATTCCAGGGAATATTTGAAGTAATAATGAATTCAAACGATCCGGACTCGTAGGAAACTTCAGCACTTAGCGGATCAACGTTCAAAACAGCCAATGCACCAGCCTGAACCAACGTGGCAAATGCAGAGAGACTATTCCCCTGAACATTGATGGTTACTGACCTTTCATCAATACTTATGTTTTCAGTATAACTGAGCGTAAGTGTAGCATTATCGATTCCGGCAGCGGGAGTAACTATACACCATGATGCGTCTGCCTGGGCCGTCCAGTTAAAGTTGGAGGTTACAGCTACCTGGGCAGATCCTGATTCGTTACTCACTTCAATCACTGTAGGATCAAGGGACAGATAAGCCTGAGCAGCTTCCTGTGAAACTGAGATAGTTACAGGTGACACGTTTACTGCACTCAAGGTAATGATGGCGTTTCTGACAAGTGCCCTTAAATTCTCAGCATAGGTAATGGTAATGATCCCGTTTCCGGAACCCGATGGTGTTACGGTACACCAGCCAGGCTGATTGCTCGATGCAGTCCACTGTGTATTGGAAGTTACTGTAGCCTGAACGCTTCCCGATGCAGCAGGAACAACAAATGAAATTGGCGAAACCGCCAACACAGGAGTAGCTCCGGCCTGAGTCAATGTAACTGTAACGGGACTCAGGCCTGAAACGGTAACTGTTATTTGTGCAATTCGCTGGTTAACCCCGGAGTTTGCTTCATAAACAACATTTATCTGACCATTTCCATTGCCCGAAGGCGTTACGGTGCACCAACCCGAAGTTGTTTGTGCTGTCCACGAACTATTGGATGTAACCGTAGCCTGCACACTCCCCGATTCAGCAGGCACATTAAAGGATAACGGTGAAACAACCAATACAGGAGCAATTCCAGACTGGGTTAAAGTTACTACTACAGGGCTCATACCTGAAACGGTTACTGTTATTTGTGCAATTCGCTGGTTAACCCCGGAGTTTGCTTCATAAACAACATTTATCTGACCATTTCCATTGCCCGAAGGCGTTACGGTGCACCAACCCGAAGTTGTTTGTGCTGTCCACGAACTATTGGAAGTAACCGTAAAATCGGTGGATCCGGCTGCACTACTTACGTTGATATTACCTGGACTAACCGCCAGGGTAGGCGGCGGTGTCAGTGTAGTTGCCGATGCTGGCAACCCTGAGGAATAATTATAAGCAGGCGTGAAAGAAAATGCCCGATAATTATAAACAGTGGATGCCTGCAGTCCTGTATGACTATATTGAAGCAACGTTCCTGAATAAATCACGGTTCCACCACCGGGCAAAACATCACCAGCAGTGTATGTTACTCCCGAAACAGGCTGGCCCACCAGCCCATTACTCCAGGCCACCAACACATCACTATTCTCAGCGTTCTTGCTCCAATTCAACTGAATTTCTGATTCACTTGTTGCTTCAGCCGTAAAAGTAGAAGGATTATTCACCGGTGAGACACAGGAAAGGTTTGCTGACCAACCCGGGGCGGTTATGGTATTATTACTCCCGAATACAAAAGTCAGCGCACCGTTAACATTGTCAGAAACCACCGTTCCCGGCGAATCACTTCCGCACCAGGTACCCATAAGGGGTGCCGATGAGGAGGTGCCGTTGTATATCTTAAGAAAGTCGTTTACGCAATTCTCGCTCTCCTGCAGTAAAAATTCAGTAAACTCTACCTGCAATTGTAAACCAGAGGTATTGGATTGAATCACCATCGTTTGGTTCAGGTTGTTCGAGTAATTCTGACTGGAACCTCCAAAGTCGTGGAATGTTCCACTACAGGTACTTACTGTTGAGTTTCCCATATTAAAAACATTCGGAAGAACAGTAATATAATCCGTTCGGGTCATTGTGTTGCCACCATTTACTGTGAGAGAGATCGTTTTTGTACCGGCAGAAGAATAAATCACAGTATGCGGCCCTGCTCCTGTTGCAGTTGCTGGCATCGCTCCTTCACCAAAATTCCACGACCAGGAAGTGAGGTCACAGGTGGATTCATCGGTAAAAACAACCGGATTGTCCGCATTTACTGTACGCGGGAATGCACTGAAAGCTGCATTGGCTTCGTTCACCACAATATACCCTGATTCTGTAACGGCGTTTGTACCCACCGGATTGGTAACCGACAGGGTCACATCATAAACCCCCAGGGCATTAAATTTTACGCTGGGATTTTGAGAAGTACTGCTTGTGCCATTCACAAAAGTAACCGTATTGGGCGAAAAAGTCCATTCCCATCCTGTAGGCGATCCGGTTGATTGACCGGTAAAACTTACTGTTTCATTCAAACAAGGCAAATAGTTATTTGCTGTAAATGCCGGCAAAGGAAACGGATCACTAAACATAAAGGAAGCAACCCGGGTGCGTTGGCCTGAACTGGTGTACTGATTGGTGTACCAAAAAGTTTTGTCGTCAGAAGGATCAACACTCAGCAAAGAATAATCTCCCCAACGGTTGGTGCTGGTTTGAGAGGCAGTACCTTCCCAAATTACGCCTTCAGAAATATCCATAAGACCGTTACCTTGAGCATACGCTGTTGAGGATTGGCCGGCATACCGTATACCTGGATAAACCGTATTGCTCGAAATGGAATAACCCAATCCAATTTCGTTGCTGCCATTAATGGCAATGCTTGCCATCCAGCGCGAATGTTCATCCGGAGCATAGGTACCCTGCTGCCTGATGGTCCAGCTACCTGTTGTCTTGCGCAGTTCATACCAGCGCACACCAGCATGGTCGCTGGCATCAACATCCACAGTATGGCAACATACAATGGTTTGATAAGTGCCAAAATTCCTGTACTGGGGCACATTCATAATGACCTGTGGAATGGCATCCAGTTCCCTGGTTGTACCCGGTTGTTTGATGTTGTTCCAGTTGTTGCCAAAGTTGCTATCGAAAGCTTCAACATTAATTTGTTGAACACGGGTGAATGTAGAGTTTGATGTTGTCGTCCAATCCACGTCAAGTTCATAAATCCACAACTGATCAGCGGTACCACCAAAAGCATCATCCTGATGGGCGATAAAGATGCCGGGGGTGCCTGCTGGAGCCGCGGGACCATCGTTATCCACCGGAGGCACCATCATAAATCCATCTACCGAACCCGGCCGCCATGCATTATCGAAAGCCACCATCTTGGGGCTGGCGCCACCTGCCAACATTACCTCACGCTCGAAAACATAAATATCGGTATTGCCATTCGTATTGGTGCCCATGTAATAACCATCAGGCCAAATGCCAAACTTTTCATAGTCGGGCATGCCGCCCATATTAAAAGAATATTGATACCAGACTCCGGTGGGATCGTCGGTAGCAGAAACGGCAATCAGCATCCTGTCGGGACTGCCACAGAGCGAAAATTCAGCAGCCAGCCAGCGACCAGCCATTTCATCATATAAAATAATGGGGTCACCATCGTTACAATTGGAGCCGGCCACACTTCCAAAAAGAAGGTTCATGTTTGTAGGACCAGCCAATAACGCACCAGTTTTAGAGTAAATGGCATAGGTAGTATTCACCGTTTGCATGTAATGATTTGGACCTGCCACGCCATTTTCGTCAGGAGGATTGTAAGGAGAAGTCTGCCCCTGGAAATTCACGATAGGCTCGCTTAGTGCGGCCCTGTTTGTACCCGGTGAATTTTGCCAAACGCCATCCGGTCCTTTGGGCAATGCTGTTTCAGCAAAAGGATATTCACGCGTCCTGAGTTTGGGATTAAAGCGTTTGGCTTCGGCCTTGGCCTCCATAATTTCATACTCAGCCTGACTGATCGGTGGAATATCCCTCAGGGGGAGGGTAATCCCAACCAAAGTACCTGTTCCAATGGTTTTGGGTTGCAGGATGCTATCCTGTGCCCTGCCAGGAAAAAGTTGCAGCATTAAAAATGCCATGAGCATGTAGCGTATATGCATGATGTCCTTGATTTTGTTAAATTTATAGAAGAAAAAATGTGGATGACCCAAAAAATCAGGCGCTCAAAGATAAAACAATCATATTCAGCAATTACATCCACATGAAAAATTCAGAAGCCAGCAAGAAAAGAAACAAAAACAACAACGCTTTGTTGACAATTGCTTTTTTATCTGTATAATAATCTCAACATCTTTGTGTTTATTACGATACAATACCCGGCATTTTTCGTAATTTTGGTTTATGTTTAGGTTCATTCAACGCTTAGCACTTTTCGTTATAGTCTTTTTTGCGTTTTCGGCCTCCCCTGCTTTCGCAGCACCGCCAACGCCAACCTTGTTGTGCCTGTCGGTGCAGGAGGATGGTAAAATTCTGGCTACCTGGGAAGCGGAGGATGTAACACTATTTGATGGATTCAGGCTGTACTATAAAAAAACGGATGTCCCTGGGGTATCCATCCCTCTGGACTTTAATTCGGATATTACTAGTGGAATCATTAATGTTACTGATGCAAAAACGCAGCAATATGACGTATACATCGTCACCTATATTGGAACCAGTGAAATTTCCCCTCAATCCCAGACATTGAAAACCATTAAACTGGAGGCTTATCCCCAGACAGGTAGTGATGGTGGAGTAGCAGTAATTGACTGGGGCGCCATGAACAATACAACTTCCAGTATTTACCGCTCAGTTGATGGAATAGATTTCACCCTGCTTGGACAAACTTCCACCAACCAGCACACAGACATCATCGAAGGAATATGTGAACCTAGGGATTTATATTATTACGTTGAGTTTACCAACGATAATTGCACGTTTCGCTCCATGACAGGCAGTGTATCGGGCATGTCGGATAATACCGCACCAGAAGATCCAATATTTGAATATGTAACTATTGATGGGGATGGGCAAACTGTTCTCAACTGGGCTCCGGTTAATTCTACGGATATATACAATTATCAGATTGAAGTATTAGAAGGCTTCAATTGGGTGGAGCATGCAGCAGCAGGGTTAACAAACTCATTTACTGATGATCCACAGTTATACCCAGACAACTACCAGAATCCATGTGAGCAAATTGTAAGTTATGTTTTAAAGGCTGTTGATCAATGTGAAAATTCCAGCGCCCAAAATGTATATTCTCCCACCAGTATACACAATACCATTTGGTTACGCATTGATTTGACAACCAACTGCAACCGCAAGGCAAGCCTTACCTGGAACAGGTACAACAATATGAATCCGCCGGTAGTATCTTACCACATATTCAGAGGCGAAGACGGAGCCACTCCCGTTGAAATTGAAAATATAATTGATGACGGATCAGCATCTTTCACTTTCACAGATCCTGAACTTCTTAAACCTGGACATTTATATACCTATCACGTTGAAGCAACCAATGCGGCTTCCCGCGTATCAGCAAGCTGCCGCGTGGATGCTATTCCCGATCCGGATTTTCTTAATGGCTTCGATCTTGACAATGTAACCGTTGTCAACAACGATTACATACAACTCATTGGCAATGGCGAGCCAGCCGAATTTATTGACGAAGTAGTTATTTATCGTTCAAATACCACTGCCGACGAATTGAAACCTTTAATGACCACCTCATGGGATTCTCCGGGAATGATTATTCCTGAAACCTCGGCCAACGTGAATGATTCCGCATATTATTATCAGATTGTCGCCCTGGATGCCTGCGGATTTCCCATGGATAGCAGCAACGTTTTCCGCAGCATTCATCTCGAACTACAAGACATGGGCGAAGGCAATGTTCGCCTCAACTGGAATGCTTTCGAAGGCTGGATTATAAATGAGGAAGATCGCCTGGCTGAATATGCCATAGTACGCTTGATTGATGGAGTTATTGACGCGGGTTACCCCCAATATAGAGCACGGGATATATTGGTGTATAACGAAAATATTGATCCCGCAACCGATATCGGCAGAATAACCTATTATGTTGAAGGCATAAGGGATGATGACGTAAAAAGCCGTTCCAATGAAGTATTGCTTCCCGGCGAAGCTGAAATTGTGCTTCCAAATGCCTTTAAACCAGATAGCGATTTTGAAATAAACAGGGTATTCCTTCCCCTCGTAAAAAATGTAGAACCATCAAGCTACCTTTTTGTGGTGTATAACCGATGGGGACAATTGGTATTTGAAACCAATGATCCTTCCATAGGTTGGGATGGCAGCACGAAGGGAAATCCTTCACCTTCAGGAATTTATGCTTACCTGGTAAATTATTCCGATTACAATGGCATCACCCATTCCCAAAGAGGTGCAGTTACCCTTTTAAGATAATCAAATAATTATCGCCGCACCTTGGCATCCGCTTCTTTTTCGAGCACATCTGCCATGCGTGCCATAAACTTATCTATTTCCTTATCCGTCAGGGTTTTATTTTCATCCTGAAGAATAAAACTCAAGGCATAGGACTTCTTCCCGGCTTCAATTTTATCACCCTCGTAAACATCAAACAGATTCACCTTTTTGAGCAACTGCTTACCTGTTTTATAAGCCAGGGCTTCCAGATCAGCATATTTCACTGATTTATCCAACACCAAAGCCAGGTCGCGGCGAACTTCAGGGAATTTAGAAACCTCCCGATAAGTAACCGAATGTTTTTTTATAATCCGAAGCAGATTGTCCCAATGAATGCCCGCATAAAATACGGGCTGATTAATTCCGAATTGTTTTAACAACTTATCGTGCAAACGACCAAGGCAATAAACAGGCTTGTCATTCAAGGTGTAAACATCACCGTTTGCAAAGAAAGGTGGAATCTGTTCCGCTCTTTTCAGCTGATTCATATCAATGCCCGTTTTTCTTAATGCGGCCGTTACAAAGGAGCGCAATTGATAGAAATCAATCTTATCATCCGTATTTTTCCAACTTTCAGGAGTAGACTGCCCGGTCATATAAAGAGCAAGCAGTTTCTGCTCCTGATAATTTTTCTCCACATCAGCCTTGACGTTTGCGCCTGTAAGTTGGTAAACAAACCCAAATTCATAAAATTTCAAATCAAGTTGACGACGGTTCAGGTTGTAAGCCACAGATTCCAGTCCACTGAACAGCAAAGTTTGCCGCATTACATCCAATTCACGTGATAGTGGATTGAGAATTTTCACATTTTTCGATGCATCAAACCAGGTATTTCCTTCATAATAGGCCGAACTACTCAACGAATTGGTAAGAATTTCGTTAAAACCATTGCTACTCAGAAAATCTGCCACCAGATTCTGAAGCTTTTCACGATCAGGACGCTGGCGATAAGAAATACTGGAGTTGAGTTTTTCACCGGCATCAATCTTGTTGTACCCATAAATCCTCAATATTTCTTCAGCCACATCAGCAATTCCCGTAACATCTACTTTAAAAGGAGGAATATCCAATTCAAGCCCATCACTGGATTCATCCACAATACTGATCTCCAGGCCATCCAAAATCACCTTTATATCTTTTACAGGAATTTCCTGCCCAACAAAGCGGTTCAGGTAATCGTAAGACAGGCTGATTCTTCGCTGTTGAACAGGTTCAGGATATACATCTACCACATCCGAAGATATTTCGCCGCCACAAATTTCCTGAATCATCATAGCTGCACGTTTCAAAGCAGTTACCGTAATATTAGGATCAGTTCCCCGCTCAAACCGAAACGAAGCATCTGTTTTGAGGGTATGTAATTTAGATGTTTTTCGTACGGAAACGGGGTTAAAATAAGCGCTTTCCAGAAATATGGCCGTTGTATTTTCATTCACGCCTGATTTTGTTCCCCCAAAAACACCAGCAATACACATCGGCTCATTGGCATTGCATATCATCAAATCACCGGCCCCAAGTTTGCGATCTACTTCATCAAGGGTAACAAATGGGGTTCCTTCCGCCAGTTTCTTCACCACAACCGTATTCCCAGTAATGGCTGCAGCATCAAAAGCGTGAAGTGGTTGACCGTATTCAAACAACACATAGTTGGTAATGTCAACCACATTGTTGATGGGACGAACGCCAATAGCTTTCAATCGATTAACAAGCCATTCGGGCGACGGACCAACAGTGATTCCTGAAACCGTGAGTCCGGAATAACGAGGGCAAGCTACGGTATCGTCAACCACCACCTTAACGGGCAAAGAAACTGTACCTACACTGAATGCACTCACATCAGGCATTTTTATTTCCAATGGATAACCTTCGAGACCACGGGCAGAGATGGCTGCCGCCAGATCGCGGGCCACACCAAGGTGCGATGCCGCATCAGCGCGGTTTGGGGTCAACCCTATTTCAAAAACCATATCACGGGTGATGCCAAAATAATCAGCAGCAGGCAAACCAATGGCGGCCTCTGCCGGTAAAACCATAATTCCATCGTGCGAATTGCCCAGACCCAACTCATCTTCGGCACAAATCATCCCTTCGGAAAGTTCGCCACGAATTTTAGATTTTTTGATCTCAAAAGATTCATCACCTTTATAGAGAATGGTTCCAATGGTGGCCACCACTACTCTTTGTCCTGCAGCTACATTTGGTGCACCACAAACAATGTGGAGCAGCTCTGTACCGCCCACATCTACAGTGGCAACACTTAATTTATCCGCATTGGCATGGCGCTCACAGGTTTTAACTTCTCCGGTTACAACACCTTTTAATCCACCTTTCAGGGATTCAAATTCTTCTATTGCTTCAACCTCAAGACCAATATCGGTAAGCACATGCGAAAGTTCTTCTATCGAAAGTTGGGTATTCAGGTAATCCCTGAGCCAGTTGTATGAAATCTTCATGGAAATGTATTTATTACGAAGTGGCAAATTTAAGGATAATTGTGGAAAGGAATCGTGGAAATAGTGTCGGAGACGAACCTTCGGCATGATTTTTTAAAATCCGGGAAGACAAATGATTCCAACTTTAATAAAACAAACAACACTAACTTATCTTGCCCCAGTCAAACTCACTTCGTTGGAGGTGCCTTACCATGGGTTGATTTTCGGGTTTTATAAGTTGAGGATCTTCATCCAGTATGCGGTGGGCGAATTCACGGGCAAGTTTCAATAGCTTCTCATCTTTTACCAGACTGGCTAATTTTAAACCTACCAATCCACTCTGCTGGGTTCCCTGCAAATCACCAGGGCCACGTAAATGCAGGTCAACTTCTGCAATTTCAAAACCATCGGTTGTCCTGACCATAGTTTCCAGGCGCTTTCGTCCATCAGCAGTAAGTTTATAACTACTCATAAGAATACAATGAGATTGATCAGCACCCCGCCCTACCCTACCACGCAGCTGGTGCAATTGCGACAATCCGAAACGCTCCGCATTTTCAATGATCATCACCGAAGCATTGGGGACATCCACCCCAACTTCAATCACCGTTGTGGCAACCATAATATGGGTTTTCTTCTCTACGAAGCGCTTCATTTCACTCTCTTTTTCACCGGCCTTAAGTTGCCCGTGAACAATACTGATGTGGTAATCCGGTATAGGAAAGTGATCCATTACGTTGTCAATCCCTTCTTTGAGCGCCTGCAGTTCTAATGTATCCGATTCATTGATGAGCGGATATACAATATAAACCTGCCTTCCCTGCGCAATTTGATCCTTCATAAACCTAAGCACCTTATAGCGGTCTTTCTCAAAAAAGTGATAGGTTTTCACTGGTTTTCTGCCGGGAGGCAGTTCATCGATGATTGAAATGTCCAAATCTCCATACAAAGTCATGGCCAGCGTACGCGGAATGGGCGTGGCCGTCATCACCAATACATGCGGTGGAATTTCACTTTTCTCCCATAATCGCGCCCTTTGTGCTACGCCAAACCTATGCTGTTCATCAATTACCACCAGTCCAAGATTATGAAACTGAACCTGGCTTTCAATCAGGGCATGGGTTCCAATCAATATATGCAGCCGACCGTCAATCAATTTTGCATGAAGCTCAGTCCGGGCGGCTTTTCGCGTACTACCGGTAAGTAAGGCTACTTCTATAGGTAAGCCCTCCAGCATTCGGCTAATGGTTTTATAATGTTGTGATGCCAGTATCTCGGTGGGAGCCATCAGACAAGCCTGGCAATCATTATCAAGTGCGATAAGCATCGACATCAGGGCCACCAATGTTTTGCCACTACCTACATCACCTTGAAGCAAACGGTTCATCTGATTTCCTGAACCAAGATCAGCCCTGATTTCTTTAATGACACGCTTTTGAGCACCCGTAAGTTCAAAAGGCAGATTTTGATGATAGAAAGTGTTAAGGTTTTCGCCAATCTGAGCAAATACCCGGCTGCGCACCTTCTCCATCCGGATGTATTTAAGTCGAAGCAGCTGCAATTGTATAAAGAACAACTCATCAAACTTAAGGCGTTGTTGTGCTCTTGCAAGGCTTTGCGGATCACGGGGAAAGTGAATATTGACTAAAGCTTCGGCACGTGGCATCAGTCTGGCAGCCTGCAATAGCTGAGGACTTAGTGTTTCAGGAATATTTTTGTAAACCTGTGAGAGCAGAGTGCGCATAATGCGCACAAAATTTTTTGGCGTAAATCCACGATTTTTAAGCTTTTCTGAAGTTGAATAATAAGGCTGCAGTGGTTCATTCTGTACAAGGGCGTCTTCCTCAACTGGTTCAATGTCGGGATGCGTAAAGTTATATTTCCCGTTAAAATGATTTGGCTTACCGAAAATAATATATTCTCTTCCAACTCCAACCTTCTCCTTAATCCACTTTAAACCCTGAAACCATATCAATTCCACATTACCGGTGTGGTCCCGAAAGTTCATAACAAGGCGCGCCGTACGACCGGTGCCAATGGTTTGGATGGAGGTTATTTTACCCTTTAGTTGAAGCCAGGCAGCATCCGAATCGATTTCAGTGACCGTATAAAATTTACTCCTGTCCACATAGCGAAAAGGATAATAATGTAACATCTCGCCAAAGGTACTTACCCCGGTTTCCTTACGAAGTGCCTCGGCCCGTGATGGGCCAATGCCTTTAAGGTATTCAATGGGCGTATCGAGAATGTGGAGCACCATATGGATTGGGTATCTTTAGGACAAACCTACATGAAATATTATTATTTAACAAACCTCACTCAGAATTTAATCAGCGTTCGTCTGAACAACTGAATCCATGATGAATAACAGATGAAAATTTTATTCAGGCAGACACCAAAACACAAACGCCCTGTCAGGATAGACAAGGCGTTTATAAATATGGTAAAAGGAAGTTTAGAATTCCCAGAGGTTACTTTCGAAGAAAAAAAGATCACTTTTGATACGTTCAGCTTCCATAAGAGCATCCACACCCGTTGCATAATCAGAGATGCGGCGGTCGTAAACATTATCCTCCTTATAGATATAACTGGCAAACATCCGTTTCCAGAAGATATCGTCATAGGTATTTCGGGCAGCACTGTTATGACGGTTAAAAACTTCAGCTTTTGCGAAAATAGGGCGTGCCTCAGGAAAATAAATCCAGAACAAGGGATCGTAAGCCCTGAATATACCATTTTCGTCAAAGTTATCCCTTACAGGGCAAATTCCCAGTATACGCGCTTCCATTACTGAACGCTGCTTATCAAAAAACCAGTCTTCCTTAATCCTGAAACGTTTTACATCCGAAGGATTGAACTTAACTGAAATGACAGTATCAAACCATTCATAAGGTGGGTAAGGCCGTTGAATGGTTGCGGAATCGTTCCGGTCCAAACGGCTCATAATCTCCTGGTAAGTAAGTGGCACCAGAAATTCATCGGTAGGACTTGAAGCATCATAAGCCGTAATAGCGCCTTCCTTGAGTGCATCCAAAATAACCTGAGTAAGGCTTCTTAAATCGTTGTGAGGCACTTCGGGATAGTAGAAAGCCTGATTCATCTTTTCACGAAGATCAATAACCCTCCAGATACGCTCACGCCAAACGACATCCGCTTCCCTAACCCATGGGTAAGTGATCGGCTTTTTCTCCAGGGTGACCTTTTTATCAAAGACACCATCCCTTGGAGGGCTGTCAAGAACCTGAGCATCGGCAGTTTTTGCCATACCAGTAATAAACAGTACCAGTAAGAAGTAACCAAATAGTTTTTTCATCCGTTTATTGCTTTTTTATTCAGATTTCCGTCAAAACAAATGACGAATTTCCTAATTCCAAATTCAATGTATGTCAATTGAATCTTCATTATTCCGATTAAAGAAATAACGAAAATCCTCAATTGTTATTGTATAATCAGGTTAATGGATCCCAACTTACGATTTCCATCTGGGCCTTTGGCATAAATTTCCTCGATCCAGATACGTTCCCCCCTTTTACAGTTAGAAATAAATGTCTGCATTTCCTGAGTAAGGACATTTCCATTCCCGCTTATCTCCTTAATATCGCCACCTCTAACCCCAACAAAACGGTAGGAAACAATTTCAAAGTTCAGGTCAAAATCAAAGTCTTCAGGCATACGTGGAATAATGGCGCGAGAAGCAAGTAACATGCTTTTTTGTACCGGACCACCATCTGTATTGGCGATGAATGCCTTAGGATCTGGAACACGTTTGATACGAAATTCCGCCGAACCCATTTTGCGTGAAGTTTTACCATCATTATGGGTAACGGTAATTGTAGCTTTCTGACCAAGAGGCACACGAACTACCCAGCCCTTACCATCGCGACGAATGGTTCCGGTAGAAATGGAAGGTGCGATTTGCGTTTCAGGTATACCTGACGCAGAAATAGAAATTGGGTTATCCACGTTGGCATAAAACACATTCATCTTGGTTGCAGCCACAGCAAGAGATGGCGTCATAACGAAATAACTCTCCTCGAAAGGATATTCCTTTGGTTCCCCATCGGGACCCTGTACCTTAATGGTACCACGATAGGTTTGCAAACCAGTGGATGAAGCACCGACCGTATATTTTGCAATACCACCACTGGCAGGGACCGGACGTCCATTAATTACAACTTCCGGATTTTGTTTTGAGTCCAGCGCAGCTACCATAATGTCCGCTTCATAAGTATCGCCCTGAAAGACAAGCTTTGAGCTGGGGATTACTTTTGGTGCAACCATATCAAACTTATAGTCATCGGCAGAAACGGAATTGAAAAGGGTACGAACTACATCACTTTCAACATTGCGAACGTCAGCAACCAGTTTATTCAGAAAGGTAACATTTGCGGCAAGAATCATGTGATAGAAATTGTGCATTTCCCAATTTTGCTTACCACCATTGGCATCATAAAAAGGACCTTCAGTATCCATCCCTACCTGAATTCCAGCACGGGATTCAGGAGGCAGTAGTTCTAAAATATCTTTTTGGTACAAATTGATGCGGTCTTTCAGTTCTTTGGCTTTACCTTTAGAACCATCCTGAGAATTTCCGATGAAATAGTTTGTCGAAACATCGTATTTATCCCGGCTATCAATTTCACCAAGGGGAATAGTCTTGGCTTCTTCAATGCTGATATTCTCATTTTTGGCAATGACTTCGTATTTTAACGATTCAATAAATGAAATTAAATCTTCCGAAAAGGACTTTGCATCTTTTGCTTTTGCCCAGTAAGGTCCGACTTTGTTTTCGTTGAGCAGATTTTGCTGTTCAAACCTTGTATAGGTTTCAGCCATTTTACTCTTGAGGTTTTCATTGGTATTTTCAATGCTATGATTTACAACTACAAATGCCTCAATAATCTCCACCGAAACGTTTAGTGCAAGTAGCGCGGTCAACACCAGGTACATCATCGCGATCATTTTCTGCCGCGGTGTCTCCTTGTATCCAGCCATAATTTATTTTGAATAAGTATTGTTTGAAAAATCAGTTTACAGTCCGGGTTTTATCTTACTTCACATTCATGGCAGCAAGCATGTTGCCATAAACATTGTTAAGCGCTGCCACTTTTTTGGTAAGAGCATCCAATTCCTGACGGTATTTATTCATATCTTCACTGGAACCAGTAATATTGCTAAGGTATTGATTTATACCGCTGTGCAGTTTATTTGTATCTTCAAGATGGGTGTTTGAATTTTTCAACTGAAGCTCATAAACAGCATTGAGTGAAGCAAGATTGTTTCCGATTTTCTGCAATTGCTCACTGTAAGTTTTATTGTCAAGCCCTGAAAAATCAAACTTTTCAACAGTTTTTGCCAATGATTGTGCCGTTTGCTGGTAAGCAGAGGCAAGTTGTCCGGTTGATTCATTAGCCTTGGCAACACTAAGAGAAAGTTCATTTACTGACTTGGAGGCGTTGCTCAGGTTACGGGTATAATCGTTGGTTGCAACTGCAGCACTTGAAAGGTCAGACATTTTTGAAGCGTTTTCGCTCAGGCTCCGCAGGCCATTGCCTAAACTTTGAATCAACTCCGGTCCTATCTTCGCTTTTTCAAGCATATTGTCAAGTTCCTGGGTAGGCGTTTTACCACCCTTGGTTCCAGGACCAGAACCCGCGCCACCATTATGATACATTCCGGCAAGCTCCGGATAAACAAGACTCCAATCGGGTTCTACGTGAGGGGGCTCAAAAGCAGAGAAAAAGAATATAATGGCTTCAGTACCCAAACCGATAATCAGCATTTCATTGGCACCAGTGTAGTGATTTATTTTAAAAAGTGCTCCAAGAATTACAACGGCAGCCCCTATTCCGTAAAGCTTTGCCATAAAGTTTCTGAAACCTTTCCCTCTGACTAAATTGTTCAATCCCATGATAGTTGCGTGTTAATTGTTTTGAGTTAAGTTTAAAGTTTAATGGTGTTTTAAGCTAAAAGTAATACCACTTATCAATTGTAAATTTTGGATGCCCGAGCAGGATTATCGTCTTTTTGACGTCCCATATAATTCTGCACACAACGGAAACCAATGTATGATTTAGCAGTATCCTGAAATTCGTAAGCACGCGAATTTACCTGCAAATAATAAGAAATATCTTTCCAGGAGCCACCACGAACAACCTTGCGTTTAAGTGCAGGTGGATCACTTTCTTTGGCATTGTAGCTATAGGCAGGATTCATGTCCCAGGTAAAGTGATATGCGCTCTCATCGAAGGCATCATTGGTCCATTCGGCAACATTGCCAGACATATCGTACAATCCAAAATCGTTGGCCGGATAATGAGCAACAATAACCGGGGTAAGTCCTCCATCATCGGCATAATTTCCGCGCAATGGCTTAAAATTTGCCAGGAAACAACCCTTTTCGTTACGGGTATAAGGACCGCCCCAGGGGTAGGGACTAAAAGAGTTGCCCCCACGTGCAGCCCATTCCCATTCGGCTTCGGTAGGCAACCTGAATTCATTAACAACAGCATTTCCCCTACTGTTAAGATAGGCACGCAACAACTCAGTACGCCAGATACTGAACGCCTTGGCTTGTTTCCAGTTAACACCAACCACAGGATAATTATCATATGCAGGATGCCAGAAATAACGCTCGGTCATCGGGTCATTGTATGAATAGGCATAATCATGTATCCATGCAAGGGTATCAGGGTATACATTGATAATTTCTTTGCGAACATACAAGGAACGATCTTTCAATCCTTGAGGTCGATTGGCAAGACCAGCATTCACCGCATCACCAGCCGAAAAATCCTTACCGGCAGCAGCTTTGAAATCCACCCAATAATACTCATAGAATAATTTACGGGTATCAATTTCCTTCCTGCGAAAATACCGCTCATGTTCAGGAAGAAACATATCTTCGAGCGCATCCCGTTCTTCTTCCCCGTTCCACTTAATTTCTGCCTTCCAATTAAGAAATGGCGGATCATAAGTTTCACCGGTTTTTTTATTTTCTTCGATCAGGTATATTTCAGGGCTGACTTCACCAAGTTTGGTGCGTGCAATTGAATCCCTCACCCAAAAAACAAACTGGCGGTACTCATTATTGGTAATTTCAGTCTCGTCCATATAAAAAGCACTCACTGAAACCGTGCGGGGGTCATTAATATGCGCGTAGGGAACATCCTGATCCCCGACACCCATAGTAAAACTTCCCATAGGAATGTAGGCCATACCAAATGGATCGGGTTGATAAAATTTTTCACGCTTTGATACACCAACGAGTTCACCATTTCCTGAATTTCCACAGCTACTCAGGATTAAGGCAGCAATGATGTAGTTGAAGAGTTTTTTCATGTTTGTTCCTGATTTTAATGCAAATAACGGGTTTGAAATACAATTATTATTCAAACTACCGTTTTTTTAGAACGACAAAAATAGCAATATAATTTTTCACACAACAAATTAATGTTAAAGGAACCTTGTATTCCTGAAACTTCTTCTGGTTTTTTCCAGCTCAAGCTTGAAGCTGTAACACACCATAATCTCATGACTACCAGCGCCTCCAATCTTAGAAAGTGGAATATCATAAGCATAACCAAAACTCAGATCTTTAACACTCATGCCCAGCATTACAGCAGCAGTTTCCTGAAAACGATAAGTTAAACCGCCCCAGAATTTTTCATTGTATTCAACCCGGGCATTCAGGTCAATCTGAGCAGTTGCTCCGTCATACTTCACAAACACCCCCGGAATAAAAACATACGATGGATTTCTTATCCATGAGATACGATATCCTCCGGTGGCATAATAATGGCGTCGTAATTTGAATTCAGTACCCGCATCCGAACCGAGTTGCTTTGAACCTTCAAGTAATTGTGTACTGGACAAACCCAGATACATGCCATTGGGTTGAATGTAAAATGCACCTATTGAAAAATCGGTAAACATCGTACTTTCAGTATTGCCTTTTATAATCGGATCATCATCAACCGGCTTTAACTTGCTATAATCCAATGATTTATTCAAAAAGCCAACATTAAAACCTATACCCAGTTCACCATCACCCAGCGGTCGGTTGTAAGCATAGCCCAACTTCACATAAATATCCTTGAAGTAACCTATTTTGTCTTGCATAACAGTGGCAGAAACACCTCCACGCAATATTCTAATGGGTGAATCGCCCGAAATAACAAAACTCTCAGGAGAAACTTTAGTGCCATCAGCATCTTCAATACCAATCCATTGTTGCCGGACCAAGCCAGTAACCGTTATGGCATCGCGTAAGCCTGCATAACCAGGATTTACTGCCATATGGTTGAACATATTCAACGTAAACTGAGGCTCCTGTTGAGCAGTCGCACCCAGGCCGGACAAAACGAATAATGCCACAATCAGAACCCTGTATGAGCCCAGCTTATGCTTTATCACTAAACGCTTTATACTGCTACAATTCAATATCAAACCCATTTAATTCTGCTGTTTGTCTTTTCGAATCAAAAACTCAGAGGGAAAACCTAAGATTAACCATAGCTCCGCTGAATAAAATCCTTTCCAGTTACCTGCTGATTACCTTTGTTAAGATCAAGCGTACAATAATAACAAAATAGTTTGTGAATTATTATAGCTTCCTAACAGAGTTTATCATTTTAATCTGCAAAAGTAATACATTAGTTCCTTAGTATTTAGATAGATTTAAAAAAGAACATAAACTCCATCATAATTCTTTAAACAAAAATTTCAATCCTATGGCTTGAAGATGCGGTTTTCATAAAAAACGTCTTAGCTTTGCATAGAAATTTATTCTATTCTATTTATTTAATTAACAGCGATTTAACATGACATTTGTTCAAAATGAGAAAATTTTCTCAAGCAAGTGGTTCATAGCCTACGCACTTATCGTAGTCGGGTCCTTTATACTGGCAGCCGGCTTTGTATTCTTTATTAATCCCTACAATATTGTACCTGGTGGGGTTTACGGCATCGGAATCGTGGTGCATCATCTAACCGCAGACGTGTTTCCATTCTGGCCAACAGGTATACCAATTGGGCTTTTCGGATTGGTTTTGAATATACCACTAACCATAGTAGGCATTAAAATACTGGGGCCGCGATTTGGCATAAAAACGGTAGTCGGATTTGTGCTTACCTCAATTTTCATGGACCTTCTTACGCTGGTTGTGGGCGAAACCGACCCTTTGAATCTCTCGGGTGAAATATTTATGGCAAGTATCTTCGGGGGTGTACTCATAGGCTTTGGCTTGGGTTTAATTTTTAAATCGAAGGCAACTTCCGGCGGATCAGATATAGTGGCCATGATTATTGGCAAATACACGGGTTTGCCTCTGGGGCAGTTAATGATTTATGTTGATTCGGTCATTGTACTGCTCGGCCTCTTTGTTTTTCAAGACTGGAAAATACCAATGTACTCATGGATCGTAATATTTGTTACCGGAAAGGTTATTGATATTACCATGCAGGGAATGGCATACGACAAATCCCTGTTTATTATTTCTAAGGAATTTGAACTCATCCGCAATAAAATCATCAACGATCTGGAACGTGGGGGAACCTACATTCCTGGCAAAGGGATGTTTAACGATGCTGAAAAAACAATTATTTTTACGGTACTCAACCGCCGCGAACTGGCTATTCTCCAGGAATACATACACCAGGTTGATCCGGATGCTTTTGTTACTGTTACTGATGCCAACGAAATTCTGGGCGAAGGTTTCAAATCGCTTCGTGACAAGCTTACGGAGTAATTCCACCATTTTGTTAAGTTAATCCATACCGACAATGCCTTTTCTGCAAAAAGACAAACTATTTACCCGCAAATGGTTCATTTCCTATGGGTTGATTATTGTTGGCACCTTTCTGGTTTCCATTGGCTATGTATATTTTATCACACCCTACAAAATTGTTCCTGGTGGCATATATGGTATTTCCATTGTTTTACACCATATGTTCGGCCTACCGGTTGGAATGACTGCTCTCGCCTTTAACATACCGCTTACCATTGTCGGGACCAGAGTATTGGGTCCCCGATTTGGCGCAAAAACAGTAGTTGGGTTTGTCCTGACTTCAGTTTTTGTTGATGTGATGTCCTACTATTCAGGATTCCGGCCTTTGGTAGACAGCGACCCATTGCTCTCTTCCATTTTTGGGGGCGCAATTATCGGCGTTGGCGTAGGACTTATCTTTAAATCAAAGGCTACCTCAGGCGGATCTGATGTAATAGCCATGATAATAGCCCGCTATACAAAACTCCCTCTGGGGCAACTGATGATGGGTGTCGATTCATTGATTGTTCTGGTTGGATTTGTTGCTTTCCGCGATTGGCATATACCATTGTATTCCTGGATTACTATTTTTGTAATGGGGAAAGTGATTGATGCAGTATTACAGGGTATTTCTTACGAAAAAACAATATTCATTGTGTCAGACGAACATCAGGCGATACGCGACAAAATTATCAAGGACCTGAACCGCGGGGGAACTTACCTAAACGCGGAAGGAATGTACAACGGAAACCAGAAAAAAGTAATTTTCACGGTAGTAAACCGTCGAGAACTGGCGATGCTTGAAGAGTTTATAAATAAAGTAGATCCCAAAGCCTTCCTCACAGTTATGGATGCCAACGAAATTCTGGGACAAGGGTTTAAATCATTACGGGATAAGCTGGAAGAGTAATGTTTTCACTACAAAAACTGGCCGCATCGATCACTGCACGATATTTTGTCCCCCTTTTCCGGATTGATGATTTATCTGCCTAACTTTGCAGCGCGATACTTTCAAAGTGCATTAACTGTATTTAGCTCAACCATAGTCACAACCAAAGTAGCGCTTCGTTACAAATTGAACAATTTGCCAAATCTTTTGGTTCAAACTCGTAAAAACTAAATAATCATGCTCAAACAATTCCTCACACTACTCTCATTTACAGCAATTACGACCCTGTTTGCACAAGGCACTTTTCCCCCTGCAGCAGGACAGGCTGGCACTACCGCCATCTCCAAAGACTCCACTATTGTTCAATCCTGGGCAACAGGCATTGATCTTGTAAGAGGATATGTTCAAATAAGTGACACTTCGGTATATTACGCTGGAACAAACCTTGCCAGCTACGGGCAACCATCTGCAGCACTTCATATGGCTGAAAATGCGCCAACCGGCGTAGTTAGCCTTGGCGATGGCGGGATGGCCACACTTACTTTTGACCGTTTGATTGTAAATGGCCCTGGCCCTGATTTCGCTGTGTTTGGCAATTCCACCAACGATAATTTCCTGGAACTTGCATTTGTGGAAGTAAGCTCCGACGGCATAAACTTCAGCCGCTTCCCATCCGTTTCACTGACCCAGACTACTACCCAAACAGGGACTTCGGATGAGCTCGATCCACAGAATCTGCACAATCTGGCAGGCAAATACAGGAAAGGATTTGGCGTTCCATTCGATCTGAGCGAGCTTCCCAATAGCTCACTGGTTAATAAAAACACCATTCGTTTTATCCGTATCACCGATGTAAAAGGCTCTATTGACCCACTTTTTGCATCAAAAGATTCACAGGGAAACATCATCAATGATCCATTTCCAACACCTGTTGACTCAGCCGGATTTGACCTGGACGGAATTGCTGTAATCAATAGCAACGTTCAAAATACCCTGGTGACTTTTAATGAGCTTATACTGGAAGAAGAATCCCATTATTTACCCTATGGAGACAGCCTCTTTACCTCAGGTCCACTTTCCTTTCAATACGATGGTGGCGAAGGTTTCTGGTCAGGATTTACTTATTCAAATCTATCAAACATAAATAATGATTATGCCCACGATCAATTCGTCGCAGCATCATTGAGCGGGATGGATGGAAATGCTACTAACTATGTTGTTTCCTATATCTCCAGTGACTGGGCGAGCGGAACCTACGATCCCATTCCATCCGAAATAAAAGTTATCAATGAAAATGCCGTAACATTTAGTGGATTTTATGTTAACAATACACACATTGCCTATACAAGCCTGCGTGATGGCTCCGCTTTCAACAAGAAATTTGGCGGGGAAACCGGTGATGACCCTGACTGGTTCAAATTATCAGTCTGGGGAATCCGCAGCGACAACAGCACTACATCAAAAATAGAACATTACCTGGCCGATTTCCGTTCGAGAGACAACAGCAGAGACTACATCCAGAATGGCTGGCGTTGGGTTGACCTCAAAAGCCTAGGCGAGGTTACAGCGCTCAGGTTTGAACTTCAATCAACCGACAATGGCGATTATGGCATGAATACCCCGGCATATTTCTGCATGGACAACCTAAGTATCATGCAACCTCAGGGAGCTTTTATTTCAAATCCCATTGATGACTTGTACCTTGAAATCAATGCAATCCCTGTAAATATTGAGCTAACTGATCATTTTAATGCTTCAGGTGCCGAACTAACCTTTGAAATAGCCAGCAACTCAGATGCCGCGTTGGTTACAACCATCATCTCAGGCTCCTTACTCAACCTTACTTTCACACCTGACTTCAAAGGAGTTTCAGAAATATCGGTTGTTGCATCGGCTAATGGAATAAGCGTGGAGGACATGTTCCTTGTTGCTGTTGGCTCAGAACTGGGAGTAGATGAGAATTTCTCCTTCCGTCCGAAAGTTTATCCAAATCCGGCTTCAGGTCACCTGATTGTTGAAGGAGTAAAAGGGGCAAATCTGAGACTTTATAACTCAAATGGCAGTCTGGTGTTTGAACAAACCGGCAACATTGAAAATACAACACTTTCACTGGATCACCTTAATGCAGGCATTTATATGTTGCAGATTTATGGACCAGAAGGAAGTTCAACTGTTAAAATCAGCAAAAAATAATATATGCACTGATTTTTAAGAAATATTGGCAAGAACCGGCTCGTGAAGATTTTGGGTTTAAAAACGCAGGACACAGCAGCCGGTTTTTGTTTTGTTCGCTTTCCGGTTCGAATTAAAACTCAACTTCTTCTGGCTTACCCACCGGTGCCTGGCAAACGTTACCTTTGCATACATAAATCCGGCTTTCATCCTTGAATATCCGCTGTTTAAATACAGGAAGCGTTCCGTCATTTATGGTTGCAGCAAAAATAGTGAAAGGGCCGGCCTTACGGCGAAGTGTTTCAGCAAATTTAGCGGCTGATGGCCCGGTAGTGATTATAGTGGAAACACCAACCACATGCATCAATGCCACCTGTGCCCAATATGCATGTGCAGATGGATAAGAAAGCAGCCGCGATTTAATCGACAACAGCATTTCTGAAGCACGCGCAACCCATTTATCTTCCTCAAAGTAATGCCCCAGCAAAGTAAGCACTTCAGCCATTACCGCATTACCCGATGGCTCAACACCATCGGTTACCTCTTTCACCCTTACCATCGAAGAACCAGAGGCAATTGACTGAGGAGTATACCAAAACAGTGGTGATAACGGATCGGCAAATTCAACCATAACATAATCACAGAGGCTCCTTGCCTTTTTCAGCCATACTTCTTCATAATCAAGCTGATACAGTGCAATAAATGCACGTATGGTAAAAGCGTAATCATCCAAAAATCCGGGGATGCCCGGTTTCCCTTTAGGCAAAGTACGAAACAGGCTTCCATCTGACTTCATCATCGTATCAGCTATAAAGTAGCCAGCCTTAATGGCCGTTTCTTTACTATGCTGATTACAGGTGAATTGAAACGAATCTACCAGGGACTTTATCATTAATGCGTTCCATGCCAATACCATTTTATGATCAAGGCCTGGTTTGATGCGTGCATCACGGGCTTTAAGCAAGATAACTGCTACCATCCTGATCAATTGCCGGAGTTCTTCGGCACTAAGGTGCTGTCGCGATGCAAAGGCATTATCAGAAAGGGGTTTTAACAAAATACTCTTCCCTTTCTCCCATGCCCCTTCCTTGTCTACGCCAAAGTAATCAGCAACCAAATCCCCGTATTCAGGCAGTAACTCCTTGATTTCACTCCGGTTCCAGAGATAAAACAGCCCCTCCTCCCCTTCTGAATCAGCATCAAGCGCAGAATAAAAGAAGCCTTCGTGGGCAGTAAATTCCTTTTCAACAAAGGCCAAGGTCTTATCTAAAGACTCACGCACCAGATCATCATGTGTTAATGTATAAGTTTTGGCATACAATGAAACCAATTGGGCGTTATCGTAAAGCATTTTTTCAAAATGCGGCACTTTCCAGTATTTGTCAGTGCTGTATCGGGCAAACCCACCTCCAATCTGATCAAAAATCCCACCCATAGCCATTTTACGCAACGTTAAGGTCAATTGCTGAAGTGCTTCAGGCAAAGCGGTCACCTGATAGTAAACGGCTACAAATTCCCATACCACAGGCATTGGGAACTTAGGTGCTCCGATAGTTCCGCCGTATTCCGTATCAAACCTGAGCGACAGTTGATCATAAATTTCAGTAATGAAATCCATATCCGGCAGACTTGAATCTACAGGAGCCTCGATCACACTCATCGCAGCAATACCTTCACCTAACCGATCTGCCTGCTGCTCAAGTTCAATGAGATTACGGTTAAAGAGTTCGCTAATTTGTCCCAAAAGCTCCTTCCATTGAACCGGTCTGAAATAAGTTCCACCCCAAAAAGGCCGACCATCAGGCAAAGCAAAACAATTCAAAGGCCACCCCCCGTTGCTACTCAGAAACTGAATGGCAGCCATGAATACCTGATCTACATCAGGCCTTTCCTCCCTATCCACTTTCACACAAACAAAATCGCGGTTCATAAGGGCTGCAATTTCAGTATTACTGAAGCTCTCGTGCTCCATAACATGGCACCAATGACAAGCTGAATAACCAATGCTAATCAGTAACGGCCGGTTGGTGGATCGTGCCAGTTCCAAAGCTTCTTCACCATAAGGATACCAATCCACCGGATTGTAAGCATGTTGAATCAGATATGGACTTGATTCATGAATAAGTCGATTGGGTTGTTGATCGGGCATGATTTTGGGATTTCAAAATAAAAAATATTTCACGGTTTGCTGAATTGTATTAACAACAAATATGAGGGTTTTGATTTATCAACAAATGTTTTTTAGACTTCCAGGGGTATAATCATGAGAATTCTCATATGGCATTTCGCTGATTAAACAATCATAAAAAAAGCCCGGAAAGAAATCCTTTCGGGCCGTTTTATCAAATTTCAGGCAAACATCAGCGCTTCCGTCTGAAGGAACCTTTCCCCATTCCGGAATGTCCATTTGAACGGAAGTTTCTTGCTGGTCTTTCTGTTCTTTCGGATGTAACCATTTCAGGCTCTCTCACCTGAGGCACAAACCCGCTCATGTTTCTAATTTCGATTGATTTTGGCAATAACTTATTTATATCCTTAAGACTTCCACGCTCTTCGGAAGCACAAAAGGAAATGGCTTTACCCGATTCACCTGCACGACCGGTGCGCCCTATACGATGCACGTATGTTTCAGGAACTTCGGGCAGCTCATAATTGATCACATGCGAAATCCGGTCCACATCAATTCCACGTGAAGCAATATCGGTAGCAACCAACACGCAGATGCTGCGGTCTTTGAAACCTTGTAAGGCCTTCTGGCGTGCCTGCTGCGATTTATTTCCATGAATAGCTACCGCAGGAATGCCATTTTTAATCAGATCGCGGGCCACTTTATCAGCACCATGCTTGGTCCGGGTAAATATCAGTGCTGTTTCAATCTCTTCCAATGCAAAAACTTCTTTAAGCATAGCACGCTTGTCAGTTTTCTCAACAAAATAGACCGACTGCTCCACTGCTTCAGCAGGGGCAGAAACGGGTGCCACATTTACCTTTACAGGATGATTAAGCAGACTATCGGCCAGTGCTTTAATTTCATTAGGAATGGTTGCCGTAAAAAAACCGGTTTGCTTATGAGCCGGCAATTTGGCAATGATACGCTTTATATCAGGTGCAAAACCCATGTCCAACATACGATCGGCCTCGTCGAGAATAAAGAAGTTCACCTTATGCAGGCGGACAAATCCCTGATTCATCAGATCAATTAACCGGCCGGGAGTAGCAATTAAGATATCCACGCCCTTATTTAAAATAGCGGTTTGCGGATTTTGTGAAACACCCCCATAAATTACCGTATGACGCAAACCCAGCCCTTTGCTGTAATCGCTGAAGCTTTCGCTTATCTGAATAGCCAATTCACGTGTAGGAGCAAGAATAAGTGCACGTATACCTGTAGTTTTGCGATCGACCTGCTCTCCATATAGCTTTTGAAGAATAGGAATGGCAAAAGCCGCTGTTTTGCCGGTACCCGTCTGGGCGGTGCCAAAGACATCCGAACCGTTTAACAGGTGGGGAATGGCCTTTTGCTGAATGGGTGTGGGTTGTTCATAGCCCTTTTGTTTCAATGCCCGGGCAATGGGCTGAATAATGTTCAGTTCGTCAAATGTCATAATTAGATAAAATGTGTGCAGCCGGTAAACAACCGTGGCTTTTTCGGAGGGTCCTGTGTTAATTTCTGAAAGAATCGGATGTTAACGCTGGTTCGATTGGCTGGAAAGGATATAAACCTATAAATGAGTAGCAGCTACTTTTAATGAGCGGCAAAGATACGGGTTATTATTGGATTATCAGATAATAAAGGGAAGTTCTAATTTCTAATTTCTAATTTCAAAATTCAAAATTCAAAAATTCAAGTGGTACACCCTCACCTAAATGCGCAAATTGGCAATTAGTGAGTCCAGGCAATAAATCCGTAACAAAACCGGAATTAGAATTCATTTTTTAAACTACTGTTAGGTAAATATTAATATAACTAAATCAATATTTTTCTTTGAAAATTCACAAGCTTTTTTCTTAATGCATCTCAGTGATCTTAGTGCCTTAGTGGTTATTTTTTTTTACCACTGAGACACTCAGTACACTAAGTTAAAACAAATCCGGTCAGGCTTTCACCATAACCGGATTTGCAAAAGAGGAACAGGCTTCTTAAGCAGCCCAAATACATTCTGAAACCTGATCTCTTGAATCTGAAATCTGAAATCCGAAATCCTACTTTATCTCCTTCTCAATCCATCCTGACCTATCAGGAGGTGCAGGCGATTTCACCCTTTTTACCGGATTGACTTCCAGTTCTTTCAGCAACTCTTCTACGGCCCTTTCAATGCCGGGATCAATGCCTTTGGCCAATTGTTCGGGGCGGTCAACCACTTCAATATCGGGATAAACGCCAATGCCTTCGATAATCCATTCGCTGTTTTCATCAAAAATGCCAAAACGGGGAACAGAAATGTATCCGCCATCAACCAATCGTGCATTACCACTGATGCCGACAAGTCCGCCCCATGTACGGGTACCGATAAGTTTACCAAGGTTCAGTTTTTTGAAGAAATACGGAAATGCATCACCACCCGATGATGAATAACCATTGATGAGCATCACTTTAGGCCCGTCATGCGCGATTCCGGGGGCCCGGTTAGGCTGCATATTGTTACGGTGCCAGTAGGTCAGCGTTTTGCGGTCGAGCAAATTGATCATATTCTCAGGAATGAAACCGCCACCATTGTAGCGATCGTCAATAATCAGGGCATCTTTGTCGTTGTAAGCATACAAGCCGCGGTATAATTCCCGGTTGCCCTCAAAAGCAGTATTGGGCACATAAATGTAACCAATTTTGCCTCCCGAAAGGGAATCAACCATTGCACGGCGCTGTTTTACCCAATCTAAGTGCATAATTTCCAACTCACTTTCGATTGGCTTAACGGTGGAAGTACGGGCACCCTCTTCGTTTGGTTTATTGTTTACCGTCAATTGAATGGGCACATCGGCCAGATTTTCAAGAAAGAGGTAAGGATTTTCAGCAGTTGTAACGTCATGTCCGTTAATACTGATGAGATAATCACTCCGTTTTACATCTACGCCTGCTTCTGTAAGTGGGGAACGGCGTTCAGGGTTCCAGTTTTCACCAGGGAAAATATAATCAATACGATAGCGCCCTGCAGCTTCGTCAGCCACCAGTTTCGCGCCAAGTAAACCAGTATTTATTCGCTTCACACGCTCAATATCACCCCAGTCAACATAGGAGTGCCCGGTATTACTCTCTGAAACAATCTCGTTTAAAATATAATCCAAATCGAAGCGACTGCCAACATAGGGCAACAACGTGCCATAACGCTCCTGAAGTCCGGCCCAGTCTACACCATGCAGGTTATTCACATAAAAATAATCACGGAAAATGCGCCAGCCATCTTTGTAAATCTGATTCCATTCATCGCGAGGATTAATCTTCATATCAAGCTTGTCGAGGCTGAGCTTGCCGGCACCACTCTTTTGACCCGGAGATACTTTTGCAATACCAAAATCGCTTCCCGAACGGTACATAAACATCTTACCATCAACGGTAGGCTGAACCATAAATATACGATCAATAATCTCCTCAGTTTTTTCTTCCTCAACATTGTAACGCATGAGTTTATTCTCACTAATGTAGAGCAAGCCACCATCAGCAGGGCCTACCATGCGATAATCACCCGATGACACAGGCAATGCCAGAATGCGGTTATTGATGTTATCAAAGTCAATAATTACAGCGGGTTTATCATCAACCTTTGGCGTTTCATCTTTCTCCTTTGCCTTCCCTTTGGGGGATTCAGCTTTAGGCTCCTCTTTCACCGTTTCAACATCATTTTTCTCTTTAAAAAATTTAGTACCATCGTTTCTGAGAGCCATTACATAAATGCGTGCGGCTTTATTATAGAGGTAATCGAATTCAAAACTCGAAAAATCAAGGTTAAAATCGCGGTTTGAAACAAAAAAGAGATATTTGCCACAATTGCTGAAAACCGGTGAAAAATCACTGAACTGATCATCGGTAAGTTGTGTAGCTTTCTTTTCAGGAATATTATATACCCACACAGCCGACTGGCTATTTGGGCTCTCTTTATCATAGGTAATCCATTTTGAATCGGGCGAAAAAGCATAACCCGTGATTTCATTCAGTTCTCCTTTGTCAATTTGAGTTTGAGTTCCAGACTCTACATCCAGCAACCACAAATTCATGGTACGATCGCTGTATACGAGGAAACGACTATCGGGAGACCACTCCGCTTCATACTTCCATGAGGAAGAATTTTTTGTGAGTTGCGTAGGCTGCGCACCTTTTTTATTTTCAAGCAAATAAATTTCATATTCACCGGTGGCATCTGAATAATAACTGATCCATTTAGCATTGGGCGACCATTTTGGGAAAATCTCACGCACACCCTGGGTTTGGGTTAGGTTCTCGATCACCCCATTTTCGGCAGGTACCGAAAAAATATCACCACGGGCATCAAACAAAGCTCTTTTTCCGGTAGGTGAAACCGAGAAGCTGTGAACATCGTCCTTTACATTTTTGAAATATGCTACCAGGTTAGGATTATCGAAATTCAAATTCACGGTAAGTTTTTCGCTTTTACCATTGGTGATATCCAATTTATAAAGGTAACCACCATTTTCATAGACAATCTGACCGTTTTCACCGGAAGGCCACATCACATCAAAATCCTTGTGAAAGGTAAGCTGAGTGGTTTCTTTATTTAACGTATTGTAACGATACAGGTTAAGCCTCAAATCACGATCTGAAGCAAACACGATGTCATTTCCCCACCAGGTTGGCCATTGGTCGGACCCGGCAAAATGAGTAATTTGTTCCGCGTTGTTATTGGCCAGATCATAGGTCCACAACTCGGTGGCCCGGCCGCCTTTGTAGCGCTTCCAGGTGCGGAACTCACGATCAACCGGAGTAAAGGCTATATTTTTTGCATCGGGTGAAAATACGGCAAAACCACCATTCACAATCTGCAAAGGTTTTTCAAGACCACCCTCTAGATTTACCAGAAAGTACTTTCCATTACGTTCCCCAAATTCTGTCCGGTTGGCCCGGATCAATATCTTTTTACTATCCGGAGTCCAATCTAAAACAACATTGTCGTAACCTCCGCGTGGCGGCATCACGCCAACAGAGTTGTACCAGGTCAGTTGACGGGCACTTCCCCCTTCAGCAGGCATAACCCATATTTGCCGACTCCCCGAATATTCGGCCGTGAAGGCAATCCATTTACCATCGGGCGAAATTTTCGGAAAAAGCTCCAGACCTTTATGAGAGGTCAACCGTTTGGCATCGCCACCCGAAGCCGGAACAGTCCAGATGTCGCCCGCATAAACGAATGCAACCAGATTTTTATTGATGTCAGGAAACCTTAGCAGGCGGGCATCATCCTGCGCTCTTGAACCAAAGCCAAGGGCAAGTAACAAAGCAATTGTAGTGAATTTTTTGACCATAATGTATTGGTATTTAGTAACTAAAAAATCAATCGGTAAAATTATGAGATTTTTTATATAAAAAACGAATCCAAAAAAAATATGGCCAACCAATAACCAACTTTCCGCATCCCTGAGTTAGTAAACCCAAATCATGAACAAACCCCGGCAAGGTTTGTTATATGGACTGATTTTATAATACATTCTTCGCGAAATTTCTTACTTAAAACAATGGATAAAACGAAATCTTTCGGCATCAAACATACCGACAAAGAAACGCTTAAAAATTGGTATTTCCTCATGTCGCTCGGCAGGAAACTTGATGACCGTGCGCCCAATTACCTGAAACAGGCTTTAGGATGGTCATACCACGCGCCCTATGCCGGGCACGACGGCATTCAATTGGCTATTGGCCAGGTTTTTCAAAAAAACAACGACCATTTATTCCCCTATTACCGGGATATGCTCACAGCCATTTCATCAGGCATTAATGCAGAAGAAATAATCCTTAATGGAATTTCAAAAGCAACAGACATAGCAAGCGGTGGACGACATATGTCCAATCACTTTGCCAAGCCGGAATGGAATATTCATAATGTATCCTCTGCCACGGGAAACCATACACTTCATGCTGTTGGTGTAGCCAGAGCTATAAAAAAATATGGTGCAAAAGCAGTTGCCATCAGTTCACAGGGTGAATCATCCACCAGCGAAGGTTATGTTTATGAAGCCATTAATGGCGCAAGTAACGAGAAACTTCCGGTGATTTTTGTTATTCAGGACAATAATTACGGAATCTCGGTACATAAACGTGACCAAACCGCCAACTGGAGGGCCGCAGATAATTTTCGTGGTTTCAAAAACCTGAGAATTATTCATTGCGACGGAAAAAACGTATTCGACTCAATGAATGCCATGACCGAAGCCCGGAAACATGCCATTGAAAAAAATGAACCGGTCATTGTACACGCCAGTTGCGTGCGTATCCACTCACATTCTAACTCTGATAAGCACGAATTATACCGCGATGACAATGAACGTCATTGTGCAACCGCAAACGACCCTTTCGATCGCTTCCGCAAGACGCTCATTATTTCGGGCCGTGTAAGTGAAGTTGAATTGGATGAACTGGATAAAAAAGCCAAAGAAGAGGTTTCAAAAGCCCACAAAAAAGCACTTGTTGCTCCTGACCCTGACCCTGCCAGTATCTTTGACCATGTTATACCGGAAGCCTATACTGCATCAAAATACCCGGAAGGCATTCATAATCAACAATCCGGCGAAAAACTAAAACTCATACAGGCACTTAACTTAACCTTGAAAGCAGAATTCCGCAATAATCCAGATACTTTTATCTGGGGACAGGATATTGCCAACAAGGAAAAAGGAGGAATCTTCAATGTGAGTAAAGGCATGCAACAGGAATTTGGCATCGAACGGGTATTCAACGGTCCGATTGCAGAAGACTTTATCGTCGGCACTGCCAATGGCATGAGCCGTTTCGA
The DNA here is from genome assembly GCA_034005265.1 of Lentimicrobium sp. Classification (GTDB taxonomy): domain Bacteria; phylum Bacteroidota; class Bacteroidia; order Bacteroidales; family Lentimicrobiaceae; genus Lentimicrobium. The sequence continues at coordinate 133,235 of JAVEVB010000004.1, forward strand.
TAAAAAAATCCGGATAGTGATTGAAGGAGCTGAATTTGCCGATTATTTCTGGCCAGCCATGGAACAATTCGTTGAAATTACCCACGATAGCTGGCGTAGCAACGGGGCTTTTGCACCCAATGTCACCATTCGGCTGGCTTCTGGCGGGTACATTGGTGGCGGATTGTACCATTCTCAAAATATAGAGGGGGCAATGGCAACCTTCCCAGGTATCCGCATCGTGTATCCATCTTTTGCGGATGATGCTGCCGGACTACTGCGAAGTTCCATTCGCTCCGAAGGACCTACCCTGTTTCTGGAACCGAAAGCATTGTACAATGACCCCTTGTCAGAAACTTATGTACCCGACGACTTTGAGGTACCGTTTGGCAAAGTTCGCGTAAGACTTGAAGGCAGCAATTTAAGCATCATCACGTATGGAAACACCACCCACATGAGCCTCGCCGTAGCAAAACAAATTGCTGAAGAAACTGGTAAAAGCGTTGAGGTGGTTGACATCAGATCTCTCATTCCACTGGACAAGGAAGGCATCCTTAAATCAGTGCGTAAAACCAATCGTGTGCTGGTAGTTCATGAGGACAAGGTTTTTGGAGGGTTTGGCGGGGAAATTGCTGCCATGATTACCGAGGAAGCATTCACTTCACTGGACGCTCCGGTAAAAAGGGTTGGCTCAACCTTTACGCCTGTCGGATTTAATCGCATCCTGGAAAAAGCCATTTTACCCGACCAGACAAGAATCTACAATGCCGCCATGGAAGTATTGAACTTCTAAACAACCGCACATTTAGTTATTAAAGCCCTACAAAATACAGGGCTTTTTTTATGCTTAATCGCTGACTAAAAGTATTTTAATACTTCATTTCTATGATTTCAGAGGGTTATCGGTTGAAAATTTATAATTTTGCCCGAAAGCAACCCATTTACACCATATTTATTATGAGAAACCAAATTTTAATTTTAATTGCTGCCATTATGTTTACAGCGTGCAACAATGGAAGTGAGCAAAAGAGCACTTCCGACAATCCCTTTTTTGCTGAATATGACACTCCCTTTGGTGTGCCACCTTTCGAGCAAATCAAAAATGAGCACTTCATTCCTGCCATTGAAAAAGGGATGGAGGAACAAAACCAGGAAATAGCCGCAATCATCAAAAGTGAAGACCGCCCTGATTTTGGGAATACTATTGCTGCCTTCGATTACAGCGGTGAGTTAATACGAAAAGTAACCGGTGTCTTCTACAATTTTAATTCATCCAATACAAATGATGAAATTCAGGCTATTGCAAAAGAAATTGCACCGCAATTGTCTGCACATTACGACAATATAAACCTTAATCCCGATTTATTTGCCAGGGTAAAATCCGTATATGACAACCGCGAATCTCTAAACCTGAGTGGGGAACAGACTAAATTACTGGAGGACACCTACAAAGATTTTGTACGTGGGGGTGCTGATCTCGACTCGTCCAAGCAGGAACGCTTTCGTGCAATAAATCAGGACCTTTCTGTGCTTACACTTCAGTTTGGCGAGAATGTGCTGGCCGAAACCAATTCCTTTAAACTGGTCGTTGACAACGAAAATGATCTGACCGGACTTCCCAAGGGAATGATCGATCAGGGCGCTGAAACCGCGAAGGAAAACGGCATGGAAGGAAAGTGGGTTTACACGCTCCACAACCCGAGCATCATGCCTTTTCTTCAATATGCTGCAAACCGTGAGCTGAGAGAAAAAATTTACAAAGCATACATAAACCGGGCAAACAACAACGATGAGCGTGATAATAAATCATTGATCCTTAAAATTGCCGCCCTTCGCCTTGAGCGAGCCAACCTGCTTGGGTACCCAACTCATGCTGCTTTCATTCTGGAAGAAAATATGGCCAAAACGGCTACCAATGTAAACGATTTGCTGCAAAAGTTATGGACACCTGCGCTTGAAAGGGCAAAATCGGAAACCAAAGAAATGCAGGCCATTATAGATCGTGAAGGTGGAAATTTCAAACTTCAGCCCTGGGACTGGAGTTACTATGCCGAAAAATTACGAAAAGAAAAATATGATCTTGATGATGAACAACTCAAACCATATTTCCCACTAGAAAATGTAAAACAAGGAATCTTCACCGTTTGTAATAAACTCTACGGTATCAAATTCAATGAGCGTAAAGACATTCCTGTCTACCATCCCGATGCCGTTGCTTATGAAGTGACCGAGGGAAATGGCGCCCACATTGGGGTACTTTATATGGACTTCTACCCACGTGAAAGCAAACGCGGTGGCGCATGGATGAGTAGTTACCGCAAACAATACGTGAGGGATGGCGAAAATATAAGCCCGGTAATTACCGTGGTTACCAACTTTACCAAACCAACATCATCACAACCTTCGTTGCTCACCTTTGATGAAACAAGCACCTTTTTCCATGAATTCGGGCACGCCTTGCATGGTTTGTTGTCAAATTCAACCTATTACAGCCTGACTGGAACCGCTGTTCCCCGCGACTTTGTAGAATTACCCTCACAAATTATGGAAAACTGGGCTGCTGAGCCAGAAGTCCTGAAACTTTACGCAAAGCACTACGAAACAGGAGAGGTTATACCTCAGGATCTGATTGACAAACTACAGAACAGTGCTTATTTTAACCAGGGATTCGCAACCGTGGAATATCTTGCCGCTTCCTTTCTGGATATGGGCTACCACAATCTTTCGACCTTTAATATACAGGATGTCACTGATTTTGAAAATCAAACCCTGAATTCAATTGGCTTAATTCCCGAAATTACTTCACGATACAGAAGTACTTACTTCAACCATATTTTCAGTGGTGGTTATTCTTCAGGATATTACAGTTACATATGGGCTGCGATACTTGATGCAGATGCGTTTGAGGCTTTCAGGGAACATGGACTGTTCGACCTTGAAACAGCAACAGCCTTCCGTAAAAATATTCTTGAACGCGGTGGCACCGAAGATCCTATGATTTTGTACCGGAATTTCAGAGGTGCAGATCCCGACATCAAGCCTTTACTCAAACGCAGGGGTTTAATAGAAGGATAAAATCAGCCAACCTCATATAAAATGTCGGTCTAAAATAAAACAAGCCGTCCAGATTCTATGGACGGCTTATTTTTTCTATGCTCAACGTTAATTGCCAAACCAATGACGTTTAACAAAAATATCATAGACAAGTAAAACACATGCCTAAGGTCAATCCGGCTTAACTTCTGACCTCCAGCCACTAAATAATTACTTTCTACTTTCCAGAAACGCTACCACCTGATTGAAAACATTCTGTGCGGTGAAGCCGAACTTTTCATCCAACACTTTCGCAGGAGCAGAATAGCCGAAATGGTCTAATCCATAAACGTGTCCATTCGCCCCTACCAAACCGGCAAGCGTTACGGGCAAACCGGCAGTTAGTCCAAAAACAGGAATATTATCAGGAATCACCTGCTTTTGATAATCGATGGGCTGCTGCCGGAACAATCCTTCTGAAATAGCTGAAACTACCCTGACCTTTAAGCCTTTATCCTTGATCAACAATTCAGCACCATCTATAAGCGTTGAAACCTCCGATCCGCTGGCCAGTAAAATCACCTGAGGACTTGAAGGACTATCGGCCACAATATATGCGCCTTTCGTGGCCTGAAGCGCAGATTCATATTTACTTAATCCACTTTTAGGAGGCAGATTTTTGATGTTTTGCCTTGAGAAGATGAGTGCAGTTGGCGTTTGGGTATTCTCCATCGCCATTTTCCAGGCTACAGTAGCTTCGGCAGCATCAGCAGGACGAAGGGCCATCAGGCTCATCTGGCCATGATGGTTTTTAAGGTGCTCCATAAGTCTGATCTGGGCTTCCTGTTCTACCGGCTGATGGGTTGGGCCATCTTCGCCTACCCTAAAAGCATCATGCGTCCAGATGTATTTAACAGGCAATCCCATCAACGCTGAAAGACGAATCGCAGGCTTCATGTAATCGCTGAAAACAAAAAATGTGGCACAGGCAGCATATACACCACCATGAAGTGCAATACCATTACATATAGCTGCCATAGTCAGTTCACTCACGCCTGCCTGAAGAAAAGCACCTGAAAAATCGCCTTTTGTTAAAGGCTTGGTCTGTTTGAGGAAACCATCGGTCTTGTCACTGTTGGCAAGATCAGCCGACGAAACAATCATATTTTCAACCTTTTGGGCAAGGTATGACAATACGGATGAAGATGCTGCACGTGTTGCGATGTCATCTTTCTGAACAATTCCCTCAAAATCAAGTTCAGGCAAAACACCAGAGAGAAACTGATGAAGTTTTTTTGCCAATACCGGATTTGATTGTTCCCAGGCTTGTTGTTGCAAATTCCTTTCAGCAGCCTCCTTAAGCTTAGTTTCTTTTGCTCGGGCATACAATTCAGCTACTTCGGGGAAAACATCAAAAGGATTGTTGGGATTGCCACCTAAGTTCTCGATGGATTTTTCAAATGAGGCACCTGCTTCACCCAGAGGCATACCATGCGTAGCACATTTCCCTTCAAAAGAATCGCCATCAGCGGTAAGTGCCCCTTTCCCAATGATTGTTTTACCGATAATCAGCGTTGGACGATTTTTCTCATCCAGAGCAGCCGACAATGCCCCACGAATTTCACCAGAGTTGTTTCCGTTTATGGTCAGCACATTCCAACCCCAGGCTTCGTATTTCATGGCAGTGTTCTCACTGGTAACGGCTTCCGTACCTGTTGAAAGCTGGATGTCATTGGAATCATAAAACATAACAAAATTGTGCAGGCCCAAAAAGCCGGCAATTCGTCCGGCAGATTGCGAAATTTCCTCCTGTATTCCTCCATCAGAAATATAGGCAAATGTTTTGTGTGACATCCATTCACCAAATCGGGCACACAGGAACCTTTCGGCTATGGCTGCACCAACACCCATAGCATGGCCCTGTCCCAATGGTCCGGAAGTATTTTCAATACCCCGTTTTTTGTCCACTTCAGGATGACCGGGAGTGCAGCTGCCCCATTGCCTGAAATTTTTCAGATCATCCATGCTGTAATTTCCCGAAAGGGCCAGAACTGAATACAACATTGGAGACATGTGGCCTGGATCAAGAAAAAAACGATCCCGCATGTGCCATTCCATATCGGCCGGATTATACCTTAAATATTCGGTAAAGAGGATGTTGATAAAATCCGCGCCTCCCATAGCTCCACCAGGATGCCCTGATTTTGCTTTCTCTACCATGCCTGCCGATAATATCCTGATATTGTCCGCTGCCTTATTGCTGAAGTCCTTGTTCATTTTATAAAATAATTTTAACCTGGTTTATTGTTCGTTGGATGAAATGCTAAGAAAACGCAAACTTAAATAAGAAATTTCAACCTTTCACGCTAAGATATCCCCTATTTATTCACAAGTATCTTCCACTGATAACAACAGTTCCATGATTTCTGTTGAAATGTTTAATGTAAGCTGGTGAAAATAACAAAGATTCGCGCAGGTTTCAGCGTTATACGGTATAACTATTTTTTTTTGTTTAAATGTTCCTCTTTGGGCAATGTTTTGAACCGCAAGATATGGACACTCACTCCAACTCCTATTAAAATTAATCCGATTTTAAGCCACCAGTAATCCGGGCCATAAATAAATGAAATGCTTAGTGTAATATATAGAAACAATAAACTGTAAATCTTATTTCGTAAGGTTATGCCATGGCCAGATTTATAATTACTGATGTAAGGCCCTAAAAACCGATTGTGCATCAACTTTTGATTCATTTTTTCTGATGACCGCACAAAGCACCAGGAAGATAACAGCAAAAAGGGTGTTGTGGGCAAAAGTGGAACAAAAATCCCAATAAAACCAAGCAACGCAGTAATTCCACCGATCGACATCAATAGTACCCTGACAATTTTGTTTGGATATTTTTTCTTTTTTTTCTCCATGTAAAGACATCCGCAAAAGGAGGTAATTCTGGTTTCCACCGCCAAACTAACCCTCTTATAAAATTAAATTTCAATTAAAATTGAACACGCATCACAATAAATTGTATCTTTATTCCACATTAAGTCTAACAAGTATTCAAAAACAGCGAAGAGAAGTACACTCTTTGCTGTTTTTTTATTGTTCAATAGCGCGGTTCAGAAAGTCATGGAGAGGTTTCATGGTTTTGAAAATCTCGATGGCTTTTACGGTAAAATCCCCTGCAACAACCTCTGCGTCAGTCAATGAATGACCTACCACATAACTTTTATACAGAAGCAAGGCAATGTCAGGAAAATCAGCAGGGAAATCCTTTGGTGGGCGTTTAAGCATATCCTCTCTTGATAACTCTCCAAACACTTTTCTAAAATCACGTTGGGTAATTATCTTTACAAATTCCCCCGCATTGAAATAGATTTCCTGCCTGATTTTCTTAAGTACTTCAGGATCTGGCATGTAAATTCCACCACCAAGGAATGACTTACCAGGCTCAATATGAACGTAATAGCCCGATTTTATCGCTTTGCGTCCTCCGGGGCTGACAAATCCGCCCATGTTTGTTTTATATGGCAATTTATTTTTTGAGAATCGGACATCACGATAAATCCTGAACATTGATTCCTTTGCTGAAGGAAGCCCAACCGAGCCATCGAAGACAGAAATACCGACAATAATTGAAGATAAAACCGTTTCAAAATGATGACGGGCCTCTTCATAAAGTTTCTTATTTTCAGTGAACCACTCCCGGTTATTGTTGCTTTCAAGCAACTGAAGAAAATTTATAACATCTTTCATTATGATTTATTTTTTAAATGAAACAGATTATGTAGCAAAAAGGTTAAAATTTCAATTCTTTTTATACCCCGATTAAGCTTAACCGGAAATGTCCTGAAAAGTAACACCATTTTTAAGAATGCAACAAAAAAACCTCAGCTACTTTAACCGGAAACCACTATATTTACCTCGAAAATTAAAACCCCGTTTCAGGGAATTTGTTTGCAAATTTACCCTTTCACACTGTTCGCTCAAATTAAGCACTGAAAAATGAAGAATATTTACCTTCTCATTACTCTCCCGGCACTTTTTATATTTAATCAGCTTGCATTTGCAGGGGGTGAAAACCGACCATCCGGCGCCCGCTCTGCTGCCATGGGAACCGCCTCAGTGGGCCTGACAGATATTTGGTCCGCATTCAATAATCAGGCCGGACTGGCAAGGCTGTCATCACCCACAGCTGGAATATATTATGAAAACAGATTTTTATTGAAAGAACTGGGCTATAAAGCCGGTGCATTTGCCCTTCCGCTTAAACAGGGAACTGTAGCTATGAGTTTCAGCCATTTCGGTTATTCTGCCTACAATGAGAGCAAGATTGGTCTCGCTTTCGCAAAAGCCTTCGGCAAATATATCGCTTTTGGATTGCAGCTCGATTACAACATGGCGCGCCTGGCCGAAAGTTACGGTAACCGAAACTTTATCACTTTTGAGGCAGGGCTGCTTGCCAACATTACGCCAGAACTTGCTGTTGGTGCGCATGTTTATAATCCCATAAGAGCGAAACTTTCGGAATTCAACGATGAACGTGCGCCGGTAATTATGAGGCTGGGCGCTGCTTATGAGATCACAGATAAAATCATTTTAACTGCCGAAACAGAAAAAGACATGGACCACGAGGCCAATTTCAAAGCAGGCCTTGAATATAAATTAATCCCTCAACTTCATCTCCGGGGCGGAATTTCAACAAATCCATCGTCAAATTCATTTGGGGTAGGAATTTTTGCCGGTGATTTTATCATCGACATCAGCGCCTCTTATCATTATGTGCTTGGGTTTTCGCCACAAGCATCTCTGAATTATAAGTTCTAATAGCACAGCCATGAAGTTATTCTACCGAATATTATTCCATTTTACTATCATGGTCGCTGGCACGGGCGTTTTTGCACAGGAACCGGTAAACCCGGAAAATGTGAATACAGGAAACTTAGAAGAAAAGATTGAAGCTTTGAGCGGAGACGCTGATGCGGATATTGACTTTTCGGAATTGGTGGATGAGTTGCTTCAGTATATTGACCGGCCAATTAATCTGAACAAAGCATCAGAAAGGGAACTTCGTCAACTTCAACTAAATGACCTTCAAATCAATAACCTAACGAATTATCTTCAAAAATACGGCGAACTCACCAGCATTTTTGAATTGGGTCTTGTCGAAGGTTTTGATTCCACCTTATCCACTGCACTGTCACCTTTCATTACCTTTCAACTTGAACCACCGGGGGCCAAAATCAATCTCAAAAACCTGAGCAACTATGGCCGACACCAGATTATTACCCGCTATCAAAGAGTGCTGCAGGAACAGGAAGGTTTTTCTCCTATTTCCGACTCAGCACTTGCCGTTAAACCCAGCAGCCGCTATCTGGGTGGTCCGGAAAGGTTATACGTCCGGTATGGTTACAGCTTTTACAATAAAATAAGATTTGGGGTAACCATGGAAAAGGATCCGGGGGAAGTTTTCTTCAATGGGCCCGATTCCCTGAAAAAAGGCTTCGACTTCTACTCTGCCCATTTTTTCTATAACGGAAATAAATTTGTAAAGCACATTGCCATCGGCGATTACCACCTGGCATTTGGACAGGGACTGACCATGTATAGCAGCCTGGCTTTCGGCAAATCGGCCGGCGCCATTACCAACCGTCGCATTGCCCAACAGGTAAAACCCAATACAGGTGTTAATGAGAATTTATTCATGCGGGGGGCAGCCGCAACCATCACCCCTTTAAAGAATACTGATCTCACCTTGTTTTATTCAGATAAAAAGGTAGATGCAAGTATTGATGGGAGCGACTCACTCAATGCGGAGTCGCTGTTTATTAGCTCATTACAGGAAACAGGCTACCATCGCACGCCTGGTGAACTGGCCAAAAAGAATGCCATTGGGCAGAAAGTTTACGGAGGAAACATACAAACCCGGGTTAAAATGTTCCGGCTGGGTGCCACCGCCTATCACACCAAACTGGAAGTCGATCTGGAGCGCGATGAATCTTTATACAATCAGTTTGACTTCCGGGGCAGGGAATTGACCAATTATGGTTTTGACTTCGCGGCTATATTGCGTTCACTTACCTTCTTCGGTGAAGCATCCGGAAGTGATAACGGCGGGAAAGCCATGCTGCTTGGAGCAACCGCTACACCAGATCCCCGATTTGCCTTCTCAGCCATTTATCGCAATTATGGCAAGGATTATCAAAGTTTCTTTAGCAATGCCTTCGCCGAAGGCAGCCGAAATGCGAATGAAAAAGGCTTGTACCTGGGCTTTTTTGCACAAATTCATCGACGGTGGAGCCTGTCAGCCTATGCCGACCACTTCAGGTTTAGCTGGCTGCGCTACAGGGTAGATGCCCCATCTCGCGGCAGCGAATATCTGACACAGCTAACCTGGGGACCAAACCGCAGGACTGAAATTCAGCTGCGATACCGCTATCAGCAAAAACAAATAAATCCCAGCGGAGGGTCAGGCTACACCGATTACCCTGATCCAGAAACCCGTCAGAATGCAAGGATACACCTTAGTTTTAAACCCACTGATGCCATAACGCTAAAAAGCCGCATTGAAACCACCTGGTGGTCCATGTCGGGCTTTGATACAAAGACAGGTTTTCTGATTTACCAGGACTTCATTTACAATCCGGTTGAAAAGCCCTGGTCGCTCAACGCCCGCTATGCACTTTTCGACACCGACAGCTACAATGAGCGATTGTATGCTTATGAAAGTGATGTGCTTTATGCATTTTCTATTCCATCCTATTATTATAAAGGCAACCGGTTTTACCTGATGGGGAAATATAGTTTTGGTCGCCGGGTAGATGTTTGGCTACGCTACGCGATTACACAATATGCAAACAAAACAGTAATTGGGTCAGGATTAGATGAAATTGACGGCAACACCAAATCCGAAATCAAAGTACAGCTCAGGATTAAATTCTGATTATCAGCAGCATGTAATTTAACAAAATTTATTACACATTAGAAAAGGCCATTCTGATCATCAAAAATTTTGAATCCATCTTTTTTTGGTTATTTTTGCTTCGGGAATCCAAATAGATAAACTAATATTCATCACTAAATCAATTTTTTATGTTTAAAAAACATCCGAAAGGACTACTGGCGGCCGCTCTGACCAACATGGGCGAACGCTTTGGTTTCTACATCATGATGGCAATTCTCACATTGTTCATTTCGGCAAAATTTGGCTTGTCTGAAATAACAACAGGGTACATCTATTCCACGTTTTATGCATCAATTTATGTTCTTGCATTAATTGGAGGTCTGATAGCTGACAAGACCCAAAATTACAAACGCACCATTATGTGGGGACTCGTTCTTATGGCAATAGGTTATTTAATTATTGCCTTTCCAACGCCTACCCCGGTGCCAAATTTCGCACTTTATCTTGCGCTTACTTGTTTCGGATTGTTGGTGATCGCTTTTGGAAACGGGCTTTTCAAAGGCAACCTTCAGGCGTTGGTTGGACAGATGTATGACAAAAAGGAATACAAAGACAGGATTCGAGAAGAATATGGCGTGGACAAGAATGGTCAGGTTCATGACATGAGAGATACCGGATTTCAGCTGTTCTATATGTTTATTAACATCGGTGGTTTCTTTGCTCCCTTTATTGCCATTGCTGTCAGAAACTGGTGGTTAAAATTCAATGGTTTCGATTACAATGCTCAAATTCCGGAATTAGCCCATCAATATCTGGGAAACGCTGCTGCAATGAGCGTTGAACAAATGAACAACCTTCAAACTTACGCTTCGCAGGTAATGCTTGACGGATCAACGGTTTCAAATTTGCAGGAATTCAGTAATCAGTATTTAAATGTCTTCAACCAGGGCTTTCAATATGCCTTCTTTGCAACCATCATTGCCCTGGGTATTTCATTTGTCATCTACTTAGTGAATCAAAATCAATTCCCTGATCCCGGATCATCCAATGCTAAGCTGAAAAAAGGAGAAAAAGTTACCCGCGAAGAGGTAACCATGGCCGCTTCAGAAATCAGGCAACGTATTTATGCGCTGTTTGCTGTATTTGGCGTAGTAATTTTCTTTTGGTTTTCATTCCATCAGAACGGTTATTCATTGACCTATTTTGCAAGGGATTATATTAATCTTGACGCAATAGATATAAACCTGGGATTTACTTCCCTTAAAGGTGCAGAAATATTTCAGTCGGTAAATCCATTTTTCGTAGTTTTATTAACTCCGATTATTATGTGGGTCTTTGGTGCACTTAAAAAGAGGGATATTGAACCTTCTACGCCTAAGAAGATTGGCATCGGTATGGGTATCGCTGCTTTGGCATACATATTCTTCCTTGTTGTTTCAATCGCGCTTCCCGATAAATCTGCACTGGCTTCAATGCCTGCCGATCAACTTTCAATGATGAAACTTACGCCCTGGGTTATGGTAGGTATGTACTTTATTCTAACCGTTGCAGAGCTGTTTATTTCACCTCTGGGTCTTTCATTTGTATCGAAAGTTGCACCTCCGCACCTTCAGGGTATTATGCAAGGAGCATGGCTTGCTGCCACTGCTGTTGGTAACAGTTTACTTTTCATCGGTGGAATACTCTATACTTTTGTTCCACTATGGGCATGCTGGCTGGTATTTGCTGCTGCATGTTCACTATCAATGATTGTGATGCTATCCATGATAAAGTGGCTGGAGCGCGTGGCTAAATAAGCCGACCCGATTACGCTTAAAGATAAGGCTGTCTGTTTTAAACAGGCAGCCTTTTTTTACAAAAAACAAACATTAACTTTGTCCCTTTTATGGATATGTTTTCTGGGAAACGCTATAACTCCTACAACGAATACTTTAAACGCACCTTTGGTAGCAGGGTACAGAAAGTTTCGATTGATGCCGGCTTCACCTGTCCCAACAGGGATGGCACGGCGGGACTTGGTGGCTGCACCTATTGCAACAACGAAGCATTTAACCCGTCCTATTGCCAGCCTTCAAAACCAGTAACACAACAAATCAATGAGGGTATTGAGTTTCACAAGGTGAGATACCGCCGTGCCATGCAGTATCTTGCCTATTTTCAGACCTATTCCAACACTTATGCCGCACTCGAAAAGCTAAAAGTAATCTATGATGAAGCCTTAAGCCATCCCGATGTAATTGGTCTGGTTATCGGTACCCGGCCCGATTGCATGGATGAGGAAAAGCTGCGCTATTTCAGCGAATTGTCGAAGAAATATTACGTGATTATTGAATATGGACTGGAAACCACCAATGAACAAAGCCTGATGGACCTGAACCGCGGCCACACTTTTGCCTTAACTGCAGAAATGATCCGGAAAACCGCAGCTTATGGCATAAAAACCGGCGCCCACCTCATTTTTGGTCTGCCCGGTGAAACCCGTGAAGAAATGCTGGAACAGGCTGCGATCATCTCTAAGCTTCCGCTGAACACGGTTAAATTTCATCAATTGCAAATTGTGGTTGATACGGTTATGGCCCGGGAATACCGGGAGAATCCGGAAAAATTCAAATTATTTACCATTGAAGAATACATCACTTTCATCGTTAAATTTATCGAATGCCTGAATCCCGAAATCGTCATTGAACGCTTCACGGGCGAAGTGCCGCCCCGCTTTCTCGCCACTGCAGCCTGGGGTAAGCTGCGCTCCGATCAGGTAGCTTTAATGATTGAACAGGAATTAGAGCGGCAGGATACGTGGCAGGGGAAGTTGTATTATTAATCCAGGGACCATTATTCCCTTAATAAATTCAACAACTCTACCGTATTTTTTGTGCCGGTTTTAGTATGAATATTTCTCCTGTGGGTATCTACCGTATGGCGGCTTAAAAACATTTCATTGGCGATTTCTTCTGATGAAAGGCCTTTGGAAAGGTGGGTAATCAATTCGATTTCCCGTTCACTCAATTCAAAATTCTCTATAATAGCTGTGTTAAATTGTTTTTCTTCCTGTGATTGAAAGCGTTCAATTACCAGCTTCAGTTCATCCACATCAACCGGCTTTAGGATATAATCAAATGCATTGGCCCGAATGGCTTTGATGGCGTAATGGTCGAATGCGGTAACAAAGACGATCTTACCTTTAAACCCTTTTGCATAGAGTTCCCCGGATACCTCCAATCCTGTCATACCGGGCATTTCTACATCAAGAAAAAGCACTTGAGGGGATAAGGCTAAAATCTGGTCAATAGCCTCTGTTGGTTGCCCGGATTGACCTTTCAGCTCAAATTCTGCATTAAAAAACCGGGTTATTAGGTAAGCCAGCCTTTCCCTGGCAGGCACTTCATCATCAAGGATATAGGTGGTGATGGGCATGATTTCGTGTCTTTTGAATGCTAAAGATATAAAATTAGTTAGAAATAGGTAGGGGAGATACTTGTTTTTAAGTATTTAAAACTAATTAATTGATTGTAATATTGAAATTACGTAAAATTCAAGAATGAACAAGGGCCTAAATATGAAAGATTTACCGGTTTTCTATTAATCTATTAAATCTATTAAACTATTTAAATTATGAAGACAATTTTAATCACACTGGCTATTCTAATGTCTGCAGTATTCTCATTAAAAGGCCAAAATGTCGCACCTGTTGCCATAAATGATACTGTTGAGGTCGTATCACAGTATCCGATAGTCATTGACGTTCTTGCAAATGATTTTGATCCAGATAGTGATAATATCAGTATTTCTTATTTGAGTAATCCAGGACATGGCACTAAGGCTAACATTGATGAAAAAGTTCTTTATAAGTCATATCCCTACCAGGGGAAGGATTCTCTAAACTATAAAATAAGGGATGTTGGTGTTCCACCGTTAAATTCAGAAAGGGCATGGATTCATATAAATGTTATTGAAAACCCGGATATACCTATTGCTGTTTCTGACACCTTTCATTTGGTTGAATTGATTCCCGTTTCTGTAAATCTGTTAAATAATGATTATGACCCAAACGGTGATGAAATGAAAATTGCCAGCATATCTTCGGTTACCGGATGCACTGTTCTATTAAGTGAGGACTCCTTAACGGTTATAATTACTCCAATGCTTGGTCACCAGTCCGCAAAATTTAATTATAATATTATTGAAAGAGCTACTAATAATCACTTCCTATCCTACACTGCTTTTAATTATATCTATATATCAGAGAATCCGGATATTCCTGTTGCGGTTAATGATAGCGCAAATACAATTGGTGGAATAGCTGTTGATATTCCTGTACTCGCAAATGACTTCGATACTCAGGGTGACTTAATTGAAATTGATTCTTTCAATCAGCCGCAGAATGGTGTTGTTGTCAAAAATAATAACATCTTGAGCTATTTGCCGGATCTATCTTTTAGAGGGGTGGATTCCCTAACTTATAGAATTAGGGAAGTAGTCGATACAGTGGTAATTTCTTATTACGCGACTGTTTTCGTTACTGTTACAAAAAACCCCAATTGCCCTATTGGAGTCGAAGATCATGCATCTGGCATTTCATTTGTTCCGATTAACATAGATGTGTTGCAAAATGATTATGATATTAATGGTGACCCATTTGAAATAATGGATATTCGCACACATGGAGGTAGTGCTTATATTGAGGGTGTTTCCATCCGCTATACTTCATTTGTCGCTGCGGTTGGGATGGATTCACTAGAATATAGGATAAGACAAACCAATGATACATTGTCTTTTTCTGAATGGACAAAGGTTTATATTCAACTTGCAATAAATCCGGATTTACCTGTCACTGTAAATGATTCAGTAATAACTAGGGCAGGAATTCCCGTGGATATCTATCCAATTAAGAATGACATTCTAAATTCTTCTGATACACTGATTATTTTTGTAAGTGATTTAGTAGGCCCCTATCCCCATAAAGGCATTATAACTTATAAGAATGACAGTATGCTTACTTATGTGCCATATTATAAGTCAAAGGGAGAAGAAGTTATACAATATGTTGCTAGAGATAAAAATAACCAACAAATAATTATATTTGGTTTAATCTATGTGACTATTTTAGATCAGCATTTTTATGATTCTTTGGCTGTGAACAATATTAATGCTGGTATAAATGCGAATGGCCTTTTATTTTCCAAAATTGATGAAATCCCAGGTAATGGGTATAGTGGTGATATGGATGCGCACTACAGATTTCCTAAAAACGGATTAAAAAGTACTATATTTACAAGTTCGTTATGGTTTGGTGGAAATGATGCAAATGGTGAGCTGCATTTGGCGGGGGAGAGATATAAGCAGAATGGAATAGACTTTCAGGCTGGCCCGGTCTCAAATATTTATGATTCCTCCTTTTATATTAAATATGGACGCACCTGGAAAATCAGTAAACAAGAAATAGAATACCATAAGAATAACTTCTTTAACCAGGGATACCAGCCGGCAGAGGCAATATTAAACTGGCCTGGAAACGGAAATATTAACCTGGGTCAGTCTCAACAGTTGGCTCCTTATAAAGATATTAATAATGATGGGATTTATAATCCATTTAATGGAGATTATCCATTAATCCGAGGCGATCAGACAGTCTTCTTTATGTATAACGATGATCTCGAACATACTGAAACCGGGGGGACTCCCATTGGAATTGAAGTTCATGGAATGGTATATGGTTTTGATACACCGAATGACACTGCACTGTATAATACTGTATTTGTGCATTATGATTTGATAAACAGATCATCTGAAACCTTATACAATATGCATGTTGGTGTGTTTGCTGATTTGGATATCGGATACGCTAAAGATGATTATGTTGGATGTGATGTTACCCGAAGGTCTTTCTTTGCCTATAATGGGCCAGATATTGATGGAAGCGGAGAGCCTGAAGCATTTGGAGAGAACCCACCGGCACAATCCGTTACAATCCTGGCTGGACCATACATGGACATTGACGGCATTGATAATCCGGCAGGAGGTTGTGATGAAAGTGTCACGGGATTTAATTTCGGAAATGAAATTGTTGATGATGAAAGACTTGGGCTAACTTCATTTGTATATTTCAATAATAATTCAGGAGCCAGTTATGCTGTTGATCCGACAATAGCTGCTGAATATCAGAATTATTTAAATGGGATGTGGAGAGATCAATCTACAATGTTATATGGAGGCAATGGGCATAGTGCTTCAGGTGCAGTAGGGCCGGTTTGCAAATATTTGTTTCCAGGTGATTCAGATCCTCTCAACTGGGGAACTTCCTGTAATTTTCCTGAAGGTGGTTATAATCAACAAGGCAAATTCTGGACAGAGGAAGAAACTGGTAACACACCTGCCGATCGGAGAGGATTGGGGGTAATGGGGCCATTTACTTTTGAATCAGGTGAAGTCCAGGAAATAGAATTGGCATTTTGCACTGGTATGGGAAATGCGGGTGCTGCTTCTTCAGTAAATCAACTTATGAACAGCATTGATTCTTTGCTTATTGCGATAGATAATGGGGAAGTGATTCTGCCTAACAATGAGTTAGGGATAGAATCGGCAATATTGCAAGAATCTTCTATTTTAATTTTTCCAAATCCAGCAAGTAATTTAATCTCAATTAGCGCTGGTGTAATTGAAGAAACTGCAGAATATAGTATTTTCAGCATTTTTGGAGTAAAAACTTCTTCAGGAAAATTATATAAAGGCGTTCATTCAAACATTGACGTATCAGCACTTCCTTCAGGGCTGTATTTAATCCGATTTACATCCGGGCGAGGTTTGTTTACCGGGAAGTTTATTAAATACTAGCCTTTATTTTGATAACAGATTAAGGAGATTGCTTTTATATCTGCACGTTACCAGCAAGAATACCCACATATTCATCAGTTTAATGAAAAAGATTTTTCAATTGTAAACCAATTCTTAAAATAATGAATAATCTCAGCAGAAAAATAGGTGTGCTAATATTCATGATTTGTTTCCAACTATATAGTTTTGGGCAAAGCATTGATATATCTTTTACTGGAATAGAAGAGTCAAATTCCACTTTTGTAACTCTTGATAGTATATTTATAAGGAATGTAACGCAGGGTTCCGACACGATACTTTATTATCCGGATACCATTCTATCTATTAATAGTATTACTGGTATCAATACATCAAAAGTAGGGTCAAAAACTTTTGATTTGATTCAGAACTACCCCAACCCGTTTTCTGACAAAACAACTTTTGGCATCAGGGTATTTAAAGAAGAAGAACTCTTTATTGAAGCCCGGAATATTATTGGTCAGAAGTTAACAGGATATAAAGGCAGATATGCGCCAGGACTTCATTTGTTTTCCTTTACTGGTAATCAGAATTCATTTTACATATTAACAGTCTATAGTGCCAATAATTCAGCGTCTATTAAACTGGTTAATGCCTATACGAATAATTCATCCCAACACAAAATAAAATACATTGGCTATCAACCTGAAAATACTTACTTTAAGAATGATGTATCCCAAAAGAATATACGGGAAAGCTTTCCATTTACACCAGGTGATAAATTACAATACATTGGATACTCAAATGGCTATCAATTAAGTGTGTTATATGACCAGCCTGAAGAGAGCACAGACTATGTATTTGAATTTGAATTACCAGACACTTTTGTATGCGGTGATGTATTCACTGACAAGAGAGATGGGAAAACATACGAGACAGTGCAGATAGGCGATCAATGCTGGATGGCAGGAAACATGAATGTAGGAGACAGGATTAATGGTGATCAGCAGCAAAACGATAACACAACAATAGAAAAGTATTGTTATGATAATGATGATCAAAACTGTAGCACATTTGGCGGGTTATACCAATGGAATGAAATGATGCAATACGATACCAACAGGTACATACAGGGAGTGTGTCCTGAAGGCTGGCATCTGCCGAAAATAAGTGAGTGGAATGAATTGGTAGATTTTGCAGGTGGCCCGACGAATGCTGGAGCAGAGCTAAAAGCAGGTGGAAGCACAGGTTTTGATGCACTGATGGCAGGATATAGAAATGACAATGGTTTGTTCGCAGGATTAGGTGAAGAAACCTATTACTGGACTTCTGTGCAAGGAGAACCAGGTTTAGCATATTACAACAACCTTACACAGTCCTTTAACGGGGTTAATTCAGGGGCTTTATCCGCTGATAACGGATATGCAGTCAGGTGTATCAAAGGTTTAGCGCCAATTATAAATGAGAATGTTGTAGTAATAGATACAACTATCTACCAATTGGTAAGTGATAGCATTGAGTTAAGCCAGGGGATATACATATATCAGTACAACAATAAAAGAAAAGCTGATGACATTATTTTAAATGATGTAATTATTGGTACGACAGGCATTGGATATCTAAGAAAAGTTGAGACATTATCAGATGAGCCACCCTTATTAACTTTGGAAACAACACAAGGAACTTTTGAAGATATTTACGAAGAGGCAGAATTTGATTTCAATTTGAACCTGAATGAATTGGAAGAACAAAAAGGTGTCGTTGGGTTTTCAAAGGTAACATACCTGGCTGATGGTGTTTCCCTTGATGTTAGAGAAGGAGGATTCCAATATTCATTTTCAGACGTAGAAATATATAGTGATGATAATATAACATTCACTATTACAGACGGCAGCGTGCTTTTTGATCCTGAATTTGAATTTGACTTTAAGTTTAAAAATGGAATCGTTCAGAGACTTGCGTTTTATACAGATGAATCCTTATTGGAGGAAAGTATTGATGTTGAATTCTTTGCGCAATATAGCGATCAGGTTTTAGAGGAATCAACATTAGCTTCTTATCAACATTTTCTTTTGTTCGCAATAGGACCAGTACCGGTCTTAGTTGTTACCAGTCTTGATCTGAATGTAGTATTAGATATGACATTAGATGCTGAATTGGATATTACAACCGGATACACGAATACAAATTACATATCTTTAGGGGCTGAATATTCTGATGGACAATGGTCAAGAATATGGGATTTAGAGCAAGTTAATAGTGTTCATCCAATTGTAATTGACGGCTCAATTAATCTTGCAGAAAAATTATCTCTTATCCCATCTGTTTCTGTTATGTTTTATGGTGTTGCAGGACCATATTTTAATACCGAATTGTATGAACAGTTTTTAATGAATATGGTTGTTCCTTCTTTTGATGTGGACGCAGAACTTAGTGCAGGATTAGATGCCAATGTTGGGGCGGAAATAACCATTTTTGGATACACCCTTGCAAGTTATAATAATAATATATACGGGTTTAATGAAATTATCTGGAATCTGCCCAATGAAGTAATCATGGCTGGTGGTAATGGACAAGAAGCTCAAGTGAATGAACAATTACCGAATCCGATCAAAGTAAGGGTATATGATAATCATGGAAATACATTTTCAAATATACCGGTTCATTTTTCAATCGAAGAGGGAGGCGGAAGTTTAAGTGAATATGATGTAATGACGGATGTAAATGGAATTGCAGAAACTTATTGGACAATGGGCTCCAATCCCGGTGAAAACACCTTGCATGCCAGCGTTTTTAAAGCTGATGGCACTCCTATTGATGGTTCACCTGTTATTTTTACGGCAACAGCAATAGGAAGTGGAACTTTGCCTTCGGTTACAACAGCATCAATTACCAATATTACAGAAACCACTGCACAAAGTGGTGGCAATGTGACCGATGATGGTGGGAGTACAGTAACTGCAAGAGGCGTTTGCTGGAACACATCTCCAAATCCAACTATTTCAAATACCCATACAACAAACGGAACAGGTACTGGAAATTATATTAGTAATCTAACTGGACTAAACCCAAACACTGAGTATTATGTGAGGGCTTATGCAACCAATGATGAAGGGACTGCTTATGGTAATCAACAGGTGTTTACTACACAGATAGCTGGTCAAATACCAACAGTTACAACAGCTTCAATTACCAATATTACAGAAACCACTGCACAAAGTGGTGGTAATGTTACCGATGATGGTGGGAGTACAGTAACTGCAAGAGGTGTTTGCTGGAACACATCTCCAAATCCAACTATTTCAAATACCCATACAACAAATGGAACAGGTACTGGAAATTATATTAGTAATCTAACTGGACTAAACCCAAACACTGAGTATTATGTGAGGGCTTATGCAACCAATGATGAAGGGACTGCTTATGGAAATCAACAGGTGTTTACTACACAGATAGCTGGTCAAATACCAACAGTTACAACAGCTTCAATTACCAATATTACAGAAACCACTGCACAAAGTGGTGGTAATGTTACCGATGATGGTGGGAGTGCAGTAACTGCAAGAGGCGTTTGCTGGAACACATCTCCAAATCCAACTATTTCAAATACCCATACAACAAACGGAACAGGTACTGGAAATTATATTAGTAATCTAACTGGACTAAACCCAAACACTGAGTATTATGTGCGGGCTTACGCCACGAATGATGAAGGTACTGCTTATGGAAACCAGCAGGTTTTTACAACAAATGCAGCAACACCAACGGTAACAACAACAGATGCTACTGCAATAACAGCTACCTATGCACAAACCGGAGGTAATGTAACTAATGAAGGAGGTGCAAATGTTACTGCAAAAGGGGTATGTTGGGACACATCTCCAAACCCTGATTTAAATGATAATTACACTACGGACGGTAGTGGCCCTGGCAGTTTTATTAGCATTTTGAGCAGTTTAACACCAAACACCCCCTACTATGTAAAAGCGTATGCTACCAATACTTATGGAACAACTTATGGTAACCAAATATCGTTTACAACAACTGAAGCAACAATGCCAGTTGCTGATTTTACAGCCGATGTATTAACAGGTGACGCGCCTTTAGCAGTTACTTTTACCGACATTTCTACAAATAGCCCTTACCAGTGGTTTTGGGAGTTTGGTGATGGTTTTACAAGTTTTACTCAAAACCCAACGCATACTTACGAAGATGAAGGTGTTTATACAGTAAGTCTAACTGTGGATAATACCTATGGAAGCAGCACAGAGACTAAAACAGATTATATTACTGTAAATATGACTGGTGGAGAACCCTGCCCTGGTATACCAACCTTTACCTATGGTGGACAAGTTTATAATACGGTGCAAATTGGCACGCAATGCTGGATGGCCGAAAACCTAAACTACGGAACCACGAATTCATGGACCTATAATAATGACCCTGCCAATGGCGATATTTATGGACGCCTTTACACCTGGGAAGCAGCACTTACCGCTTGCCCAAGTGGCTGGCACCTGCCCAGTGATGAAGAGTGGAAAACTATGGAAATGGCCCTTGGAATGAGCCAAAGCGAAGCTGATGGTACAGGATGGCGCGGAACAGATGAAGGAGGCAAAATGAAAGAAACCGGATATGCACATTGGAATTCGCCCAATACAGGGGCTACCAACAGCAGCGGGTTTACTGCCCTCCCGGGGGGCCTCCGCCTCAGCAGTGGCTCGTTCGACAACCTTGGCGACGACGGCCACTGGTGGTCATCAAGTGAGAACTCAGGTACGTACGCGTGGTACCGGCGCCTGTACTACGACTACGACCAGGTGGGCCGGAGCAGCTACTACAAGACGCACGGCTTTAGTGTCCGTTGCCTCAAAAATAATGGCATTAGTACACCTACGGTGACTACCTCTGCTATAAGCAATATTACTGAAACAACAGCTGAAAGTGGTGGCAATGTAACGGATGATGGTGGCAGCACAGTTACAGCAAGAGGTGTATGTTGGAATACATCGCCAAGTCCTACTATCTCAAACAACTATACGACAGATGGGACTGGGACAGGTGGTTTTACATCTAATCTTGCAGGACTTAACCCAAATACGGAATACTATGTAAGGGCTTATGCCACAAACAGTGAAGGAACTGCCTATGGAAACCAACAAGTGTTTACAACAGAAGATGTTGGAGCAGGTTCACCCTGCCCCGGGCTACCAACCATAACTTATGGAGGACAAGTTTATAATACGGTGCAAATTGAAACACAATGCTGGTTGAAAGAAAATTTAAATATAGGAGCGAAAATTGACGAAAATCAAGATATGCAGGATAATGCCATAATTGAAAAATACTGTTATAACAATAGTGACGAAAATTGCAATATATATGGTGGTTTATACCAGTGGAATGAAATGATGCAATATGGTACATCAGGTTCAGGAGTGCAAGGTATTTGTCCTGATGGATGGCATATTCCAACAGATGAAGAATGGAAAACGTTGGAGATGGCATTGGGCATGAGCCAAAATGAAGCCGACAATACTGGCTTTAGAGGTACTGATGAAGGGTTGAAGATGAAGTCCACAGATAGCGACTGGGCTTTTAATGGTAGTGGTACAAACACCAGTGGTTTTACTGGTCGCCCAGCCGGCTACCGTACAAGCGCTGGTTACTCTAACTCTTGGGGTTATTTCGGAATGTTCTGGGTAGCTTCAGATTATGAAGAATCATGGGCATGGCACAGGTATTTGCAGTATAACAAAGACCAAGTGTATCGATACTTCATGGAGACCAAGACATCCGGGCTCTCTGTCCGTTGCTTAAAGGACTGAATATCTAAATAATTGTTGAGTATTAAACCTGTAAAGCTAGAAAAATTGCACATGAATTGTTTTTTCTCAAAAAGCTTGTTATTACTGTCAATTTTCAGTACTCTTTTCTTTTCTTCTTCTTTAGGGCAAATTAGCTTCAATATAGAAAATGCTCAAAACAAGAGATTCTATCTGCATCAAATAAAGGGTGAAAGGCACTTCATGCTTGATAGTGTCACAGTACAAAAAGGAATATTAAGCTTTGAGTGGAAGTCAGAATATACCCCGGGAATGTATCAGATTTCTGATGGGCAAAACGGATGTGTATTCTTAGCTAAAGATACTGAAATAAAACTTAAATCGACATGGCCAAGCTTACAGGATAGCTTAGTTGTTAACTCTTCTCCAGAAAATGAATTATGGCTGCATTATCTTTCATTTCGAAATAAAACAAATATGAAACTGGAATTACTAAGTCCGGTTCTCAGCTACTACCCGCAAGAAACAGCGTTTTACAGAATAGCAAAGAATGAGTTTGCAAGCGTTCAGGATTCGTTGCATAAATGGGTTAATAATATTTCAAATAAGGAATCATACACGTTGGCAACTCATTTTATTCAAGCCGATATAAAGCCCAAAGTGCCTGTCGATTTATATATTGGTGAGCAAAAAGAGTTTTTTAAAGCACATTATTTCGATAACATTGATTGGAATGATACACTGCTGATGTATTCAAACGTGCTTACCAGTAAAATAACCGAATATCTGGGTCTGCACGCCAATCCCAATATGTCGAAAGCAGAACTTGAACAGGCATTCTCTTACGCAATTGATCAATTTTTACCAAAAAGTATGGTGAATGATCAGATGTATGCATTTTGCCTGGATTATCTTGTCAGGGGTTTTGAGCGTTTTAATTTTGAGGAGGTTATTTTACATATCGCTCAAACGTATCCTCCACCAATTGAACAATGTGAAAATGAAGTGCGCAAATCAGCAGCATTGGCCAGATTGGAGAAATATGAATCCATGCAGATAGGTCAAACGGCACCCGATTTTGAGCTGCCCAACCTGCAGGGAGAAATGGTGAAGCTGTCGGATTGTAAAAAAGAGAAAATCCTTTTGGTTTTTTGGGCCAGTTGGTGCCCGCATTGCAAAGAAATTATCACACAGATAAACACATGGTATAGTGCAGAAAAACAGAAAACCTGGCAGGTATATACCATCAGCATTGATACGAGTAAAGAAGATTTACAAACTTATCTGAAGTCAAAGAATATCAATCTCCCTGTCCTGTGTAATTATAAGGGTTGGGACACCCGGGCTGCTGTTGATTATAACATCTATGCTACTCCAACCATGATTGTTCTTGACAATGAATTGAGGATATTGTCGAAACCTATGCGGGTAGGGGAATTGCGTTAAATATAAATCCTTACTTCTGTACCCGTCCCTATCCCGTTTTCATCAATCAAATCTGTTACCTTGTATGAAATATCGCGGTTAAATAGTTTGTTGTATCCGGCAACAATATTTTTTACAATTAGCAATCCTTTACCTGTACCGCTTGTTTTCAGGGTTTTAGACTGAGCGCGACCAATGCCGTTATCCCTGATCAAAATAAGTGTATTTTTCCCCTCTGTTGAAATGATAATACTCAGACTCCTGTTCTCTTTCTTAGGCGCAAGTCCATGTTTTATGGCATTTTCCACGAAAGTGTACAGGAGTGAATGGGGAATAGTAAGTTCAGTTAGTTTGATTTCTTCATTTGCTTCAATGGTAAATGCAAGATCGTCGTTCAACCGCTTTTTCTGAAGTACCAGATAATCCCTGATAAATTCAAGCTCTTCCTGCAGGCTTGTTTCTACTTTGTCGGCATATCTTAAACCCCTGTTGAGCAGGGAGGCGTATTTGCCAAAGTAATATTGTGCGTCCTCCCTGTTTTCATTGATAAACATATTGCCGATATTGTTCAGGGTATTCAGCATAAAATGTGGCTCCAGTTGGTTTTTTGAAATGGCCAGCTGCTGATGGATAAGTTGCTTTTCAATTTCAAATTTTCGTTGTGCCAGTTTATTCTGAACCCGTTGTAGTAACCAGAAAGCTAAAAAGAGCAGGAAATACAGCCCGGCATAAGCCGGGTATTTTAAATAGTAAAGTGTTGATTTCTGGTATCTTATGTGGTAAATGTTATGATCGGTCTGAAGTATAAGGGTTGGTGTAGTTCCATTGCCATCCTTTTTCAACGAAATATTCCACTGCCGTGTATTTTTTGAACCGGGGAGATCAAGTATCACCGGATCAGAAAGATTTGATCTGTAAATCAATAATTTGTCAAAGCCTGAATTTATGGATGAATAGATGACCTCCTTTTCACCATCCTCGTCAATATCGAGGATTTTCTGGCTGGTGATGCCGATACTAACTTGGTTGGTGTTCATGTGGAAATGCGGTACAATATTCAACAATGTATCTGTTTCAAAAGTATTGCCAAATCCATCAATCAAATAGATTTTATTTCTTTTATTCAGTGGGTTTACGAAATTAAGTACTGAAAAATCCTTATACAACATCTTTCTTTCCCTTAGTAAAGTTCCTTTGTTGTTAAAAAGTTTGAGCCAGAAACCATCATAATTTTTTTTTGCAGATTTACTAGTGAAGATTGCCATTATATATGCTTTGTTCCTGATTTTATAAAAAACCGGCCATACATAAGAGGAAATGTCACCATCAAATTGAACAGGAGGGAATGAAAAATTCATATTATTTCCTGGATTTAATACCATCAGCCATGCACTGCTGTCGGTATATGGCATCTTCGTATTTATATTTTCGGGCGCTCCAACGTTTCCTGTAACTTCTTCAATGCCATCATTATTGATGTCCATATAAAAGACTTTATTACTAAAGCCGGAAGCCGAATGTGGTGAAGAATGGATAGAGTCGCTTATAAGATTGAATGAATAAGTGTTCCTGGGTTGCTTTGAGAAGCCGGTGTACAAGGTAAAGACAAACTCATCAAAGCCATCCTTATCTATATCCATTAATTTAGAATCAGTCGCAACATACACATCGGTTTTATTGATATTGAAATAGCCGGTCTTACATATAAAACGGTTCTTCAACCTGAAGCCATCTTTCAATAAGAGTTCAATAACACTTAAAAATACAGAATCACCAACGCGTGTAAAACAATACACCTCATCAAATCCATTGTGGTTGAAATCGCCGAAAGTAAGTTTCTTTCTATACAACCATTTGCCACGCAGGTTCCATTGATTGATGACGTTTCCCTGATTTGAATAATATAAAATCCTTGGAGCTTCATTCCCATTATTATAATCTCCATAGATTTTTTCACAGGCGCCATCCTGATCAAGATCATGATAATAAACGCTTCTTAATTCAATATTGAAGGTAGATTCTACAATTTTTGCATTGTATTTCTTAAAATAGTCCGGAATAAAATACAGTATAACTAACCATGCGAAAAAAGCCAGTGAAATTGGACCTAAAAGCAGGAATAGAGCACTCTTTAAACCAAATGGATTTAGTCTCAAAAGAAATATATTTGTTATATAGCCAGGTAAATTTATAATAAATATCTGATATAGCAATAGCCCCTTTGTCATATTGCAATAACAATTGACTGACATTTAATAGCCTACACAATGTTTTCCTGATCAAAATATCGTACAGGGAAATTGCTGTGTTTTCAGGTCTGATCACCCAGTTTCACCTGGTCTCTCAGTCCCCATAGACATCAAACACAAAGCCAATCTTATAAATTTAACACAGGAACTCACTTCCCTCCGTTCTGCTGTATTGGTTTCACCTTCAGCCGTCGTGCATCTTTCAACGCTTTACTTATAATAAATTCCAATTGCCCGTTGGTGCTGCGAAATTCATCGGCAGCCCATTTCTCGACCGCCTCGAGTAATTCGGGGTCGATACGCAGGGCAAATGATTTTTTTTGAGCCATAATTCAAATTCATATTCTTGTTGACCTTTATGTAAAAATCATAAAGATTTGTATTTATTTAGGTGATAGCAGCAACTGCTGCACCAGTTGCTGCGCCACCTCCGGCATGTTGCCTTTTCAAATCCCGCAACAGGTAAACCATCAAGCCCAGTATAACATAATGATTGTCTTTTCGTTTCAGGCTGTCGGTAACTTCAATATCAAAATCATACCTGAACCCTTTCCATCGGAATGTTGACCTCACTGCAGCTAGTTCCCGCTCATCTTTATCCTGAATAACATACCTGCTGTTCCAAAAACCTTTATGCTTAAAAACCAGAATGTCACTGACTGAATTCCTGTTTGTGGAAATTTCAGCGTTTCCGTTCCATTTTTTCTTCATTTTAAGCAAGCATTGCTGGTTGTGTCTGATTTCAAATTTCTTTTTCCAGAAATCAACGGCAACAATTTCATAAACATGGTTTTCAGCATCAATTAAAGAAGCTTTTTTTGAAAACCGTCCTGAATAAACCAATTTTACAACCATGTGATTTCCTTCATAGAAAACGATGTTTTTGGAATCTTCGGTTATTGCTTTCATCAGAACAATGGATATGTTATCAACGGGTAGGGATTACTGGTGCAGGGTCCCGGTATTTATCACCGGGCTGGCATCCTTATCAGAACACAAAACGACCATCAGGTTGCTCACCATGGTTGCTTTTTTATCTTCATCCAGGTTGATCAGGTTCTTTTCGGAAAGCTGCTCCAATGCCATTTCAACCATACTTACAGCACCTTCTACAATCTTTTTCCGCGCAGCGATGATGGCTGTAGCCTGCTGCCTGCGTAACATAGCACCCGCTATTTCAGAGGAATAAGCCAGGTAGGAAATACGGGCTTCAATCACATCAATGCCGGCACGTTCGAGGCGCTCGGATAGTTCGGCTTCCAGTTGATGGTTCACCTCTTCACCTCCCGAACGCAGGGAAATTTCAGCTTCCAGATCGTCAAAATTATCATAAGGATAATGACCGGCAAGTTTACGGATGGCTGCTTCGCTCTGTATTTCCACATAATGGATATAGTCATCCACTTCAAAAGCGGCTTTGAAAGTGTCCTGAGCCTTCCATACCAAAACGATACCGATCATGATGGGGTTGCCGATCTTATCGTTCACCTTAATGGGGTCTCCATTAAGATTGCGCGCCCGCAACGAAATCTTTCTGCGGTTATAAAACGGATTTACCCAAAAGAAACCATTTAATTTGACAGTACCTTTGTATTCACCGAAAAGCACCAACACGCTGGATTCATTCGGGTTAACCACCAAAAAGCCAGGCATTAATCCGATAGCAAGCACCAAAACTATTGATGCAGTAATCACCATCCAGACTAGGTAATTAAGGTCAATTACGGTATAAGTAAAAAATGCCACCATGGCCAGAACGACCACTAGCATAACATAACCCGACATGGGTTCAATGAACTTTTCGTGTTGTTGTTGTTGTGTTTTCATAATGATATCATTTTGATATTGCAATAATACAACTTTTTGTATAGGTTTGTCAAGTTTTTTTTGAGATTTATTTTTTATTTATCCTGCCTCATGAAGAATTGTACCTTTGCAAAGCCTCATCTGTCAATGCTTTGCCATATAATATTATGACCAAAAAACTTTACCGGGATATTTTTTTTGACCTTGACCATACCCTCTGGGATTTTGAAACCAATTCGCTTGAAACCCTGAATGAGATATTTGACAAACATGCCCTGAAGGCAGCTGGCATGCCAGATGCAAATACATTCATTGAAGTGTATCACCGCCATAATCATCGCTTATGGAGCGATTACCGCCGTGGCGAAATCTTAAAGGAAGATCTGCGAATTAACCGTTTTAAACTGTGCCTGAATGAGTTTGACATTCACAGTCAACCACTCATCGAAGCCATTGCAAACGATTATGTGAGTATCAGCCCGACAAAAACCAATCTTTTCCCACACACTCTTGAGGTGCTGGACTATCTAGGTGCGAAGTATCGCATGCACATCATTACCAATGGGTTTGAAGAAGTCCAATTCACCAAGCTCAGGCATTCAGGATTGATGAATTATTTCACAGAAGTGATAACCTCGGAAGACGCCGGGGCTACCAAACCTAACCCAGCCATCTTTGGTTATGCACTAAAACGTTCAGGAGCCAAAGCAGAAACCAGCATAATGATTGGCGATGACGAAGAAACAGACATTAAAGGTGCCAAACAGGCAGGTATGGATCAGGTGTTGTTTGATGTTACTGATAATCAGCAAGGCTCATTGGCAACTTACCGGATTACCAGCTTAGATCAGCTCACTCACATTTTGTAACTCCCGGAAACGGCAAAAAAAAAGCCCCCATAAATGGAAGCCTGAGATCTTTAGCGCTGTGTTTACTTAACACCAGGAGCAGGAACAGGTTTTGCTGCTGCTGTTTTGGTACCACTGCAACATGATTTTGCTTTGGCTTCACCACAGGTTTTAGCGCAATCGCTTTTTGCTGCTGACTTGTCGCTGCAATCGGCTTTAGCTTTATCACTGCAATCAGCTTTTTTTTCTGCTGCCGGAGTTGCTGTTGCTGATTTAGCCGTAATGGTTTTTTCAGCTTTTTTGGAGGGAACATTCTGTGCAACAACACTGGTGGCTGAAAAAGCAAACATCAATGCGATGGCGGAGAATAATACTGCAAATTTTTTCATAGTCTCTTTGAGGTTAAATTGAACCGCAAATATAGAGGATAATCCGCTAGGTGTGTAATTTCCAAGTGTTAATGATTTGTTAAATAATGGACAGATCAAAGCTTGCGGAAGGTACATTGCTATAAATCTGCAATTTCAGTGACCTTCCCTGTAACTTTCTCACCGAGTTTTACTTTTATATTGCTTCCTACTGGCAAATAAACATCTACCCTGGAACCAAACTTGATGAATCCTACCTCATCACCTTGACGTATGGGATTACCTTCGCGTCCGTAACATACGATGCGACGGGCCATAGCACCGGCAATTTGCCTTACCAGCACCTGAATACCGGTTTCGGTTTCAATAACCATGGTGGTGCGTTCATTTTCAGTGGATGATTTTGGGTGCCAGGCTACAAGATATTTGCCTGAATGATATTTCACATATCGATATGTACCGGATACAGGGCTCCAGTTCGCATGTACATTATTTGGAGACATAAAAACCGAGACCTGAATACGCTGATCTTTAAAATACTCAGGCTCAAAAACCTCTTCAATAGCCACCACCTTTCCATCAGCAGGACAAATTACCTTATGGTCATCAACAAGGATTGAACGCTTGGGAGACCTGAAGAACCTGACTATCCATATAAAAAGCAGAAGCAGCGCTACCCACAAAATGTAATGCATCCACACAGGCATTGGGACAAAGCCGGATAGTGGAGACAAAATCCCGAGAACAATAAATGATATAAGAATAATGAAGTATCCTTCCTTGTGAATTCTCATGACGATGGTTTTAAAAAATAAAAACTGACACCAGAGCGGCTATCGGAACAAGAGAAGCAAAAGAAAAACAACCGGAGCTGCAATAAAAACTGCATCAAATCTGTCCAAAATACCACCATGCCCGGGCAATATGCTCCCTGAATCCTTTATCCCGGCGCTCCTTTTAAGCATGGATTCAACAAAATCGCCCAAGGTGCCAAATATAATAATCATCAGCGCAATAATCATCCATTCTGACAAAGAAAATTCAGTAAAAGATGCGGAAACAAGAAAAGCCGTCAAAAAACCGAGCAACATTCCTCCCAAAAAGCCTTCCCAGGACTTTTTCGGACTTACACGCTCCAACATTTTATGTTTTCCGAACATTGAACCTGCAATATAGGCTCCCGAATCAAAAATCCAAAGAATAAGAAAAAAACCCAACAACGCTCCACTGTGATGCCAAGCCGGACCAACAGCCTGACTAAAGAACCCATTGAGCAAAGCCAGTGGCAAAACAATCCAAAGTAAGCCAGCAATAGCATGTGAAACGTTTGACAACGGACTTTTACTGTTTCGGAATAACTCAAAGACAACGATGAATGGAAAAACAAGCAGTCCATACATCAAAACATCCGGAGTAGTAAACCCAAATTCAACAGAAGTAATCAGCGTATAGACAAATGTAGCCGACAGGATCAAGGCTACTTTACTTACATTTCCGCCAAGGGCTTTTGAAATACGCAGAAACTCAAACAATCCGCCAATGGTAACCAGAAAAAAGAGTCCAGCAAAAACCAACTGGCTGAGCACCACCGAACCAATAATCAAAATAACAAATACTACCCCGGTTATGGTACGTTTTACAAAACTATTCACCTTCACTCGATTTTAATAATTGTATGGCCTCAAAGGCATTAGCATTAGGAACATGAATTTCAATATCACCAAAAAGGTAAAATGAATCCTGCTTATTAACTACGATGGCTGTAATAAAATTCTCTTCCAGCATACCCTTGATAAGTTCTGCTTCATGAAGAAGAGTTGTCGTATAAATACAGGTCCATCCTTCCATTACTTACTCCTTAATCTGGTCATCGGCCATGAAGAGGTACAACTCTTTTGGTCCATGCGCACCCATGACCAGTGTTTTTTCAATATCAGCAGTCCTGCTTGGCCCGGTAATCACCGAAACCATTGACGGCAGCTTCCCATTGTATTTATTTCTGAGTTTGGTAAGTGCATCACCCAAATCGTTTACAATCTGAGAGGTAAATGCAATAACGATATGAATTTCGGGATAAACATTCATTTTACGCCCAGAAATCTGCGCACTGGAAACCATAATGCTACCAAGTCGTGAAATCAGAAATTCACAGGTAGTGAGGGCGACTTTCATATCGTGGTCATCAGCACCAGGCTTGTTTACCTTAATCCCGGCCTGGTTAAGCAATCCAATCAATGCGGGGTCATTTGCCCAGGCCTGTTCCCAAAGTTTTCCATCAAATAGTGAAATAACTTTTGTGACCATATCTTCAGGTGATTCGCAAAAGATAAATTTACCCCCTACTTTAGTAAACTCAGCAGCAAAGTTAATGTCAGGGTCCTCAGCCAATGGCTGATAAATGGGCAAAGTTTTATCCACGCCCTGAAAAGGATTCACCGCCGGCTCAATAAGCGCATGACGGACGTTCTTAAGCACCTTCTCGCGCGTGGTACTCTCCCGGATGTGGTCGGGACGTGTGTTAAAACTATTCCGCTTTTTTGTCATCAGTATCTTTAACAGTCGGATCGCTCACAGAAGGGCCGGCAGGAAGTTCAACTTCAGCCTCTGAAACTATGGTGGGGGCTTCAAGTACAGGTGGGTTCTCGTCAATACCGCCATTAAACTCCTGGTGTTCTTCAAAAGGTCTGACGCCAAATATAGCCTCAAGATCTTCCCTGAAAATAACCTCCTTCTTCAAAAGCATCTCGGCAAGTTGCTCGAACTTCGGCCGGTTGGCAATTAAAATATCCTTTGCCCTTTGGTAAGCCTCTTCTGCGATCTTTTTAATCTCAATATCGATAGTTTGAGCCGTTGATTCACTAAACGGCTTACTAAATGAATATTCCTGCTGACCGGTAGAATCATAATAACTTACATTCCCAATCTCTTTGTTCAGACCAAAATAAACCACCATAGCGTAAGCCTGTTTGGTTACTTTCTCAAGATCATTAAGTGCTCCGGTAGAAATCTTTCCAAAAATCACCTCTTCGGCAGCACGGCCGCCCATAGTTGCGGTAAGTTCATCAAACATTTGCTCGGAAGTAGTAATCTGCCGCTCTTCGGGCAAATACCAGGCAGCGCCCAGGGCTTTCCCACGTGGCACAATAGTAACTTTGACCAATGGGTGAGCATAACGCAACAACCAGCTAACCGAAGCATGACCTGCCTCATGGAAAGCAATTACTTTTTTCTCCTGGGGAGAAATTATTTTATTGCGTTTTTCCAAACCACCAACTATACGGTCAATAGCATCAATAAAGTCCTGTTTTCCAATTTCGGATTTGTTGCGCCTGGCGGCAATCAACGCAGCTTCGTTACACACATTGGCAATGTCAGCGCCCGAGAAACCGGGAGTTTGTCTTGCAAGGAAATCAGCACCTACCAGGATATCGAACTTCAGCGGCTTCATGTGAACCTTAAAAATAGCTTTACGTTCTTCAAGATCAGGAAGTTCTACATGTATCTGACGATCGAAACGACCAGCACGAAGCAAGGCCCTGTCAAGAATATCGGCACGATTGGTTGCCGCAAGGATGATTACGCCAGCATTGGTGGCAAAACCGTCCATTTCTGTAAGCAACTGGTTTAAAGTATTTTCGCGCTCATCGTTGGCACCGGTCATCTGATTTTTGCCCCTTGCACGACCTATGGCATCAATTTCATCAATAAAAATAATACAGGGTGACTTTTCTTTGGCTTGTTTGAACAGGTCGCGCACCCGTGAGGCACCAACGCCTACAAACATTTCCACAAAATCGGAACCAGAAAGGGAGAAGAAAGGCACTTTGGCTTCACCGGCAACGGCTTTGGCCAACAAGGTTTTTCCTGTACCCGGAGGGCCAACAAGCAATGCTCCTTTGGGAATTTTCCCACCAAGAGTGGTATATTTGGTCGGATTTTTCAGGAAATCAACAATTTCCATAATCTCAACCTTGGCTTCCTCAAGTCCTGCAACATCATTGAAATTAACATTAACATGGGTATCCTTATCAAAAAGCTGGGCTTTAGATTTTCCTATGTTAAAAATCTGTCCGCCACCACCTGCACCGCCACGACTCATCATCCGCATGATGAAAAACCATGCACCAACGAGCAACAATATCGGAAAAATCCATCCGAGTGCATCACCCCAAACATTTCGGCGCGTTTGATTTTCAATGTAAACCGGCTTCTCCATATCCTTTTGAAGCTCATTTACATCATTTTCAAAAGTCTCTATGGAGCCAATGTTATATACATAATGAGGTTTCGGCCCACCAAAACTCTCTGAAGTCTCCAGATCCTTATATTTTGGCAAGGAAAGTTTCTCCTTCTTGATATAAATTTCAGCGAACTCGCGGTTAACAAGTACAATGCGCTCAACATCCTGATCCATCAATTTTTGCTTCACTTCGCCCCAGCCAATGTCTTTGGCGGGCGTGTTCCAGTTCATAAACTGCAAACCAATAATGACAAGTGCAAGTATTGCATATATCCAGTAGAAACTGAATTTAGGTTTTCCCGGTTTTGGTTTTAAACCATTATTATCCGGCTTTTTATCTTTAGATTCGTCCATTTCGCTATTCTGTAGTACCCTCGGTAGATTTTTTAGTTCTTTTTTTAACTGTGGGTGGTGCCGGTTCATGTGTTGTTATTTCAGCGTCGGCCCACAAATCCTCGAGACGATAAAATTTACGGGCATCAGCCTGAAAAATATGCACTACCACATCAAAATAATCAAGCAAGACCCATTCGGCATTTTCAAAACCTTCCTTTTTCCAAACATTCTGCCCGGTAGCTTTTTTAACTTCCATTTGAACAGCATCAGAAAGGGCTTCAACCTGCGCCCGGGAAGAACCGTGGCAAACAATAAAAAAGTCGGCAACCGCATTTTTCATTTTCCGGAAATCGATTCTAACCACCGATTCCCCTTTCTTTTCATGAATTCCTTCAATGATAATTTCGGAGAGCATTTCTGATGCAGTTTTGACTTTTTTGGTCGCCATAGGCCTGATTTTAATATATTTTTGCAAAGTTAATCATTAAAACAAATCAAATTCAGCACAATGGAGGGCTTTTACTGTGCTGCATGATATTTTATGAACCATTGGCCAATCAACAATTATACCGCGTTATGGTTTATGACGCCATTAATCTAAAATCAACAAACCCATGACATTAAGGCACAGTTTTATTTTCGATGAGCAAGTAGGATCAACCAATGCAAGGGCTGCCGAATTATTACAAACTCAAAAATTACCCGAAGGCACAGTGGTTTACACCAATGCACAAACTGCAGGTGTTGGCCTTGGAGAGAATAAATGGCTGAGCGAACCCGGCAAAAACATCACGGCATCGGTGGTGCTTTATCCTGATTTTTTGCCCGCCGAAGAACAGTTCAAACTTACCATGGTGATTTCAGTTTCGGTTTGTAATATGCTGGAATCGCTTGACAGCATTTTTAAACCACAGATCAAATGGCCAAACGACATTTACCTGAACCACCGGAAAGTTGCAGGTATGTTGATAAAGAACAATATATCAGGAAATACCATAGCACAAACCATTGCCGGCCTGGGCCTGAATGTAAACCAAACCAAATTTGACTCAAGGGCACCTTTGGCCATATCATTGGCCATGATCAGCGGCAGGCAATATTCAATACCCGATTTGCTGACAAAGTGGCACGCTGCACTTGATCACGCTTATGATTTGTTGCAGACGGGCAAAGACCAGGAACTCGAACAGGCTTACCTGTCCCGGTTTTACCGCCTCAACCAATGGGCCAACTATACGATACATGGCGAAAATTTACGCGCCAGAATTACCGGAATTGGCGAGTATGGGATGCTGCAATTAACGGGTGAGGATGAACGGAAGTTTAGTTGCGGATTGAAGGAGGTGGTTTTTGAAAGATGAAGGGAGAGATGATTCATATCAAACATCCAATTAATCCATTGTATATGCTGCTTCACGGGCAATCATTGACTATCCGTGATTTATTCCACAGCAGCTTTTAGCCCGGTGCTTTCAACCGACGCCACGTCTTTCATTCTTGCTGTGCCTGCCAATCTATTGCACAACCACCTTTTCAGACCAGGTTTGCAAATTACCGGTTAAGGTTAGAAGATAGGTTCCTGGCGAAAGTTGAGATGTATTTACGCGCTGCTGCCTTCCGTTTAAACTGCCGGTAAGCATTTGTTTCCCATACATATCATAAACAGTATAGGTTTTAAAGCAAGTCAACTCTTCCTGGCTGCAAATGATCTCGAAATAACCGTTGGCCGGGTTTGGTGCAATACGAATGGAAGCACCCACAGGAGTTGGCAAGGTTTCCGAAGCTACGCTTACGCAATCCGGAAGCAGGGTAAATTCCATCTGCCCCTGGTTGTTCAGGGTGCCGCGCCAGCAGTTGCCATCGGGTGATTTCATAATGATGCCGCGGTTGATATTCTCAATAAAAATATCTCCATCGGTAACCTGAAGTTTAGCCTGGGGTGCAGTTGTGCCAATACCCACATTGCCAGAACTATTATAACTGGGAGAAGGTCCAACAAACAAAGTTGGCACAGTGCTGTTAAAGCCAATCATTAATGAATTGTTGATACCATTAACCAATGGACCTTGGGACGTAGATGATCCCAAAGCAATTGCACCTGATGCACTGGTTTGCATATAACGCCCAATAGCTAACGATTGCGAGGCATTTGTGATACAATTTTGACCAAATGCATATGTTTGTACTGCATTTGTTTCACTCATTTCTCCTATTGCAAATGATTTAGCAAACTTGGCCTTCGTTTCATATCCAATTGATATTGCAGTCTGGGCTTGGGCTTGTGGTTTGTAACCAACAGCAAAGGAATAAATGCCAGAGGCGATTGATAAATGACCTAAAGCTGTAGAACTTTCGCCGGAAGCGCTTGATTGATTGCCGGATGAAAATCCATAATTGCCAGAACTGTTTGTTTGATTACCTATTGCCGAAGAGTATGTACCTGTGTTGGATGAACCATTGCACGAAGTTTTAATACATTGGGCGTTTGAAAAATTTACGATTACTGACAAGATGAAAGTCATTGTAACCAGCGTAAATAATTTTCTCATATCATTTGATTTTAATTAGTTTTTCTGTTTGAAGCATTTGTTGTTTGTTTGAAATTATCCGGGCAAAATATATTCCACCCGGGAAAGAAATTGTGTTTATTTTGTTGTTTCCATTTGAAAGCGAAATATTTGCTACTTCTCTTCCTGATACATCGGTAATTGATAACCTGG